>JAHBXG010000013.1 GCA_019636565.1 Phycisphaeraceae bacterium
GCCCTCGCAGGACATCGTCATGGGCGTGTACTTCCTCACGTACCAGGCGCCCGACGAAAAGACCGAGAAGGAACTGAAGATGTTCAAGGATCGGCGCGAGGTCATGCTCGCGTACGACCAGAACAAGATCGGCGTCCACGAGCGCATCATCGTCCGTGTCGACGGCTTCACCAAGGTTGTTGAGAACCAGGGCGGCGGCGTGAAGGAGATGCCCGCCAACAAGCGTCTCATCACCACGGCCGGCCGGGTGGTCTTCGCCGACATTCTCGCCAAGGGCATGCCGTTCTACAACTGCGTGCTGGGCAAGAAGGGCTGCGCCCGCGTGATCGACGATGCGTACCTCTTCGCCGATCGTCCGAGCACGATCGACCTGCTCGACAAGATGAAGGAAACCGGCTTCAAGCGTTCGACGCTCGCCGGCCTCTCCTTCGGCATCACCGATCTCCGCATCCCGAAAGAGAAGCTCGCCCTCATCGACGAGTCGCAGAAGAAGGTCGATCGTGTCGAGAAGAACTTCGACAAGGGCATCATCACCGATCGCGAACGCTACAACCAGCTGATCGATATCTGGTCGCACTGCCGCGAGCAGGTCACCAAGAAGCTCGTCGAAACCCTCAAGCACGATCGCCGTGACGAGGCGGGCGAGTACGTCGATATCGAGACCAAGAAGGGCAAGCCCTACCTCAACCCCGTCTACCTCATGTCCGACTCGGGTGCCCGAGGCAACGTCGCCCAGATGCTCCAGCTCGCCGGCATGCGAGGCCTCATGGCCAAGCCCTCGGGCGAGATCATCGAGACGCCCATCCGCTCGAACTTTCGCGAGGGTCTCACGATCCTCGAGTACTTCTCATCCACGCACGGCGCCCGAAAGGGTCTGGCCGATACCGCGCTTAAGACGGCCGACTCCGGCTACCTCACCCGCAAGCTCTGTGATATCGCCCAGTCCGTCATCGTGGGCGAGCTCGACTGCGGCTCCAAGCGAGGCGTCCTCAAGCGAGCCCTCTACAAGGGCGAGCAGGTCGATGTGCCCCTCTCCGAGCAGATCATCGGGCGCGTCTCGGTCAACGCGGTCATCAACCCCATGACCGACAAGGTCCTGGTCCACGAGAACGAGCTGGTCACGACCGAGATCGCGACGCGTCTAGAGAACGCGGGCATCACGGAAGTGATGGTCCGTTCGCCACTCACCAGCGAGAGCCGGTTCGGCTGCTCGGTGCTCGACTACGGCATGGACCTGTCGACGGGTCGCTTCGTCGAGCCGGGCATGGCGGTGGGCATCATCGCCGCTCAGTCGATTGGCGAGCCGGGTACTCAGTTGACGATGCGAACGTTCCACACGGGCGGCATCGGTCAGCGTACCGCTCAGGAAACGCAGTACCTGGCGCTCAATCCGGGCAAAATGGAACTGCGCGACTGCAACGAAGTGCCGGTGAAGGACGACGACGGCCACGATGCCAACGTCGTGCTGAAGCGCAACGCCGAACTGGCGGTGCTCGATTCGGCCGGGCGTGAACTCGAGAAGTACAAGGTGCCTTACGGCGCGTTCCTCTACGCCAAGCAGGGCGACGATGTAAAGAAGGGTCAGATCCTGGTCAAGTGGGATCCGCACCGCACGCCGATCCTGGCCGAAAAGGAAGGCATCGTCAAGTTCGTCGATATCGAACTGGGCGAGACGGTCCGCGAAGAGGAGAGCGGCGGCGCCATGGCGCTGATCGTGATCGAGCACAAGGGCGACCTGCACCCGGCGATCAACATCCTCGACGCGACCGGCAACATCCTCGACTTCCACTTCCTCCCCGCCAAGGCGCGTCTGGAAGTGAAGGACGGTCAGGCGATCAAGGCCGGACAGATGCTGGCCCGCCAGCCGAAGTTGGCCGCGGCAAGCCAGGACATCGTGGGTGGTCTGCCCCGCGTGACGGAAATCTTCGAGGCCCGCAAGCCCAAGGACCCGGCGTTCATGGCCGAGATCTCGGGCAAGGTCGAGATCTTCTCCGACAAGCGCAAAGGCAAGATGACCATCCGCGTCGTATCGGATTCGGGCATCGAGAAGGACCACCATGTGCCGAGCGACAAGCAGTTGCTGGTCCACACGGGCGACTTTGTCGCGGCCGGTGACCCGATCACCGACGGCCCGATGGTCCCGCACGACATCCTCCGCATTAAGGGCGAGGAAGCGCTTTGGGCGTACATGCTCGACGAGGTGCAGAACGTCTACCGCGCTCAGGGCGTGGTGATTAACGACAAGCACATCGAACTGATCCTCTCCTCCATGCTCCGCAAGGTGAAGGTTGAGAGCCCGGGCGATACCGATCTTCTGCCGCAGGAAGTCATCGACAAGTTCAACTTCAAGTTGAAGAACGCAGAGATGGCGCAGATGTACCGCGTGAGCGATCCGGGTGGCACCGATCTGCCGCTCAACGCTCTTGTGAGCAAGGACGAGATCAAGGAAGCCAACAGCAAGGCGGAGGCCGCCGGCAAGGACGGCGCCAAGGCCAAGCGTGCACGCCCCGCTTCGGGTCGCACGCTGCTGCTGGGCATCACCAAGGCGGCGCTCTCGAGCGATTCGTTCCTGTCGGGTGCATCGTTCCAGGAGAGCACCAAGGTGCTCACCGAAGCGTCTCTCCGCGGCGCGACCGACACGCTGGTCGGCCTGAAGGAGAACGTGCTCTTGGGTCACCTGATCCCGGCGGGCACGGGCTTCCGTCCATATCAGGAAATTCGGGTGCGTCCGCTCGTCGAACTGCCTCCGATCGAGGAAGACGATGAAGAGATGCTCGCCGAGGCATCTGCCGCGGCGGCTGCTTTGGGTGCATCTCCCAGTGAGGCGCTGGGCGCACCGGAAGTGACTATTCCCGGAGCGGGAACGCCTGCAGAGATCTAAGTTTCCGCTTCGCGGATGTTCAAGGGTATATTGAGCGCGGCCCGGGCAAATGCCCGGGCCGTTTTTTTTGCTGCTTGGACTTGAAATCGAATGTGGGTTCGGTAGGCTGCGGTCCGGGCGAGGCATCGCGCGACAAGCCTTCGGCTTTCGTGAGGCATGGTCAAGGTGGAAGCGGATCGTGCTCGAAACCGAGACCCGCAGAATCAGCAAAAGAAGAAGGAGATCGCATGAATTTCAGGAACGTCGTTGCCTTACTGCTCGTGCTGCTCGGCATCGTCCCGCTTGCCGCGGCGCAGGAAAAGAAACCAAACATCCTGGTCATCTGGGGCGACGACATCGGCACGTGGAACATCAGCTACAACAACCGGGGCATGATGGGCTACAAGACGCCCAACATCGATCGGGTCGCGAAGGAAGGGCTGGCGTTCACCGATTACTACGGCCAGCAGAGTTGCACGGCCGGCAGGGCCGCGTTCATCGGGGGCAATGTTCCGGTTCGCACAGGCATGACCAAAGTTGGTCTTCCCGGTGCCGCAGAAGGATGGCAGAAGACCGACGTCACGATGGCGACGGTGCTCAAGTCGCTGGGTTACGCCACGGGTCAGTTCGGAAAAAACCACCAGGGCGATCGCGACGAGCACCTGCCCACCATGCACGGCTTTGATGAATTCCTCGGCAATCTCTACCACCTCAACGCCGAAGAGGAGCCGGAGAATGAGGACTACCCGGCCGACATGATCATGGCCAACGGCAAGACCTTTAAGGAGGTCTTCGGCCCTCGGGGCGTGCTGCACTGCAAGGCCGATGGCAAGGGCGGCCAGACCATCAAGGACACCGGCCCGCTCACCAAGAAGCGGATGGAAACCATCGATGACGAGACGGTTGCCGCGGCAAAGGACTTCATCACGCGCGAGGTCAAGGCCGGCAAGCCCTTCTTCTGCTGGTGGAACGGCACCCGCATGCACTTCCGCACACACGTTCGCCCCGAGCATCGCCACAAGGGCAACGACGAATACACCGACGGGATGATCGAACACGACGCGAACGTGGGCGAACTGCTCAAACTGATCGACGACCTGGGCATCGCCGACAACACGATCGTGATGTACTCCACCGACAACGGGCCGCACTACAACACCTGGCCGGATGCGGGCACCACGCCGTTCCGAAGCGAGAAGAACAGCAACTGGGAGGGTGCCTACCGCGTGCCCTGCTTCATCCGTTGGCCCAAGCACTTTTCCGCCGGAGAAACGCTGAACGGCATCGTTTCGCACGAGGACTGGCTGCCGACGTTTGCCGCGGCCGCGGGCACGCCGGATATCAAAGAAAAGCTCAAGGCGGGCGTCGATCTCAACGGTCGGCACTACAAGAACTACATCGACGGGTACAACCTGCTGCCCTATCTGAGCGGCGAAGAAAAGGAATGTCCCCGTCACGAGTTCATGTATGTGAACGACGATGGGCAGATCGTCGCAATCCGGTACGACGCGTGGAAGTCGGTCTTTCTTGAGAATCGCGGGCAGGCGTTCGAAGTGTGGCGCGAGCCGTTCATCGAACTGCGCGTTCCGCTGCTGTTCAACCTGCGGCGCGATCCGTTCGAGAAGGCGCAGCACAACGCAACAACATACAACGATTGGTTCCTCGAACGCGTCTTTGTTCTGGCTCCGATGCAGCAGTTCGCGGGCAAGTTTCTGATGACGATGAAAGAGTTTCCGCCGAGCCAGACGCCCGGCTCGTTCAACCTCGAGAAGGTGCAAAAGCAGATCGAGGCGTCGATGAGCGGGGGCTGAGTGAGAAGGGGCTTGGTGGGCTTGAGAAAATGAATTCAGAACGGCCCGGGCGAAGGCTCGGGCCGTTTTTCTTTGGGCACTCGCTGGAAATCAGGACGAGGAAAGCGGCGCGAGTATCTGGTTGATCTGCTTGCTTGTGAGGACCGGCAGATCGGCTTGCCCGGTTGCGAGCATCACGCGAATGTACGGGATGCACATCCCGCAGCCCGTGCCGCAGCCGGTGCGCCGGGAGAGTTCGTCGAGGTCACGGATGCCGGCGTCGGCGAGTTTTTTCAGCTCGGTGAAGGTGACGTTGGCGCAGATGCAGCGGTTGACGGGCACGGAAAAGTCCAAAGGGCCAAATGGCCAAAGCGCCAAATGAAGAACATCAACGAAGCCATTGTTCCCAATCGGGGACGTAGCCGGGGTCGGGGGCTCTGGAGAGGCTGCCGGTGCCGAGGAAGCGGCCTTTGGAATCTCGCTTCAGAAGATCGGGGGTGGTGAGTGCGGCCTGCGCGCTGGTGTCTGCGCGGGCGACGGCGGCGGATTTCTGCTTGAGCCCGTGACGGAATGCGGTGGTGGGGGAGCTGTTGGCCTGCCAGCCGGACGATTGCGAGAAGAGCAGGGGCGGATCGAGAAGTGCGGTGCTTCGCGGCAGCGTGGTCGCATTCAGTGCGGGAAGCAGCGTGTCGGCGAAGACGAGCAGCGACGACGGAGCGACGATGTCCGATACCTTACGCCACGGACGGAACGAGATTTCGCCGGCCCAGCCAGGAGTCATCTCGGGCGAGAGGTAGTAGCCGTTGTAGCCGTAGGTCGTGGAGACTTTGAGGTTTTGTGTTTGAGGCGTGTAGGTGCCTGCGGGTTGCTCGGGGCATTCGAGCGCGGAGCGTTCGGCGCGGGCGGTGCTCAGGTAGGGCATAAGCGTGCCACTGGTTGGTGATGCGGTTGGTGAATCCGCGCCGAACCAGTAGATGACGGGGCCGGTGCCGATGAACTGGGTTTGCCAGTATGCCGCGGGAACGGCGAAATCGCGGAAATCGTTGCCGTAGAGCGACCAGGCGACGGCCAGTTGGCGCTGGTTGGAAAGGCACTTGGCGGTGCGCGAAGCGGCGAGTGTAGTTCGGAGCGTGGGGGTGAGGATCGAGAGAAGCAGCGCGATGATCGCGATGGTGATGAGGAGTTCGATGAGAGTGAACGCAGAAGGGAATCCATTCACCGCAGAGGCACGGAGGCACCGAGGAAGGCGAGAAGAACGGAGGGGAAGAGATTGCGTGAGACGATGAGATCGAGAAAGACCGATTGTCTTCGACAAAGTTTCTCTTCTCTGTGTCTCTGTGCCTCTGCGGTGAGTGCCTTTCATCGCCTTCCCTCCGTCTGTTCCTGCGTCTCGTCGGCGCGGAGGAGGGAAGAAAGGAGATCGCGATCGGCGTTGGTGATCTGGCCGTCGCCGTTCACATCGCGGCTGCCTCGGGATTGCTCCCATGCGTAGAGGTCTTCGATGTCGAAGATGCCGTCGGAGTTCACGTCCACGAGCGCGGGGGCGGGGCCAAAGGCGACGAGGCCGGCTGTGCCGATCGCGTAGAGGTTGCTCCCCGCGACGGCGGGCGAGCCGCTGATGTTCAGGGCGGATTGCACGACGGTAAAGGGCGACGAAGCGCTCGTGATATTGGCGTCGAGGATGCGGAGGGTGTTGTCGTTGCCGCAGACGGCGAGTTGATTGGTAGCGGTGGAGTAGAGGGGCTGGGTGTTCCAGCCGCCAGCGGGCGTGAACTCGCCGGTGTCGATGATGCCGTTGTGGTTGGCATCGGACCACGTGCGGGTGTGGCTGGACCAGAGCAGCGATGCGCTAGTCGGTGTATTCGAATAGACCTGCAGCGCCGGAACGGAACCGAAACCCTGGATGCCGGTGGAGAGCGCGAGGCGGCTTCCGGGCAGGCGGATGGGAACCGAAGCGCTCCGGTTGCAGTTGACCGACCAGAGCATCGCGCCCGTACTGGCGCGTACTTTGACGAGATTGCCGGAAGTCGTGCCACCGAAGAAGCCGTAGGTCGCAGCGTACAACGCGTCGTCCGTTGCCTCAATCGACACGCTGCCGAAGAAGCCATTGGATGTCGGGTTGGTGAAGGTCCAGATGGGCGCGGGTGGTGAATTCACGGATCCGCCGTGCGCGGGGAACGCCAATATCTTGCCGGGATTCGAGGCGTAGAGACCGACTGCAGAGACATATGCGCGATCGGTGTTCGCGTCGTACGCCGGGGAATTGCCCGAGGATGCTCCGATGGGCGCGGCCCAGAGGATGTCACCGGGCTGGTGCGGATTGCCGGATGAAGCAGGATCGAGGTTGATTGCATAAAGCGAAGCGCTGTCGCCGAAGCCGTCGTAATCGGTGATGAACAGGCGACCGCTTCCTCGCCAAGTGCGAGCGATGACCGGGGATGCGTTGACGATCGGGTTGTCGAGTTCGGTGCTCCAGCGGAGCGCGGGAGTGTAGAGCGAAGAGCAATAGAGGGACACCCCGCCCGACACGATGACCGATCCACCCCGTTCATCGATCGCCGGTGCGGCGGTGCTCTCGAGTTGCGGCGGATCGATCGGTATCGACCAGGCGACGGCTCCGGTTCGCCGCGAAATAGCGAAGAGTTTCCAGGTGGTGCCAGCGGGCTCGATGACTGAGCCCGTGGTGTAAACAAGGTGAAGCCCGACCGCTACGCCGGCACGGGCGACAAACGTGATAGTGCGGCTGTTCTCGTCCTTGTTGCAGGTCCAGGCCGGCGACGCGAGCGACGGGAAGGGCTGGGCCGTGGTTGCGCTGCGGGCGGGGTCGAGCGCGAGGGTGGGAAAAGTGCCCTGCGCGAAGGCCGCAGAACAGCGGAGCAGCAGAGCAGCAGAGAAAGCGAAAGAAGCAAAGTGCCGCGTGCCAACGACATCGCCGCCGCGCTGCAAATCTGCCGCCCTGCGGTCCTCTCTCCAAGCCACAACCCACGCTCTCGCGCGGGCCGTAGTCGAAATTGAAACCCGTCGGATCAAACTCTCCTCCGGCGGGGCGCGATGAGACTGGCGATGATGAAGAGCGATGCAGTGACAGGCGTCGGTATTGCCGCGATTCCGTCGATGTAGAGATTGGCGCTGTTGGTGTCCGGGTTGCTGATGCGGACGAATCGGATGAAATCAAGGCCGGTCGAGGCGAAGTCGACGCCTGTGCCACCGCCGCTGCCGTTGTAGCCGGCGATGATCTCGGCAAGCGTCTTGCCGATTGGGTTGAAACTCGGATCGACCGCCTTGGTGAAGTCGGTCGGGATATTCCCGGCGGGCGCCTGCTCGGTCTGGAAGATATCGACGTAGCCCAGCGTTGCGAACCCATCGCTCACGCGGGTGTTCACCGCAAACCAATTAATCCCATCCTTGGAGACTTCGATACTGCCGCCGACTGCCCCGAACTTGAAATCGGCCACGTTTCCGTTCAGGGCGTAGAACCAGTTTCCGAAGACATTGAAGTCGATTCCGTACGGTTTTTCCGGGCGGTTGAAGACATCGTGATCGAACGCGAGCGTCAGCGAACCGCCGGGCGAGATCGCGACCAAGTCCTGCGGATCGAACGGCGAGAAGAACGGATTGACTGCGCCCTCGTACCCGAAATGCACGCCCGTGTAGCGAGTAGGCGAGCCGAGCGCGGCATTCGGGTCGCCGTATGTCGAATTGGGACTCGAACCGGGGTTGTAATTCGACCAGGTTGTGGCGTAAGGGCTTGCGAGCGCGCCGGAGGCAACAACAAAGACACCCGCGGAAGCCGCGGCACGAAGAGACTGAAATCGGACCATCTTCAACTCCTTGCCGCGAGGGCGCCTGCGGCATGTGCATCCCGAAACGCGCGGGAAGGCCCCCAAGGCCACGGAGTGGTCGGCCGATTGCGATGAACCAAGTGCGCGCGGCAGAACGCCGTGCAGACTCGGTCCTGGTCCGAAGCGTTGAAGCCGATGGGAGTGCCGAGGCAGGGGGCCGCCGAGGCGCTCGCACCAGCCGCCCCGGATTCGCGAGGGCCGCCAGTCAGCCCCGCGGGAACATCCCGCAAGGCGTCTCTCGGCAGGTCTTCCGGCTCCGGGCGATCCGCAACCCGCCTTCCCGCTTTTCTTTGAGCCGGAGTAGGCCCGAAGATCGCAGTGGCCGGCACTCTCCCAATGGAAAAGTGCCCTGGGTCGCGGCGTGTCCCGTTACGGCGGCGCGTCCGCGGTGGAATTGGCCGGGGTTCTGAACCACGCGGCCTCACCACACTTCCCTCTTTGCCCGCAGCGCGTGAACGCCAGGGGCACCGAAGACGCCAGCAGCGTATCGGGATTGCGCCGGGTGTCAAGTCCGATGCCCGGGTATTGAGAAAGTGCCAAATGCACTGAACCGGACGAAACCAACATGTCGCAGCAGCATCGACAGCGTGTCATCCGCGGGCTTGAATGGCATCTTCCCTTTTCGATTGGCTGCCGGTCGGGCCCACTCTTGTACAGCGCAACCACAGAGCCATGAGCAATCCAAACATCCTGTCGCCGATTCGAGCCGGAAGTCTGCAACTCGCAAACCGCGCGTGGATGGCCCCATTGACCCGCTGCCGCGCGAATGCCGGATTCGTGCCGCACGAACTCAATGCGACGTACTACGCGCAGCGGGCGGGCGCGGGGCTGATCATCTCCGAGGCGACGCAAATCAGTCAGGAAGGCCAGGGCTATCCGAATACGCCCGGAATCTACTCGCCGGAACAGGTGGAGGGATGGAAACTCGTCACCGACGCCGTGCATCGCGCGGGAGGAAAAATCATCTGCCAGTTGTGGCACGTCGGCCGCGTTTCGCACAATGCCTATCAGGCGGGCGGCGCGCCGCCGGTCGCTCCGAGTGCAATCGCTGCAAAGGGGATGTGCCGGCTTCCGGACGGTTCGCGCGAGCCGTACCCCGTGCCCCGCGCTTTGGAAACCGATGAAATCGAACGCATCGTGCGCGAGTACGAGACCGCGGCAGCGAACGCCAAAAAGGCTGGTTTCGATGGCGTTCAACTTCATGCTGCAAACACCTATCTGCTCGAACAGTTTCTTCGTGACTCGAGCAACACACGCACGGATCAGTACGGTGGTTCGATCCAGAACCGTGCGGCATTTCTGCTGGAAGCGGCCGAAGCGCTGGTTGCCGTTTGGGGGCCGGACCGCGTTGGAGTGCGGCTCAGTCCAAGCGGCTGGTCTGCGGAGTTCACCGATTCAACGCCTCTGGAAACGTACTTGTACGTCGCGGAAGAACTCGACAAGCTCGAGCTTGCGTTCCTCGAGATACGCGAGGCCGACGCGGATTCCATCGCCGCCGGTAGCCCCAACATCCCGGTTGCAAAGTTCCGTGCGGCTTTCAGCGGAGCGCTCATCGCGAACACGGGTTATTCCCGGGAGAGAGCGGATCAGGGCATCGCGAAAGACGATTTTGATGCCGTGACCTTCGGAAAGCCCTTTATTTCCAATCCGGATCTGGTGGAGCGGTTCCGGCTCGAGGCCCCGCTCACGCCGTGGGATGCGAAGACGTTCTATCCGGGCCCCGGCGTTGAATTCAGCCGCGGCTACACCGACTACCCGGCGCTCGCCAGCTAGACCCCGGGCTTACCGCATCGACACCGGCTTGCCCAACACCTCGTTCATCGCGATCGCCCGGCGCCACTCCGCCGCATTCCGCGGCACAACGCCAATCGTTCCGAGCGGCCCGCGAGCGCTGATCGCCTTGGAGTCGCGCAGCAGCCGCTGCTCGAATTCCTTTGCCTGTGCGGCCCGTGCTGTCTGGGCGCGCAATTCGAACTGTTCCTGCTTGCGTCGTAAGTCTGCTGCGGCCTTTTCCGCTCGAAGCCGCTGCGCCTGACGACGACGCTTTTCCTCCCGATCGCTCTGTTCCTGCTCCTGAAACTGCCCCTGCGATTGCTGCTGCGCGGCGCGGAGCTTTTCGGGTCGAGGCGCACGTGCCCGAGAAGGTGAAACTGTGCCGCCCGTCGTTGCTCCCGGGGGCAGCCCGAGAAGGATTTCGAGAGGCGTTGCGGTGTTCGAACCGCCGGAGCTCCGGGGCGGCTGTGCCTCGGTCCGTGGCCCGCGTCGCGCAGCCGCACGCCGGCGCAGTTCCGCCAGTTCTTCGCGCCGCCGAGCCTGAGAATCGATCGGAGCTGCCGGTTCTGAATCCTCGGTGTTGCGTCCGGTGCGGAGCATCTCGAGATCGTGGCGCTGCTGCGCCTGTTGGAGACGCCGCTTCTCGGCCTGGGCCGCCAGATGCTTGAACAGCCACTGCACAAACGAAAACCCGGCGACGAGCAATATGAAGTAGAGGGAATTCACGCAGGAACACTATCCAACTCGGGGTCGCGGGAAGGGGCGGGCATTTCGGGCGTCGGAGGCTTGGATTCGATGAAGCCCGAAGGGATTTCTGCACTTGGAACGAGGCTCCTTTCGTGTATCTGCTCGTGCAATTGCCAGAAATGATAAAAGGACCGCTCGATTGAAAACTGCGAGGCGTGCCGGTGCGCCTCGTTTCCCATCTCGCTCCGCCTCGCGGCATCGCGCAGCAGCCGGGCGATGCATTCCGCCCACGCCGCCGGTTCACGGGCGGAAATGATGTATCCGGTCTTGTCGTGGATGACGACTTCCTTGGGTCCTCCGACATTGGTCACCAAGGTGGGCAGGCCACTGGCCTGGCTTTCAAGCACCACCTGCCCCAGTGTGTCGGTGACGGAGGGAAATACGAACACATCGCTGGAAGCGTACAGGCGAGAGAGTTCTTCGCCGTGTCGGAACCCAAGAAAATGCGCGTTCGAGCCGGCGAGCGTGGACTCCATCGACGCCCGGTACGGACCATCACCAATCACCACGAGGCTCGCATCGAGCCCTGGCGCGAGCGCTCGCACTCGTTTCCAGATCTCGGTCAGCAATGGCAAGTTCTTTTCGACGCTCACGCGCCCGACGTACAGGACCTTCAGTGACGACGCTCGGATGCCGCATTCTGCCCAGCATCGCTCATCCCGGTATCGCGGGTGGAAGCGTGCGGTGTTAAAGCCGGGACGCAGCGCAACACGCCGGGAGGCATGAATTCCCAGCCGCGCAAGCGATTCGCTGTACTCATGACTCCGCGAAAAGACCATGCGAAACGGCCGATAGAACTGCCGCATCGCGCCGCCCGCCAGGTGCGTCAGCGCTTCGTCGTCAAACAGGTGCTCGACGTAGGAGGGCAAGTCGGTGTGATAGACGCCGGCGAGCGGGATTCCAAGCCGCCGGGCGATAAGGCGCCCCGCAAAGCCGACCGGCCCGGGTGTGCTGACATGTATCACGTCGGGATGAATCGCTTGAACTTGCTGCAAGAGCCTCCGCACCGGCGGCAGCACAATCTGAAGATCCGGATACCCCGGAAGCCGGATCGCAGCCCGGGGCAGGGTGTTGTGCAGCGTTGGGATCGGGCGCACCGCAAAGCGGGTGCTGGTCAGAATGTGCAGAGGCAAATCGCGCTCGAGCGCGTGGTCGGCAATGTCGTTGAGGAACCGCGAGACCCCGTTCACGTCGCCCAGCGTGTCGGTGAAGAGGGCGACGCGCACAGGTCGTGCGCGGCTGCTTTGGGGGTGCCCTTCCCTCGAATTCATGCAACAAGATATCGCGCCGGTTCCTACCCTTCCCGCATGGCACTTCGCAAGCATCTTGCGATCTATCCCGGCAGTTTTGATCCGATTACCTTCGGGCACATCGATGTCATCCAGCGGGGTCGGAGGCTATTCGACGAGCTCATCGTCGCGGTCGGTCGAAACCCCGCGAAAGACCAGTTGTTTTCAGCCGCAGAACGGCTGGAAATGACACGGGTGCTGGTGGAAGAACTGGTGAAAAAAGAGCCCGAGGGTGCCGTCGTGAGCGTGCAGGGCTTCGATGGCCTCACGGTCGATTTCGCCCGGCGGGCGGGTGCCGCGGCACTCCTTCGAGGAGTGCGCAACCTTTCCGATCTCCAGTACGAAGTACAACAAGCCATCACCAACCGCGAGGTCGCCGGTCTGGAAACGGCATTCGTGGTGGCGGGTCAGACCTTTGCATACACCAGCAGTTCGCTCATCAAGCAGATCGCGGCCATGGGCGAGGATTTGTCGGGCCTGTCGGCGATGGTTCCGCCATTGGTCATCGAGAAACTGCGCGAGAAAAAAGCCCAGCGCCACCCTGCGCTCGAGGATCTTCGGTCCAGCGGTCACGCGCGAGAGGTATAGACAATGGAATGGCGCGTCATCAGCATCGGTACGTTGCCCGCCCACCCGCTCTGGGGCGAAAAGGGACAGGTGCGCACCGGGCACGCCACAACCACGCTCGTCGTTGCCGGCAACAAACGGATTCTGATCGATCCCGGACTGCCCGAGCAGATCCTGAGCGCCCGCCTTGCCGAGCGGGCCAATCTCGCGGCATCGCAGATTACCGATGTCTTCCTGACCAGTTTCAAGAGCGATTGCCGGCGCGGAATCGGTGCATTCGCGAACGCGGAATGGTGGATTTCCGAAGCCGAGCGCGAGGGTGTGGGCGTGCCGATCGCGCAGCGCCTGAAGGAACTCAACCCCGACGACGAGGAAGATCAGGTTCTGAAGGAAGTGCTTTCGCGCGATGTCGCGGTGCTGCAGCGGTGCCGCGCCGCTCCCGATCGGCTGGCGGATCGCGTCGCACTCTTTCCGTTGCCGGGCGTGACGCCGGGACTCTGCGGCATTTTGCTCGAAGACGCCCGTTTTACTCTGCTGGTGACCGGTGATGCGATTCCGACGGTCGAGCACCTCGAGCGAGGCCAAGTGCTGGCGGGCGCAGTGGACGGCGCCAAAGCGCGCGAGAGTTTCGCGGAGGCGATCGAAGTTGCAGACATGTTCATCCTCGGACGCGACAACCTGGTTGTGAACCCGACCAAAAAGCCGTTCTAGCGGGCGGTAGGCGGATCCCGCCCTTTGTTCGAGGCCGTCCTCGTCCGCCTCTCAGTGCGTTCCGAACTCCGCCACATCGCGAGTCAATTGATCGATCAAATCCCGATCCGGTGGCTGCATGGCTTCCGCGAGTTCGAGCGCCTTGCGGGCGGATCTCAACGCCCTAGCCTTGTCGCCGTTGATCGCTTGTGCCCGTGCAAGCAACGCGAGCGACCGGGGTTTGTCGTTGTGGTCGATCTTGGCCGCGTGCTGCGCCGAAGCGAGCAACAGCGCTCGCAAGCGGGGTTCCTTTTCAACATTGAAGGCGGAATCAGCCGCGAGCAGATCACTCGCGAACCGCATCAGGTCATCGCGCAGCGCTTCTGCAAACTCCAGCGAGGGCGGATCGTCAAAGCCGGTCGTCAGCCGCTCACCCGCCTTGATCATCCGCCCGATGTCCTTCGCCCGCTGCGCCCGGATGGTCTCGATGCGGAGCCACGCTAGATCTTCCTGAGATTCGATCTCTTTGCGAGTCGTCTCCAGATTCCACGTCCCCGCGAGGATCGATTCGAGAATCGGCGTCGTGCCGCCGGGCGCGCCATACCACGCGAGTCGGCCCTGCGTGTCGATCACGAAGACAGTAGTCGGCTGCAGCTCGCCCGCCGCGGCAAGGTACGCCGTCCTCGAACGCACACTGTTGTCCCACGCCAGCGGAAAACGAATTGTGTCCGAGATCGTCTCGACTTTCCGTCGCCACGACTCAAGATTCATATTCCGTTCTTCTCCCGCCACCGCCAGCACCCGCACCGGACGCTCGGCGAAGTGCTCGGCGAGTTTGGAGATCGATTCGAAGAGCGCATCGGTGCGTCCGGTGGAGGACGGCACGAACACCACCACATAGGCGGTTCCCGCCTGAAACGGCTTGACCGGTCCGCGCCTTGTCCATTCCGCAACGTCCAGTGCCGGCGCTGCGTCACCGATGCGGAGCAGTCGCTCGGGCTGCGTCTCGCGAACATAAAGACGCGGGCGCTGGGTGTATTCCGGGCCCGCATCTGAAACGCACACTCCCGCTCGCGGGTGCGAGGCCGACGTCGTCGGATCATCAAATGAACCCGACAGCCCAAGCAGCACCAGCAGTGGAATCGGGTTCATTGTCACTGCATTTCCGCGAGGCTCTCGTGCGGTTGCACAAAGCGGCCCGGCCCAACGAAAAAGCCCCGGAGCAGGCTCCGGGGCTCGGTTGGTGATCAGGTCCAGTTCTTACTTCTGCATCTTTACAAGAGCCTCTTCGAGTTCCTTGCGAACTTCGTCTTCCTTGGCAAGGCTGATCGCCTTCTTCTCGGTCGCGATCGCGTTCTCTTTGTCGCCCGTGGCGAAGTAGGCCCATGCCAGCGTATCGAGCAGGCCGGCCTCGGAGTTGTTGGTCGCGTCGTTGGCGCGCTTCGCGGCATCCAGCGCCAGTTCGGCCAGTTTCTTGTTCGAGTTGAAGTCGATCCCACGCGCCGGATCGACGATCGTCCACGCCACAAAGTTCATCGTCTCGGCATCGCCGCCTTTGGCCTCGACCAGCTTGCGAGCGTTTTCAAGCATCGCGCCGGCATCTTTCTTCTTGGCGGCCATCGAGAAACGCATCGAGCCGATGTTCGCCTGCTGCATGGGCTCAAACTCGCTCCGCGCCGCCGCAACGTCCCACGTGCCCGCCACGATCTTCGCGAGCGGCTCGTCCATCTTGAATGGGCTTCCGATCCACGCGATCGTTCCGGTCTGGTCGACGATGAAGGCCGTGGGAATGCCCGGCTGCGCCGCCGCGACCATGTACGCGTTGCTGGTCTGTCGGTCCTGATCCCACGCGACGGTGTAGCCCATCGTGTCGCCTTTCTCGGCAGACATCTTCTCGACGCCCGCGAGCGTGTTGCGTGGATCGACGCTGGTGACGCCGATGATCGTGACGCCCTTGTCCTTGTATTCCTTCTGCAGTTCGGAGAGGTGGGGCATGCTCGCCTTGCACGGGCCGCACCACGTCGCCCAGAACTCAACCACCGTTACCTGTCCCGGTATGAACGAGGTGACGGGAGAACCCTTTACCCACTTGTTGATCGCCAGGGCCGGAGCCTTATCGCCGACAGTCAGCGAACCGACCTCGATTTCGGGCGAAGTCTTCGTTGCTGAAATCCCCGCCGGCTTGGGAGAATCTTCCCCGGCTAGGGCGGGAACGGCAAGGCCGACGATGGCGAGCAGAGCAAACGGCGCGAGTTTCATGTGGTTCTCCGTGGAGGGCATCTGATTCTAAGAGCCAAACTATTCTATTGCGGAAGGGTCGATGCGTTGCACCGGCCCTTCCTGTGCAAGTTCTGTGCGGGTAAGGGGTGATTTGCCAGGCCGGTGAAACCCCGGGACTCGATTCCAAGGGAGACTGCATGCAAAGCCGCTTTTTCAACTTGTGGATGTTGGCCTTGGTGCTTTCGGGGACGGGCAACTGGACCGTTTCTCCTCTCATGGCGGCCGAAATCGCGGCTCCATCCGATCTGTCCGGCCGATGGGAAGGCGCGATCCAGATACCCGGAAGCCCGCTTGAGGTGAAACTCAACTTCACCGGCAACGATGCCGGCTCGATCAGCATCCCGGCGCAAGGGGCCAAAGACCTGGTTCTCGAAAAGATCCTGGTTGAGGGCGCGAAGGCCACCTTCGCCATCCGCGGCGTGCCGGGGAATCCGGTTTTCGCGGGATCATTCAGCGACGACGGCGAAGTGATCTCCGGCAACTTCACGCAAGGCGGAGGCACGATCCCGTTCGAACTGAAGCGGGCTCCCGAAGCCAAGGCCGCCAGCGCAGGATCGCTTGAGGGTTTCGACGAGTTCGTTGAGAAGGCGCGCGAGGCCAGACAGGTCCCGGGTGTGGCCGTCGCGATCATCAAGGGCGACGAGGTGGTGTACGCCAAGGGCTTCGGCATGCGCGACGTGGACAAGAAACTGCCCGTGACCGAGAACACGCTCTTTCCAATCGGTTCCGCGACCAAGGCCTTTACCACGTTCGTGATGGGCCAACTGGCGGACGATGGCAAACTCGACTTCGACAAGCCTGTTATCAACTACCTGCCCGAGTTCCGGCTCTTCGATACCGTCGCGACCGAGCGCCTCACGCCCCGCGATCTGGTGACACACCGCTCGGGCCTGCCGCGCCACGATCTGATGTGGTACGGCAACACGCCCCGCACGCGTGAAGACATGGTGCGGCGACTCGCTTTCCTGCCCAACAACAAGGACCTGCGCGGCGCGTGGCAATACAACAACCTGATGTTCCTGACCGCCGGATACATGGAAGAGCGACTGACCGGGAAATCGTGGGAAGAAAACATCCGCGAGCGAATCCTGATTCCGCTCGATATGAAGCGGACCACCCTCAACAACACCGACTCGCAGAAGGATTCCGACTTCGCGCTCGGCTATCGACAGGATGAGGACACCGACGCCGTGGAACGCATGGAGTTTCGCGATATCACCACGATGGGTCCCGCGGGCTCGATCAATTCGTCGGTCACCGACATGGCCAACTGGGTAAAACTGAATATGGGTTCGGGTGCCGTTGGCGGCAAGCGGCTCATCAAGGAATCGACTCTCAAGGAACTGCACACGCCGCAGATGGCGATGGGAGATGGTTCACCCGAGACTCCGGAGATCATTCCGGTCGGCTACGCCATGGGCTGGTTTGTGGATGCGTACCGCGGCAACCGTCGGCTGCATCACGGTGGAAATATCGATGGGTTCTCGGCGATGGTCGCGTTTCTTCCACAGGAGGATGTCGGCGTCGTCGTTCTTACGAACCTGAACGGCACGGGATTACCCGAGATCGTGGCGCGACACGCGTTTGATCGCATGACGGGCGCGACGCCCAAGGACTGGAACGCCATCGCCCTTACCAAACTTGCCGCGGCACGCGAACAGGCCAAGCAGGCCAAGTCCAAACTCGCCGACACCCGCAAGCAGGGAACGCATCCCTCCCATCCGCTGGCGGATTACGCCGGTCAGTATGAGCACCCCGGCTACGGGGTGATCGCGATCGCCATGGACAAGAATTCGGGCGATCCTGGTCTTCAGTTCACGTACAACGGGATCGTCACACCGCTGGAGCACTGGCACTACGACGTTTTCAGCGGTAAGAAGAACGAAGAAGATCGAACATTTGAATCGTTCAAGATCATCTTCGAAACGGGCTTGGACGGAGAGATCGTGGCGCTCCGGGCGCCGATGGAATCGACCGAAGAGGCCTTTGTGTTCAAGCGCCTCGGCGATGAGCAACTGCGCAGCGCGGAATACCTCGCCAAAGTAGTGGGTGAGTTCCGCATCGAATCGCAGCCGGTGACGTTCGCGCTCGCCGGTTCGACGCTGACCGCGACGTTGCCGGGTCAGCCCGTGTACGAGCTTGAACCAACTCGGAACAACACTTTCAGGATCACCGCGTTGCCGGGCTTTACCATCCAGTTTGTGCCGGACGAAGCCGGCGCGTTCAACGAGGCGAAATTCGTGCAGCCCAACGGCGTGTTTGTCGCGAAGCGGGTGGAATCAAAATAGTCGCTGACTGATTCCCTCATCGTCGAAAGACCGTTCGCTTCGCGAAATCGATCGGTTGCGGAGTTTATGTTTCTGTGGATACCTTGACCATCCGCAGACGAACCGGGATCCGTGAATGCGGTTTGGCTTCTTCTCGCGATTTGCGCCATGGTCCTGGCGGCATTCGGTTTCGCCGTGCTTCCGGTTTGCTTTATCTGGATGACTGCGCTGGTCCGCGTTGCGCGCGTGGTTGGTGAACGGACCGTCGAAGACGTCTGCCCGTGCGGTTATTCTCTTGAGGGTCTGGCGATTCACGCAAAGTGCCCGGAGTGCGGGCGAAATCGAACGGAGCCGATCACACGCATTCGTTACGAGCTTGCGTGGAAAGAGAACGGCGTGCTGGATCTGGCGATCGCGCTCCTGCCGTTGGCGCTGACAGAAGTCTGTGCAGTAGAAGGGCTCTCACGCGGCTATCAGCGCATGGGGGTTGAAGCCCATTTGGCGATTCGTTATGCAGCAGAAGATCCGTTACCCGGCGCGGCTCTGGGTTTGACAGGCGTTGCACTGCTCGGAGCGCTGGCGACGATCATTCGGTGGATGCACCCTTGGAAACGCTCGTTGCTGTTGCTGGCCGTTGTCGTGACATGGTGCCTGGCGCTCGTTATCGCCTACTCGTTCGATGCCCACAGGCGTGGGCTCGACATTACCTGGGGACTGGAACCGATCTTGCAGGGTCTTCTCGTGATCTGCATTGGGACCATTTTGTGCGTTGCCGCGGCGACGTACTACCGCGGAGATCAAGGGCCCTTGCCAATCCCCGCTGCGGCGGACCCTCCGGAGGCCGGTAAACTTCGAACATGCGAGTCTTTGGAATCATCGTAACGCTCGGCTTTGCGCAACTTGCTCTCGCCCAGTTCACCCCTCCCAAGGCCGACAAACTGCCGCATCAGACCACGGTGCATGGCGTGGTGCTCCAGGACGACTACTTCTGGCTTCGCGAGCGCGACAACCCCAAGGTGATGACCCTCCTGCGCGCCGAGCGGGCGTACTGCGATCAGTCCATGGCGCACACTGCGGATCGTCAGCAAACGCTCTACGACGAGATGCTCGAGCGGATCGAGCAGACTGATATGTCCGTGCCCTATCGGGAGGGTTCGTTCACCTATTACAACCGCACCGAGGAGGGCAAGCCGTACAAGATCTACTGCCGCAAGCCGTATCCGGACGGCACGGGAAAGGAACAAGTCATTTTCGATGCCAACGAGGCCGCGGCCGGGAGCCGCAACTTTCGCGTCGGAACGATCGATATCTCGCCGGACGGACAGGTCGCGGCAATCGCAACCGACAAAGACGGCGAAGAAAAGTACACGGTTGCATTCCGCGATCTGCGGGGCGATCACGACCTGCCGGAGAAGCTCGAAGGCGTTTCCGGCGACGTCGCCTGGGCTGCCGATGGACGCACGATCTTTTATACCACGCTTGATGAGGCACACCGCCCTTACAAGCTCTTCCGCCACGCGCTGATGACCGACCCGGCGGGCGACGCACTCGTGTATCACGAAAAGGACGAAGCGTTCTCGCTCGGCGTCGAGCTTTCGCGCAGCCAGAAGTTCATCCTTATCGAGTCATCGAGCAAGGACACCAGCGAGTGGCGATTCATGAACGCCAGGCTCGCAAACAACCGGGTAACGATCATCGAGCCCCGGCACAAAGGCCACGAGTACTCCGTCGATCATCACGAGAACCGCTTTCTGATCCTGACCAACGACGGCGCACCGAACTTCCGGCTCGTGGAGGCGCCGCTCGATCAGCCCGGCATGGATACATGGCGTGAATTACTCCCAGGCCGGAGCGATGTGCTGCTCGAGAGCATCGAGGCATTCAAGAATCACCTTGTCGTCGTTTATCGCCAGGGAGGGCTGCCCCATGTTTCGATCCGAAACTTCGCGGGGTTGAGTCAGGACATTCCGACCACCGAGCCCTCATACGCCATTGCGCCCGAGATCAACCCCGAGTACGGCGCCAAGCACTTCCGCTATACCTACTCCTCTCCTATCACGCCCACTTCCGTGCATGAAATCGACATGGATTCGGGAGAGGCCACGCTACTCAAGCAGCAGCCCGTCATCGGATACGACCCGTCGCTCTACGCCGTCGAACTGGCGCAGATCAAAGCCCCGGACGGGCAGCTCGTGCCCCTCACCATCACGCACAGGAAGGACCTGGTGCGAAACGGCAACGCTCCCGCGCTTCTGACGGGCTATTCCGCCTACGGCTTCTCAGCACGCCCAGCATTCTCTAGCGCCGATGTGTCGCTTCTTGACCGGGGTTTCGTACTCGCGGAAGCCCATTCGCGGGGCGGCAGCGACAACGGACGCACCTGGTACGACGACGGCAAACTGATGCGGAAGAAGAACACGTTCACCGATTTCATCGCGTGCGCGGAGTTCCTTGTCGCGAATCAGTACACATCGCCCGAGCACCTCGCGATCCGGGGAGGCTCGGCCGGCGGTCTGCTGATGGGCGCCGTGACGACCATGCGACCCGACCTCTTCGAGGTGGTTGTCGCCGAGGTTCCATTCGTCGATGTGATCAACACCATGCTCGATCCAACACTTCCGCTCACCATCACCGAGTACGACGAGTGGGGGAACCCGGGAGCCGATCAGGCGGCGTTCGAATACATCCGCAGTTATTCGCCCTACGACAACACCCGGCCCGCGAAGTACCCGAGCATCCTCCTCACCAGCGGACTCAACGACCCGCGCGTGAGTTACTGGGAGCCCGCCAAGTGGGCGCAGCGCCTTCGCGAAAACAACACCGGTGCCAACGAGGTGCTTTTCAAGGTGGAACTCGATGCCGGGCACGGGGGAATGGCCGATCGCTACGCCGCGCTGCACGAAGAGGCCTTTGTGCAGGCGTTTATCCTCGATCGCCTTCGAGTTCCCGAGCCCGAGCCGCTCGACAAGAAGGCCCAAGAGCGCAAGAAGCGAAAGAAGTGAGCGAAGACTACGGGACGACGCGCAGGAAATAGGTCCTTGGGGACTCATGGGTCCCATCGAACCCAATTACTTTCGCCTACTTCAGATCAAACAGCAGGACTTCCGAAAGGCTCTTCCCGGTGAGCGTAATCGAGCGTTCGTCCTCGACCGCCGCGCCGTCGCCTGTTTTCATCTCGTGCCCATTGAGTTCGATCGTGCCATCGACCACCTGAACATACGCGCCGCGTCCGGGCGCCAGGGCGTGCGACACGCTCTTCCCGGGCGACAAAAGCGTGGCGAAGAGTGAAGCATCCTGGTGGATCTTCAGCCCCGCGCCTCCCGTTTCGCTCGAGACCAGCAACGCCAGTTTGTCGCGCTTTTCGGCCTCCGGTACGTCCCGCTGCGCGTACGACGGCGCGTGCCCTTCCTTGTCCGGGAAAATCCAGATCTGGAGCAGACGCATCGCCTCGGTCTTTGACGGATTGAACTCGCTGTGGGTCACGCCCGTGCCGGCAGACATGACCTGCACGCTGCCCGCGCCGCTCTCGTGGGCATGCGATTTCTCGTCGCCCATCCAGTCCTTGTGAGCCAGCCGGCCCGACACGATGTACGAGATGATCTCCATGTTCTCGTGCGGGTGGGGCTCGAACCCGCCGCCCCCGGCCACGAAGTCGTCGTTGATCACCCGCAAGGTGCGGAAATGGGTGTTCGCCCGGTCGATGTAGCGCCCGAAACTGAACGAATGCCACGAATCCAGCCAGCTCCACTTGGTGTGTCCTCTGGTTGCCGCATCACGAATCCTGATCATGGTCCAAACCCTTCCTTTCGATCCAGCGCGGGCACCGATCACGCCCGCGCCATCCTTCGATGAACGGCGATGCAGACCGATTCGAGCCGCCACCCAAAAAGTCCTATAACCAAAAAGGTGTCAGACAGGCAATTCCTATCCGTCCCCGTATCCGGAGTCCTACGGAGTTTGTTCATGATCACTAACATTTTGTTTTCTGCATGAAACAAAGCGGATTCCGCTTCGTAGTATGAAGTGGTGTCGCACGACCGCGCCGCGCTCCCCGGAGGGAATCCCGCGGCCAACGGGGTTGTGAGAAAATCCATGAACAGCCAATTCGTTCCCAAGGTGTCCCGCACCGGCGATCGCTCGCGCAATTCCCGCACTTCTTCAACAACTCGCGTCTTGCTGGCCTGCGCAGGGCTTGCCGTGCTCGCGCCACTCGCGATCGCTGGCGGAGGACGAGGTGGGGGTGGTGGCAATTGGGGAGGCGGCAACGGAGGCACGCGCTGGGGTGTTTCTGTGGGAGTCGCGAGCGGTGGAACATTCGTCGGTGGCAGTTACAGCAACGGCTTCTACGGGGGCGGCGGTCGCGGCTATTGCGCACCCGTGCGACCCTTCTGCGGGCCGGTTGTTCGCCCATACTGCCCACCCGCGTTCTACGGCCGACCCGCGTATGTGGGAGGGTTCTATAGCGGGTATCGCTCGTATTGCGCGCCCGTCGTCGCGCCGTGCGTGCCGGCGTACTTGCCACCGGTGTACGTTGCGCCGAGTTCCTACGTCGTGAATCAGCCATCGGTGAGCGTGGGGCTGGGAATCGCCGGCAGCAACGGGGGCGGCTTTTTCTCGTATTCATCTTCGCCGGTTGTGACGACTTCGTATTCGGCGCCGGTGTATGCCGCGGCGCAGCCGGTGGTGTATTCGCCACCGTCGCAGGTTGTGACGTTTGTGAACCCAAATCCGACGATCGTGGAAACCTCGGCTCCGCAGGCGCAGGTGGCGCAGCAGTCGGCGCCTCCTGCTCAGCAGCAGGGTCCGGCAACGGTGTTCCGATCGGGTGGCGCGTCGGGAGCGCTGGATCGTGCTCAGACCCCGACCTCGATTATCAGCGTTGTGAAGGCTGAGTCGGGCGATGCCCGGGCGGATGCCGCGGAATCGTTTCTGGGAAGGACTCCGTCGCAGGCGTGGCCGGTGACATTCGAGGGCATTCAGGAAGTCGGTGGCGTCAAGGAGATTCGCTGCCGCACGATCGATTCGCTGAGCAGCGGCTACAAGCCCACGATCATCGTGCGCGGCGCCGGAGACTCGAATATGCCGCCGCGCCAGGCACGGGGCTTTGTGACCGGGCGCGTAGCGGCGATCAGTGTGGATGATCCGGCCTATCCGGGAGGATTGATTGTGATCGACGACAGTTGGATCAAATGGTAATTCCTGTTCGTCACGACCCGGCGAGGGGCGTGAATCCGATGACTGCGGTCAAAGCCCCTGGCACATCGTGACGAACACAAGGTTTCATCGTGCGTATGTTCGCGCGAGTTTCTGACGCACCCGGCGGTTCTCTCGACCCGTCGGGTGTTTTTCTGCGGCGAGTTATTTGGGCTGGTGAGCGAGAAGCAGATCGCAGAACTCGCGGAGCGCTCCCCGGCCGCCGTTGTGCGAGAGGACGAGTGTGTCGGCGCGATTGAGCCGGGGCAGCACGTCCGGGTGGGCGTCGGCTACCAGGACGGGGAGGCCGACCCAGGAGAGCGGGCCGAGGTCGTTGGTGTCGTTGCCGATGTAGGCGATCTGGCGTGGCTGGAGCGAGCGATCGGCCGCGAGTTTCTGCAGCGTGGGGAGTTTGTCGTCGATGCCCTGCAGGCATTCGAGTTTGAGTTTCCTGCACCGGGCGGCAACGACGGGGTTTACCTCTTTGCTCAACACGAAGATGGACATGCCCGACTTGCGGAGCAGTTCCAATCCCATACCGTCCCCCCTTGAGCAAAACACGGCTTCGTTTCCATCCTGCGTGGTGAGCACGCGATTGTCGGTGAAGACGCCGTCGAAATCGCAGACCAGCAGGCGGATATCGGAAAGGCGCGCGATCGGGTTGGGCCGGGCGCGGGCGACGGCGTGCCCGAGCGCGTGGGCCTGAAGATGGCGCGGGGCGACATGCTCGATGGTCAGTTGCGTGTGGATGAAGCGGGCGGCACCGGCGCCGAGGGTCTGGCGCCAGTCTTCATCCTGCAAAAGGCCTTCGATGGTTTGAGCGAAAGCTTCGGGCTCGGGCTGCACGCGGATACCGGTGACGCCGGTTTGCACAAGATCACGCAGGCCGCGGATATCGGCGACGACGATGGGCGCGCCGGTGCTCATGGCGTCCAGAAGTGCGCGGGGCTGGTTCTCAAGCGCTGAAGCGTCGGCGTAGAGCGTGCATTTGGCCATCGATTCCAGCACGCGCGCGTGGCTGGTCCAGCCCTGGAAGACGGTATTGACCCCGAGTTCGCTGGCAAGCCCGCGGAGCGATTGGCTCTGGTCGCCCTCGCCCACGATTTCGAGCGTGACTTCCCGGCAGAGCGGTTCGGGAAGCATCGAAATAGCGCGGAGAAGGATATCGACGCGCTTGCGCGAGATGAGCGGGCCACAAAAGAGAATGTGATTCTTGACGCGAGGGGTTTCGGTCAGTTCACGGGGCGTGAGCACGTGTCCGGGCACAATGGCGCTGCGAGAGATGTTGATCCCTTCGCGCCAGCAGAGATCATCGACCATGGATTCGGTGGTGCCGATGACGAGATCGGAGCAGCGGAGGAGTCTGGATTCGAGTGCCGCGGCGTCGGCCGCTTCGCGTGAATCGCCGCCGGGATCGTGCGCGAAGAAGCGGGAGGGGATGGACGAGCCACGGGCGATGAGGGCGGTCTGGACTCCCGCCATGCGAAGTCGGGAGGCGATGGAGATGGGCGCCTGGCCGGCGAGCAAGTCGTCGGTGACAACGGTGGCAGACTTGATGCTGGGCGCGATGCGACTGACGGCGCGGGTCAGGCTGGCCGCATCGGTGTGATCGAGGGCGACGATCTCGGCATTGAAGCCGACCCGATCGGCGAGTTTCTGGTCTTCGTCCCCGGCCGCGGTGACGAGGAACATCTTGCGATAGCCGGCGGCAAGCGCCCGGTAGAGCGCGAGTTCGCGGTCGAGGGTGCCGGTCTGGGCCCAGTAGCGGAGGGAATGCGTGCGACCGAGTACGACGACGAGGGCATCGGCAACGGGCTTGGTGCCAGGGTGGGCTTCGGAGTTGGCCGGAGTGGAACTCATCGAAAGCGTCGAACGGTCGGAAGCGGGATTGGTTGGTCAATCAGCGAAATGAACGCTCCCCAATGCTTTGGAATATCGGAAGTTGGGGCGGGGGTAGGCAAGGCTTGTTTGCGGCTTGGGCGAGGTTCGCGGGCGTCTCAAAGTCGCTCAGGTGAGAGGCCCGGAGAGCCGATAACCAGAGGGTGAGCGTAACCGACCCCAGCCGTTCGGGCCAGCCCGTCAAAACAGCCTCCGACGCCTCGTCGCCGGAGGGGAGGCGGCCGTGGCCGTCGTTTGTGCGCGGCATCGTCACTCGAGAGCAACTGACCACGCTCCGCGCCATGCTGCGCGAAGCGGGGCTGAGGCTTGTGCAATGCCACGGCTGCTTCGACATCGTCCATCCGGGGCACATCCGGCACCTGAGACAAGCCAAGAGCCTGGGTGATGTGCTGTTGGTGAGCATCACGGGTGACGACACGATGAAGAAGGGGACGGGGCGGCCGCTGATCCCGCAAGAACTGCGCGCGGACAACCTCGCGGCGCTCGACTTTGTGGACTTTGTCTTTGTGGAGTCCGGGCCGACGGCGGCGGACCTGCTCGCGTGGGTGCAGCCCGATGTGTATGTGAAGGGCAAGGAATACGAGTTCAATAACGATCCGCGCTTCGCGGCGGAGCGGTCGACGGTGGAGCGACACGGCGGGCGGGTGGTTTTCAGTTCGGGCGATGTGGTTTTCTCGTCGAGCGCACTGATCGCGGCGATGGAGCAATCGGTCGATCCGTTCCATGCACGGCTGGCGCAACTGACCCAATCACCCGAACTCGAGATGGGGTCGCTGGGAGATGTGCTCTCGCAGATGCGGGGCAAGCGCCTGATGGTGGTGGGGGAGACGATCGTTGATACGTACACCATGTGCGATCGGCCGGACGTCGCGGGCGAAAGCCCGGTGATGACGCTTCGGCCTCTCGAGCAGCGGAGATACGACGGGGGCGCGGCGATTATCGCGCGTCACGCGGCGGCGCTCGGCGCTCATCCGGTGCTGGTGACCGTGCTGCCCGAAACCGCCGAGGGGCGTTCGCTGGCAGCGCGATTGAACGCCGAGGGAATCGAGGTGCGCTCGCTGCCTCTAGGTGGACGCATGCCCGAGAAGCAGCGGTTCCTGGTCGGCACGCAGAAGATGGTGAAGATCGATCAGGTGGAGCCGTACGTGCTGGACGCAGCTCAGCAGCGGGCGCTGGTGGCGCTCGCCGCGAGTGCCGCGGGTCCTTCGTGCGACGTGGCGATCATCGCGGATTTCGGGCTTGGTCTGTTCACGCCCACCTTGACGGCTGAGATGTGCGGTGCGCTGCGGCCCTCGGTGGGCGTTCTCAGCGGCGATGTCAGCGGGCGGCGATCAAATCTGATGGCAATGAGCGGCATGGATCTGCTCTGCCCGAGCGAAAACGAACTGCGGGACGCGACGCGGCAACTGAGCGAGGGGCTTCCCGCGGCGACCTGGTCGCTCTTGGAATCGACCCGCACGAAGAATGCGATCGTCACGCTGGGGGGCGACGGACTGATAGCGTTCGATCGGCTCGCGATCGACTCGGAGAACGCGATCGAAGATGGCTCGTTCTCGCGCCGGTTGCGGAGCGAGCACGTGCCAGCTCTGTCGCCGATGGCGATGGACGCGCTGGGGTGCGGCGATGCGCTGCTGACCACTGCTTCGCTCGCGCTGGCGACGGGATGCGGGCTGCTGCCGGCGGCGTTCCTGGGCGCGTGTGCCGCGGGAGTGCAGGTGCAGCGGCTGGGAAATCTGCCGGTTTCGGCGAGCGAGATTCGCAAGATGGCGGCGCGGGTGCATGGGGCGCACCTGACGTTTGCAACGCCCGAGGCACTGGAAGCACGGGGGCTCGGATCTCGTCGGGCGGTGGGATGAATCAGGCGAAAGGTGAGAGCGAACTCGGAGTGGCGGAGGGTGCGGAGTTGCGCGGAGAAGAGATTAGAGACTAGAGAGTAAAGAAACGCGGGCGAGATCGATTCGAAGCGATGATCACGTATGTTGTTCCAACACGAAACCGGCCGGATGTTCTGCGCGAGACGCTGCGAGGTATCGAAGCGCTCGGAGACCACGCGCGGTCGGGCGGGGCCGAGGTTATCGTGGTGGACAATGCTTCGGAGCCCGCGGCAAATGTGCCCAGGGCCCTTGCGAACGGCGTGACGATCGACCTGGTGAGGCGGACGCAGAATGAGGGCGCTTCGGCTCGGAATTTTGCGGCGCTGCACGCCGACCCGGCGAGCGACTGGATCGTTATGCTCGACGATGATTCGTACCCGCTCGATTTGAACTTTGTCGAGAGCCTGCAAGGGCAGCCCCGCGATGTGGGTGCGGTGAGCGCCGACATTTTTCTTGGGGCTTCGCCCGAGGCGATTACGGGGCGTGAACAGGGCGGTTTGCCGGAGGTGTTCATCGGCTGCGGCGTGGCGATCCGGCGTTCGCTCTTTGTCGCACTCGGCGGCTACGACCACCGGTTCAACTACTACGCCGAGGAGTACGACCTTGCGGCGAGAATCCTGCTCGCCGGGTACCGCGTGGTCTTTGATCAGTCGTTCCGCGTGCTTCACCGCAAGGTGACGACCGGGCGCGACATGAACACGATCCTCTCGCGCCTGGTGCGCAACAACGGGTGGGTGATGCAGCGGTACGCGCCGGAGCCCGTGCGGCGCGAGCAGATTCGATCGATGCGTCAGCGCTACCGGCAGATCGCGGAGATGGAGAACGCTCTGAGCGGATTCTCAATCGGCCTGCGTGAGCTGGCGCGAACGATCGGCCGGCAGCCCCGGACGCCGATGAGCATGGAGCTCTGGAAGCGCTTCACGGGTCGGGCGGCGGTTCGCGAGGGCCTGGCGTGGAATCTCGCGCTCCGGGGTGTGCGGTCGGCGGCACTTGTCGAGGAAGGAAAGAACGCGCCAGAGATTCGCGCCGCGATGTGCGAACTCGGGATCGCGGAAGTGCCTCCGGATCGAGCCGAGGCGCTCGTCGTCGGCACGCTTTCGCCGGGCCCGATGCTGGATGCGCAGGAAAGACTGGCTCACGATCCGCGCGTGGTCACGCCGTGGAGAGTGGGGAATCAGGCGTCGGCGCTTCCGCGTGCGGCCTGATGCTCACTCGCACAGCAGGGCGTCGTAGCCGACGACGAAGACCTGGAAATCAAGGTCGTCGACCAGGCCGTCGGCGTTAAGGTCGCTGGGACAGGGCAGCGGCATCTCCGCATCGGCGCAGTGGAGCAGGTCGTACGCGAGAACGAAGCGTGTGAAATCAGCGTCGTCCGCGAAACCGTCGAGATTGATGTCGGCGGGGCAGTTCGTGTAAATTGCCATCGACCGCATCGCCGGGATGACGGACGTTCCGAAGTACAGATTGAAATTGGCGATGATCTGTACCGTGCGAGTCGACAAGTCGAATGCGAGAACGCGACCGAAAGGCGCCCATTCCCCGATGAGCATCCGCCCGTCGGGTGACTCGGCCAAAACCGATGGGTCCGAGGTAGAAAAGCCGCTCGGCGCGGAGATGGGGGGCGATTCGACGACGTGCCCTTGGCTGTCGAGTCCTGTACCAAAGACAAGTTCGCGATCACCGGAACCGACGTCTATTCGGATGATTCCGGAGCCAAGCCCCTGGGAGAAAGAACTCTCCACCTCGTAGAGCTGGCCGCTCACGTTTGCCATGCGGTACGCCGTGTCGGAACAAACGGGTCCTGTGCCGAAGCCCGCTGGCGACACGGAGGTCGGAATCTCGGAAGCAACGCCCCCTTCGACGGAGAATCGAAAAACAGGATCATTGAAAGGAACACTGAGAATCGAGTGAGAACCGAGGAGACGGTCCAAACTGAACACCGCCGGTCCGGAGTTTCCGTAGCTGCTCAGGTCTGACAGGGCTACCAGGTTTCGGCCGAGCGCCACGATGCTCATGGGGTTTCCGAATGCCGGACCATCGAAGAGCGAGCCGCCATTCTCAAGTGTCGCTCCACCCGAAGCGAGATCGACTCGATAGACCGCGCCCAGCTTGGTAAAGGACGGAAGTCCAGCGGACACCATGGCGCCCGCGAGAAGGGTCTTCTGATCAAGAAGGCATAGTGCGCCTGCGCTCCCGTACACCGATGGCCATCCCCCCGCGACTTGCGAGCGGTTTCCGGTCGCGGGATCGATGCGGACAATCGCTGGTTGGGCCCCCATCGTTGCGGAAGCGAAGATTCGGCCGTCGCGCGTTGTGACAATTCCGGGAAGGGTTGAGAGGGCCGGACCCGAGCCGCGAGATGGATCCGGTGGCCAGGATGGCTTCATTCCGCGTCCGGACAAGAGCCCTTTGATCTCGCCCGTGGAGAGATTGACCACGTAGATCCCCGCGTCGTTGGTGCTGCCAAATCCGACCAGAAGATCGAGGTGACGCAGAGCGCCTCCATAGGCGAGCGTGCTCGAAAGAGAAGCCGCAACCCCCAACACCACCGCCACTGCTCTTTGCATTGTTAAGCCCCCGTCATGCTTGTGCCCCACGCTTCGACCCTTGCACCCGCACGCAAGGTATGTGAAGCATACGAAGGCGGGAGGTATCGGTTTCAGCTTTGCCGCGTTTTCGGCTCGACTGCTGCCGACGCCGATTGGTTGCAAATCGATGCAACGTGCGTGGCTCGAAATTCCGGAATACTCGATGAAGCCGCCGCGGTGGGGCTTATACGTCATGTTGTCTCAAATTGTATTGGCGCTGGCTTTGGTCGCCTTGGCAACGACTTCAACGTTTCGATCTTCCTTTCGGTCAGCGCGAACGAGCACCGCTGCCTTCGCCAACGTTTCGAGCCACTCCGCGGCTGGGTCGCTATCCGCCACGATCCCCGCACCAACCCAGTAGTCGAGCCGATCCGCTTCCAGACACAGCGTCCGGATCATCACGCTCGCGCTTAGGCGCCCATCGTCCCCCAGCCACAGCATCGTCCCGCAATACGGCCCGCGCTGGGCCGGCTCGAGTTCATCGATGATCTGCATCGCCCGAATCTTGGGTGCGCCCGTCACGCTCCCCGGCGGAAAGGTCGCTCGCAGGATGTCCGCCAGCGACGCTCCGGGGCGGAGCTTGCCCGCGATGGTTGCCGTCGCCTGGAGCACGCCCGACTGATGGCGCTCGATCCGTCTCTCCTGCTCCACGCGCACGCTGCCGAGCTCGCAGACGCGGCCGAGATCGTTTCGCATCAGGTCCACGATCATGGCGAGTTCGGCGCGGTCCTTGGCACTGGAATCGAGTTCGGCACGTGCCGCGGCATCGGTTCCGGGGGCATAAGCCCGGGTCCCCTTCATGGGCCGGGTGCGCACCGCGCCGGTTTCAAAGTCGGCTTCCAGAAACAGTTCGGGGCTGAGGCTCGCGATTGCATAACCGTCGCCTTCGAAGTAGCCGCCGTGCCAAGGGCGTGCGCGTTCGGCGAGATCGGCGAAGAAGTGGCGGGCGGAGCCGGTGAAAGCGGCGCTCAGCCGGTGGGCGAGATTGACCTGATACACATCACCCGCGCGGATGTATTCGATGATGCGATCGACGCCGGCGAAGTAGTTGGCGCGGTTTGCCTCGGTGTCGATGGGGTCGACGCGGTAGCCGATGGCCGCGCCGTTCAGATCGAGCAGATGATCCGGAATCTCCGGATCCGATCCGAGCCCGATCCGATTTCCCGCGGCAAGATCGAACTCGATCGACGATTCGATGCGTTGAAACGAAGCCAGAGGCCAATCTCGATCAGCGATCGCTCGCGACCGGGCGGTTACCGTGGCGGGTTCGAAGACTCGGCCCGCGTCGTAACTGATCCATCCGAACCAGCCCGCGCTCGAAGAGATGGAGGCCGTGGGGCTGCGGGGCGCTGGCTGCAAATCGCGGAGAAGCGACTCGAGTTCTGTTGCCGAGCGGGCGGTGCGAGAGGCCGAGGGCGCGCCGATCACGACGCGACCGCCCGAATCAGGGGCGGCGTTCCAGCGAACCGCGACAGGACGGTGCAGCGGCCAGTTCCGGAGAACGGCGGAGGGAGCGGGTGTTACATCGGGCTGCCGCGGCTGCACGGGAGGAGTGTTCGGGGGTATTCGTGCCGTCGCACGCGAAAAACAGGGGCGATTTGAGATGCACATCGGTCGTCCCTCGCGGGTTTGCGACCTAGAATCTTTGTCCCTGCGCGTCCAGCGGGTGCGCGGTTCTGAGTTCGCAGTCGTTCTTTGTTCGGTTGGGAGCCTTGCGCCTTGGATCCGCTGGATCGTCCGTCCCCCACGCACGCCGCCGGGCTTTGTCCGGTCCGCCAAGCAACAAGTGAGAACGAAGGAAATGAGCACCATGCCCAAGCCGGTTTCGGTCAAGCACGCCGCTTCGAGTAACTCGAAGAAGGCCGTCAAGAAGGTTGCGCGCATCGCGGGAATGGGTGTCGGCCCGACCCCCACGCTCCGTAACAAGCCCGGCAAGATGGTCTACTTCTTCGGGAAGTCGAAGACCGAGGGCGATGCCAGCCTCAAGATGCTCCTCGGCGGCAAGGGTGCAAACCTGGCCGACATGACCAGCATCGGCCTGCCGGTTCCCCCCGGCTTCACGATCACGACCGATACGTGCGCCGCGTACTACAAGGCGGGGCAGCGCCTTCCCCACGGGCTGATGAACGAGGTTCACAAGAACATCGCCATGCTCGAGAAGGAACTGGGCAAGAAGTTCGGCGACAACTCCAACCCGCTGCTGGTTTCGGTGCGCTCGGGCGCGGCCGTCAGCATGCCGGGCATGATGGACACGATTCTGAACCTGGGCCTGACCGACGCGGCCGTGGAAGGCCTCAGCGTCTCGACCAAGAACCGGCGATTCGCGTACGACGCCTATCGCCGTCTGATCAACATGTTCGGCGACGTGGTGATGGGTGTGGATCACCACCACTTCGAAGAAGCGTTCAAGACGATCAAGGCGAAGTACAAGACCAAGGAAGACACCGAAGTCCCAGAGGCCGGCATCGTCGAACTCTGCAACGAGTACAAGAACGTGTACAAGCGCCACGTGGGCGAAGAGTTCCCGCAGAATCCGTTCAAGCAGCTGGAACTGGCGATCGAAGCCGTGTTCAAGAGCTGGAACGGCGAGCGCGCGGTGAGCTATCGGCGCATCGCGGGCATCCAGGGCCTGAACGGCACCGCCGTGAACATTCAGTCGATGGTCTATGGCAACATGGGCGACGATTCGGGCACGGGCGTGGCGTTCACGCGCAACCCCGCGACGGGCGAGAACCACTTTTACGGCGAATACCTCATCAACGCTCAGGGCGAAGACGTCGTCGCGGGCATCCGCACCCCGCTTCCGGTCGATGAGATGCCCAAGTGGAACAAGGCGGTCTATCAGCAGTTGCTGAAGATCAAGCAGAAGCTCGAGAAGCACTACAAGGACATGCAGGACATCGAGTTCACCATCGAGCGTGGTGAGTTGTTCATGCTCCAGACCCGCACGGGCAAGCGAGCGGGAACTGCAGCGGTGAAGATCGCCTGCGAGATGGTGAAGGAACGTCTGATCGACGAGAAGACCGCGATTGTGCGCATCCCCGCGGGCGATCTGACGCAGTTGCTGTTGCCTTCGTTCGATACCACCAAGAAGAAGGGCGTCGAGGTCATCACCAAGGGCATCCCGGCATCACCGGGCGCTGCGGTGGGCAAGCTGGCGTTCACGGCTCAGGAAGCCGTGGAGCGGGCCCAGAAGGGTGAGAAGGTGATTCTCGTCCGCAAGGAAACCAGCCCCGAGGACGTCGAGGGCATGCACAGCGCGGCGGGCATTCTCACCAGCACCGGTGGTCGCACCAGCCACGCGGCGGTGGTGGCCTGCGGCTGGGGCAAGTGCTGCGTGGTCGGCGCCGGTGAACTTCACATCGATCCGGCCAGCGGCACGATGAAGTGCAACGGCAAGGTTTACTCCCGCGATCACATCATCTCGATCGACGGCTCGACCGGCGAAGTGATGTTCGGACCGGTGCAGACCGTTGAGCCCAAGATGAGCGGCGATTTCGCTACCGTCATGAAGTGGGCCGACAAGTATCGCACCATCGGTGTTCGCACCAACGCCGATACGCCGGAAGATGCGCAGCGTGCACGCGACTTCGGCGCCGAGGGCATCGGCCTGTGCCGCACCGAGCACATGTTCTTCGAGGGCGATCGGATCCGCTCGATGCGCGAGATGATCCTGGCGACGAACAAGGATGATCGGGTCAAGGCTCTGGCCAAGTTGCTGCCGCACCAGCGCGACGACTTCATGGGCATCTTCAAGGCCATGAAGGGGCTGCCGGTGACGATTCGGCTGATCGATCCGCCCTTGCACGAGTTCCTCCCGCATGACGACAAGAGCCAGGCGGAAATGGCCAAGCTTCTGGGCATCTCGCCAGAGCGCGTGAAGCAGCGCGTGAGCGCTCTGCACGAGGCCAACCCGATGCTCGGCCATCGCGGGTGCCGCCTGTGCGTGACGTATCCGGAGATTCTGGATATGCAGGTGACGGCGATCGTCGAGGCGACGATCGACTGCATCCGCAGCAACATCAAGGCTCTGCCGGAAATCATGATCCCACTGGTCGGCACGAAGAAGGAACTGTCGGTCCTTCGCGCCGAGGTTGAGGCGACGATCGCGAAGGTGAAGGAAGAGCAGGATTACAAGCCCCGGCTTGATATCAAGATCGGCACCATGATCGAGATCCCGCGTGCGGCGCTCACGGCCGACGAGATTGCGGCCGATGCCGACTTCTTCTCCTTCGGCACCAACGATCTGACACAGATGACCTTCGGCTACTCGCGCGACGATATCGGGACATTCCTGCCCGATTACCTCGCCCGCGAGATTCTGCCCGGCGATCCCTTCGTGAGCCTCGATCAGAGCGGCGTGGGCCAGCTGGTTGATATGGGTATCACCAAGGGCCGCTCGGTGAAGAGCGATCTCAAGATCGGCATCTGCGGCGAGCATGGCGGCGACCCCAAGAGCGTCCACTTCTGCCACAAGGTGGGCATGGATTACGTCTCATGCTCACCGTTCCGCGTGCCGATCGCTCGGCTCGCGGCGGCGCAGGCGGCGATCATGCACGGGAAGAACTAAGTTCTGCCTGAATGTGAATTGGATTCAAAGCCCCGAGGCGCTGAGCCTCGGGGTTTTTCGTTGGGCGGAGTCGGGAATCAGTTGGTTCGTCTGGAAGGGGCGCCGAAATCGCCGGATTCGGCGGGCTCCACACCCGTGCGCCCGCCGGGAAGTCTGACTGGCCGAATGAGCATGCTGGCGGCAACAAGCTTTGTACCGGGTCGGCGCTGCGCCTTGTCGAAAACGTCGGCGACCTCGAGCAGCAGGTCGTGCAGCCGGTTCTGCTGTGACTCGTCCAGCCAACCGAACATGGAGACCGATGCCTGCTCGCTGCGAGCGGCATCGCCCTCGTCCCGGTGCGCGCGATCGCGAACTGCCGCGGCGCTTTCACGCCCGGCGTGCGCCGCCATGCGCTGCAAATAGCGGCAGAGCGCTGTGAGAGCGGGACCGGATTTCGAGGGTGTGACAAGTTGGATCGCTTCCCCCCCGGCGGAGTAGGTCGTGGCGTCGCGGCCGCCGGAAGTCTGCGCTCCGGTTTCGCGAATGAGGCCGGCCGCAACAAGCGCTTCAAAATGCCGGTAGAGCGAGCCGGGCTTGCGTCCAAGTTGAGCGGCTACTTCGCGGATGGAGACGCCGGGTGTCTCCGGTCCGTCGGGCGACCAGGGGGCCTGATTGACCACGACTTGGACGATCTGGTCTCGCACGGGCGAGGCGAGGGCGTTGAACTGGGCGGGGGTGCGAACCTGGGCGAAATATCGGGCCCGGAGGCCGGCTGCTCTTTTTTGCATTTTTGTGCATCCGCAGAGAACGATATCCGTAAGTAGTGTCGGGGAAGGGCACGCATCGGGGCGTGCATGCTACCCCGGGATGTTCCGCTGGCGGGACGAGGGGTCGTGCGGGTTTGTGGTACGCGCGGCGTGGATGCGTGCGGCAAGGAGTTTTCAGATGGTGCGGTATCTTCAGTTTGTCGTTCTTGTCGGCCTCGCCTGGGCGGGATGCCCCGGCGCTGCCGCGGCCGGGATCAACCCCGCAGGCCTCTATTTTCACCAGTTCACAGGTGCCGCGACGGGTTCGGAATGGTCGACCATGGGGTCGTTGACGTCTCCGGGCCGGTTTGAGTTCGCGGATCTGTCCGCTGCCGGGGCCTATCCCGGTACGCTCGATGCGGACGGGAACTTCACGCTCGATCGGCACCAAGGAACCGGAACGTTCCGAAGCGACGGCACCGGATCGATCGAGTTCACGCTCGGGCCGGGCGCCAATTTTCATTCACAGATCAAGCGTGCGCCGCATACCGATGCGAGGTTTCCCGTGTTTGTCACCTCGACCCGCGACGGCGACGTGGCATTCCAGGGGGCGTGGAACGCCGTGGTGCATTCGATCGATCCCGTGACCGGTACGTCCAAAATCGTGGACGCGGATCGCCATGTGGATATCGCGGTGGTGGGCAAAACGATTCGGGTGAGTTCGGCCTCGGGCTGGCTTGCGCAGGGTGTGTGGGTCGGCGAAGACCAGGCAGCCTTTCGGATCGTCGTTCCGAATCCGCAAACTACTCGTTACAAATCGATTCCGGAATGCGAGATCAGCGCGGCGCTCGATTGCGTCGGTGAGTTGCGAGTGATCGGCCCCGACACGATGACGCTCGCGCTTTTCTATCAGTCGCGCGATCCGTTTGGATCGCAGGTCCAAACCGCGGAGTATTTGGAAATCAGCCGCGTGCCGGGGCCGGGCACGGGAGTGTCGTTTGCGATCGGCGCACTGTTGTTCGCGCGCCGTCGTCGTTGAGAAGTTTGTCAAACCAGGAGAAAGGGAGGTTCGAGTGAAGTCTGCTTATTCGTTGGCATGTGTGGTATCCGCCGTGATAGTCGCCGGTGCTCAGGCGTCGTGGACGGAGAACTTTGAGAGCTTTCCGACGGGGTCGTTCCCGGCTGGTCGATGGCGGGATATCGGCACGTCTGCGCTGCCGCACCCGGTGATGCCGACGGGCGAGGTGATCCAGACAATCGGCCGCAATGGGCAGTCGACGCAGGCATTCCAGGTCTTCCAACGGCGGACGACAAGCCAGGGGATTATCACTTCGATCGACATCGCCGACACCCACCGGGTCGAGGCCGATCTGCGCGTGGACTTCCACCCGACGCCGGTGCGGTACGGCGACTGGACCGCGGCGATGGGATTCTTCAATGAATCCGGCCCGGCGACCGACATCAACAACGAACCCCAAGGCGTTGTTTATGTGTACCAGCAGCGATGGTACTTCTACGGCGCCACCGGCGCAGGGAATCCCACCAATCTCTCGCTGGGGACTGCGCCGGTCAATGCGGGCGAGTGGTATCACGTTTCGGTCGGGGTTGACACACGGACAGGCGCGTTTGATATCAAAGTGCTGAATGGTCTCGATCAGATCGTGATCGATCGGCAGATCACGCTTTCGGGTTTCTCGCCTTCTCAGGGGCAGTACAACCGTGTGGCGGTGTTCGACGGCGAATATTCCGGACAATCGGCGACACCGGGACAGTTCACGGTAGACAACATCCAATACGTGCCGTCCGCGTGGTCGATCGTGCCGCTTGGCGCGTTGCTCTCGCGCCGGTCGCGACGCGCTCGTTTGTGTGCCGCCTGAGATTCACGAAGCGACGGCACTCGGAAGGCGGCTCCCGGGCTTGTCGAGTTCACGCAGAGCGATCTCTCAGTCCCGAGTCGCGCCCCGAAGTCTTGTCGGGGCGCGGCTCGGTTTCGAATTTGACGTTGATCGCAGATCGGGGCGATAGTTGCTCCGCCCCGACGAAACGCGTCCCATAACGGGAACGGAGGCGCGGAGCACTTGCCCGCCCGCGGCACCGGTGCGCAAGTGCGTACAAGGAATCGGGCTTTGCCGCAGGTGTGTTACCGATTACGCTACTCAGCACGAAAATGCAATTCGGGAGGTTGGTCATGCTGAGAGAACGCGTATTGGTCGGCCTGCTTCTGGGCCTCGCGGCCGGTTCCTCGTCGGGCGCCACGATTGTGGACGATTTTGAGAGCTATTCGGTTGCGGCGTTTCCAAGCCCGACGTGGCTCGACGTTCGGACGTTGATCCCATCGCCCAATACGCCCAACCCCAGCGGCAGAATCATCAACACATTGGGACCGAACGGAACGCTCAACAAAGCGTTTCGCACCCAGCGCTCGGTCGGAACAAGCCAGGGCATCTACGCCGCCCTCACGCCTTCGCGTTTCGTTTCCATTAGTGCTGATGTGCGATTCGACTTCTGGGATAACTCCACCAACGGCAACGGCGGGGGCTGGCCGATGGCGCTCGGGTTCTTCAAGGCGACACCCGGCGCGGACCCGAACTTCGCGCCGCAGGTCATGGTGGTTGCCGACAGCACAAACAAGACGTGGGCGGTGTATGCGCAGACCGGAGAGAGTTTCTCCACGGCGCAATTCTTCGGCATCTCGTTGACGGCGCCGGTGTTGAATATGTGGTATCGGCTATCGCTCGATTTGGACACGCTGACCGGCCAAGTAACGGCGCGAGTGCGGCTGTCCACAAGCGCGGCATTCATCGCGAATGCTTCTTTCACAATCCCCAACTGGGAACCGGCACAGGCGCAGTACAACGTGGGTGCCGCGCTCGACGGTGAGTACGGTACGAACGCGACGCTGGGCGGGCAGGCGACAGTGGACAACATCACGCTCGTTCCCGCCCCTTCCAGCGGAATCGCGCTGCTCTCGCTCGCTGGCTTGGCTCGGCGGCGCCGGCGAATCCGAACTACCAACTCGGCACCGGCCACGGATTGCGATCTTTGAAAAACGTCTGATGCCAGTATGGATAGGCCTTGGGAACCGCGCCGGCGGCGTCGAGTCTGGCGATCTGATCGGGAGAGAGGTTCCAGCCGATCGCGCCGAGGTTCTGTTTCAGTTGCTCTTCGTTGCGAGCGCCGATGACGATGTTGCTGACAGTGGGGCGTTGCAACAGCCAATTGAGAGCGACCTGCGGCACCGTCTTGCCTACTTCCTTCGCAACTGCTTCGATCGCATCCACCACCTTGTACAGGTAGTCATCCGCGACCTGCGGTCCCGCTTCGGCGGCGGCTTTCGATTGCAGGCGCGTGTTGGGAGGCAGGGGTTGCCCGCGCCGGATCTTTCCCGTGAGGCGTCCCCAGCCCAGCGGGCTCCAGACAATGCAGCCGACTTTCTGATCAAGGCCCAAGGGCATCAACTCCCACTCGAAATCGCGTCCAACGAGCGAGTAGTACGACTGCTGGGCCACGTAACGCGGCCAGCCGTAACGATCCGAGGTGGCAAGGGACTTCATGAGATGCCAACCGGAGAAGTTGGAACAGGCGATATAGCGCACCTTGCCGGCGCGCACGAATTCTGCCAGCGTGAAGAGCGTTTCTTCCACGGGGGCAAGCGCGTCGAAGCCGTGCATGTGATAGATATCGATGTGATCGGTTCCCAGACGCTTGAGGCTGGCGTGCAGGGATTCGACAAGGTGGAATCGCGATGAGCCGCAGTCGTTGGGGCCGGTGCCCATCGGAAAGGTCGCCTTGGTCGAGATCAGCACGTGCTCGCGCCGGCCCTTGATGGCGGCGCCGAGGATTTCCTCGGACGCGCCCCTCGAGTAGGTATCGGCGGTGTCGAACATGTTGAGCCCGGCCTCGAGGCACACATCAACCATGCGGGTCGCTTCCGCGACGTCGCTGGTGCCAAAGCCCTTGAAGAGGTCGGTGTTGCCGCCGAACGTGGCGGTACCAAGACTGAAGACGGGAACTTTGAGGCCCGAGCCGCCGAGTTGACGAAAGTCCATGCAATCTCCTGCAAATGCAAAACGCGTATCTGGCTCGCGAGCGCACAGAGCAAACCTCGCGGAGTTCCTTCGATGCTAGAAGCTCCCGAGGCGGTACGGCAGGATTTGGAGATGCGCTCGGGCGATTCATCGGGCACCCTCACGCGCCCAATCCATTCTTCATGATTGAATCGACCGCCGCTACAAACCGATCCAGTTCCGACGTGAGCGTATAGATGCTCGGCGTGATTCGAACGCCCTCGAATTCCGAATGCTTAATTGCGGTGACGTGAATCCTGTGGCGCTCCCACAATTCCCCAACGATTGCCACGCTGCCTATGCCCTGCAATTGAAACGTGCCGATGCCACAGGAGAAGCGGGGGTCGAGACTGGTAAGCAGCACGATGGGGTGGGCCGAATCGTTTGACGTGGCGAGCAGCTTCTTGGCCCAGTAATCGCGGAGGAATCGCATCCTCGCTTCCTTTCTGGCGTCACCGATCGTTTGATGAAAGGCCAGCGCCTCCGCGACCGCCAGGACCGGTGCCGCGGGGTGCGTACCGATCTCCTCGAACTTGCGGATGTCGTTGTCCTGCTCCGGTCGCGCGGCCATCATCGGCCAGAGGTCCTTGATCTTGCTCCTGCGTACGTAGAGCAGGCCGGTGCCGTGCGGCGCAAAGAGCCACTTGTGCAGGCTGACGCCGTAGTAATCGCAGTCCAGATCCGAGAGTTTGAAGTTCAGGTGGGCAAACGCGTGCGCGCCATCCACCACCACCGGGACGCCGCCGTTCTTGCCGCGTGCCATTGCGACGACACGTTTCACGGGCAGAATCTGTCCGGTGATGTTGATGACGTGGCTCATCAGGATCATCCGTGTTCGGGGCGTGATCGCCGCCTCAAACCGGGCGACGACTTCGTCGTCATTCTCGCAGGGCGTCGGCAGCGTGATGAGTTGCAGTTTGATCCCTTTTCGGCGTTCGAGTTGCCGGAAGGTGTCGAGCATCCGCGGGTAGTCCTGCGTGGAAGTCACCACTTCGTCGCCGGGTTTCAGGTCAAAGCCGGCTTGACAGATCTGCAGGCTTTCCGAGGCGTTGCGTGTGAAAGCGATCTCTTCGGTGTCGACGTTCCAGTGTCGCGCAATCGCCTCTCGCACGCTTTCGCGCTGCGGCTCCTGAAGCCGCCACAGCACGTAGGAAGGGGCGGTGTTGGCGTGATCGGTGTAGCGCCGCTGGGCCTCGAGCACCACCCGCGGCGAGGGGCTGACTCCCCCGTTATTGAGGTTGATCACGCTGCGGTCGATCGCGAACGCCTGCTGCGCCGGAGCCCAGAAGTCCTCGTTCGACGCCGCGGTCTTCGGATCGGCGGGATCGTCGGAAACGGCATCAAGCGAATCCCGCCACGCGCTCAGATCAAACGCTTCGGACGCGAGGGTCGTACGAGAAAGCGCCGCGAGCACCCCGGCGCTGGGGAGTGCGATCGAGCCGAGAAATCGACGACGGTTCAGCATGGCGGGCACTCCCGCCACGGAGTCTACCGGATCGAGGCGGAGCCGATCAGCGTGGTCAATTGCTTGATCTGCTGCATGGCCGTCTGCATCATGAACGCCGCGGCCTGCTGGAGCACCTGGTTCTTCACCAGATTCGAGACCTCGCTGGCGTAGTCCGTGTCCTCGATCTGGCTCTTGGCTCCGCTCACGCCCTCGATTTGCTGCTGGAGCAGCCGTTCTTCGCTTTCGAGGCTCTTGGCCTTGGCTCCGATCGAGGCGCGCTCGGAACTGTTCTGGCCGATCGCCCCGTCGATGACTTTCTGAGCCTCTTCCAAATCGCCGCTGACCATGTTCAGAGCGCCGCCGCTCTTGAGACTGACGAGGCTGAGCGTTTTGGTCACAGCGATCGTCTTGGTTGGGTCTTTGTCATCCTGCTTCTGCTCGACCGTGGATGTTGCCCCCAATGTCGTTGCGAGCGCGCCGCCGAACACTTTTTGACCATTGAATGTGTAGGTGTTGGACACAAAGTCGATGGCGTCGACGATGCTGTTCACTTGATCCTGAATAGCCTGGCGCTCCGTATCGCTCATCGCTCCCTTGTTCGCCGCGGTCACGATGTGGCCTTGCAACTCGAGGAGCAGGTCGCCGATCGCGGCGTTGCCGCCGTCGCGTGCCGCGGCATATTTCTGGTCAAACCGATTGGAGTCAAGTTTCTTGTTCAGGCTCGCCAGGTCGGCGTTGAAGTGATCAACCGCCATGCTCCCCGCCGGATCGTCGCTGGCGCGGTTGATCCGCTTGCCGGTCGCGATCCGTTCCATGGATTGCTCCACGCTCCGCGTGTGCAAATGCCAGGCGTTGACCGCCGTGCTCATCATCGAACTAGACAGTCCCCGGACCACCTTCGAGGATCGTCAATCCGTCCGGTCGGGATCTGTGAAGGCTCCGCAAATTGGGGTTACAGAAGTATTTGGACCTGCAAGATCTCAACCAAAAGGTCCAAGAACTGTCGTGCGGGTTATCATCGTGTCGGAGGAGAAATCCATGCGTCCGCTCGCTGCTGCACTGATCATGCTTCTGACTTTCGGAAACTGCCTCGGCGAGGGCGAGAGCTCGCTCGAAATTGAAGCAGCCATCACGCAGTTCCGAACAGGCAAAGCGCCGACCGCATCGGAGCTCGCCGCGATCGAAGCCTGCATCACTTCCGCGCTCGCTGCCCATCCGGCCGACGAGCGTGCTCGCTACGCCAAGGCGCTTTTCGATCGCTTCAAGGGCGAACGCAAGTCGGCAAAGGAGTCGTTGGAGGCGCTCGTCAAGCAATCACCGGCCGTCGCCGAGTACCACGCAACCTATGGAACACTTTGCTTTGAGGTCATCGGCAGCGCCGGCACGTTCGAGAAAATGGGCCTCGCCTCAACCGGGCGCGCTGAGTACGAGAAGGCGATCGAGCTGGATTCGACTCTTCTGGAACCGCGCGTCGGGCTCGGACGCTTCTTCCTGATGGCCCCGGGCTACGCGGGCGGCAGCTATCGAAAGGCCGAAGTTCAGGCCAACGCGCTGATCGCGATTCCCGATGGCACAGGCGAGGTTTATGGACGGTCACTGCTGGCGGATATCTACGCCGACAAGGGCGAGTGGGCGAAAATGGATGAGCAGTACCAGCTCGCCGAGTCCTGCAAGGGCGCGGGTGCGAATCCGTCGGTCGCAATGCGTGGCCACGCACAGGTGTTGCTCACCAAGAAGAAAGATCCGGCCGCGGCCCTGGTCGTGATCGAACGCTATCAGGTCGCGGCAGCGCCGGACGACGCGGCTCCTTGGTATCTCGCCGGAGAGGCAAAGAAGGCGCTCGGTGACGACAACGGCGCGATCGCGGGGTTTGCGAGAGTCGTCGAGATCAATCCCCAAGCGGCAAACAGCCGATTCGCCCTCGCGGAACTCCTCGAAAAGAACCGGCGATACACCGAGGCAGCGCAGCAATACACGGAATTTGCCGCGAGATGCCCTCAGGATTCCCGGGCAGGCAACGCGGCCGCCGCCGCGGCACGGTGTGAAGCACGCACCAAATAAAGAACCCCGGCAGAACGGCCGGGGTTGACGGAAGCGTGTGCAGAATCGCTTCACGGCCTTCGACGGCGCATTATCGAGAGCCCGGCAACCCCCGCAAGTGCCAGAGAGCCCGGTGCGGGAACGGCCTCGAGCGAGATATCGTCGATGGCGTAGTCGTTGCCGCTGAAGACCTGGTTGGTGTCCCAGATTTCAATGCTCAGGCTGGTGTTGTTGCCGCTGTTGAACGAAACGCTGCGCTGTTCCCATGTTGCCGCGTTGTTCGGAGCCGAGAAGATCGGCGAGATGGTCACGCCGTTCACGCGGAACTCGAGCGAAGCCGGCGCGAGCTGAATCAGCGTTGCGAACCAGCCCGAAAGGTTGTAATCGGTGTTTGCGGTGACGGTCACGGTCTGCGCCCAGGCCGGGCCAAGACCCTGATCGGTTCCGTTCACAATCATGTACCAGCCCCGCTCGTCACCGTACGTGTGGTCATAAAAGTCCTGCCAACTTCCGTGCAGCGTGTCGTAACTCACGATGTTCCAGGTCGCGGGTGGATACATCGTGTTGTCGAAGGCGTACGTCGATGTCGATGGACCCAGCAGCCCGGTCTGAAAACCGCCGTTTACAACCTGATTGGCCGACGCAATGCCGCAGCAAGAAGCCGCAGCAACAAGTACACAAATCGTGTTTTTCATAGCTCTCTCCTACTCCCTTGGTCGCTTTCGCAACGCGATTACCTTTACGTGCGGGACGGCCCGCCGGCTATCCAAATAGCGTCACTTGAGAACGCAATGTGCGATGATTCGTTCACCGAGCTGCATTCTCGGACGACCGACGGCGACGAGCCGCAAGAACGCCTCCCACGCCGGCTAGTGCAAGGCTTCCCGGACCGGGAACGATTTGGTCCTGCACTTCGCGATTCGAGAGTGCGAAGAGACCGCCCATCATCGGGCCGGTGCCGTCGAGCGAGGAAAGCCATGTGTTGGCTAGAGCCTGCTCCGTGGCGGCGCCCTGGATGCGGAAGAGACCCGTATTCACATCCAATCCGTTATCGAGATTCTCGTAAACAATCTCCCAGACCGACATCTGGAAAGCACCAAAGTCCGAGTTGCTTGCCAGCCCGGAGCGATAGCGTCCAAACAACTCCGAAAGCATGGAGGCCTTCGCATTTCCCATCGGGAGATTGAAATTGATATCCGGTGTCGGCGCGTCGGGGGTGGGAGTCACGTCGTAGGTGTATGTGCCGCCGAACGCGACGTATTGGGTCACTTCGATACAGAAGGTGCTGAAGTTCCCCTGCAGCCCGGCATAGGAGCCGGGAGTCACGTTATCGCGAGTCCAGTTCATGCTGCCGGCGAGGGTGCCTGCCCACGTCGATCCGTAATCGGTCGAGAACTGGCAAGAAACACCGGGTGAAATGCTGTCGAACGTGGCGCGGACGGTATCGGCCGCGAAGACGCTCGTGCCGGAAACAGCCATCGCGACTCCGGAAATGAGCAGGTTCTGAATGCGAATCTTCATGTCTCTCCCTTTTGCGGTCTGGCGAGCGCAGCAAATTGGCGGCGCGGCCATCCGGAGAAACATGGCCCCGAAAGGGCGTGAGTGCGACTGATCGAGTGCTATGACTGTTCAAACCCAGTTGGCGCAAACAAGTGTGACATCTGCGCCGAGTGCTTATCGGAGGCGGCGGGTTTCGCCGGAGTCCTCTCTCGGTGGCTTGAATGCCCCCGCAAAAACGAAAGAAAAGAGCCCGGCGTTTGCCGGGCTCTTCTCGGGGTCGTGTGCGGATCGCGACGCTTACGGATTTGGCCGATCGGCCATCGCGACCCGACTTGTTTCTTGATTAGCGGCGGCGACGGGTCGCGACCAGTCCACCAAGGCCGATCAGGGCAAGGCTGCCCGGGGCGGGGGTGAAGATCTGATCCTGCCAGTCATCGCTCGACAGCGCGCCGAGGCCCGCCATGCGCGGCCCCGATCCGTCGACAGCTGCGATCCAAGCGTCAGCCAAGGCCATCGCGGCACCGAAGCCCGAAGCCTGGAAAACGCCAGCGCCCACGCCTCCACCGCCGTCGTACACGAAGTCCCAGATCGCCAGCTGGAACGCGGCGTACTGGTCGTTCGTCGACAGGCCCGCGAAGAAGCGGCCGTACAACTCAGAGATCTGGTCTGCCTTCGCTGCACCCATCGGGGTCCCGTACAGGATGTTGACGGGAAGCGGGGCGTTGGCGACGGTATTCACGTCGTACGTGTAGTTGTTCCCCGGGAAGATGTCCTGGTGAACTTCGATGCAGAACGTGGCGAACGTGCCGGTCAGACCGGAGTACGTTCCGCCGGTGCGCTGCCAATTGAACTGGCCGGCCTTCACCGGGCCCATGAACGATCCACCGCTGTTGAGCGAAACCGATCCCCAAACGCCAGGGTTGGTGTCGATGTACGTGGCTTCAACAGTGAACGCGGCGGACGCCAGCGAACAAACGCTGGCAAGTCCTGCAAAAGCTGCAATCGTCGAAATCTTCATATCCCCTCCTACGGGCCCAACGAGTTTCTCTCTCTCTTCACCGGTCGCCACACCCAATGCGTGGCCGCTTCCCTCCCGGAAATCTTCGCCTTCGTGTGCCTTTGACACAACATCGACGAAGAGAGGCGAACGGAATCGCCCCGCTTTTCCTTGAGAGAGATCACCGCCAAACTGAGTGGTTGCTGCCCCGGAAAGCAGCGGATGTCTCTCTCAACTCTCCCAACCTCCGCATACTAAGCGGAGTCAGATGTCGCGCCAAGTAGAATTTCTTGCTTCGGGGCTAGGTTTTGTTGGCATTTTGAAAAACTGTGGTCCGAGAGGCACGCCTTGCAAAGTACAAACATTGCTCAAATGCCTGTAATCTATGGATTTAGGCGCGAGAGATCGAATCGGGATGCCTGTCCGGAACGTCCGCAAAAATCTTGAATCTGCCCGAATTCGAGGTTTCGAAGCCGAGTGTTATAGGACGCAATCAACGCGTGAGCCCCCGAACTTTACCGTGTTTCGAGTATCAAGCAGCGGTTCGGAGCGAAGCGCGTCGCGATCGGGCGCGAGCGCGATTGAGATCAGTTGCACTTCCGAAGTTGGAATGATTCTGCCGCGAACCGCCCGCCGCGCGGGTGGCGCGCCGCTCGCTACCATGCGAGCAAACCATGCCCACCATCACCATCAACGGGAAGAAGTGCGACTTCGCGCCCGGCCAAACCATCCTGCAAGTCGCCAACGCGCACGGCGTCAACATCCCGCAGTACTGCTATCACGATGGGCTTTCCATCGTGGCCAGTTGCCGCATCTGCCTGGGTGAGATCTGGTCGCCGGATGCGAAATCCGGTCAATTGACCGCACAGATGGGCGGCAAGCTCCAGCCCACCTGCCAGACCCCCGCGACCGACGGCGCTGTCGTCTACACGGATAGCCCCAAGAGCGTGGCGAATCAGAAAGCAGTCATGGAGTACCTGCTTATCAATCACCCCCTCGATTGCCCGGTGTGCGATCAGGCGGGCGAGTGCTTTCTGCAGGATTACTCCTATGAGTATGGGCGGGGCGTCTCGCGGTTTGAAGAACAGAAGGTCAAGCAGCCCAAGAAGGATCTCGGCCCGCATGTCTATCTCTACAGCGATCGGTGCATCATGTGCACGCGTTGCGTGCGGTTTACGCGTGAGGTGACGGGCACGGCCGAACTGAGCGTCCAGGGCCGCGGCAACAAGGAAGAGATCGATCTCTTTCCCGGTATCGCACTCGAGAACGAACTCGCGAGCAACGTCATCGATCTATGCCCGGTCGGAGCGCTGCTGGACAAGGATTTTCTCTTTGCGCAGCGGGTCTGGTTCCTGCGGAGTGCGCCCAGCATCGACGGCATCACGGCCAGCGGCGACAACATCAACATCGAGCACAACGAGGGCAAGATCTACCGCATCAAGCCCCGCGAGAACATGGCGATCAACAAGTGGTGGATCACCGATGAGGTCCGCTACGGGTGGAAGTTTGTCCACAGCGAGAAGCGGCTGCGTACCCCCCTGCGTCGCCAGTTTGGCACTCTGGTCGAGAGCGATTACACCCGCGCTTACGAAGTGGCGGTTGATGGCCTCAAGAAAGCGGTCGAGGGCGGCAAGCGGCTGGCCGTGCTCATCAGCCCCATGCTTTCGTGCGAAGACGCGTACCTGCTCGCGCGGCTGGCCCGCTTGATCGACCCCAAGGCCGTGCTGGGTGTGGGGCCCGTGCCGCGCAAGGGCGAGGACAAGGTCTATCCGATCGGGGCGAAAGCCGGAGACAAGAACGCGTTCGTGATTTCCGCCGAGAAGGCGCCAAACGCCCGTGGCGTCCGGCGTGTGCTCGGCGCACTCGGTGCCGGCGTGCTCGAATTCGCCGACTTTCTGAGGGTGCTGGGCCAAGGCAGTGGACGGAGCGATGCCGGCGCTGTCATCATCACTGGCAACTACCCGAGTGACTGGATCACTCCCGATCTCGAATCCTCGCTCTCCGGCAAGTTCACGGTGCTGATCGATACTCTGCACACGTCGCTGGTTGATTCGTGCGATGTGCTCATCCCGGGCGCGACGTGGGCGGAAAAGTCCGGCACGTTTGAGAACTGGCAGAATGTGCTTCAGGCGTTCGAGCAGGCGATCCCGGTCATCGAACTGGCCAAGACCGAAGCGCAGATCGCGCTGGATCTCGAGGCTGAGTTCAATCGTGTGCCGCTGGAAGTGCGAGACCTTGAGACGGTCATCGTGAACACGACCCCGGGGCAAGTGGCCGCGGGCGTGACGATCGCGCCGCCCCGTGCCCGCGCATTCAACGCGGCGGACACGCGCACGGAAATGGTGAAGAAGTACCCCGCGCTCGCGGCATTCGCGGAAGTGCGGTCACCGGTCGCCTCGGCACCGACCCGATCCGACATGCAGATCGTGGAGTTGTAAGGTCAAGATGACGGCGATGTGGGTCATCATGATCGGAACCGCGATCCTTGGACCGCCGTTTGTGCTGTGGTGGTGGAAGTTCGCCGACCGCTGGGCCGATGCGGAGCACAAGCGATTCAAGCCGAAGAGCGAAGCCCCGGTCGAGCGTGTCGTGATGCGAAAGAAGGATTGAAACGGGCGACTCGCCGGCCGGCCCACACGGTGAGGCAACCCGATCGCGCGTAGCCTTTGGCTTGACTGCGAGCGTCCGCTACAAACTCACAATCGCCTACGACGGCACCGACTTCTGCGGCTGGCAGAAGCAGGAGCCGACACTCGAGCATTCCGAGAAAACCGGGTCGACCAAATTGATCGATCCGACCCTGACGCCCGGAACCGAAGGCCGGGTCGCGCTGCGGACGGTGCAGGGCGTGGTCGAGCGAGCGGTACGCGAGATCGTGCGCGAGATGGTCGAGTTGCGCGGGGCCAGCCGAACCGACAGCGGCGTGCACGCACGCGGTCAGGTCGCGGCGTTTACCTGCGCGGGCGAAGAAAGCGGGCCGACGGGGTGGCCGGTTTCACGTGGGCCCGAGGCGTTGGTGCGGGCGCTGAACGGAAAACTGCCCGACGACGTGGTGGTCAAGGGCGCCGAGATCGTTGACAGCGAGTTCGACCCGATCAGCGATTGCACGAGCAAGGGGTACTCCTATTCGATCCACAACGCGCGGACGCGGGAACTGTTTGATCGCAAGTTTGTGCATCATGTATGGGACTTGCTGGATGTGGAAGCGATGCAGCGAGCGGCGACGGTGCTGGTGGGGGAGCACGATTTCGCGGGGTTTGCCGCGGCGGGGCACGGGAGGCAGACGACAGTTCGCACGATTCACCGGCTGGATGTGACGAAGGTGCGCGAGGATCGGGTGCGGATCGATGTCGAGGGGAACGGTTTTTTGTGGAACATGGTGCGGATCATCTCGGGGACGCTGATCGAGGTCGGGCGGGGGATGAAGCGGGCGGAGGACATGCCGGCGATTTTGGAATCGAAGGATCGATCGAGGGCTGGGCCGACGCTGCCGCCGACGGGGTTGTGCTTGGAGTGGATCAGGTACGGAAGTTGAGCCGTGGGCAGGCACAAAATTCGAAAAGCTGTGATCGCTGCGGCCGGAGTGACCTTCGGTCTGTCGTTACTCGCGTATCCGATCTCTTGGCAATGGTCGATTGGATACGTGACGAGCACCGCAACCCAAGCGCACGCGGCACAGCTTGTTCCCGGAGCCGTTGTCCTTCAGCGAGTCGGGGAATTTGAACGCGACGAACGCATGGCCGGCTCCAGCTTCGATCACCGCAGTTCTATTTCGCTCTTTGGCGGATTCGCCCGGACGTATTTCCTGCCAAGGCTGACCCGTATCAACGCTCTCACAGAAGTCACTATTCCATTTTGGGTTGTTTCAGGGACTGCCGGTCTCGTTCTGCTGTTCGCGATCTCCCCCTGGCTCACGATTCCCGAAGGGCACTGTCAGTCATGCGGCTACAACATGCGCCAATTGACCTCAACGGTTTGCCCGGAATGCGGTGAACCGATCGCCTCACGCACCGCACAGACGGCGACTCAGCCGTCTGAAACTGATTCCTCGCGGTCAACCTGATACGATTCCTCCGTGACCGACACCGAAATCCAAGCGATCGCCGACACAATTGTCCGGAAGTTCAACCCGGAGAAGATTGTGCTGTTCGGATCGCACGCCGCCGGAACAGCCGGGCCCGACTCGGACGTCGATATTCTGGTCGTACTCCCGTTTGAAGGTCCGCCGTATCAAACCGCGGCACAAATTCGGATTGCGCTTCCCCTTACCGTTTCGTTCGACATCATCGCACGCACCCCGGCGCAGATTGAGTCCCAATCGGGCGGGCCAATTACCACGGCGGCGCTCGCGACGGGGCGGGTTCTCTTTCAGAGAGCAGCATGACGTCGCCATCCGGAAAACCGCCCTCGCAGCCAGATCCTTCGCTGAATGTCCCGGAGTGGGTCTCTAAAGCGGAAGGCGACCTTGCCACGGCAACCCGAGAATTCGCCGTCGTTACCAAACCCAACTACGACTCGGTCTGTTTCCACTCTCAGCAGTGCGCCGAGAAATTGCTCAAAGCACTGATCGCGGCGCGAGGCGAGATACCTCCGAAAACCCACGACCTCAATCGGTTGCTCGAACTGGCTCGAACGGGCGACGATCGCCTCAGTTTCGATGCGAAAGTGTTGGCGGAACTCACCAGCGTCGCCGTCGATGTTCGATATCCGGGCTTCGGCGCAAGTCGAGACGACGCCGCAAAGGCGCTTGCCTTTGCCAAAGAAGCGTGGGATCGCATTCGCTTGCTGTTGTAACGCCATGCGCATCCTCCACATTTCCACCCGCCTGATTCTCGGAGGATCGCAGGAGAACACCGTTCTCTCGTGCGAGGGGCAGACGCGCCTTGGTCACGATGTGCACCTCGCGTTCGGTCCGATTTTCGGACCCGAGGGCTCGCTCTTCGAACGCGCAAGCAACTTTCGCTGCCGCGACCCCAAGAGCAACGAAGAACTCCGCATCGGCATGCACGAAGTAAAGAGCATGGTGCGGGAGATCAACCCGATCAAGGACTTCCGCTGCTACTTCGCCCTCCGCAGCCTCATCCGCGATCTCAGGCCCGACATCGTGCACACGCACAGCAGCAAGGCGGGCGTGCTCGGTCGCGCGGCAGCATGGACCGAAGCGGCCCGCATGAAGAAATCCGGGCACAAACTCGGCGTCGTCCACACGATCCACGGTCCGCCCTTTCACAAGTTTCTGCCCAAACGCACTAACGCGATCTACGTCGCCAGCGAAAAGTTCGCGGCACGGCGCTGCCACCGAATCGTCTCCGTCGCCAACGCCATGACCGAGCAGTTTCTTGCGGAGAAGATCGGCACGTCCGACCAATACAGCACCGTCTACAGCGGCATGGAAGTCGATCGCTATCTCGATGCCCGCGACGCCGCCGGCAAGCCATTCACTTCCGACACCGTGCGTGATTCGCTCGGGCTGTCGCCCATGGACTTCGTCATCGGCACGGTCGCACGCCTCGCGGAACTCAAGGGTCACGACGATTTGCTCGACGCGCTCGGAACCGATCTCAAGGCCAATCCGAACTGGAAGTTGCTGTGGGTCGGCGACGGCTGGTGGCGCGATCGTCTGCTGAAGCGCGTGGCTGACATGGGCTTGGCCGATCGTGTTGTGACCACGGGCCTGGTCCCCAGTGAGCGCGTGCCCGAGATGATGCGGGCCATGGATGTGCTGGTCCATCCGAGTTATCGCGAAGGGCTTCCTCGCACGGTGCCTCAGGCTCTTCTCTGCGGCGTTCCCGTCATCGCGTACGACGTCGACGGCACCAAAGAAATCTGTCTTGACGGAAAGACCGGCTTCCTTCTGCAACCGCGGGATCTCGAAGGGCTTCGGCTTGCCGTCAAAAAGATGTACGATGCACCCGATGAGCGCACGCGGATGGCCAACACCGGAAGAGAACTCTGCCGCGTGCGGTTCAGCGCCGAAACGATGGTGGCCGAACTCGAAAAGGTCTACGCCCAGGCTCTCGCGCTGGCGTAATGCCGCGGCAGTCGTCCTCGCAATCGCCCTTCATCTCTCCTCTGCTCAACCAACTCTCGCCCAGCGCCTGCGTTTCACCAACGACGAACCCAAGCCGAACACGGGCGAAGTTGCTTCATCGCTCGCATCGAAGGCCCGCGAGCAATTCGACGCGATGCGAGAGCAGGGTGCCGCCACCGCCATTGCGCAAGCCAAGCAGGTCTATCTGGCCGCGGCAGGCGTTCTGCTTGAAACCGGAGAAGGCAAAGGCGTCGGCGGCACGTTTCTGGTTGCCGCGGGCGTGGCATTGATGCGCGAGATCGAGGCAGTGTTTGCAATACTTGATGCAAAGCGCCTCGACGACAGCGCGATACGCTTGCTCGCATCCGAACTCTCGCAAATCGTGGAGTCGCCGCCCGCGACATCCGCCGAACTCGACCGCGCACTGCGCGATGCGTTCGCCAATCTCCTCCAAGCGGCCCGATCGCCAGCCGAGGCCGATGCGAGCCTATGGCCGTGGCCCGAAGTTGCGGACGCACCCGCGCCGGCGTGGCCCGATTTCGCCCGGCTCGGCCCCGAAGCAGAACCTCTTGATGCTTTGCACAAGCGCTGCGAACTCGCGGAGCAATGGATCGCCTTCCGCCCCGGCGCGCGCGCGATGACGCGGCTCGTGATGGAAGCATCCTGGCCGCTGGGGCGAGAGAAGCAGATTTCCGCCGGCGTGTATCGGCGCTGGATGACCGAACTCACCCGGGGAGCGGGCGAAGTTCTCGCAGAATCAACCGGCGCGTCCGGTCTCGCCAGGTTGCAGCGTCTCGCCACGCTCGGCAAGGTGTTCTCGATGCTCGATGCCCTCGCGCCCGACCCCGGCGCAAAGCAACTGGAGAAGGCCCTCTTCGAAAAAGTCGAGATCATGCCCGACGACTCGGCAGCCTCCGACCAGGACGGCCTCTCGAGGCTCGAACAGTGGCTGGTGCTCGCCGCGGCCCGCAACACGCTGATCGACGACAAGCAGGTGGTGCGTCAGTTGCGCCCGGCGGTGCGTTCGATCGCCGATCTGGCAAGGCGTTCCCAGGCGGAGGTGTTTCAATCACTCCTTCGGGTAGCCAGCGATCCAGATGCCGCGGGCGACCCTGGCGTCATGGCGGCGGTGAATCTCTATTCCGAAAACCTGGATCTGCTCCGATTGCTGCAACGCGCCAGTGATGCCGTTGCGGACTCAGGCGGCCCTGCAGGTGATCCGGTCGCCCGCGACAGCGCCAAACCGTTCACCGACGCGCTGCTGAAATTGTCGAAAGATGTGGCCAACGCCAGGAAGCGTGACGGTTCGCTCGCCGGGCTGCGCAATCTCGCGACCGATGTGGCCGACCTGCAGGAACTTCCCGGCGAACGGCGGCTGCGCGAAAAGGAACCGGCGATCGAAGCAGTCGTCGGCGCCAAAGGCGACGACGTTCTCGCGCTCATCGATCGCGAGCGTGCGGCATGGCGAAGAGATGTCGGTGCCAAGGCCGGCGCAGCGCCGGGAGGCGAGGTGCACGCGCAGAAACTCCGCGCGGTTGCGGTCGTGCTCGGCCTGGCGGTGGATGCGGGCCGATGCAAAGAAATTGCGACCGATCCGGGCAGCCCGCTCCTGCGGTGGGGCGGCTGGTGGCTCGACAAACGCTCGCTCGACCGGTTTGCCTCCGACGCTCTGCTCGCGGTGCCCGCGATGCTGGAGAGTGTGGAGCAGGGCGATCCGGGCTCTGCGATGGTCGCGGCCGAGGCGGGCGCGCGGACGCATGCCCTTGTCCTGCTCGCCGCGCTCCTTGCACGAGAGCTCGACGCCAAATCCGAAGTGACTTTCGACGATTTGACTGGCCTTCGCGCGGTCGCGACCGGGACGCCCGATCCGCAATCGGTGCTGCTGGCGCGATGGCGCCCGCAACTCGCGGCGGTTTGCCGATATGCTGAGGAGGGCGCCGCAGGAAATGCGGAAGCGAGCGCTTTCGCGTCAAGGCGTGCGGGCGAACTGCTCGACGCGATGAAGCGAAACGGAGGTGAACAATGAATGCAACGCTGAAACCAGTCTTTTTGGGGCCGGAAGAGGGACCGACGCAATACGCGCCGGGAGGCGATCGGATCATCACCAAGTTGATCAGCACGCAGACGGGCGGGTTTGAATGGATCGAGACCGACGTCAACCCGGGCGGCGGACCGCCTCTCCATGTGCATGATCGAGAAGATGAAGTTTTCTACGTGCTCGAGGGTGAGATTTCGTTCTGGATCTGCGAGCAGGGCGACCGAACGGGAAAAACCGGCAAGCGGTTCGTTGCGCGCAAGGGCGCGATCGTCTTCGGCTCTCGCGGCACAGCGCACGCATTCAAGAATTGCTCGCAGGTTCCGGCGCGCATGCTCGTCATGGCGAATCCCGGCGCGAACTTCGAGGCGTTCTTCGCGAAAATCGGCGCGCCGGATGCGGGTGGGAATCCTCCGTCCCAGCAGGTGCTGATCGAGCGCACGATGAAGCACGCATCGGAATTCGGGATAACGGTTCTGGGGCCAAATCCGCTGTGAAGGGGATTGACTACGGAGCGGATTCACCGCCCAGACACAGAGAGCACGGAGCGAAGAATGGGAATCCGAATTGCTGATTCGCGGAACGGGCGGAGCAGACCATTCGATCACTATCCATCGTGTGCGAATGAAATGAGTTTCGCTGTGTTCTGTGTGCTCCGGGGTGAAACTTCTGCCCTAGCCGCGATTCGCAACCAGCCCCGGCCCGGCGCGCGCGAGAATGACTTTCGTATACGCCGTTGCAAACCCCATCCGGCGCACGTTGCGTTCCGTGCCCGCGCCCGGGCGCGAGCCGATCGTTGCCACCCGCACACCCTTCGACGCGGCCAGATTGAGCCGCGCCGCGATCAGCGACTGCTGAACTCCCCGCTTGCGGAATTCGTGCAGCGTGCTGAGGCCAAAGAGGCAGGCGATCTCGTTGTGCACTTCCATCGCGCCGGCTCCCGCATCGTGCGTGCCCCGCGAATCTCGGATACTCGCGATAAACGAAACCGTGCGGGGGTGCTTCACCACACGCGCCCAGAGTTCGAAATCGCTCTCCGGCGGCACAAAGCCCGGCGGGCTGAATCCGGTCATCGAGAGACGCGAGTAGGTGCGCACCTCGGCGTCATCGGATTTGTCGACGATGCGGATGGAAATGGACGAATCCGGCGCCTGAGCGGGGCGCACGTGCTCATCGCCCGAGAGTTCGCGATAGAGCAGATTGTCGAAGTTGCGAACGCCGAAGCGGAGCGACTCGCAGTGCTTGATCAGCGAGGGATCGGCGAGCGGGCAGATTTCGATGCGGGGTTCGATTCCTGACGCTTCGTACCACGCCGCGAATTGCTCGACTTCTTCACGCGCCACCGGCCCGTTCATGCCGAGCCCAACCGCGATGTTGTTCCACGACCCGGGCAGATCGCGGCAGGCGACGCCGCCGGATTTGATGGGGAGCGTGTGCTCGGAGATTTCGGCGCAGCCGACGGCGAGGCGGGCTTCTTCGAGGCGGGCGATGGAGGGGATGTCCATGGAGGATTCAGACTATCGCCCAGAATCTGGCAAGAGGCGCATGCTCGGGTCTTTTGGCATTTTGATTGGGTGTTCCGCAAGCGCGTATTTCGCAACCAAGTCATCAGGTTGCAAAATGGTGCTATGGATGCACATCCAAAGATCCAGGAATGCAGGATACCAAGCAGAACCGTACTCGACGGAAGTTCGCAAAATGGGCACAAGCGGTTTTTCACTGTCCTCGACAGCGTGTGCGGGCTCTGCGCCTGTTGCAGTTCGGACGCCCCATGTCACAACGCCTTCTCCAAGCACGCATAGGGCTCGAACTACCGCACGGCGTTCTAGCTTGGCGCAGATGCTGACAAATATGTTTATTAAATGCTGAAAATCTTCATCCTTGCCGAGTCCTGCAGCCAGAATCATTGTGTGAAGCGGCACCGGTGCAACGGCCGAGCATTCGCCGCACGTTCGATTTTCTGTAATACGTGCGCGGTCACACATAGGGCGGTCCAGTCTTGACGCCTTCACCAGTTTTTCCATGGCATCCAGCAGCGATGATTCGGTAAGCGACTGCTTGATTTCCAAGACGGCGTATACCCCTTCGATGGGGAAAAACGATCGCTGAGCGCTTGGTACTGCGGGTTGTTTGATTTGCGGTACCCAGAATTTGTTAAAAACCAAGGCGTCGCAATGTCCGGCAGTAAAACCCTTTGCATCACAAACGACGCCGGAAACTACGGAATAACGCGTCGGCAAGAGAGCGTCAAGTTCCCCGCGGACGATTTCTTCGAGCCCAGGACCGGAATCAAAGTTGTTTAAGTTGGTTTCTTTTTCTGCACTGATCCGATGGATTATCGCGTTCTCAATATGCCTGCATCTCGTTTGGAGGGCCAAGGAGATAGCGTCTTCAGCGCCTCGACTCGGCAGCCATTGAGAGGTATCTGGCAATTCGATTGAACTCATGGTTCTCTGTCGAAAATCAACTGAGAAGTCGCTTCCCAAAATCCAACTTCATCGCCGTCTTCGCCAGATACAGCGTCTCTTCCGCCACAACATTCGCCCGCTTCACGCCGTCTTTGATGATGTCGATGATCACATCATCGCCCCCTGGCTTTTCGTACTCGGCCCGCCGCGCCCGCATCGGCTCCAGCAGCGTGTTGATCGCCTCCGCGAGTTCCTGCTTGACGTGGCCGTCGCCGAGGTTGTCGCCTCGCGCGTAGCGGTCTTTGAGTTCCGCGACTCGGGCCTCGTTGGTGATGAACGCATCCACGAACTGAAAAAGAATGTTGGTCGGGTCGCCCGGTTCGGTCGGAGTCTGCCGCCCGGTGGTGATCTTGTTGATCTTCTTTTGCACATCCTTCGCCGTATCGCTCAGGAAGATTGCGTTGTTCAGGCTCTTGCTCATCTTCTGCTTGCCATCGCCGACTCCGGGCAAACGACCGACGCGCCCGATGAGCGCCTCGGGAATCGGGAAGACGCCTCCGGCCTGCACGTAGTCCTTGTCTTCCGTGCGGTTAGGCACGTTGCAGTACAACTGGTCAAACTTCCGCGCCGCCTTGCGGCACATCTCGATATGCGGGGCCTGATCCTCGCCCACCGGCACATACACCGGCCGGAACGCCAGGATGTCGGCACACTGGCCCACCGTGTACATCGGAAAGCCAAATGAGTGCGAATCGCCCAGGCCCTTGGTCTCGAGTTCGTGGATGAGCGTCGGATTGCCCATCACATCGTTAAAACTCAGCAGCATCGCGAAGAACCACGTCAGTTCCGCGATCGCGGGGACTTCGGTCTGCAGGACGATGGTGGATTTTTTCGGGTCGATGCCCGCCGCGAGCCAGTCCTTGACGATCTCGATCGTGTCCTGGCGGATGTCGGCGGGCTTATCGAAGCGCGTGGTGAACGCGTGCATGTTGGCGAGCAGGAAGTAACAGTCGTACTTGTCCTGGAGCGCGACGCGGCGCTCGACGCTGCCGACCCAGTGGCCAAGGTGCAGACGGCCGGTGGGGGTGTCGCCGGTGAGGATGCGGGGCTTGGAAGTGGGGGTGTTCGGGCCGGAAGTCATGGGCCCAAGCGTAGGAAAGTGCGTGCGGGCCGTGAGTCAGGGATTCTCTGGCACAAGCTGCGTCATCAACTCCGCCCACCGACTCTTCTGTTCCGACGTCCCCCAATCACTCTTCCGCACCGATCCATCAATGTACGACGCATTCCCATACGCCGTCTTCGACTTGTAGTTGTGCCATTGCCAGAGTTCATCGAGCACGGGCATCCACGGGGCCTGATCCCAGAGCCGCGTGATCGTGCGCCGGACGGTTTCAGAGTCCATGCCCCGCCTGTCGAGCTTGGTCATCTGTGCGCCGGGCACGTAATCGGCGCTCATGAAGACCTGCTTCGCGAAGGGAAAGTCGGCGTCGTAACCCATGGTCTCAACGATCTTCGGGTCGACCGTGTTGCCGACATCGCGAGGGCACTGAAACGTCGGCGCAACGTCGTAGATCCACCAGCCTTTGCCGGTCTTGGTGTGAGTCTTCACGGGGCGGGCCACACCTGTCGCATCGCTCAAGGCGAACATCATGTCCTGAAATGGCTTCGCGGGCCCATCGGCCTGAAACGGAATGAATGAGACAAAGGGCAGCAGCCCGTCCTTGCCCCCCATGAGCGAGATGCCGGTCTGTGTCTGGCGCATGTTGGACATGCACTTCATCTGCGCCGCCTTGTCACGCGCGGAGTTGAGCGCAATCAAACTCAGCCCGATCAGCACCGCGACGATCGCGATCACGATCAGGATTTCAACAAGCGTGATTCCCGGTGCACGGCGAGCCACAGACATGTTTGTACTTACGGAATCGATCGTGCGCAGTTGCAGCCAATTTCAACGGCGGGAGGCGCAGGCGTGTCCCGTTCCATGAAGCATCTCAAGACCGGCCCATTCGGAATCGAGGCTCACTTTCCGCCCCACACCGTCAACGCCACATTCACCGCATTGAACATCGCGTGCATCACGATCGGCACCGAGAGTTTGCCCGTCCGTTGCATCGCGATTCCAAGCGCCAGCCCAAGTACAAACAGTACCGGCAGCACCGTCGAGAGTGTCTCGGTCGGAACCGCCCCGATGTGTGCCGCGGCAAACAGCCCGGCAGTCATCAGCACGCCCAGCCACGCGCGATTGAACGCTCGAACCAGCGCCGTCTGGAGAAAATACCGGTAGATGAGTTCTTCAACGATCGGCGTGATTAGTATCGCTGATGCCGCCTGCGTCCACGCCCACGGATCGTTCTTGCTGTCGGAGATGGTCTGGAGCGTGTTGTGTCCAATCGTCGGCGGGCTGGCTTGTTTGAACGCCTTGTAGATCTCAAGCGCGATGAGCCCAGTCGCATTCACAACAGGCAGCACGATGACAATCGCGAGCAGGCCCACGCCGAGGTCCTTCCACGAAGGGTGCTTCAGTCCGCCGGTCGCTAGCGCGAGCATCGCAAATCCCGCCACCAGACCCGCTGCGCCCTGTCCGAGCATGGCGATCGCATTGCCCTTGGTGCTTCCCGCCGTCACCCCGCCAAGCCAACTCGCGTTGAGTCGGATCTGCGCATTGATCGCTTCGGCGCCAAGGCCCATCGCGAGATAGATCACGATCGCCGCGAAGAGGAACGCCCACCACGGCCGGTCCGCGCCGCCCTCAGCGCCTTTTCCCAGCGACGACGGCTTGATGACATTCCCGAACCACAGGCACACGACCACCGCAGCGCCCAACCCGATCTGCAGCCACACCCACTGCGTCGAAGTGACGCGGGGAGGATCGACGCTCGGCTTGGTGACCTCGGGAGCGCGGGCCTTGGGTGTCGGCACCTGCTGGGCCGCGAGAACCGGCCCATGCAGCGCAACTTCCGATACGTTTGTGAGCGGCGGAGCGCCTTCCGCCACCCCCGCCCCAAGCCCTGCAAGAATCACGCCGAAGAACAGGATCAGCAGCGGCCACCGGGAGATTTGCTTGCCCAGCGTGCTTACCGAAATCGTGGAACACAAACGCGTCGAACTCGCCGCGGCCAAGTCCAAAGTCCCGCTCTCCGAACTCGAGGCGATGGTCGCCCAAGAGGAGGCCCCGCGCAACTTCTTTGCCGCCGTCACCCACCGCCAGCGCAACGCCTTCGATACCGCGATCATCGCGGAAGTGAAGCGGCAAAGCCCCAGTGCGGGGCTCATCCGGCCGGAATATGAAGGCGATTCCTTTCGCCCGGAAGTCATCGCAAGAAAGTATCACGCTTCCGGGGCTGCCGCGATCTCCTGCCTGACTGATCGCAAGTACTTCGGGGGCGACCTGTCGTTCATCCAGCGGATCAAGGCGGCGGTCCCCCTACCGGTCCTCCGCAAGGATTTCATCGTCGACCCCTACCAGTTGTGGGAGGCCCGTGCCCACGGGGCCGATGCCGTCCTGCTCATCGCCGAATGCCTCGCCGAGGGCGAAATGCTCGACCTGATGATCCTCGCCCAGCAACTGCAATTGACGGTCCTGCTTGAAGTCCACGACATGGAAAACCTGCTCCGCGTCCGCCCACATGTGGGGTTTCCGCACCGGGGCTACGGCCTTTTGGGAATCAATAACCGGAATCTGGCCACCATGGAGGTGGACCTCAACCACACCCTCCGGTTGGCCGATCTGGTCGAGGACCGGGGCATCCTGGTCAGCGAGTCGGGTATCCGAACCTCGGCGGACCTCGCGCGCTTAAGGAGTCAGGGAATCCGTATCGTGCTGGTCGGGGAACACCTCATGCGCCAACCCGACCCGGGAGCGGCCCTGTCGATTATGTTGAACCCCGAATCCGGCCCGAATCCCTGATCCGACTACCCTACAGCCCCAGATTTCAACGAATCGCCGCCCACCACCCGGCGCGGCATGGAGACCTTCAGAAATGAAAAGCAGCGGCTCTCAACCCTTCTTCACCCGCCTCGGCGTCACCCTGCTCGTCACCCTCGCGGGTGTCGCCTACGCCCAGGAGCCTCAGGCTCCGCAAACCCAGGAAGCCACCGTCCATGCCGGCGGCGCTGCCCCGCGTCCGCAGCGCGCCGAACAGCCCCAGGCCGCCGCGAACAGCAACCAGCAACCCGAGGCGAAGGCTTTGCTCGAGAAATCCCGCGACGCCATTGCCGCCGCCAAGACGCTCGAGTTCGATCTCTTCGCCCCGCAGATCGGCCTCATGGGTGGCGATCGCAGCCCCAAGAACGTCAAGGCTCACATGGTGCTCACCCGCGCCGATACCGGCGGCTGGGTCATGCGCATGACCGGCAGCGGCACCGTCGGCAAGGACGCGACCCCAACCCCGTTCGACGTCGTGTGGGATCGTCAATCCATAACCTGGGTCGATGAGGCAGCCAAGACGGTCTACACCCGCCCCTTCGGCCAGGCCCGGAGCTTCAAAGGGCTTCAGATGATCAACGGCCTTCGCGCCACATGGCTTTCTGGTGATCGTCCGCTGGGCGAAGAACTCGCGCAATCGGCGATGCAGTTGGAAGGCGTGGAAGAGATCGCCGGCGTGCCCTGCGACGTCGTGCTGACCGGCACCGCGCTCGAAGGCAACGGCAGCCGCAAGAAGGTCTGGATCGCCAAGAGCGATTCGATCCCGCGCAAGCACGAGAACATCATCGACAGCAAGCTCATCAACGCCAGCACGTCGGTTGAACTCTCGAATTTGAAGATAAACGAGACGATCCCGCCCGATCGGGCGACGATCATTCCGCCCGAGGGCTACGCCATTGACAAGAGCGAACCGGTGGTGAACAAGCCCGTCAAGCTCGACAAACTGGCCGTCCCCGACTTTGAGCTCTCGATGCCCGACGGCACCAAGGTGAGCAAGGCCTCGCTCGCCGGCAGCGTTGCGGTGATCCAGTTCTGGGGCACGTGGTCCAACCCGTCCAAGCGCAGCCACGAGGAACTCCAGCAGCTCGCCGACAGCTACAAGGACAAGGGCGTCAAGTTCTTTATCGCCTCGGTGCGTGAAAAGGACGCCGAAGGTGTTGCCGCGTACGTGAAGGACGCCAACATCGCGCTCCCGGTGCTGATCGAGGCCGACTCGCTGGCCGAGCGGCTGGACGTGCAGAGCGTGCCAACCGCCGTGGTCATCGGCGCCGACGGCGCAAACGTTCGCATCGTTTCCAACTACTTGAAGGAAGCGACGATGAAGGAAATCGGCGAGGGCATCGAGACCGCCCTGAAGGAAGCCGCCGAGAAGAAGCCCGCCGCCGAGCCTGCCGCCCCCGCTCATGGCGATATGAAGCCCGCCGACAGGTAAGCAAACATTCCCATCCGGACTCCAAAGCAGCCCCGACCGGGGCTGCTTTTCTTATTACCTCGCACTCCAGCCGCCTCTCTACGCTTGACGCCATGCCCGACTTTCAAGCCCCCAAGGGCACCCGAGACTTCTACCCCGCCGACGCCGCCCGTCGCCGCTTTATCACCGAGTCGTGGCGCTCCGCCTCCATCCGGCACGGCTTTGAGGAAATCGACGGGCCCATCTTCGAGCATCTCGATCTCTACACCGTCAAGAGCGGCGAAGGGATTGTCAGCGAACTCTTTTCCTTCCAGCGCGCCGGGGGCGAGAAGGACTACGCCCTGCGCCCGGAGTTCACACCAACGCTCGCGCGCCTCTACGCTGCGCGCGCGGGCAGCCTGCCCAAGCCGACGCGCTGGTTTACCGCCGGGCCATTCTTCCGCGCTGAAAAGCCTCAGCGCGGCAGGCTTCGCGAGTTTCTCCAGTGGAACGCCGACATCCTGGGCGATGCGTCTCCGGCCGCCGACGCAGAGATCATCGCGACATGCGTCTCCCTGCTCGCTTCGCTCGGTCTGACGAGCAAGGACGTTCGGGTCAAGGTCAATCACCGGGCCGCCCTGAGCGCGTGGCTCCAGAGCCGGGGCGTCCAGCCCGACGCACAGGCCGAACTCTTCAAACTTCTTGATGCCAAGGGAAAGATGCCCCCCGGCGAATTCGCACAGAAGGTTTCCGCCTTCGGCTTCAGCGCCGAGCAGGCCGAAGTCTTCCAGAAGGGCCTGGTCCGCATCACCGTTCCGGCGGGGATCGATCCGAGCAAGGAAGCCGTCGATCCGTTCAAGCCGCCCGCAATCGATCCGTCCGTCCAGGACGTTCTCGATCTGACCTATTTCTCGGATGCGGTCATGCCGCTGGCGAAGGAATTGGTCGCGGCCGGAATCATCGACTGGATCGATTTCGATCTCAGCGTCGTGCGGGGTCTGGCGTACTACACCGGCATGGTCTTCGAAGTGCACGAGGCAACGGGCGACGAGCGCGCGATCGCGGGGGGCGGACGCTACGACAATCTCGTGGAACTCTTCGATGGTCCGGCGACACCCGCCGTCGGCTTCGGTATGGGCGATGTGGTGCTCGGCCTCGTCCTCGAAGATCGCGGGTTGATGCCCAAGGAAATCGATCTTTTCCGGCGCATCGGCGCGACGCCGGAAGTCTTTGTGATTCCGGGTCCCGCGCCCGAGGCCGAACTGCTCGTCAAGCCGCTGCTCGCGAGACTGCGCACCGCGGGCCGCCATGCCCGCGCCTCATCCAAATCCACCCGCAACGTCGGCAAACTGCTGAAAGACGCGAATGACCAGGGTGCACGCATCGCGATGATCGTTGAAACACGAGAAACCGTCGCGCTTAAAGACCTCGCGACGGGCGAGCAGTCTCAGCCGATTCTCGTGGCCGAGGCGTTCGCGCGGCTCGGTATCGTGCTCTGAAATTCTTTGGAAAGACATTTACCACAGAGTCGCAGAGGCTCAGAGAAGAAGTGGATTGATCAAATCCACTTCAGCTCTTTCCAACTTGTCTTGCTCTGTGCCTCTGTGTCTCTTTGGTGAACTCTCATCACCAGATCCAGCGCACATTCCCAAAGTCCGGAATCGGGATCAAGCCCCACTTGCGCGAAAGCGCAGGGAAGAAGACGCAGAACGCCTTGCCCACGATCAGATCCCGCGGCACAACGCCGGCGTGATCGTCGATCAACTCCGACACCCACGGGTCCGGCTCGCCCCACAATCGCGCATCCAGGCTCGCCGGGCTGTTGTCGCCCATCATGAAAAACTCGTTCGCTTGCTGAATCGCCAGCGTCGTCGGGTGGCTGCCTCGGCAGGGCGTATCACGCCACTGGGGCATCACGTGCTGCACCGGCTGGTAGAACAAGTCGCGATCCAGCCGCACCCGGTGCAGTTCCGCCGCTCCCGATAGATCGATCTTCACTTCCGGCCTGGTGTAGTTCGACGGCTCCGACAGCGGCACCGGGCGCACCCGGAGCGAGAGCATCTCTTCCAGCGGCTTGCCCGTTGAATACTCCACCCGCTGCGCGGGGGTCCAGTCGTACATCCCCTCGCAAACCAGTGTGCCATCAAGGAACAACTGCAGGGCCTGATCGACATGCCGGAACTCGAAATTGGTGACGCGATCCGGGCCGAGCGGTGCAACGCCGTCCTTGCTCGCCAGCGTCTTCCACGGGGCGGTAGCATCGCCCAAGGGACGCATCTCGACCGAGGCTTTCGCGCCCTCGATCCGCCCTCGGAACTCGTGCGAATTGACTGCGATCGTCGCTCCGGCGCTCCCGCCCGCTACCTTCGGGCGGACCCCGAAACTCACCCGCAGATCGCCTATGGGGAAGCGCAGCACCGGCTGGTTCTTCCTCGCGTTCAACTGCGGCGTGTCGTTGTAGTGGTTCAAGTCGGTGATCGGGCGCGACTTGGTGTCCCATTGCAGGCTCGTCGGGCCGGTCCCGTCGTACGTGTACACCGTCGTGTCGTTGACCTTCCACTTCTCGGTCGAGGGCACCCACGGAGAGGTGAACCAGCGCGAGCCATCTCGAATCGGGTTCGCCGGCTCGTAGGTGCTGTCGAAGATCAACTGCCACGTTGCGTCCTGCTCGCGGCGCGGCTTGCGGGCGATCTTCCAGTCGGTGTTCTCCCAGCATTCTTCGGGCGTTTCCTTCCGATCGGCTTTGAATGGCCGCACGAAAACATCCCCGTCCACGATCGAGAGTTCTTCGTTCTCCAGGCCCACCAGCCGCTTGATGTAATAAACCTGCGGGTTGGTCGGGTTTCGGAAGACCACGACATCCCAGCGGGCCGGCGTGCCGTAGGGATAGTTGTACTTCAGCACGAAGATGCGATCGCCGCTGCTGGCATCTTTCGTGAAGGGCGGCAGCAACCGGTCGGTATTGGGCTCGCGCGCGTCCCTCACTTGCTGGCGAGGCTTGGCGTTCTCCATGTTGCCGTCAACGAATTCCGTCGGGCTGATCGGCCACTGATACCCCGTTTCCTTGTCGCGGATCCGCACGTGCGCCCCCAGCAGCGTCGGCGCCATCGATCCCGTGGGGATCTGGAAGGGCTCGAGCACGATGCCGCGGAAGATCAGTGCGATCGTGAACGCGATCAGCAGCGAGATCACCGTTTCCTTGACCGAGGTTGGCGGCTGGCTCGCTTTTTCGACGTGGGCTTCTGTCATGATCACCTTTGCTATCGGTCCGGCATCAACGTTTCTTGTCGGCTCGGGCCGAGCGTACTCCTGGCGTCACCGTGCGGGTGGCGGCCCCGAAGGCCCACTTCCTGGCCCACTTCCTGGCCCGCCTCCTGGCCCGCCTCTTGGCCCACCGCCGCGAGGACCCTGCGGCCCGCCTCCTTGGCCACCCGATCCGCCGCCACGTCGGCGCCGGCGTCGGCCCCGCCGAGGTCCGCCCTCCTGCTGGGGTCCACGCGGCCGATCGTCCATCGTCCCGTCGTCGGTCGGGATGTCGTCGAGATTCAGCGGCGCTTCCTGATCGCGCGCGGGTCGGGATGGAGGTTGTTGCTGAGGTGGACGCGACTGCTGCGCCGGGCGTTCCGGTTGCCCGCCGGAGCGGGGAGCGTCCGGAGCGCGCGGCGGCCGACCGGCACGGGGGCCGCCCTGTCCACCTGGTCCGGTCGGCGGGCGCGAATCGGGCCGTCGAGGCCCGCCTCGCGTCGGCATCTCTCCGGGTGGGGGTCGGACCGGTGCCGTCGCACTCTTTGGAGGCGTCAGGTTCTCCACCGGAATCGCGACCTGCTTGGGCCTTCCCAGTTCGTCGAGCGCGTCGAGTTCGACCAGCACCAACTGAGTGAGAATCTGACCATCGATCACCAGGCCATCGCCCTCGGGCGTTCCGACCCGGGTTTTCTTGTGAGGCAGCCGCTTGCGCAGGTCTTCGTACGTCTGGTCTTCGTAGCGCAGGCAGCACATCAGCCGGCCGCACCGACCCGAAATCTTGAGCGGGTCGAGCGTCGCCTTCTGCACCTTGGCGCTCTTCATGCTGACGGGCTTGAGCACTTTCAGGAAGTTCTTGCAGCAGCAGTATTGCCCGCACTTTTCGTAGTCGGCCGTCAGTCGGGCCTCGTCGCGCGCGCCGACCGGATGGAAATCGACCCTCCCCTGAAACTCCCGCGCCAGCGTCGGACCCAGTTCGCGAAACTCGATGCGCTCTTCGCTCAGGAAGTGAACGATCACCCGCTCGCCCCCGAGGATGGGCTCGACCTCGACGATCTTGATGTGCCCGAACCCCGCCTGCTCCGCACTCGAGCGGGCCCGCACCTTGAGTTCGTGTTTGCTCTGCTCGATCTGCGACTGGCGGTTCAGGTCCTCGACCGTGGCGACCCGCAGCACCCTGCCCTCGGTGAAGAACGGATAGTCGCGACCGCCCGAGTTCTCGACAAACTCGAGCATCTCCTTGCGGCTGACGCTCTTGGAGCAACCCGAATTCGGGCAGGTGCTCGTGAGCATCTCGCCCAATTCGGTCCCCCGATGCGTGCGGACCACGAGTTTGCTGCCGCAGCCGGGCTTGGCCGATCCGTCGTATGGGTACTCGCCAACCAACTTCATCGCGCCGAAGCGGACGACAATGGTTTTCGGGGCCGCGAGAGCTCCGTACGCCTCGCGATCAGACTGCTCTTTCAGATGGGCATCGGCCTCGAACTGTGGGAGCGGAACAATCGGCATGAAGTCTCACAGGCAGACCGGGCGATCCGGTCGAAGCGGTCAGTTGCTGGATCCAAAGCGGGCACGCCCTTCAACGAAGGCATTCTGAAGGCGGATTCGCTGCGACAGTTGCAGGATGCCCTGCGAATCCGAGCGATAGACGACAATCTCTTCACCCCGCGCATCGTGCACGAGAACGTTGGCTTCACCGCCGGTGCTGGTCGAAAGGATGCTGTAGCCGTTGCCGCTGGCGACCATCTGGCCAGCCGAGAGCTGCGCCTGCGCGATCGACTCGAGCGGAAACGCCGGCACGCCCGCGGGGCCCGACAACAGACTCGCGAGGCGAGTCAACACCAGCGCCGCCATCAGGCCCGCCGATATGCAGAGAGCGCCGCGAACGGGAATTCGCAAATTGAAGCCGGAGGTCTTCATCAGCGACCTCCCGACTGATTGCGGTCCGAACCAAGGTTGCGATAGCCGGCGACGATGTACGCACGTCGCCCCTGATCGAATCGGAATGTCAGCAGTTCCTGATTCGAAACGTCGAGCACCTGAACGTTGTTGGCGTTCGATCCCGGGACGCCGCTGGCGATCATGAGGTATTCGCCTCGGCCCCGTCCGATGGCCGGATTCGTCGGCTGAGCGCCGGCCGGTGTCAGGATCCAAAAGCCCGCGAGCGAGCCCGCCAGCGCAAGGTTCAGCCCCACGAGTTGCCTGAGTCGGATGGAACGCATCGGTTGACTCCTTTGGTGACGCGGATCAGACTCCGCCCGGCCAGCCTCAGTCCATGTGCCCGCGCTTCACGGGAATCAGGCAAGCGCCCACCACCAGGCCCAGCAGGATCAGTCCGATCAGGATCATGAAGACCCCGTGCCCTCCCATCAGTTGCTCCGGTGCCTTCGGGACCGGCGGACGGGGACGCTCCGCAAGGTCGGCCGTCGCGACCTGCGCGACGGCATTCGAGGCGATTGTCAGGCCCGAAAGGCAGAGGCCCGCCACCGAAACGGCGGCAGGGCTCAGGCGGGAAAGCAGGCTGTTCATGGCTGTACTGTACCGTCCCTGCGCCGGGCTGGTTCCGATGTGTTTGGGGAGTCGGGCCGGGAGCCAAATGGCGCGGGCGTCAGCCACCCGAAACCAGCGGCTTGGAACCGTGGAGGTGATGGGGGACAAGTACCGCATCGTCCGGAACGTCGAAAATCGGCCCGCGATAGACCTCGGCTTCGCGGGCAGGGGCTGCGAAGGGACGGCTGATCTGCTCGAACGAGCCGGTGGGGACATGGACCGTTCGCCAGCGTTCGCTTCGCGTGCGCATCGCCCGGGCGTAATCCCCGACGCGGACACTCCGCAAGGCGTACCAGCGCTCGCGGTTTTCGAATACCTCCTGAAAGAGCGCGTCCGGCGGCTGGTCGTCGCACCAGTACACAAACACAAAGACCGCCTCAAAGTCCGACCCAAAGAGTCGCTCCCAGGTCTTGAGGCTTTCGACGTCATCGCGGGTCACCCAGTTCTGCAGTCCCGAACGGGCGGGTGGGCGGTGGAAGAGCATCCCGCCGTCGAGCCGACGTGCGGAGGAGGCCCCGGCTCGCCGCGGTATTCGCCGGCCCTTGATCTCAACCAGCAGATTCGTCGTCTCGCCGTAGAGCACAAAGTCGAATGACTTGACGGCGCCAACCCCCTCGGTGCCGCACAGCGAGAGATGCGCACCGCCCGGCAGAAGGGCCTTCTTTGCCTCATCCACGGCGACGTACGGAATGCGACGGGACCGGAGATAGTCCTCGAACGCGACTTCGTAGTGGTGCCGGCGCTGTGTCAACCTTCACCCTCCACCCGGATTCCCGAGGCTCACTTCGTGGGCTTGGCCGCGCCGGGTGCCGGCTTTGCCGGTCCGCTCGGCTTGTTGCCCGTTTGCATGATCAGCACATCCAGAAGGTCTTGTTCGGCCTTCTTGTAGATCTCCATCGAGTCCTGGAGCAACTTGAATTGCGCCTGGAGCAGCGCTTCTGAAGGACCGGTACCGGGTTTGGCGGCGTTTGCAAGCGCCAGGGTCTGCTGCATGCCCTCGGAGGCTGCACGCAGATCGCTCACGGCATCGGCATAAGCGTTGGCGGCCCAGAACAGCACGTCGGTTTCCAGTTCCTTCTTGCTCGGCTGGAAGAAAAGGCGCCAGGGCTGTGCCCGGATTTCGACGATCGCCCGCTTGGCCTGTTCGGTCGCAAGCCGCAAATTACCGACCGAGCGCCGCAGTTCAGGCAGTTCGGTCGCGCACCACGCCTCCACGCTCTGAACGATGTTGTCGACCGACGGAATCGTCTTGTTGCGCACGTTGGCGGCGATCGCCGCGGCGTCGCTGGTGGTCTGCTGGATGTTGGAGCGGTTTTCGTCGATGACCGTGTTGACGTTACCGAGAAGTTTGCCGAACTCGTCCACCTTGCCGTTGAAATTGCCGGCCATGGGCCCGAGTTGCTTGCTGAAGTCGGAGACATTGGCGAAGGTGACGTCGAACTGGTCAACCCACTTGGGCCAGTGCTCTCGGGTCGACTTGGTGATTGTTTCGACGTTGTCGAAGATTCCGTCGATCTTGGACCGGTTCGCCTCGACCAACTGATTGATGTCCGAGATGGTGTCCTGCGTGAGGTCGAGGAGCTTGCGCACGTCATCCTGCGAGAGACCGAACTGGGCGAGCATTCCGCCGGCGGGTTTGCCGTCGATGATGCCGCCGGATGCCAGTTTGGTGTCTCCCGAACCGACAGAAGAAATATTGATCCAACTCTGGCTGCCCAGCAATGGACGCTCAAGGCCGAGCACGGCGTTGGGGAAGATCGGGTACGCGGCGCTGACCCGCACGCCGACCAGAACATGCGTCGTTGTCTCGTCAAAACCGACGGTTGTGACCGTGCCGACTTTCTGCCCGCCCAGCGTCACTTGGCTGTCCGGCTTGATGCCCGGGGCGCCCTCCGTCATTTTGAACCGGACGGTGAACTTGTTCGCCGGGGTGAGCCAGTCCAGCACACTGGTCAGCGAGAAGGCAACCGCGATGGCGAGCGCGACGCTCCCGAGCAGGAACACACCGGCCAGAATCGAATATTTTGAAGGGCTCCGCAAAGACATGTTCCCCGAGAGTAGCCGATTTTGGGCATGGTTTTCTGAGCGACCGTCGCTCGATGCTCAACCCTTGGAACGACGAAAGATCGAAGTGCCGCCCCCCGACGCGGTGCGGCGGGTGGGTTCCACGCTCGGTGTCGGGAGGAGTTGGTCTACCGGAACGCCCAGCAGATCGGCCTCGAACGCGGCTTCCGATCGTCTTTCGGTGATTGGACCTTCGGCATCGCCCCGCAGAAACTGCCGGATCAGCCGCTCGCTTTCGGGGAGTGACTTGGCGTCGTGCTCGGAAAGTTTTCGCAGGTTGTCGTACCAATCGCGTGATTCGACCTTGAGCATTTTGCCCCGGTCCAGCATCGCCATTCGGTCGGCGATGGTGAACGCCGAATCCATCTCGTGCGTCACCACCACGCTCGTCACGCCCAGTTGCTTGGAAAGATCCATAATCAGCCGGTCGATCTGCGCGCTGGTGACCGGGTCCAAGCCGGCCGAAGGCTCGTCATAGAACAGGATCTCGGGATCGAGTGCCAGGGCCCGCGCCAGCCCGGCACGCTTCTTCATGCCGCCGGAGATCTGCGACGGGTACTTGTTCGCGTGCTCGCGCAGGCCGACCAACTCGAGCTTGATCTTGACCTGAATATCGATGATTTCCTGCGAAATATCCGTGTGCTCTTTCATCGGGAGCGCGACGTTTTCTGCGATCGTCATCGAATTGAAGAGCGCGCCCGACTGAAACAGAATCCCGAATCGCTTGCGGACCTCGGCCAGTTTGTCCTCATCGCCGGAGTTGTGCTCGTTCCCGACCAGCGGTCCCATGTCCTGGCCGAACAGCACCACGCGCCCCCGGTCGGCCGGGAAACTGCCGATGATCACGCGCAGCAGCGTCGATTTGCCCGACCCCGAGCCTCCCATGATGACCATGGTCTCGCCCGGGTAAACATCAAGGTCGATCGACTCCAGCACGGCGCGGCCGTCGAAGATCTTCGCGACCTGCTGACAGGAGATCAACGGAGGTTTTCTTGAAGGTGAGTCCGCCACGAGCGTTGAGGATATCGCCTACATCGGCTTCTTGGGTGCCGAAGCGGGCGAAGGCGCGGGAGGGACGGGTTCGGCTTGCTTGGGCGCTTCGGCCGGCTCCTCGCCGCCTTGAGCCGGAACCGATTTCAACTTCGGTGGTGAACCTGGCTTCAATTGGATGATGGTGTTCGAAGGAAGCAGCGACGGATCGATGAGCACCACGACGGCACCGCCCTGGCCGAGCAGTGTCAGGTTGCGGATCGGCAGCGCCTTCATGACGCCCTGGGTGTCAGTCGGATTCTTCGGTTTGGCGTGAGGCGACGGATCGAATTCCATCATCAGGAGCGCGGGGCCTTTCTCAAACCGCAGGGGGACCGGGATGGTGTTGTTGGGCGGGTTCTTGAGGTTGGCCATCAGGGGGCCGAGCTTGCTGTAGTCGTCGATGATGTCGCGAAGACCGGACGGCGCGCCCACGAACTCGCCGAATTTCTCGCGGTACGCGGCCCGGAACGTCTCGAACGTTTCGGGCGACAGGTTGTCGGCCGAAAGGGGAACAAAGCGGTTCTTCACCTTGTCCCACTCTCCATCCTTGATCTCGTTCATCACTATCGCCGTGGAGCCGACGATCTGCTTGTCAAAGAAACTCGCGGCCTGCCACGCGCCATAGCCAAGTGCGGTCCACAGCGCCGTGCCGAAGAGTCCGAGCACCAGGGCCGCGATCGCAAGCCCCGTTCCACCAACGCGACCCTTGCTTCCCGCAATTCCCACCAGCGCGAAGACCGCCAGCAGCGAAGCGACGATGCCCGCCCCGGGGATGAAGCACGGCAGCGCGAAGACCAGCGCCAGAATTGCCACGATGCTGGTGCGCTCGGGTCCCCAGTTGATGTCCCGTTCCGCCGGCGCGTTGAGGCTTGTCATGGCGCAAGGGTATGGCCCGGACACACCTCCGGGCGGCACGCCTGGTGGGGCGCTATATCGCGGCGCTGGTGGACGCTCGCAGCGAATTCACGCACCGGATCACAATGGCCGCGGCCCGCTCGGCTTCTTCGCGCGTGGTCTCTCGCGAGAGGCTGAACCGCACCGAACCGTGAGCGAGCGCGGGCTCGATGCCCATGGCCAGCAACACCGGCGAGGGATCAAGCGAGCCCGATGCGCAAGCGGCGCCCGCGCTCGCGCACACGCCGCTCTCGGAAAGAGCCAGCAAAACTGCTTCTGCTTCAAGCCTGGGGAAGCCGATGCTCGTGGTGTTCCAGATGCGAGGTGCGCCAGCGCCGTTGACTTCTGCGCCCGGACATCCCGCTAGAACAGCGGCCTCGAATCCATCGCGAAGAGCTTGGAGCGAATCGCGTGCAGAGGTATCACCCAACCATTCACGTGCCCGCGCAGCCGCGGCTCCCGCAGCGAGTATCCCCGGGACATTCTCTGTTCCGCCCCGGCGTCCGAGCTCCTGGCTTCCCGGTGTCTGCGGGCGCAACCGGACGCCCGTTCGTACGTAGAGGCAGCCGACACCTTTCAAACCATGAAACTTGTGCGCCGAGAGACTGAGCAGTGCGCAGTTCAGCCCGCTCGCGCCCAAGCGAGTTGCTTCCTTGCCGACCCACTGCACCCCGTCGCAGTGGAAGAGGACGTTGGCGCTGTTGCAGAGCGTCGCGATCTGTTCCACCGGCTGGATTACGCCCGTTTCGTTGTTCACCCATTGCACGCTGACGATTGCCGGCCTGAGCGCGAGCGAGTCCGCCACCGAGTCGAGCTTCACCAGTCCGGACTTGTCCACGTCGAGCCAGCGCACGCGTGCCTCGTCCCGCGATTCCATATCGGTGAGCAGCTCGCGGATCGCGGAGTGTTCCACGCGCGTCGAAACCACAAGTGGCGGATCGTCGTGTTTGGGCTGCGCGCGGGCGACGCCGCGGATCGCCAATTGGATGGACTCGGTCCCGCTCGAGACAAACGTGATCTCGCGGGGTTTGCAGCCCACGAGTTCCGCGATCGACTTTCGTGCCATCTCGACCTGTGCGCGGGCGTTCTGCCCGGCCCGGTGCACGCTCGACGGGTTCTGCCACGCCTCGCGCATGGCGAACTCCGCTGCTTCGATCGCGGCAGCGCACGGACGGGTGGTGGCGTTGTTGTCGAGGTAGATCACAGCGAGAACGATCAGCGAAAAGCGAACACCAAGAGCCGGCAAGCACAGTGCCTTGTACCGGCGTGCAGCGTCCGAACAGCGACATTTGTTCGCTGTTCGCTTCTCATTGTTCGCTTTCTCAGGGCTTTTCGGCCGCCTTGCCCACCAGAATCCTGGCCACCACATCCTGCGGGTGGACGCCGTGGGTATCCGCGCCGTGGTCGCCGTAGCCCATGGCGGCCACGACGCCGTAGCCCATCCCGATGTGAATGAGCAGCCACGAGATGACGTCGGCGCTGAAACGCTGGGTCACTTTGTGCTCGTCCTGCGCCAGTTTGATTTCTTTGGAAATGAACCCGTGCAGGTTGTCCATGTGGCGCTTGATGGCGGCTTCGATGCCTTCGTCGTCCACTTCCGTGATCGCCTGCAGCAGCACGCGGTAGTCGTCGCGCCCGCTCTTGCTCACCATCGGGTTGTCCCCGAGCAGGCGGAGCAGACGCTCCGCCGGGTCCTTCGCGCCCGCGAGGTGCTTCTCCCATGTCGAGATCGTGCGCTCGCTGGAGCGATCGATCAGCGCGATGAAGAGATCACGCTTGGAATCAAAGTGGCGGTAGATGATCGGTTCGGTGACGCCCGCCGCCTTGGCAAGTTCCGCCGTCGTGGTCCGCGCATAGCCGACCTTGGCGAACAGAACCCCGGCATGATCGAGCAGTTGCGATCGACGTTGTTGGGCAGGCAACCGGCTCATGCTCGCAGTCGTTCCTCCTGAGGCGTCGCGATCGGGTGGCAGGGCGGGCCATCTCCCGCCGCCGATTATCGGCCAGCGGTAATCAATAGGTTAGTAAGGGATCACAACGGAAGCGATTCGCGGTGGTGACGCGGAATCGCGGGCCGATCGGCACGCATCCCATGCCCAAAGCCGGCGATCCGCTCGCGGGTTCCCCCGGGATGATCGGAGCAGACGGCGATGCGCATCACTCGCGCTCGCAAATAGGCCGGCGACAAAGCGAAGGAAGCGTAGAGGCGGAGACGTGGGGGAGGGGGTTTGGGATGGGCGGTGGGGTAGGGGGTGGGGGCGCGGGGGTGACGGTGTGGGGACGATCGCTTTGTCTGCCCAGTCGGGTTCGATACTGTTTCCGCGATGCGGAGAACGCCCAATGCCCGAGGGGTCCCCGGTGGTCGTGAGTGGCATGCCGCTGGCGTCGAGCGCGTGGCGCAGGAACTGGGAACGGACTTGCGTCGTGGCCTTTGCGACGCTGAAGCCGCGGCGCGGCTCGGGCGCGACGGCCCGAACGTGATGACGGCCAGAAAAGGCCGGTCGTGGTGGACCCGCCTGCTCTTGCAGTTCCACACGCCACTCGTCTACATCCTTTTGGTTGCCGGAGCGATCACGCTGGTTCTGAAGGAACACGTTGACAGCGTCGTCATCTTCAGCGTCGTGCTCGCCAACGCCATCATCGGCTTTGTGCAGGAGAGCAAGGCCGTCAAGGCCATCGACGCCCTGGCTCGCTCGATGCGGGTCGAAGCGACCGTCTGGCGGGATGGATCGCGACGTCGTATCAGCGCGGCGGAACTGGTCCGAGGGGACGTTGTGATCGTCGAGCCCGGCGATAAGGCCCCGGCGGACATGCGAGTCATCGCGGCCAAGGAACTGCGGATGGACGAGTCGATGCTGACCGGGGAATCCAACCCCGTCGCCAAACGGCCCGACACCCTCCCGGGTTCTCCTCCCGTGGTGCTGGCGGATAGAAGGAACATGGTGTACGCCGGATCGCTGGTTACGCGCGGAACGGGCCAGGGGATTGTTGTCGAGGTCGGTGATGCAACCGAGGTCGGACGCATCAACGCCATGATCGCGTCGGCAACGCAGATCGCCACGCCATTGACCAGGAAGCTGGCATCGTTCAGCCACATGCTGCTGTGGCTGATCGTTGTTGTCGCTTCCGTCGCGTTTGGGGTCGGCGTGCTGCGCGGGCACGCCTGGCCCGAGATGTTCAAAGCTTCCGTGGCCATCGCGGTCGGAGCGATCCCCGAGGGTCTCCCTGCGGCCGTCACGATCATGCTCGCCGTGGGCGTCTCGCGCATGGCCCAACGCAAGGCCATCATCCGCAAACTGCCCGCCGTGGAGGCGCTGGGAAGCACCACCGTCATCTGCTCGGACAAGACGGGCACGCTCACGCAGAACCAGATGACGGTGCGGGCTGTGTGGGCGGGCGGGCTTGAGTACGAAGTTTCGGGGGCCGGGTACGACCCGGCGGGCGAGGTGCACGTTGCGACCGGAGGCGCACCGAGCACGGCTCCGAGCAACGCCGTCCGGGCCGACGACCACCCGGCGCTGCTCGAAACTCTGCGGTGCGGCGTGCTCTGCAATGACGCGGCGCTGCTCCGCAAGGCCGGGAGCGGCGGGCTCTGGGAAATCCATGGCGATCCGACCGAAGGAGCCTTGGTTGTCGCGGCGCGGAAGTTGCGCGTCCTCCCGAATGAGACGCTGACGCAGGAATCGCTCGCGGCGCGGGTGCCTCGGATCGACGTAGTCCCCTTCGAATCCGACCGGCAGTACATGGCGACTCTGCACGGGAGCGAACCGGACACCGGCGGCCCGGCCGTCGGGGGACGCCGGGTCTGTGTCAAGGGGTCGGTCGAACGCGTGCTGGCGATGTGCGTGGACATGATGGGTCCGCGGGGCGAGCGCGTGCCACTGGATGTCGCGGCGGTGCAGGGTGCTGCGTCAGCGCACGCGCGTCGGGGTCTGCGCGTCCTGGCGCTCGCGTGGCGCGAATTAGAATCCCCGACGAACGAGTTGAATCGTTCGTTGGTCGAGCCTTCCACGGTCGGTGCGTCGCTCACATTTCTCGGGCTGCAGGGAATGCTCGATCCGCCCCGTGCGGAGGTGATCGACGCGGTCGACAAGTGCCAGCGGGCCGGGATCAAGGTCAAGATGATCACCGGCGACCACGCCCTGACTGCCGCGACCATCGCAGGCATGATCGGGATCCGCGGCACGGTTGAATGGAACCACGGTGCGGGCGCGCCGCCGCCGGTACTGACCGGCGCGGAGATGGCCGGTATCGCCGATTCCGACCTTCCTGAGATGGCCGAGTCCACACCGGTCTTCGCGCGCATGACACCCGAGCAGAAGCTCCGGCTCGTGACCGCTCTGCAGGGTCGCGGACACGTGGTTGCCATGACCGGCGACGGCGTGAACGATGCGCCTGCGCTGCGCCAGTCCGACATCGGGGTTGCGATGGGTATCGCGGGAACGGAAGTCGCCAAGGAAGCCGCCGACATCGTCCTCGCGGACGACAACTTCGCCAGCATCGAAGCGGCCGTGGAGGAAGGCCGCAGCGTCTTCAGTAATCTGACCAAGTTCATCGTCTGGACACTGCCGACCAACGGGGGCGAGGCGTTCATCATCGTCACGGCGATCATGCTCGGCTGGCCGCTGCCGATCCTGCCGGTGCACGCGCTCTACATCAACATGATCACCGCCATCCTGCTCGGGATGCCGCTCATCTTCGAGGCCAAGGAACCGGGAGTGATGGCGAGACCTCCCCGTGACGCGAGAGCACCGCTCTTGACGTACGAGCTGTTCATGCGCACCGGGCTGGTGTCCCTTCTTTTGTGCGCGGGGGCGATGGGGCTATTCCACTGGGAGCTTGAGCGCGGCAAGGGCGAGGCCGTAGCCCGTACCGCTGCGGTCTGTGTCATTGTCGTCGGCGAGATCTTCTATCTCTTCTCCAGCCGCGCGCTGCTGAGGCCGGCATGGTCCGTGCCGTTGTTCTCCAATTTATGGCTGTGGGCCGGGATAGCGGCAATGCTGGTCGTGCAGTTCCTGTTCGCGCACGCACCCATCGTGAACCGCGTCTTCCAGTCCGCACCACTTGATGCAAGCGCGTGGGCGCGTGTGATTCTGGTCGGTGCGAGCGTGCTTGTGATTGTGGAGATCGAGAAGGCGATCCGGCGCGCCGTCGGGACTAAAGCAGTTGACTCGGCCTGACCCGGCGTCCTTGAACGGATCGAGCCCCCACCCGCGAATGTTTGATCGGGTCGGCGTTTCGATCCGGCGAGCGGGGCCTTGTTCACTCCAGCGGCACTGGGTCGTAGCCGCCTTTCGAAAATGGATGGCAGCGCAGAAGTCGCTTGAGTGTGAGCCAACCGCCTCGGAATCCGCCGTGCGTCTTCAGAGCCTCGGCCCCGTAGTGCGAGCAGGTCGGCCAGTAGCGGCACTGCCCGCCCAGGAATGGCGAGAGAGTCCATTGGTACAGGCGGATGAGCACCAGCAGGGGAAATGCCGCGACGCGTGAAACCAGCGAGATTTCATGCAATCGTGCGCTCATTCCAATCTCGCCTCGCGCTTGCGCCAATCGCGATCGAGGCGATGCACCGCCTCGGTCAGCCACTTGGAATAGTGCGCAAGCCCCGCATCTTCATGGCGCCGGGCGGTCACGAGCAGGTCGTAACTGCCGAATTCCTCGGAAGTTGGAACATCATGCTGCATCAGGCGGAACGCTTCGCGCAGGCAGCGCTTGAGCCGGTTGCGCTCGACCGCGCTCCCGAAGGCACGCCCGATGGACATCCCGAGTCTCGGGTGGGGGAGGCCGTTCCGGCGTGAATGCACCGTCAACGGCCCGCTCGGCGTTTTCATCCGGGCGTCGTGCACGGCGTCGAACTGACGGCGATGCGTCAGCCGGTGCTTGGGCCGGAAGAGAAGCTTTGGCATGGTGGGATGCTAGTTATGGACGCCGATTAAGAACGCCGCCGACTGGCGGGCAAGAGGCCGGCCAGCACCAAAACGGAACCTACAACAAGCACCCAAGGGCGGGCCTTGTCGTTGGTGACCATGCGGCTCAGGGTGCTGTCGAACTTGCGATATTCGGGCAGCTCGATCGGATCGGGCTCAAGGTTCGGAAACACGCTTGCGCTGCCGGCTTTGATGTCGGTGTAGCCGCCCTTGGTCGATCCGACCCCGATGGGCGTCCGATCGGCCGGAATCTGGTTCAATTGGCTCGCGGCAAGGGCCAGCACCAGGGGCTTTTCGCCACTTTCCAGGGCGGTCGCGAACTCCTGATAGCGCGTCATCCGTTCCTGGCGGTGCTTTTCGACCAGCAAGGCGCGATCACGCTGCCAATAGGCCTCCCGGACCTGTTCCGCAGCGGGGATGAGAACGCTGGCAAGCAGCAGGGTCAGCCCGGCGATGACAAAAAGCCAGCCGGGGTCGAGCAAGGCCGGCAAGCGCGAGGATTGAGCGTCGGTCTGAATTGGTGCCTCCGCGGCCATAATCACTCAAACGGTATCGGGCGGCGAAGGCCCGTAGCGCAAAAATCCGACCCGGCGTCGGAGGCAAGCCGCCCCACAATGCCAACCCCGTTAGGGGAAGGATGAGTGTCTGGGATTCTGACCAAAGCCGGAAACAGCCTGTCTCTCTTCTTCTCTCTGTCTCTCTCCATTCTCTCCTCCCCGTCCCCAATCCCACAATCCCAGAATCTCAATTTTCCCCACACGGGGCTGAGTATCTGGCGTTCGAGAGTCTTGTCTGGAGATTGTCCGGCTTGGCGCGGTATCCGATGTCGGCTTCTACCATCTGAGCGTTCATGTCGCGACGGGTCGTCATCACGGGGATCGGAGTCGTTAGCCCGCTTGGCGTCGGCCGTGGTGCGCTTTGGGAGGGGCTGTGTGCGGGCCGGAGCGGCATCACCAAGCCCACCTTGTTCGATGCTTCTGGGTTCGCGACCCAACTGGCGGGGGAACTGCCGGCGGAATTCTCGGCCAAAGACTTCGTGCCCAAGCACTACCGCAAGGCCGTGAAAGTGATGGCGAGGGATAGTGAAATCGCGGTTGCCGCGGCGAAATTGGCGGCGGAAGATGCGGGAATCGCGACGCGCGGCACGCTCGACGGCGGTGCCGGAACGCCCACCTACCCGAGCGACCGGATGGGCTGCCAGATCGGCGCGGGGCTGATCAACGCCGAGACCGACGAACTGACCTCCGCGCTCGCGACCTCGACGAACGAGGCGGGCGAATTCGACTATCGCAAGTGGGGAACCGCAGAGGGCGGCGGCGGCGGCATGAACAACCTGCAGCCTTTGTGGATGCTCAAGTATCTGCCCAACATGCTCGCGTGCCACGTGACGATCATCCACGGGTGCGAGGGCCCCAGCAACACGATCACGTGCGCCGAGGCGAGCGGGCTGCTGTGTGTCGGCGAAGGGATGCGTGTCATCCAGCGCGACGCGGCGGACATCACCTTTGCGGGCGGGTGCGAGAGCAAAGTGAACCTGATGGGCACGCTCCGCTGGACGCTGCTCAGCCGGCTCGCGCCGTGCACCGACACCGACGCGCCGGAATCGGTGGTTCGACCATACGACCCGGGCGCAGCGGGAACGCTGCTGGGCGAGGGCGGCGGGATCGTTGTGCTGGAAGAGCGCGAAAAGGCGCTCGAGCGCGGTGCGACGATCTACGCCGAAGTCGCGGGTTTCGGCGCGGCGCACTCGCCTCCTCCTGCATACGCGGCGATCAAGACCACGCAGCAGCGGGGCGCCGACGATCGCCCGGGCGACGGCGTGCGTTTCGCCGTCGAAGCGGCGCTCGCGGACGCGGGGATCGATCCGGGCGAAATCGATGCGATCGTTCCGAGCGGCGCGGGCATTCGCGAAGACGATTCGGAAGAAGTCTCCGGGCTGCGCGCGGTCTTCGGCGATCGACTGGACGAAGTGCCGCTGATCACTCTGACTCCATTTGTCGGGCAGACGGTGGCGGGGCACGGGGGCATCCAGATGGCGGCGGGCGCGCTGGCGATCAAGAACCAGAAACTGCCGGCGCGGATCCACAAGGGCACGCCGGCGAGCGGATTGCAAGCGGGCGAGTCGAGCGAGCGCGAGGCGGGTTTGCGGTATGTGCTCGTGGTGAGCAGCGCACTGGGCGGGCAGAATGCCGCGGCCGTGCTGCGACGATCTTAACTATTGAGGGGAACGCCGGTTCCTACACTTGAATGTGCGGCGAGCGCCGTGCACGAACCAACTACGGAGCGCGACCATGAGCGACTACAGAAACGACGGAAGAGGCGACGGTCGTGGCGGAGGCCGGGGGCGCGGCGGGTACGGAGGCGGGCGGGAAGGGGCACGCGAGGGCGGGCGCGATGGGGGCGGCCAACGCCGGGGTATTCCGCTTTCGGAGCTTGATCCGACCCTGACCTCGATCAGCCACAAGGTGATCGGGTGTGCGCGGGATGTGCATATCGCCCTCGGCGGCGGTTACGACGAATCAACATACATGACCGCGCTCCAGCAGGAAATGCGGGCGCAGGGCGTGAACTTCAAGCACAACCACTCGATCCCGGTCAAGTACAAGGACCAGGTGGTCGGTCACTCGATCTGCGATCTGTTTATCGAGGATCGATTCATTGTCGACGTCATGGCGCGCTACGGCGAGGTTTCGGGCGCGGAGCGTTCGGTTCTCCGGGCGCAGTTGAAAGCGGCGGACCTTGAACTCGGGTTGATTATCAACTTCGCGGGGCGCCTGCTGAAGGACGGCCTGGTGCGCGTACTGAACGTGGACAAGATCAACGCGGCGAAGGGCATCGCGCCGGGCACGTACGACGGCGGCGAGGGGCACCCAAACGAAGATTCGCCGATGTACGACTTTGATGAAAAGGCGTGAGCAGTTCGTTGAGTAAGCGCGTTGTCATTACAGGAACGGGCTGGGTCACGCCGCTGGGGAGCGATGTGGATTCGGTTTGGGCTCGCCTGCTCAAGGGCGAGAGCGGCATCGGTCCGGTGACGCACTTTGACGCGAGCACCTGCGCGACGAACTTTGCCTCCGAGGTCAAGGGCTTCAAACTCTCGCAGTTTCTGGACGATCCGTCGCCCCACGAGATGGCGAGCATCGGCACGCACTACGCGCTGGGTGCAGCGGTGCAGGCGTGGAAGCAATCGGGGCTGGCGAAAGCCAACGTGAACCGGCGAAGGCTGGGTATCTACTTGGGCTCGGGCGAAGGGCAACTGGATTACGAGAACTTTCTCGCGTCGAACCTTGCCGGCTGGAACGCCGAAAAGCGATCGGTCGATGGCGCAGCCTGGGCGAAGCACGCACTGGCGACGATGACGGCGGTGCGTGAGATCGAGCAGGAGCCCAACCTGGCGATGAGCCACGTGGCGGCGGAGTTCGGCTGCCGGGGACCGGCGTTCAACTGCATGACGGCGTGTGCCGCGAGCACCCAGGCGATCGGCGAGGCGTATGAGATCATCCGGCACGGCGACGCAGACGTGATGTTCGCGGGCGGCAGCCACTCGATGATTCACCTCCTGGGCATGACCGGCTTCATGCGCTTGACCGCGATGAGCCAGCGTCGCGACAACCCGCCGGGCGCTGCACGCCCGTTCGATCAGACGCGCGATGGATTTGTGATGGGTGAGGGCGCGGGGATGATCATCCTCGAATCACTCGAGCACGCCAAGAAGCGCGGCGCGACCATCATCGCCGAACTCGCCGGATATGGCAGCTCGGCCGACGCGTTCCGCATCACCGATATCCAGCCCGACGGGCGCGGCGCGACCGGCGCGATGGCGCAGGCACTCAAGCAGGCGGGCGTTTCACCCCGCGAATCCGGCGCCGACGGCCGGCCCCCGGTGCACTACATCTCGGCCCACGGCACGGGCACCAAAGAAAACGACAAGATCGAAACCGCCGCGGTGAAGGCTCTCTTCGGTCCGCTTGCGCCGAAGATCCCGTTCAGCAGCGTCAAGAGCATGCTGGGGCACCTGATCCAGGCGGCGGGCGCGGTCGAACTGATCACCTGTATCAAGGCGATCGAAACGGGGATCGTGCCGCCAACCATGAATCTCAAGAATCCCGATCCCGTCTGCGACCTGGATTACGTACCCAACGCGGCACGCGACCTCAACGCCCAAGGCGGCGTGGATCTGTGCCTGAGCAACTCGTTCGGCTTCGGCGGGCAGAACGACACGGTGGCGGTGCGGAAGTTCCGGGATTAATTCGATTCGCGCGATCGATCGGCGATCGGATGGCTGGCCGTGCGGTTCCCCGGCAAAAGCGGAATCGCGATCGTGCAGACGACGAACATGGCGACTGTCACGGCGCTGCTCTCCGGTCCGTCGGCGCCGCCGGTCAGCCAATCCGCGCCGACGGGCCTGAGCTGCACCAGCAAGGACGCGATGCCGACATCCATGCCGGTGAGGGGGACGCCGAATCCGACGGCGATGAGCCAGTTCCAGCCGGCGTGCCAGCCCATCACGCCCAGGATGTTTCCGGTTCGCAGCGCCCACGCGCAGCAGAACAGGGCAAAGAGAAATGTGCTCGACGTGACCAGCAGGGGCTGGCCTCTGTGAAAATGCAGCAGCGTGAAGAGCGCCGAACTAATGAGGACGCCGAGGGGCACGTTGAATTTCTTCGAAAGCACCGAAAGAAGCCAGCCTCGGAAGAGAATCTCCTCGACGCTCGATTGCAGCGCGAACCCGGCCAGCAAGAGCAGGATGGGGACGAGGGTGCCGGGCGACGACCAAGCGGAGGCGAACGCGGTGAATGAGTAGCCCCCGGCCAGCCAAATCAGACCAACGCTGAACAGGACCATCACTACCCCGACCACCACACCCTTCAGAAAGACGCGGGGCTTGTGCCGGCCGGTCAGACCGATGGAAGCGAGCGAGCGGCCCTCGACAAAGCGGACCCAGAGCAGAAGGACGGCGAGCAGCAGGCCGAACGGCACCAGCGTGAACGCCACGAGGCCCATCGGGCTGACGGGATTGTCGTTGGTGTCGAGTTGAATGATGGGAGTGAGGAGCAGCGTGCCGCCGATCGCGGTAACGACCACCATCGCCAACCCGATCACCGGCGCCAGCAGGCCCCAGGGCAGCCATCCGGTCGCTTTCTCGAAGGAGTAGAGGTCCCGGGACTTCATCGAGATCATGGTGATGGTACTTGGGAATCTCGCCAATGAGTTTCGCGGCTTCCTCCCATCTGAACACGCGGAATGCGTGCGCCTGACCATGGTGAGGGATGGTGCGGCCCTACGTTCCCCCCTCCATGGCAGTCCTTCTCACCGCCCAAAACCTCTCCAAGACCTTCGGCAGCCGCACACTCTTCGAAGGCGTGGGCATTTCCCTGAACGACCGCGAGCGGCTTGCGCTCATCGGCCCCAATGGCTCTGGCAAATCGACCCTTCTCAAGATCATCGCCGGGCAGCAGACTGCGGATGTTGTGAAGGCCGGTGGCGGAGGCAGCGGCGTGACGGTGCGCAAGGGCGTGCGGATCGCGTATGTGCCGCAGAAAGATGTTTTCCCGGAAGGCTCGACCATTCTCTCGGCGGTCGTAAGCGCGCTGCACGACGAGATCGCCGCGGGCACGCTCGCGCACTTGCACGATGACCACGAGGCCGAACTCGCGGCAGAACTCGTGCTCGATCGCCTCGGGCTTGACGATCTGCATCAATCAACCGAGTCGCTCTCGGGCGGACAGAAGAAGCGGGTGGCGATCGCGCGGGAATTGGCCAAAGAACCCGATGCGCTGCTGCTCGACGAACCCACCAACCACCTCGACGTCGAAGGCATCGACTGGCTCGAGAGCGTGCTGAAGCAGGGCCCGTTCGCCAGCATCGTCGTGACGCACGATCGCGAGTTTCTCGAGACGATCGCAACGCGGATCGCGGAACTTTCGAGCCAGTACCCGCAGGGGCTCTTTGCGATCAACGGCAACTACAGCGAGTTTCTGCGGCGCAAGCAGGAGTTCCTCGACGGGCAGGCGCGGCAGGAGCAGTCGCTCGCGAACCAGGTGCGGGAAGATCTGCGCTGGCTCGGGCGTGGGGCGCAGGCCAGACGCACCAAATCCAAGAGCCGCATCGATGCGTCCTACGAGCGGATGGATGTGCTGGCGGACCTCAAATCGAGGAACGCCGCGCCCAAGGCAACGGCCATCGACTGGGAATCGACAGGTCGGATGACGCAGAAGCTGCTCGTCGCCCGCGCGATCACCAAGGCGCTCGGCGGCAAGCCGCTTTTCACCGATCTCGATTTGATCTTGTCGCCGACAAATGTGCTCGGGCTGCTCGGTCCCAACGGCTCGGGAAAATCAACACTCATCAAGGTGCTGACGGGCGAGATCGATGCCGACCCGCCCACCGAAGCGGCGTTGAAGGAGGCGGCCGAGGCCGTGAATCTGCCACCGGGTCTGCCTCCCCCGGGAACCATCAAAAAGGCCGAGAAACTCCGCACGGTCATCTTCTCGCAGCACCGGACCGAGATCGATCTTGGAATCACGCTCGCCGAGGCCCTCAGCCCGCACGCCGACGCCGTGATCTACCGCGGCGCGACCGTTCACATCAACACGTGGGCGAGAAAGTTCCTGTTCACGTCGCAGCAGTTGAAGCAGCCGGTGCGGGGTCTCTCCGGCGGCGAACAGGCCCGCATCCACATCGCAAGGCTGATGCTCGAACCCGCGGACGTGCTGATCCTCGACGAACCGACCAACGACCTCGATATCCCGTCCCTCGAAGTGCTCGAAGAAAGCCTGGAAGAATTCCCCGGCGCCGTGGTGCTGGTGACACACGATCGCGCGATGCTGGCAAGGCTCTCGACGCACATCGTCGCTCTCGACGGCAAAGGCAACGCGCGCCACTTCACCGATTATGAGCAGTGGGAGCGGGCGCACGAGGCCAGCAAAGCAAAGCCGTCAAAGGCCGCGGCAAAGGCGGAGCAGGTCGAAACTTCAAGCTCCGGCGTCCCCGCTGCTCCGGCCGCGCCTCCGCCGCCCGCCAAGAAGAAACTGGTTTACAAGGAACAGCGCGAACTTGCGGAGATCGAGCCCGCAATCCGCAAGGCCGAAGCCGCCGCGGCGGAACTCGAAAAGCAGATGAACGATCCGGAAGTCGTCGCCGACTTCAAGAAATTCGAAGAAGTCTCGAGAGCGTTCGCCACTGCGCAAGCAAAGGTCACATCGCTGTTTGAGCGCTGGCAGGAACTGGACGCGCGGAAGTAGTCGGACGTGACCGAATCACCACGTGCCCGTCGCGGCACTGGTATCGACTTCGTTCTCTATGACGTTCGGATTCGGCAACTTGCCGACCATGCTCGAAAGCCGCGGCACATCCCACCCGTAAAGCCCGCCCCGCGTCCACCGATACCAGCCCGCGGCGTACGTCGCGCTCTTCGCATCGTTGCCGAGCGCACCGAACACGTCGGCCTGCTTCGTGTGCGCAAACCGCGTCGTCATGCTGTTGCGGGTCGTCTTCGACTTGGCGAACCAGCCGGGATTGGTCGAGTCGGTTCGGTAGTAGCGGACCGATCCGTCGTGAAAAAGCAAATCCTGACCGGCGGTCGGATCGGCGTAGTAGCGGGTCTGTCCGTTGTGGCGTGCGTAGTCGTCGGAAAGGAAGACTTTGTTCGAGGGGAATTTCACGTCCGTCGCGAGTTTGGAGCCGAACGCGTCGCGGATGGTCGAGTCACCATCAATATTCCATAAATCGGCATTCTCGGCTATCTGCCACGGCATGGGCGCCCACTGCATCGCTCCTTGCGGATTCGTGGCTCGGTATGTTCGACTGGGGCTCCACTGATAAGCATCCCAGCGATAAGAGCTTGAGAAGACCGCGCGCCATGTGGTGCTCGAACCGTCGCCGCCGTTGGTGGGATACGGCTTGTAAATGCCGTCCAGGAAACTCTGACGCGTCCAGTCTTCCGGGCAGACCATAAAACTCGTCGGAACCGGCACGTTGCCGCTCGTCAGCGGAACATTCAAATAGTCGAGCAATGCGGCGTGCGCATTGAGAATCTGCGACATCCAGTTCAACGGAACGGGAGCCTGCTGCGGCGTGAGATTGGCAAGACGCCGGTAAATCCCCACGGCCTGATACGCCTGCGCCTCCGAGTCCGAAGCGAAGTACTGAACGCCGGGCACCATCGGATTCAGCATCCCTGCCTTCCAGTCTAGAGCCCACATCCTGCCCGCGTGGTCGTTGACGTAGTTGGCGCTGGTTGCCGCGATGAACTTGTAGTTCCCGATGCATACCTGCCGACCCGAATCCATCCGCACCTGAGAAAGCGCGGGCACCGCGATCGCGCCGAGCAGCGCCGCCGCCGCCGTCGCAAACACAACATCACGCAGTGCAAAGCCGGATGAACTCTTCATACACGATACCCCTGGCCCACGAATTCGAAACTCGACCCGCCGCAATCCCGTTCGAGCCGACGCGCGAAAATGGTTCCGCAAACTCTCTTCGCCGCACAACATTACCGCGAACACTTCGCGAGTTCTTGGCACGCGTCCGTGCGAGAAGCTCCGTCGAGCCGCTGCCGTTGTGATCGTGGCGAGGCCGCCTCAAAAAGCTCAAAGCGTCATAACCCGGCTCAGACCTTGGAGCAATTCGGAAGATTTGGAGGTAATTTGTCAGAGATCCCGAGGGAATCACCAGGCACCCGTCGCCGGGCTCGTGTCCACTTCGTTTTCAATGATGCTCGAATTAGGCAACTTGCCCACCATGCTTGAAAGCCGCGGCACGTCCCAGCCGTAGAGCCCGCCCCGCGTCCAGCGATACCAGCCAGCCCGGAAATTGGCCTGAGAAACTCCGTTGTCCAGCCCGCCCCAGATGTTCGCATACTTCCAGAACTGGAACCTGCTTGTCATGTTGCCTCGGATAGTCGAATGGGACGCATCCCAGCCGGGATTAGTGCTGTCTGTCCGGTAGTAGCGAAGCGAACCGTCGTAGAAGAGCAGGTCTTGGCCGGCCGACTGATAGGCAAAGTAACGCGGCTTTCCGTTGTGCCTGGCATACTCATCAAACAGGAAGACCTTGTTCGAAGGGAATCGGACTTCCGATTCCTGCTTCGGCCCGTGCACATTGGGTGCATCCAGATAGCCGTCGTAGCTCCAATTTGAGTCGTTCGAGGAGGTTTGGTATAACACCGGCGAACGCACAAACGGACCGCCCGGAAAACCGGAGTACTGAGGCACCATGGTCTGTCTGCTCACTCCCCAATGGGAAGTGCCGAGCGTGTACGAACTCGAGTAGCGCGCCCGCCAACTGGATGAGGATCCATCGCCACCGGACGAGCTAAGTATCGAGAAGTCCCCCTCAAGGAACGGTTGCCGCACCCAATCTTCCGGGCAAACCAGGTAACTCGCCGGAATCGGCATATTGACGTAATCCATAAGCGCTGTAAGCGAGTAGGAGATCGGGCTGATCCAACCGAACGGAGTGGGATACGAAGTGGGCGAAAGGTTCGCAAGCCGTCGAAGGATCGTTGCCGCCTGATCGGCTTGCGCTTGAATGTCCGTCGAGTAACTCTGGTTCGGATTCACCGGGCTATACATGCCCTTCTTCCAGTTAAGCGCCCACATATACCCCGAGTAGTCATAGGTATAGCTTCCGCTCGCCTGCGCAATAAACCGGTAGTTCCCGTTGCACGCCTGGCGTCCCGAATCCATCCGCACCTGCGACAGCGTGGGCACCGCCAGCGCACCCAGCGTCCCCAGGACGATCACGCCGACAAGCACATCCCGAATCGCAAAGCCCGCGCGCTCCATAGACCGCTCCTCCCAGCGCGGGACTTCCCGCGCGAGCGACATGCTACCAGATCAGCCCCTACCGGCAAAGGGCGATAACTGTGGCCAAAGCTCAATGCAACTGGGCGCTTCCAAGCAATCCATAGATCAGCACGCCCAGCACGATCACCGTCACAATCACATACAACCAGTCCCACCGGGCCAGAAATGCGACAAGTGTGAAAAACACGCGGGCCACCGGCGTCAGGATCAGCAGCACCACGCCCAGTTGCATCAGGGCCGAGCCCTTTAACTGCACCGCCTCACGAAACACGGAAAACACGCTCCCGTGCGCCGACGGCTCGAACGCGCTGAAGTTCAGCTTCGACGCCGAATCCTCCCACAAAAACACCGCGCCGCCGATGCACAGCACGACCGCCGAGAGCGCGGTCCCCGCCGTCAAGAGCGTCGCGAGCTTCGACTCGAGATCGCCTTTGTGGACCGGCGCGCCGGCGTCCGTCGGCTTCTCGCCTCCCTCTCGAGCGGAGTTGTTCATCTCTTCTATCACGGTTCTTCTACAGTGAATTGCTCAACACCCGCCTCAACAACTCGATCCCCGCAAACACCACAACCCCCGCAAAGACATACCGAAGCGCCTTGGTTTGAATATGGGGCAGCACCCGCGCTCCAGCCAGCGAACCGATCAGCGCGCCAAGCGCCACCGGCGCCGCGATCGCGGGCTGGATCTGTCCGCGCTGCAGATACACCCCGGCGCTCGCCGCGGCCGTCACGCCGATCATGAAGTTGCTCGTCGTCGTGCTCACCTTGAACGGCAGACGCATCATCCGGTCCATCGCGAAGACCTTCACGATGCCGCTCCCGATCCCAACAAGGGCACTGAGTAGCCCCGCGAAAAACATGATCACGCCCCCCGCCGGCACGTGGTGCACTCGGTAGGCAACCATCCCCTCTTTCGTCGGGTACGACGAGTCCAGCCGGAATTTCCGCGAGATCGCGTCGGGCTCCGTGTCCGGGGGCAGAGGCTTGGGAGGCCGAAGCGTCGAGTACGCGCTCCAGAACAGCGCCACCACAAAGATGCTCGCGATCGCGTTCTTGCTCACCATGGCTGCGACGATCGCGCCGACAATCGCGCCCGTGACCGTCGCAACTTCGAGCAGGATCCCCACGCGAATATTCGTATATCCCTCGCGGACATACGCCGCGGCGGCGCCCGAACTCGTCGCGATCACCGCTACCAGCGACGCACCAACGGCGAAGCGGAGATCAACGCCAAACAGCAGCACCAGAATCGGAACAATGACCACCCCTCCCCCGAGGCCGGTCAGCGCCCCCAGAAATCCGGCGCCGAGCGAAGCGGCTACGAGCAACAGAATAAACGGCAGTGCGGTCACGCCACGAGTCTAGTAGAACTCGAGCCTCCCGTTTGCAGCGTCGGTCGCATCTGCCGGTATCCTGAATGCACCCCCAGCCGCGGAGGTCCTATGGATTCCTCAAGCCAGTTTTCCCGCCGTACTCTGCTCACCGCAGGTGCCGGAGCGGGCGCCGCTCTCGCCGTTCCCGGTTTGGCACAGAGCGCGGCCCGTGCCGCGATGCGCCCGCAGGAAAAGCAGGACATGAAGATCGAGCATCGCACCTTCGGAAAAACAGGACTCTCCGTCGCCGTCCTCGGCTTCGGCGGCAGCGAGATCGGCTACGAACGCACCGATGATGCGACCGTCGCCAAACTGCTCAACGCCGCCCTCGATGCTGGTTTGAACGTCGTCGATACCGCCGAGTGCTACATCGCGTCCGAAGAGCAGATCGCCCGCGCGATCGGGCACCGTCGCAAGGACTTCCACATCTTTACGAAGGTCGGTCACTGGATCCCCGAAGGCAAGACCGAGGCCTGGGGCTGGACGAAGGAAGGCGTGCTCGCGTCGATCGATCGGAGCCTCCAGCGGCTGAAGACCGATCACGTGGAACTCGTGCAGATTCATTCCTGCGGCATCGAAGAACTCAAGCAGGGCGGTTGCGTCGAGGGACTGCAGGAAGCGCAAAAGCAGGGCAAGACGCGGTTCATCGGCTATTCGGGCGATCGGGAGGCGGCGCTGCACGCGATAAACATGGATGTGTTCGGTGCGTTGCAGACCTCGGTGAATATCGCGGATCAGCAGTGCATCGAGTTGTTTCTGCCCCAGGCCAAGGCGAAGAACATGGGCGTCATCGCCAAGCGGCCGATCGCCAACGCCGCGTGGCGGCACGACGCGGATCCGAACAACTATGGGTCGGTGTATTGGCAGAGATTCCAGAAACTGCAGTATCCCTTCGCGACAGGAGATGCCCGCAAGATGACAGGCCCGGACGGTCCGGTGGGGATCGCGCTGCGATTCACGCTCCAGCAGCCCGGTGTGCACGTGGCGATCGTCGGCACGAGCAAGCCCGAGCGATGGTCGGAGAACGCGGCGCTGACGCAGGCAGGCCCACTGAAGCCCGAGCAACTCAAGGCGATCCGTGATCGATGGAAGGCCATCGCCCCCGCCGACTGGGGCGGGATGACTTGATCTTGTCCACGGGAAGAGTTACCACAGAGGCGCAAAGACACGGAGATGAAGTGGCGAAAAGCAAGAAGCTGTGCGTCGCGTCAATCCGGCATCAGAACTTGGATCTCGATCCGAAATTCGCAGTCTGATTCTCTCTGCGTCTTTGTGACTCTGTGGTGATGTTTTCTCACCCCCCGCAGACTTCCGCAAACTTCAGCGCGAGGATCTCCGCCGACCGTTCCGGTTCACCCAGCCCCGTCTTCTGCCGCACATCCGCCTTCACGCAGGCATCGAGCAATTCCGCCGCGGCATTGGGATCCACCTTGCCCGCGGCACGCAGAATGATGTCCTTGCTCGGCCCCCACAACTTGAGCGAGCCGGCGAGGGCAAAGGGGTTGACCCCGGCGCGAACGCCCCTGGAGGCTCCGTGCAGTTTCCGCGCTAGATCGGTCATCGCCCAGAAAATCATGACGGTCGGTTGACGCGAGATTTGAATCAGATCGCGCACGTGCGCCACTGCCTGCGCCGAATCGCCGTGAACGAGCGTCGACTGAATCCCCCAAACTTCCTCTTCGCGCGAGCGCCCCACGAACTGCCCGACAAGTTCGGCCGAGATGACGCCGGGCTTGTCGCCCGCGACGGCCAACTTGGCGAGTTCGCAGTCGATGCGACCGAGTTCGGTGCCGACGCGCTCCACGAGGGCCTGTGCCGCCTTGAGATCGAGTTTGGCTGCGTGGCGCTTCTCGGCCCGTTTGACGGCCCAGTTGACGGCGGTGGGCTCATCGACCTCGTCGCACGAGACGATCGTGCCCACTCCTTCGATCATGTCGTCCAGTTTGCCCTTGTGCCATTTGGTGGCGCGCAGCACCAGCGTCGCGCCCTTGCTCGGGTCCTGGGCGTATCGCTCGACCAGCGGGCGCTTGTCGTCTTTGACGAACTGGTCGGCGTTGTCGACTACCACCATCTTGTGCTGCTGCATGAGCCCGAAACTCCGGCACTCGTCCAGCACATCGGCGAGATTGGCGGTCTGGCCGTCGAAACTCAGCACGTCGAGGTCGCCATGCTCGGCAAGGAGTTTTTCCTTGAGCGCGAGCGTGTGCTCGCCCGCAATAAAGGCATCCGCGCCGACCAGCAGCACCACGCGGCAATCGATGCCCAAGGGCTTTCGCGGACCCGCGGCTGTTGGCTTCTTCGCCATGTCTCGAAGCGTATCGCCCGCCCGGCAGCCAAAGATGGCCCGGAAGCCCCGGCTTCTGCGAAACGAATCGGCCGTTCGAGCGTCGAAGCAGAACCAGTCCAGAAAGAGCCGACCCATTTCGCACGCCAAGCAAAGTCCAAAGGGCAAACTTGCCGCCATCGTGTTTTCGCACGCCGTGGTCGATTTTTTCTCGGCGCTTGTCATCCCCCTCCTGAGCGTGCTCGAAGGCCGGGCGCACATGTCCCCGGGCGAGGGCGCGATGCTCGTCGCGGCCGGGTCGCTTTCCAGCGGCGTCATCCAGCCGATTGTCGCGATCGTCGGTGACAAGCGAGACACCCGGGTGTTGGGCACCATCGGGCTGCTGGTCGCGGCGGTCGCGATCGGGCTGATCGGGTACGCAGACAGTTTCTGGAAACTCGCGGCGCTCCAGATCATCGGCTCGGCCGGAATCGGCGCGTTCCATCCGCCCGCAGCCGCAGTGATCGGGCACCTGGCCGGGAAAAACCGGGCGATCGCAGTTTCCGTCTTCTTTGCCGCGGGAATCCTGGGCGGCTCCGTCGGTTCGATCACCGCCCCGCGTTGGGCCGCATGGCTCGGGATCAAGACCTTCGTTTGGGGCATTGTCCCGGCGGTCCTGGTCGCCGTGATTCTGGCGTGGGCAACGCACGGGTCGGCGCACCGGCACGCGCACGCACACACCACGCACCGGGCTCTTCCGAAAAAGGAACGGGCCGCACGCTGGAGCGCGGTGTGGGTGCTCTACGCGGTCAACGCCATGCGATTCACGGTGAACATGGCAATGGTGCTGTTGCTGGTTCGCTGGAGCGAGTTGTACACGCTCGCCCAGCACGGTGTGCCCGGGCCGATAACTCCGACAATGAAGGCTGCACTTCTGACGCCGGAACTGCGACTGGTCTCCAGCGGCGTGAACGGCCCGCTCCAGGCGGCGATGGGGCTCGGAATGGGGGTCTTCGGTTTGGCGATCGGCTGGCTCGTGCCGCACAACCGGGCGCGCCTCGCGATGATCGTGACGCCGTGCATCGGCGCTGCCGCCGTGATTGCGCTGCCCTACATGAGCGCGATGTGGTCGGCCTTTTTGCTCAGCGTGCTGGTCGGCGGGGCGTACGCGGGGACGATGCCCCTCTCGATCGCCGCGGCCCAGCGCCTGCTTCCCCACCGGACCACGCTCGCATCGGGTCTCATGATGGGCGGATCATGGTCCTTGGCGTTCGTCGGGCCCCTGATGGCTCAATGGATTTACGCGGGAACCAACGGAAGCCTGGCGACGGTCGGAATCGTGTTCGCAACAATGCTGGTCGCTTCCGGATTGCTGATTCTGCTGATACCAAGGCGCCTGCTGGACCAGGGCGAGGCGGTGATGCACGCCAAGGACGCCATCGCGGTACCCGATACGGCCGGCTTGGCGGCGGAGTGACGCGGCGACTTTGGGCAGGTATACTCGCGGCCCGGGATCGCCCGGGGGTCCGGGCCGCTTTCGGGTTCGGACGGTAAAAGTTCGGGATTGTAGCTCAGCTGGCTAGAGCGCACCCCTGATAAGGGTGAGGTCGGTGGTTCGAGTCCACTCAGTCCCATTTTGGCGCTTCGGCGTCGGATGATTCGGACGAAGGGGCGGCCCGCAAGGACGCCCCTGCTTTGTTTGGATCCCCCGGTGCAACCGCCGGTGGAAGAATCAAGCGTCGTGCCGCCGGACATTCTGTCGGCGGACGCGGGAGTGCATCATGCGGATCGACGTCATCGGACGCAACCTGGAAATCACCAAGGCGATCAAGGATCACGCCGAGTCCAAGTCTGAAAAACTGCACAAGTTTTACGACGGGGTGCAATCGGTGCGGTTCACGATCTCCAAGATCGATCACCATCACAAGGGATCGTTCGACGTGGAACTGGTCGTGGATGTCGAGAAGCACGACGACTTTGTCAGCCACTGCAAGTCGGAAGACGTGTACGGCGCGATCGACGAGGTCGTCCGCACAGGGTCGCGTCAGCTCGCGGAATTCAAGGAAAAGTTGAAAATGGAGAAGCGGTAAGACCCGGATCCGGTCCGGGAGCGTCCGGCCTGCGTGCGCGGCCGCCTCCTTCCATGTAACATCCGCAACGGGACCTTATCGGCGGAAACAGGAGTGTCGCGCGTGCTCAAGTTCGCACAACTCATCGGTACCGGAGCAATCGTTCCGCAATTGCGCTCCACCCAGCGCGACGAGACTATCGCGGAGCTGATCGACGCCGTCGTTGCGTCCGGAGCGGTTTCTCCCAAGATACGCGACGAATTGATGCTCAAGGTTCTGGAGCGCGAACGCAAGGGCTCCACGGGTTTCGGCCGGGGCGTGGCCGTCCCCCATGTCAAGCACAAGGCCATCGCCAAGATGACCGCCGCGATCGGGCTTTCGCAGCGCGGCATCGACTTCAACGCCCTCGACAAGCAGCCGGTGCACTCGGTGGTGCTGCTGATCAGCCCGGAAGACAAGCCCGAAGAACATCTCCAGGCGATGGAAGTCATCTTCAAAAACCTCTCGAAGGAGACCTTCCGCCGCCTGCTTCGTCAGGCCGGCAGCGTCGAAGACGTGCGCCAGCTGCTCACCGATGCCGACAACCAGCAACTTCCCGCCTGACGGCCGATCCCGCCCACGCCGGGTTCAAACGCCTTCTCGCCGCTTCCGGTCTCCTTCTCATGGCAAAGGTCGAATTACAAGTCTCCATCGTCAATCGCCTCGGGCTGCACGCCCGGCCGGCGATGACGTTTGTGGACTTGGCGTCGCTCTTCTCCAGCGAGATCACGGTCCGCAAGGACGATACCGAAGTGGACGGCAAGTCAATCATGCAAATGATGATGCTGGCCGCGGCCCAGGGCTCGACGCTGACGATCGTCGCCAACGGCGACGACGCCGAAGC
>JAHBXG010000014.1 GCA_019636565.1 Phycisphaeraceae bacterium
TCGGGTAATCCAGGTCGAGAATTGGGCCCGTTCATCGAAGGTGGCAATGGCCCGAACCGTTCGAAGGAGGGCGTCCTGCGTCGCTTCCGCCGCGGCGTCCTCGTTACCAGTGACCCGCAAGCACATGCGATAAACGCGGGTCTGATGGCGTTCGATGAGGATTGCGAGCGACTTGGAGTCACCCGAGCGCGCGGAGCGGGCGAGGCGAGCGTCGATCGCTCTTTCTTGGTCCGCGGCATCATCGGGCCGGTGCATGGCGGGGATGCTATCGGAAGAATCACCGTGAAAGCGTTGTCGTTGTTCCTGGCTCCGATCAATGCCCCGCTAGGGCGGGCACACGCCGGCTTCGTATGCCGCGACAAAAACGAGGAAATCCTTGTCGTCGGTGACCTGGCTTGAATTGTCGAGGCGACAGAGCGGCTTGTCGTCGGGCGTGTAGTAGTTGTCGTAGCAAGAAACGAAGATAACGAAGTCGGCGTCGTCCACCATCGAATCTCCATTGAGGTCGCCGAGACACGTTGCGAAGAGCCGAACCGGTTGTGTGATGTAGGTTTCGCAGCCGGTCGTAATAACGCAGTCGAGCGTGGCGTTGGTGCCGGCTTTCATGCCGGTAATTGAAATCGTTGGCTTGCTCCAGCCGGAGATCGTGTTTCCATTCACCGTCGGCGACGCCGTAATCGGCACGCCGTTGACGCGCCAGGAGTAGGAAACGGCACCGACTCCGCCGCGGAACTCGAAAGATGTGCTGATGTTGCGCCCGGCATATCCGATCGCATCGCTCGGCTGGCGCACGAAGCGGTCGCCGGTGATCGGAACCAGTTCCCAGATGTCGCTTCGGGGAGTGCCGCCGTACGAAAACCACTTGCCGGATTGTTGATCCTGCCAGATGTACCCGGCGTCGGCGGGGTGTGCGCCGCCGTCGTTGATGATTTGCCAAGTGGTGCCGTTCCAGATGGCGAGTCGATGGTCGGCATTCGTTGGAAAACCGAGCGGCGTCAAATCAATGGTCTGGGATGCATTGCGTCCGATCGCATAGTTCACGGCAACAATCGCCCGCAATAACGGATTCCACGCTCTCGCCGAACCACGATCTACGCCAAAGAAGAACGGCAGTGATTGCACCACCCCTTTCCATGTTGTCCCGTCAAATTCCTGTAGCCAGCGCACGCGACCATCTGGCCATAGTTCTAGCGACACGACACAATTTCGTTGATCGTCGTAGTACATTTCTAGCGCCGACGTACCAGCAGGAGCTTGCGTCGAGACTTTCACCCACGTGGCGCCATCGGAACCACCCAACTCGAAAACCCCGCTATTGCCACTATTGCAGATGAGCCACACTTTTCCCGCGGCGGCATTCGTCACTATTCGCCACCACCGCCAATCCCGATTCTCCGCACCGATCTGTACCCACTCGGTGCCTTCCAGACGAAAGGTCCGAACCCGGAGGTCAAACGCTGGGTTTTCCATGCTCGCAACTGCAATTGCCTTGTTTGACGAAGGGTCCCACGCGAACTGAACGTCGGGTGAAGGAGATGGCAATGCCGGGTAAGGATAACTTCCTCCCAACGAAGTCGGACCCCTCTTCCACGTCAATCCATTCCATTCCGCCTGAAAGTAAGCATTAACGTCTGATTCAGTATTTCTGGCCGAGTTTGCAACGATCAGTCTCCCGGTCGTTCGATCCAGAATCGTCGCACCCGAATGACCCGTCATGCCGAGCGGCGGACTCGTCAGCAACTGCCACGAGTCGTCCTGCAGTGCCCACACATCGCCAACTCGCGCGTTGGTGTACGTTGTCGACGAACCGTCGCCCGAGCCCGTCGTATTTTCTCCGAGAAACGATCGACCGCCGAACAGCAGTCCTCGTTCGACGAGTGGGTCAAAGCACGCGACTCCGCCACCCACTCGCGGAGAATCGCTCGAAATCATCCGCCAAGTCGCACCATCCCACACCGCGGTCGCCGTATTGCACGCTCGAATCCTGACAAGAACATTGGAAGCGCCGGAGGGCCAGGCTCCACGTACCCCTCCTGCTTGTACAATTCCGCGGTGCACCGGCGAGTAGTAGCTGCACATACCCCAAGCGCTGTAGTCACTAGAAAATGGAAGCGCTGGAAAAGCGGCACTTGGACTCAAAGGAAATGGCGAAGCGGGGACAATTGCACCGGCAAATGACTCGCAGAGATACCCGCTCACATTTGGAAATGCGCCGGAAAAAAGAATTCGTTCGCGTACTGGATCTGCAGCCACTTGGTGATGGAGAGTCCAATTGGCCGCGGGTGCGAATCCGATAGGCGTGAACGCATTTCCATCGAAATGCCATCCTGTGGCCGCGAATGGCAAGGACATGTATTGGTTCGATTTTCCATTTAGAACCAACAGTTTCTTGGCCGCGGGGTCGTAAACCAGATGAATCCGATAGTCTTGCGTGTTCAACCGGAAGTCGATCGGAAGGACTGACTTGAACTTCCAAGTACTGCCGTCCCATTCGTACAACTCTGCGTCGCTTGCCCGATCGTTCATTCGCGGATAAACCAGCGCGAGACACATCTTCTGCCGATGCTCGTCGTATGCCATTGACGCGCGGGGATAAAACTCCTCATTCGATCGGCTGGCGAGTTGACGTGGAGTCTTCGCATCCAATCGTATCCATTTGTGCCCGTCGAATTCCCATGTCTCTGGCGACCACCCGCTGAGCAACCCGCCGTACACCATGAAGCGGCCCGTATCTGGGTTCCACGCGCCAGCGGGTTCACTTGCGGCAGCGCTGGCTGTGACATGCTTCCATTCGTAGTCGCACAGATTGAGAGGTTGAGCAGCCGTGAAATGTGCTGCCAATGTGCTCATCCCGAACATGCTGCCGCACCAGAGTTGCTTCATACGAATGGCCCATCGAATCGCCTTGAACATTACTGCACTCCCTGAATCGGGAATCAGTGTACAAGAACGATTGGAATTTTCTTCCAGGTCCGCCAGGAAAATGCTCGGCGTTATTGGACCCGTCTCAGCGTGACGGAATTGCTACCGATCCAACTCAGCCGCCACGATATTGATCGACCCCAAGATCGCCACAATGTCCGACAGCACATGCCCCTCGGTCATCTTCGCAACGGTCGAGTAATTGATGAAGCTCGGCGGTCGCGTCTTGACGCGCCAAGGCCTCGGCCCGCCGTCGCTCACGATGTAATACCCAAGTTCCCCGTTCGCCGTCTCGTTCGCGCCGTAGATCTCTGCGACCGGCGGCTTCCAGCCCCGGTTGGTCATGATCAGTTCGAAGTGCTGAATCAGTCCTTCGATGCTGCCGTAGACATCCTTCTTGTTCGGCTTCACCATCTTCGAATCGGCGAAGGTGTCCATCGGGCCGCCGGGAATCTTGTCGATCAATTGTTCGATGATCTTCGCGGCCTGCTTCATCTCTTCCACGCGTACGAGGTATCGCGCATAGCAGTCGCCGTCGTCGCAGACGGGGACTTGGAACTTCACGGCCTCGGCGCCCTGCCCGTCCCAGTTGTCGGCGTAGCAGAGGTAGGGATCGTCCTTGCGCAGATCTCGCTTGACGCCGCTGGCGCGGGCGAGCGGGCCGGTCAGGCTGAAGGCGTTGGCCTCGTCCTTGGTCATCACGCCGATGCCCTTGGTGCGATCCCAGAAAATCCGGTTGCGATTCAAAAGCCCCTCAACTTCATTGAGCGCCTTGGGCAACTCCTTATGAATGAAGTTCTTGATCAGGGTCTTGAACATCTCTTCGTCGGGCAGGTCCGCCATGGCGCCGCCCACGCGTGTCCAATCCGGGTGGAACCGCTGTCCGCTGATGAAATCGCAGATGTCGTAGATCTTCTCGCGCAGGTTGAAGCAGTACAGGAAGCCGGTGATCGCGTTCAGGTCAAGCCCCGCCGCGCCCACGCACAGCAGGTGATCCTGGATCCGCGCCAGTTCCGCCATGATCGTCCGCACCGCCTTGCAGCGGGGCGTGATATCGATCCCGAACAGCCGCTCCACCGCGTGGTGCCAGCAGATGTCGTTGGCGATCGGCGACAGATAGTTCATCCGCGAAACAATCGTCACGTACTGGTTGTAATCGAGCACCTCGCCCAGTTTCTCGAACCCCGAGTGCAGATACCCAATGTGCGGCGTGATCCGCGCGATCCGCTCGCCGTCCAGTTCCATCACGATCCGCAGCGTGGTGTGCGTCGCCGGGTGCTGGGGCCCGAAATTCAGCACCCACCGATCGCCGGTGTCGACGTGCTTCTTGATGTAGTCGATGTTGTCGGCATCAACGTCCAGGGATTCGATGGGTTTTAAGGTGTAGGGCATGGGTGGCTCGGCAATAACCCGCAAACGGGCACCGACTATAGAACTCGCCACGAAACGAAAACCCCGGGGTTCAGAACCCCGGGGTCTTTGGAACAAATCCGTATTCCCTGCCCCATTCAGCGCTTGCGGCGCAGACAGACCAGACCCGCAAGCCCGGCCAGCGCGAGCGAACCCGGCGAAGGAATCAACTGCGCCGTGAAGAGCCAGTCCGACGAATCCACGTGCGGCGAACCCGACGGGCCGTGATTCAGCCAGCCCCAGCCGGAGATACCCGCAAAGCCGCGATGGCCCGCGTCGTTGTCCTCGTCGCCCAGCCGGAAGTAGTAATCGCCCTGCTGCTTGTCCACGAGGTTGATGGTGTCGCCCAGCGTCGTCTTGATCGTGCCGCTGTTCTGCATCATCGGATTCGGATACGCCACCCACCAGTCGTCATCGCCCGGCTTGGGTCCAACGCCCACCGAATAGGTGAAATCGACCGAATACAGCCCGGCATACACGTCCGCGGCGTATCCGCTCCCGGTATCACGACCGCCGTACACCTGGCCATAGATGTGAATCGTGCTGGCCGTGATCATCATCTTCATGTTCGACAACGCATGGTTGAAATCGAACGTGAAGATGTCGTGGTTGGCCGTGGCGTTGTACAACTCATCAAGACGCAGGCCATACGAAGGCGGCGCGGCGCTGCCGTCCGGATGGTTGCGTAATTGATACAAACCGGGAACGACAATGACAGCAGCCTGGCTTGCAGCGCAGACAGCCGCGCCGGCAATGCCGGCGAGCAACAAACGATTCATCATGATTTCTCTCTCCTCCAGACACAACAAAGTGAGCGGCTGCAGAACGGGACTCACCCCGAACGCGGAATAGCAGACACTCGACACGCATGCTAACCGCGACCCTTCGTATGGCAACACCCCGCGACAAAAAGATCGGTAAAAATACTTGGGTTATCGGTCAGAGCCTGATTATCAGGCGTTTTCGTTCCTCTCGCTTCGCTCTCGGAGTCTCAATCGCTTCTCGAAGGACAATTGCAACAAACCCGCCACCCAAGCAACGGATCGCCTCCAACCCCCAGGACTCTTGCGTCCCGACCTCGCTGCTTCCGCATCGGTCCATGAGTCATCTGCTGTCCGGCCGCGCATTCCGCTTCGCTCTGCCAACACCCAGCCCGCGCGAATTCGGCGTTGCCACCGAACATCTCACGTGGCGCCGACAACTCCCCTCGCAATCCCGCTGGCAACTGCGGGAGTTTCCCATTTCTGTTCTCGCTTCCAGAAGCAGCCGGGCTCCATGCGAATTCCCCCTAGGACTGTCTCGCACCGATTCCTGTAATCTAAGCAGATGAACGAGCCATCGGTGGTTGTCTCCCAATCGCAGCCCTGCATCTCGTGCGGATACGACCTCCTCGGTCTTTCCACCTTCGGCCAGTGTCCGGAATGTGCGACGCCGGTCGAGCGTTCGCTCCGGGGCGACCTGCTGCAATACAGCAGCGATGAGTACCGACGCGCGTTGCTCCGTGGTGTGACACTCATTATGACCGGTATCGCGCTCAGCCTCATCTCGTTTGTCGCGATGTTCGCGTTGGCAGCAATCTTTGGTCCCGGGGCCTCGATCGTTTTCGCGGGCCTCAGCCTCGTTGCGTCCGGTGCTTCATATATTGGCTATTACCTGTACAGCACGCCCGACCCGGGTCAACTGTCGACAAACAAGGGCGAACGGCCACGCCGAATTCTTCGCGTCTGCATCGCCATTTCGCTCGTTGCCGGGCTGCTGCAAATCGCACTTGGCCTGTTCGGACCGGCTTCGGTCTTCACGCCCGCTTCTATGCCCGGTAGTACCGCCGCCTTCCTTTCAATCGCAACGTCGATTGCCGGCGTCGTCGCCTGGATCGTCCAGTTCTTCGCCGCGTTGCTCTACACGAGATGGCTGGCGCCCCGGATTCCCAACCCGCGGCTCTTCAAGCGGGCGAAGTTGCTCATGTGGCTCGGCCCCGTTCTCATGCTCGGGTATTGCCTCATCATCCCCCCGCTGGTGGCCATGATCATGTACTACAACATGTTCTCATGGATACGGAAAGATCTCATCGCGCTCCGCGATGGAATCCCCTTCCCATCACCAGAACCGGCTCAACCCTGAACCCTTCGCCAATCGACAGTTCCGCTCTCTGCCTGCGCTGCGGCTACGAACTCCGCGGGCTCTCGCCCTCGGGCCTCTGCCCCGAGTGCGGCTTCTCCATCGCCGAGTCGCTCGAAAAGCGCAGGCTCGGGCTTTCGTCTCCCGCCTATCTCGCATCGCTCCGCTTGGGCGCGTTGCTCGCGATAATCGCTCTGACGATCTACATTGCCGCGGGATTTGTGCGCTGGCACTTGGTCGAAGTCTTTTTCGCACCGGGCACCCAGAAGTACTTTGTCATTCTCGATATCGCCGGAGCGACGCTGCTGGTTTTCGGCGTTTGGAAATTGACGATTGATGACCCCGGCCTGCACATCAAGGATCAGGCGCGGGCGAACAAGCGGGCCATGCGATGTGCCGCGGCAGGCCTTCTGCTACTCGTGATTATCGAACTGCTCGTCGCGCTGCGCACCCCGCTGCCAACGATCGCGATCGGCGTGAGCCCGGCGGCGCTCTCCCTCTCCGCCCTTATCATGATCCTTGCTGGCGCTCTGTGGAACCTCGCGTGCTGGCTCATGCTCGCAACGGGGCTTGTGAACTACACCCGCTGGCTTGCGGTACGCGTCCCCGACCAGAGGCTTCTTTCAATGGCAAAGACGATGGGCTGGTTGCTGCCCGCCGCGATCGCCGGGGCGTTCGTCGCCTCCCTGTTCTTCGGCAGCGCCACCCGATTGCTTCCGCTGGGGCTGATGGCATGGCTGGTCGGCGCGGCAAGAGAGCGAATCCGGACAGTGGGCAATGCCTAGGTCAGACCACCCCGCCAGAATCTCACCCCGGGCGGGCGATTTGCGAATGTGGCAAAAGACCCCACCCACACTTCAGTAAATCGAAACAAAACCTTGACAATTCGCAACCAGACTTTCACAATACGAAAGTATGACTTTCAATTTTCCAAACGGTGTGCCCAAGTTCCCCGCGGGCGTGAAGACCGAAATCAAGCCCCTGAAACCATCTCCCTCCGGGCACGGCCCCAACGACCAATCCGAACTCGCACACTGGATTTCGCCCCGTGATACCCACCCGCTGGCAGCACTTCCCCGCGAGGATCAGGACCTGATCGTCCAACTCGTGCTGCACTCGGGCTCCTTCAAAGACCTCGCGGCCGTCTATCAAGTCAGCTACCCGACGATCCGTATTCGCGTTGACCGTGTGATCGAACGCCTGAGGGTGATCGTTGCGGGGCGGAAGCCGGATGAAATTGGAGAACTGCTCGCTCACATGGTCGAGCGCGGCGAGATTTCCGCTGCAGCAGCTGAAACAGTCTTCAAAGCGGTTGTGATGAAGCACGCGACGAAGTAGCTAGAAAGGCCTGGGGTCAACTAGATTCCTTCGTTCCGGACTGTGATGGCGGCCGCACCACCTGCACCACCGAGCCCCCACTCCATTCGAATGGCCCGAAGCTGTTTCGGGTCTCCAGCAAACCGCGGCAAAGCCCGACTACAACCCATTTCCCGCGCTTCTCGTCATGCACCACTGCCGCGCCACCGCTCATCCCGCCGAATCGCTTGTGCTCAGGCGGCACGCTCACCTCGACGGCGATGATCCGATCTTTCCAATCCGGCGGAGTTACCGCGACCCGACCGGCAACGACCGTCGGCTCCATCGACTTCGCACTCTCGCGATCGATCTTCGTCGCGTCACCTCCAAAGCCGATTAGGTAGATCGTCTCGCCAGCATGAAGCGGACGATCGAAGTCGATCTCGCTTCCGGGCGCGGGCTCAAAGTTTCCTGCGAGCGCATGAAACTCCTGCCAGTCTTTGGAAACATCGACCCAATCGTCACCCCGCACGACAGTTCCATCCGCGTTCACCTGACGCCAGAGTCCTCCGGAGTACCACATCTCAATGGGAACTGTTTGACTATCGATCCACATCGAAGTCGCGGGCGGCGGGAACACATGCAGGCACGTTGCAATCGTGTTGTTTCCAATGGGAACGCCTGTGCCAGCCCACGGCGTTATTAATCGTGGATCGATCAGCAAGCAAACACGAACGTCTGCCGCCGTCGGAGTCAGACCGGACGATTCCGCGGGCGGAACGGGCGCGTTCGTGCAACCAAAGAGATGGACGAACGCCACCGCTGACAGAACGGAAAGGTTGTACTGCAATGACCGCGCTGTCAGTCGCACTAGTTACGCGTCCATGAGTTCCGCCAACAACCGCGTCCCCCACCCCGTCGGTCCATCCACAAACGCGCCCTTGTTGCTGTCCGCAACATGCACGCCCGCGATATCGAGGTGGCACCACGGAATCTTCTCATCGACAAAGTACGAAAGGAACGCGGCGCCCTGGATCGGGTGCGCCTTGCGGTTGGCGTTGCTGTTGAGAATGTCCGCCACCGGGCTCTTCATGAGGTCCCGGTATTCCTGGTGCATCGGCAGGCGCCACACCCGCTCGCCGCTGGCGGCGCTCGCGGCCTCCACCTTTGCACGCAGCGCATCGTTCTCGCAGAACATTCCCGCGTAGGTGCTGCCCAGCGCAACGACCACGCCGCCGGTCAAGGTAGCCAGGTCAATGATCGCGCTCGGGTCTTCCTTGTCGCACGCCCAGCACAGCGCATCCGCCAGAACCAAGCGGCCTTCGGCGTCGGTGTTCGTCACTTCCACCGTCACACCGTTGCGATACGTGATCACATCGTCCGGGCGATACGCCTCCTCGTTGATGCTGTTCTCGGCGATCGAGAGAAGCGCCACCACCGGCCGATTCGGCTGAATCACCGTCGCGATCGCGTGCATCGCGCCCAGCACGGCGCACCCGCCGTCCTTATCACGCTTCATGCCCACCATGCCGTTGTTGATCTTGAGCGACAACCCGCCGGTGTCGTACGTCATCGTCTTGCCGATGAGCACCAGCGGCTTGGCGTTCTTGTTCTTCCCTCGGGGCGAATACTCGAGCCGCACCAGACACGGCTTGTACTTGCTCCCCTTGCCGACATTGATCAGCCCTTCCATCTTCTCGCGTTCGAGCGCTGCGCCTTCCATCACGCTGAACTTCAGCCCCACCTTCTTCGCCATCGCCCGCGCCTGCTGCGCCATGTAAGAAGTCGTCGCGATGTTCGGCGGTGTCTGGCTCAGCGTGCGGCAGAAATTCGCCGAGACCGCGAGCCCCAGGCCTCGCTCGACACCCGCACTGAATTTGGAATCGCTCGACGCCACGTCCAACTTCGTGCGCGGGCTGACTTCCTTCCCCTTCGCGTCCTTCTTCTTTGTCACGCTCCCTTTGAACTCATCGCACACCCAGCCGATCAGGCCCAATCCCTCACCCACGGCGCTCCCCGCGCTCAAAGCCGAAATACCCGTACCCGACGCCTTCACGGCCGTCGCGAGTTCGATCGCTGCGCCCACAGACTTTGCCGCGGCGAGTTTGCGCCCGATCACGCCCCCGACAAACCGGAGCGTCTCGGTCGTCAATTTGTCGGCCTTGCCCAGCCCGACCACGATCACCCGCGTCTTGCCTCCAACACCTGCAAACGCCTCGACCGAAGTGCCCATCGCACCCTCAAACTCCGGCCGCGAAATCGCGCCCTTCACCGCATCGCCCCCACCGACCGAAGCCACAATGCGACCAGTCGCGGCATCCAGCGTCGGTTTCGCGCCTTCGGACTTCGAATCGGAAGCAAAGACACCGACAACAAGCGTGGCAGACTTTGAAGACTTGGACGAATAGCGGATCGAATCGAACATGAACTTCCCTTTCCGATTGGTGGATTTCGAGCTCAAAGTCTACGTTGCTCGTGTACCCGGTCGAGTTACACTCGTTGCAATGTCCGAGCCAGCGCCCACCCCAAAGCACGCTCCAAAAGCCGCCGCGAATCCGGCTTCCGCTCCCGCGGCTCTCCACGCCCCCTGGCGCCAGGAATACCTCGAATCCATCGACGACACCAAGCCCGCACCCGGCTCTGTCTCCTTCCTGCACGATTACTGGCAGCACCCCGAACGCGACGAGGCCAACCACGTCGTCGTCCGAACCGATGCGGGCATGATCCTGCTCAACATGTACCCCTACGCCGGGGGCCACCTGCTCGTCGCACTCGGCGAGCCACGCCCCGCGCTCCTCGATTACTCCCCGGTTCAACGCGCCGCGCTCTGGCAACTCACCGACCTTGCCGCGGAACTCATGCAACTCGCGATGAACCCGCAGGGGATCAACTTCGGCATCAACCAGGGGCGCGCTGCCGGCGCGGGGCTGCCCAACCACCTCCATGTCCACCTCGTCCCCCGCTGGAGCGGCGACGTCAACTTCCTGAACGTCGTCGGGCAGGTTCGCGTCATCAGCGCCTCACTCGAAGTCATGGCCGCCCGCTACCGCACCGCGTGGGACCAGATTCGCCCGCGCGCCGGCTCATCTCCAATCGCGTGATGATTGTCCTTGGGGAGCACCGGCCCCCGTGGGTTTTGAACTTGCGGCTTTGGCCGGTTTCCGGCTACTCTTTGCGGTCGTGTGTCTGTTTTTCTTCCGTTCCCGGCCGATCGAAGAAGTTGCGCAGCGCATGCGCGATGAACACAGCCGCTGGCTGACCGAGGCGCTTCGCCGGGGGCAGTTCGACCTGCCCCGCATTCCCCTGAAGCGGGCCGACGAGGGGGGGTTCAGCGACCTCATCGAAACTCCTCGAGGTCGGGAAATCTGCGAGCGCTGGTGGCGTCGGGCGCTTCGGGCGATCTTCTTATAAGCGCGTCCGGCGGTGCGTCGGATGGGGGTCGGGTGGTGGGTCGGGTCGGCCGAGCGGGCGGATCGACACGATTGGCCCGGATCGGGCGGATACGCTGAACGGCAACCGCCGATACTGAGATCCCAGGCTTTCAACTTCCCGCCAACTCCCATCCTCCGCGACAGGCACTTTCCATGGCCGACGAACTTCTCAGAACCAAGGCATCTCCCAAGTGGCTCGGCAAGCAGATGGTTTTCATTCTGCTGATCGCCGGCTTTGCGCTCTGGGCGCTGGTGGATGCCACGATCGTGTACCCCAGCCGCGGCGAGCAAGCGGCCGACTTTCTGAAAATGCAGTATCTCAAGGCCGCCTTGGCCCCTGGAATACTGGAGCGGACTTCGGTGGAAGACCCGGAAGGGGACCTTCAGGCTTTGATCGAACGTCAGAAGACCACCACGCTCTCGCCGGTCGAAAAGGCGCGGATGGAGTGGCTGGCGGCGCTGCGCAACGCGACGAGGCTGGATGCAAGCCGCACTCAGATCGGTGAGCCAAGGGCGGCGCTCGATGCGCTCGAAAAGAAGTTCAAGAAGGCGGATCAGGCTCCCAAAGCGCTCTCGCGTCTGGACATCCCCGTTCAGTGGGCGATCTTTGTTGTCTGCGGCGCGCTCGCCGCGGGGATGATCTTCGTGATGATGCGTGCGGTCGGCACCGTCTACCGGTTTGACCCGGCGAGCAAGACGCTGACATTGCCCGGCGGGCAAACGATCGCCGCGACCGATGTGGCGGTTTACGACAAGCGCAAGTGGGACAAGTTTCTCATCTTCCTGAAAGTCCGCGAGGGCGCGCCGTCATTCGGGGGCCAGGAAGTCCGGCTTGATCTGCTCCGGCATGTGCCGCTGGAAGATTGGGTGCTGGACATGGAAAAGACCGCATTCCCGCCCGCGCCCGAACCCGATGGGCCGGCCTCACCCTCGGCAATGCTCATGACCCAGCCGTCGGTCGAAATGCCCAAAGCGTGACCCACCCCGAAGGAATGACGCGAACCTGTCGCAAGTCGCGTCCGTATATGGAGTTGGCTGAAAAGCCGATCCATCTCCTCTCTCCTCGGTGTGCCGTCCCGTTTTTCGGACGGTACACTTGTTTTTGGTCCCGACCGGGATCTCGGAGCCCGTGGATCCCGTGCATACCCAATCCAAACCCCGTCATTGTTCGCACTTAGTACGGGGACTTGTGGTTTGCGGCACAATTGTGCTCGCCGGCTGCCAGGAGCCGCTTCTCAGCCCCAACGAGCCGCGCAGCCAATACGATCGGTACGACGCCGTGCGTGATCAGCGCGCCGCGTCTGATTACACGGATGAGTTCGGATACAAACGTCCGAATCTTCGCGGCCGATTGCTTCCGAAAGAATGACGCACCACCGGAACTTGTGGTGCGGGTTTAGTGCGGCACGAGCGGTAGACCGATTCCGCTGCGGCAAGGCGACAAAGTCGAACCCGACGCAGAAAAAGTCTAAAGTCGCGTGCAAAGCCTGCGGCTTTCGCTGAATTGCAGGAGCGCAGCGCGACGATGAATATGCGTGTAACCGCTTGGGGTCACTTGACCCTGACGCAAACCGAGGACAGAGTGAAGGGGGTGCCGATTGCACCCCGCTGCAAGGAAGGGTGGATGCCCCGAAGTTCGAATTCGAATGCAGGCCGGGATGTCCTGAGCGCCCGCTCTCGAAATGTGTGGGGAGCGCTGGTCGCCACGTTGACCGTCCTAGGCGGCGCTTTGTACGCCATGGACGGCAAGACCAGCCCGCGCGTTGATGGCCTCAACCTGCCCGCACTGATCGCTCCCGCGACCGCCACGAGCGTTGAGGTCGTATTCAACACCAAGGTGCCCATCGACGATGGGCGCTGGCAGGCCATTCTGATTCATCACACCGGCTCTCCCTACGCCACGCCTCAATCGCTCGAAAATGACGCTCGATCCAGCGGCCTGACGGGCCTTGGATATCACTTCGTCATCGGTAACGGAAACGGGCTGGATGACGGCGAACTGCACGTGGGCTCCCGTTGGCTTCGCCAGCAGGCCGGTGCGCATGCCAGCGGCCCGAAGGCCGACTGGTACAACCGGAACTCGATCGGAATCTGCCTGGTGGGCAACGGCGATCGCGGTCGGTTCACCGAGGCGCAGATGCGTCGATTGTCGCAACTGGTCGATGCGATCTGCCGCGAATTGAACATCCCGCGCGACCGTATTGTGCTGCAGGATGAGCTGGTCAAGGGCAGCGGCCCGGGCCGCTTCTTCCCCGGTGCCGCGTTCCGAGAGCAGCTCGCTCTTCGCTAAGGCATCCCCTCGCTTGCAACCCTTTGAGACGGGTCAAATCGGTCAATAACCGATGAAGTGACCATCGGCAGTGGAACCGGCACCGGTTTTTTGCCAATAGACGCAACGTGCACCGCGTTCTCACGTTGGGGCATTGTGCGGAAGTGCGCTACACTGGCGACCGAAGTTCGGGTTCGGTCTGGACGATTGAAGGAGGCCCTCGATCAGCTTGGGATGGGATGGAGGGGCGTGCTCCCGGTTCTCGGGAAACGCGTTGGTCGCAGGTCGAAAGATGGGAACATCGGCACCGAGATCGAGCGATCCCGGTGTGGAGTCACAGCGGGTGCAACAAGCCGAAGATCGTCGGAGATGAGTTTGGAATGAGCCGCGGCGGGACCGAGTACAAGAAAGGCGAAACGGTCGAGGGCCTCAAGGTCCTGTCCGAACTGGGACGCGGCGCGGCATCGTCGATTTACCTTGTCAAGGACAAGGAAAACCACATCTGGGCGCTCAAGCACGTCGAGAAGCTCGAGCCCAAAGATCAGCGCTTTCTCGATCAGGCAGAGGCTGAATACCACGTCGCACAGGCGATGGACCACCCTTCGATCCGCAAGATCACGAGAATGATCAAGCGGGGCCGGGGAATGCTCAGCCTCGAGACGATTCATCTCTATCTGGTAATGGAACTGGTGGACGGCGTCTCGATGGAGGTGAAGCCTCCCAAGACGTTCGAAGACGCGGTCCATATCTTCGAGCAGACCGCCGAGGCGCTGCACCACATGCACACGCGTGGGTTTGTTCACGCGGATATGAAGCCCAACAACATCGTGGTCACGGCCGATGGAACGGCGAAGATCATCGACTTGGGCCAATCCTGCCGGATTGACACGGTGAAGGAGCGGATCCAGGGAACTCCCGATTACATCGCGCCCGAACAGGTGCACTGCCGCCCGATCACAGCGAAGACCGACGTGTACAACCTCGGGGCGTCGATGTACTGGATCCTCACGCGCCGGCACATACCGACCGCGCTCGGTAAGGCCGACAGCCTGCTCGGCCGCATCGACGACAAGATGATCGAAAAGCCGGTGCCGGCTCACAAGATCAACCCCCGAATCCCGACGATGCTCGGCGAGTTGATCATGAACTGCCTCGAGATCGATCCGGAAAAGCGTCCGGCGGATATGAAGGTGGTCGCCGACCGGCTGAACCTGATTCGGGCCAAACTGGTCGCGATGCGAACCGGGCCCGCCGCCGAGACCGGCGAGAGCCAGGAAGATTCCGCGGCGTAGACGGAGTCTGGGGGGGGTGGGTCGCGCCGAATTGCTTGCGGCGCTTATCGAAAGTGCCGATGTTTTTCACGCCGGAAGCGACTGAATCGAGATTCAGTGCCCCGGAAGAGTCAGGGACGACACGATTTGCAGCCCGCCGCGATCGGACAACTCGGACTGCAAGACGCTTCGCTGGTGGCCGATCTGTTTCGCGCCGGCGCAAGGGCGTGCCGCGAAGCAAAGTGCAGAAGCGGCTCGATCGATGTGATCCGGGCGCCGGGTCGGCTGATCGCCACTGGTGACCTGCACGACCATCCGATCAATTTCAAGAAACTGGTCGAAATCGCGGGGCTTGGGAGTGACAACCCTTCCCACCTGACTCTGCACGAGATCATCCACCCCCCCAATCTGCTCAACGGCGTGGACTATTCGTACCGCGCGCTGGCGCGGGTCGCTTCGCTCAAGGCGGAATTCCCCGAGTACGTCCACGTACTGCTGGGAAACCACGAACTCTCGCAGATCATGGGCGCGGGGATCGTGAAAGACGGCGTGAAGGTGGTGGACGCTTTCAACGCCGGGCTGGAGCACGTGTTCGGCGACGATGTGCCGAGCGTGCACGACGCCATCAGAGATTTCGTGCTCTCGATGCCGCTGGCCCTGCGCTGCGAATGCAACAAACCGGACGGCTCGCGGGGCGTGGATGTCTTGTGCGCGCACTCGCTGCCCGGATTGGCGATGATGCAGCGGTTTGATCCGTCGGTGCTTGGCCGCGACCTTACGAAAGAAGACTACGAGCCGCGCACCGGCGCGGCGCACATCATGATCTGGGGTCGGGGCTACGACGCCGAGCAGCTCGAAGACCTCGTCGAACGCTGGGGGATCAATCTATTTATTCTCGGGCACGAGAAGGCACCGGAAGGCGCGGCGCTGGTGCCGCCCAATGCCGTGGTGCTCAACACCGATCACGAGCGGGGCGTGTATCTGCCGATTGACCTCTCAAATCCACCGACGGCGATGCAGGCGATGGAGCGGGTGGTGCAGATGAATGACTGCTTGGATTCGGAGTCGTGACACTGGCAAACCGGTGCGCGGAGAGCTTCCTTCGCGGCGGCGGAACCAACTGTGGATCGCGAAGGCCTTCTTGAAGTCCAAACCACGGCGCTTGGGAAAAGGTGGCGTGAGGAGCACAACCACCGAAGGCCGCACAGCTTGAACCGCGCGCTCCTGAAAACAAGGTTACCGGCACGAATTCTCGAGTGAGTGAAGCTATTGCGACTTAGACAGAGCTGGGACGCGCACGAAAAGTTGCCTAAACGCCCATGCGGCAGGTACGCCGGCCAATCAAGTCGCTGCCGACCGCCCTATAACCGCGATGTCCCGGCGTTTGTGCCACGAGGTCGGATCGTTTGTTGCAATTGAGCATTGGGTTCCATTACCCTTGGCACGGCAGGTACCTCGCATGCACCGAATCAAGTCATCTTCGACTGCGGCATTTTCGATCCTTCTCGCGGCCGCCTCGCATTTCGCTCACGCTCAGTGCGATCCTTTGTGGCTTCCCGGAGAAGGCGTCCCCGGCATTCCCAGCACGGGTGCTGCCCCATTGGCTATGAAAATGTGGGATCCGGACGGCCCCGGGCCCCTCGCTCCGAGACTGGTGGTCGCTGGTTCGTTCAACGCGGCCGGAACCGCCGTTGTGTCCAACATCGCGATGTGGGATGGTGAGAGGTGGTATCCGATCGGTGATGGCCTGAAGGGCGAGATCTATGCGATCGAGGTAACCGAGGCGAACGAGCTTTACGTCGGTGGTTTGCTTTATGGATCGGGCGCGGCCTACTTCAACAGCCTGGCCAAGTGGGACGGTTCAAAGTTTGTCTCGGTTGGCGGGGCTGTTTCCGGCACTGTTTACGCATTGAAAAGTTCCCCGGATGGTTCGCTCGTTGTCGGTGGCAGCTTCAGTGCTCCGGGCTTTCCGAACGCGAAGATCTTGAAATGGGACGGCGTAAATTGGTCTGCGATCGGTCAAATTGCGGGAACGGCTGTGCGATGTTTGACACGCCTGCCCAACGGGAATCTCGTTGCAGGAGGCCAATTTTCGATTGCCCCGGGCGGCCAAACCTCGATCGCGCTTTGGGACGGGACGACATGGCTTCGATTGGGATCTTCGTCCGGACCGGTTACTGCCCTTGCTAGCTCTCCGAACGGCACAATCTACGCGGGAGGCAGCACCACTTTTTCTTCCTCGGGTCATCCTTCCGTGAGCAAGCTTGCGCAATGGACGGGCACGTTCTGGGCGCCAGTCGGGAGCGGCATCAACGGCGAAGTGACGGCGCTCTCGATCGCACCCAACGGCGATCTTCTCGCCGCTGGCCAAATCGGCGCGCCGCCGAATTACGTCTATCGCGGATTCGGGCGTTTCGACGGATCGTCATGGAGTTATGCGGGGCCGTTCGACAATTCCCAGACAATGTTCGCGAACGCAATCTTCGCGCGACCGGACGGACGAGTGTTTGTCGGTGCAAGCGTTCCGCCGGATTCGCAACTTTTCGGGGGATCAGCTATCGCCGAGTGGGATAGCACAGGCTTGCGTTCGATGGGGCGAGGGATCGGCGGTGCGGTCTATGCGCTCGAAGCGCTTCCGAATGGCGATGTTGTTGTCGCCGGTACATTCGATTCGGTCAATTCGATCTCCGCAAGCAAAATCGCCCGAACCGACGGCGCGTCCTGGTTTTCACTCGGCTCGGGCGTTTCCGGGAGCATGCAAACACCTCCAACAACTCAAATTAGTCCGTACGTGCAGACGCTCCTGGCCCGATCCAACGGCGACCTTCTGGCGGGCGGCACATTCGCTTTCGCGGGAAACACTCGCGCAAACGGAATCGCGAACTGGAACAATCAATCGTGGTCGCCACTCGGGACGGGAATCGGCGGCTCCTTTCCATACATCTCTGCTCTTTGTGAAGGGCCGGCGAACGATGTATTCGCTGCAGGAAGTTTCGACAGCGTCGACGGGCAGTCGATGCGCTATGTCGCTCGCTGGAATGGGCTTGTGTGGGAGCCGGCGACGGGAAACGTCGTGATCGGGGTGCAGGCCAACATAAGTTGCATGTCGATCGGGAGTAGCGACGACATTGTGATCGGAGGCTTCTTCTCGGTCGAGAACGTCTCTGCTAAGCACTGCGTCCTGCAATGGGATGGATCTGCGTGGCACACGCTCGGGCCAGGTGTGTCGTCTTCGACAAGCTATCCCGTTGCGTATGCCTTGATGCGGCTCCCAAACGGCGACATTCTCGCCGGCGGAGACTTCACCATTTCTGGTGTGCCACTGGCAAAGAACATTGCTCGCTGGAACGGAACGGAATGGTTGCCTTTGGGCACCGGTATGAACGGCAGCGTCTCGAGCCTCACGCTGCTTACCGATGGATCGGTTCTCGCGGCTGGAAGGTTTACCACCGCCGGTGGCGTGACCACGGGTCCGATCGCGCGGTGGGATGGCACGCAGTGGTCTCGTTGGTTGTCGCAGCTCGGCGGCACAGTCAGCTCGCTCAAAGTACTTCCAAATGGCGATGTGGTCGTTGGTTCACAGGATCTCCTCACACTTGGCCAGACTGTGCTGGGCCGGTTCGCTCGGTGGAGCGCCAATCCGGCGCCGCTCATTGCAACTGCTCCGCTGGCCGCCACTCTCGTCGCGAATGAAACACTTAGTCTCTTCTCCACCGCCGCGAGGGGATATTCGTCTATCTCGTTCCAGTGGTCGCGCGAAACAACGCCCGGTTCCGGCGTTTTTGAAAACGTCGCGAACGGGGCCGGCGGCGCTTCTATTGGCGGCGGCACCGTCTCCAACGCTTCTGGCCAACTCCCCTCCCCCACCGACGGCACGCCCGCAACGCTCACGATTTCCAACATCAAGCACTCCGACGCCGGTCTCTACCGCGTCACCTTCTGGAACTCCTGTGGCGAGGCAGCATCCATCCCCGCCGAGATCAAAGTCAAAGCGCACATCGCCGACATCAACGCAGACGGCCAGGTCGACGATTCGGACTTCGTATACTTCGTAACTCAGTACAACCTGATGCTCTGCGCGGATCCTGACATGCCCGACGCATGCAGCGCCGACTTCAATCACGACGGCTTCGTCGACGACGCCGACTTTGTTGTTTTTATTCCGGCATACAACACGATGGTGTTCCCCTGAGCGACTGATTTGAGATCAGTCAAGGGGCTCTACCGCTGGATTCAACGTCTCGAATAGAAGCTGCTTCAGACGACGCCGAGAAATTCGACCGTCTCTGCAATCGCTCGGGTGCCGAAAAAATCACCGCTCAATCGATACGAGATTCTCACTCAAACCAAACGTCATCGAGATAAAACGTAACGGGCTTGCCCTGTCCCCCCACCGTCCACACAAGGCCGGTCTTGATGACGCTGAGGTCTTTGCCGCTCAGGTCGATCTCGTATTTCTTCCAGTCCTTTGTCAGGGTGACGGGCCTGGCGACGACGGCGGTATCGTGATACTTCTTGTCCTTTCCGATCGTTCCCACCTTCAATTCAATCTTCTCGCCCCCGTTCTCGCCCCGCGCCCAGAATGACAACCGCTTCGCGCCGGTGAGGTCGTACCCGCCGGGTTGATCGCCCCAGTCATTCGCGGGGCTCTGATACGCGATGCCACCCCAATTGTCGGACGCGTTGTACTGGAGTTTGAGGCAGTTGCTTCCCGAGTGCGGATTGTCGGTGCAAGCGGCATCCATGGCGATCGCGCCGGTATTACCCATCCAACCCGAAGGAGAGAACGCTCCATTCGAGCCGTCGGCGTAAATCACCAGCGGGAGCTTGGCCTTCGGTGCCGCACTCGACTTCGGGCCGTTGACGTGCATCGGCACGTTCGCAACCGCACCGCCTCCGTGGTTGTCCGTCACAAAGGCGTAAAGGCGATAGACGCCGCCTTCGTTGGGCATCTTGAGCGTGACCTCCGAGTTCGACGAGTGCACGATCGCCTCCGGGTGCGACGGGCGTTCAGAGACCGGATCGCCACCTTCGCTGGGATCAAGCTCCGACTTCAGCACCCACGTCACCTTGATCGGGTCGTTCTCCGGATCGGAAGCCTTGAACGAGGCCTTGACCGTGTCGCCACCGTTCACGTTGTCGCTGCCGGCGATCGTGATGGGCGAAACAACCGGAACTCGATTCGCCGGCGGCTTGCCGGTCCAGACTTCCTGGAGTGCATCGATGCCCGCGGTGCGTTCTCTTCCCGGGGCCGGAAGGAACAAGCCGAACCAGGTCAGCGTCGCCTCGCGCTTGTCATCCCAAATGAACGCGTACGAACCGAGACAGAGCGGGCTCTTCTCGTACGCTTGTGCGGCTTCGCGATAGACCGCGGCTTTCTCCGTGCTCGTCTTCTCTGGCGTCACGCCATACGCGTTCTTCGGTGTTTCCCACGTTCCGGCCGGGCCGTACTCGCAGATGATGAGCGGCTTGGTCATGCCCGCCGCGGCATAGCGCTCCGGCACGCTCTTCGCGCCGCCGTACGCGTTGACACCCACGATGTCGATATCGGGGCAGTACTTCTTGATGCACGGAAGCTTCTCGCCTCCCATTTCCGCGATGACAGTCATCGTCGGATGATTCGGATCGAGTTCCTTGATCATCTTGGCGATGTCGTTGACGGCCTTCCAGATCTTCGGATTGTCGCCCTTGGCGTATCCCTCCATCTCGTTGCCGACGCCCCAAACCAGAACGGCGGGATGGTCCTTGTACTTCATGACGGCGGCCTTGGCTTTTTCAAACTGGGCCTGCACAGCCTTCTCGTTGCCGTAGTCAAAGCCGTGGCGCTCGTGCTCAAGCCAGATTCCGACGGCGACCGTCACTCCCAGTTTCTGCGCTTCGTCCAATTGACGATCGATGTTGTCGGCGCCCCACGTGCGTTTGGAGTTGCCGCCGATCGCGGTGAGAGTCTCAAGACTTCCTTCGCCGCCCCCGCCCCGAATGAAGTACGGCTTGCCTTCCCGCACGAGTTGCCATTTGCCGTCTTTTTGAACGAGGTCAACCTTGACGGGCGCGCCGAATGCCGCGGGAAAGCCGATGATGGTTGCGAGCACGGAGGCGGCAAGAACACGCGAGGCGCGGCGGGGTAGTGACATGGGCATCGTCTCCGGTATCGGCGGCGCCAAAGCGCCGACCGTTGCAAGAGCGTACCTCTCCGCAGGGCTCGGTTGTTCATGTAACAGCGGCAAATTCCGATGAAACTGACACGCCGGGCCATGCCACGAGAACCCGCCGGTGGACGAAATCCAGCAGGCCAAACTCCTAAGAAGGCATCATGGAACTTCTCGCGGCAGTTTGCATCGGACTCGGGCTCTCGGCCGCGGGTGGGCTGCGCGTCTTTGTGCCGCTGTTAATCGCAGGGATCGCCCAGCGATTGGACTTGATCCATCTCTCCCCGGCACTCTCATGGGCTTCGAGTTGGACCGCGCTGTGCGTGCTGGGAACTTTGAGCATCGCCGAGGGTGTCGGTTATTGCGTGCCGGTGATCGATCACGCACTCGATGCCCTCAGTGCACCCGCGGGCTGGGTGGCCGGCGCGTTGCTCTCGATTGGCCTGGTCGCTCCCGAACTGCATTCCACGCTAACTTCCGGCGATCATCTGCACGGCCTGCTGGAGCAGACGATGTACGCCACCGGACTCGGTGCCGTAGCAGCTTCGGGAGTTGCCGCGGCGGGCCTGGCTCAGGTCACCAGCGCCGGAGGGCGAGTCGTCTCGACCACGACAACAGGCGGAATCGCGAACCCGATCTACGCCGCGGCGGAATCGCTGCTGGCAACCGTTGCGAGCGTGCTCGCGGTGCTGACGCCGATCTTGCTGGCGATTGGTGCGCTACTAGTCCTCGGAACGCTGTACGTGCTGATCCGCAGGCGGCGCACGCCTCGGCTGGCGTAAGGATCAAAGTGGCCCGGGCGGGGGCGTCGATGGGGGCGTCGGCTGGTTTCCGGGGTTCGTCGGCGTCGGTTTCTCAATCGTTGAATCGCGTGTGGACTCGGACGTATCGGCGTCGAGTTCACCCTCAATGAGATTCCGCGCGTCCTGCTGGTCCTGGCCGAGGATCTTGGGAAGGTGGCGAATGGGCATCTGCGCGTACGAACGTTCAATCAGCAGCGACATCCGTTTGGCCCGCGACACATCCTTTGGCACGCTGAGGCCGCTCGCGAACTCGGCGGGACCCAACTTGTCGGCAAAGCCGGGTGTTCGCGCGGTGAGCCTCATTGACGCGCTGTGAATCTTTCCGCCAAAGGTGCTCTCACCCGCCGTGCCGCTGGGAAGCAGGAAGCCGCCCCCCGAATACATGCCCATTTGCCCCTCGGCAAAGACAACTTGGCGTACGGTCGCGGAGGTTGCGGAGAAGGCGATCGGGGTTGAGCCGGCTTTGGGCGCGAGGAACATGTGGATCTGAATGAGGCTGCCCGAGAACTGGCTGAGGTCGGCCCCGTCGGCAAAGGCATCGGCGGGGAGATCCGACAGGAAGAAATCGGCGGTATTGATGTCGGACGACAGGTATGCCTGATAACGAGGCGTCATCGTTAGATAGAAGCCGGTTTCGGCCGATGACAAAGTGGCACTGCGGGTAAGACCCCCACCAAAGACCCCGCACGAGGCCGCGAAGCAGGCGAGACCCGCCGCGGCAACCAGCGGCAGAGCCCGAAAGATGAAGGATGAAATGGGTCGTCCGCTTGGGGGCATCATCTGATAGACTTGTACCGTATCGTGGCGGGCGGTGCGAGGGGCTTGGGAAACTGCGTGCGGGGCTAGGAGCCACGGCGATGAAGATGGCCATGAGCGTATCGGGGTTGGCGGCGGGAGCGATTCTTGGTTTGGGTGGTCTCGCGCACTTTGCGAGCGCTCAAGCCATGGTTTCGAGCACGGCACCCCTTTCGACTTTTCGAGGGACCGGAGGCTTCGGAGTCACCCCCCGGCTCGGGCCGAGCATCTCACCTGGCTTCAACCGCTCTGCACCCACGAGCACGATGTTCAGGCCGACGGGCTTCAACACTCCGGGCCGGATCTACGCGCCGACCAACCAGTGGAACACCCGGGCTGGCGTTCCGGGGACGCTGCCGGTTCTGAATTCCAACACGCTGCCGGCGATGAACTCGAACACGCTGCCGGTACTGAACAGCAACACGCTGCCGATCCTGAACGGCGTCAACCCCGGGTATCGTCCGATCTCGGTGCCCGGTGTGCCAGGCGTGCCGCCAGGCACGATCCCGACGCCACCATCGCCTCCACAGATAAATCCTCCGCAGCCGTGTCCGATTCCGCCTGTGGTTTGTCCGCCGGGCTGGAACTGGTGGCCGTGGGGTTGGAACGGATGGGTCGCGTGGAACGGCGCGAACTATGTGGTGTACTGGAATGGCTTTCCGGTGCCTCCGTATGTGCCAGGGCCCTTCGGTGGATTGACGTATCTGTACGATCCGAACCTCTTGCCGGGCGCGACCCAGCGCGCGATGGCGGAGCAGCAGAACTACGCCCCGGCACCCGCACCCACGGCGTATGAGTACGGCGTCTGGGCGTTCCGCGACAGGCAGAGCGGTTCGGCGGTGAAGTATCTGTTGGAGGCGGTGGCCAAAGACAAGGAAGACACGGCGGCGATGCGCGTGCTGGCGCTGGCGATGCTCGACTCGCGCCAGCCGGATGACGCCGCGGCGATGCTTCGACAGGCGTACCGGATAGACCCGACGCTGGCCGGGCGCGGGCTGGATGTGGATGTGCTCGGCCTCAACCCGGCGCGCCGGTCGGCACTGATCAACCGCGCGGTCGAATACGCCAATCGCGTCGGAAGCGGCTCGAGTTGGTTGATGGTTGCGGTGCTGATGCAGGCCGATGGCCGGTTCGACCTGGCCCGCCGGATGCTCAAGCGAGGCGCGGATGTCGGACTTGATCCGGACATCTACAAGGCGATGGATGCGGCGCTGGCTTCGCGGATGAGGCTTTCTCGGCAAGCGCCGTGAAAGAAAGCGAAACGATTCTGAAAGGTCCCATGAGACTCATGGGACCTTTTTCGTTTTTGGATGCGGGCACCGTCAGGGGCAGAGCAGTTCGTTGTACGCCCCGGCGAAGAGCACAAAGTCCTGATCGTCGGTCGCATCGTCGAGGTTGAGGTCGCCGACTGGATCGAGCAGCAGGTCGTACGACTGCGCGAAGCGGACGAAATCGGCATCGTCCACGACTCCGTCCTCATTCAGGTCGGCGGGGCATGCGCTGTCAACGTCGCCGGTCAAGCGGAATGCAACGATGCGGTTCACGCTGATCGGATCGTCGTCATCGACTACGCCCAAAAGGGCGTACCCGCCGGCGGCGAGTGAGGTGCCGAGGCACAGTCCCTCCAGATTGGTCTGATCGCCCTTGTAGAGCTGGCGCTTCGAGGCGGCGGTGTACGTCGCGCCGACCAGCGTCGGAAAACCGATGACGTTGGTTGCGCTGGAAACGTCGACCTCGTAGATTCGTGTCTGATAGAAAGATGCGCCGAGCGCGAACGAGCGCTCGAGCACGAGCAGTTTCCCGTTTGGGAGCGCAACGATCTGGGAGACGCCGCTGCGTGAGCCGGTGACGAATACTCCGTGCACGGGATCGGTGAGGTACGCGAATTCGGCAACGGGCATCGGCGGGTCGTTCGAGTATTTCAGAATGCGGACGAGCGTTCCCGCGGACGAGGTTGAGAGCGCCCCGTCCACGGTCAGGGCTTCTTCGTTGCAGGTCCACATCGACCACTGTGTGCGACCGAGCGTGCACGATTCGAAACCGAAGTTGGAACGCCGATTGGCGTAAATGGCCGGGCGGGGCGCCGTTGCGACATACGCGCCGGTCGAATAGTCGTGCGCGCGGATCTCCGGCGAGCCTTCCTCCGAGATCCGGACGATGTTGCGTGCGATTCCCGGGAAGGCGATGTCTTCGAAATCGCCGGTTTGCGACAGCGTGAGGCCGCCTCCGACCCCGGGCTTGATCGAGGCGGTGACGATGCTGCCGTCGGCGGCAAGCGAGATGTGGAGGCGCACGATTTTGTTTGAATTATTCTGAATCGCGGCGTATTCGTCACCGACGATCCGCACGATGCCGCTCATGCCGCCGACGGTGAATCCGACGCCGTTCTGATCGGTTGCCGACGAGCCCACGGTCACGCCGGACTTGAACTCGATGGCAAGCGGCGCGCCGGCGGATGTGCCGGCGATTGCCGCGAGAAGTGCGATCGGAATGGATGTACGCGCGATCACGTTCATGCCTTGCTGGGGGTGCATCGGCCCGACCAATGGCTCGCCCCGTTCGAATCAGCGGATTCTCTGGCGGGAATCCGCGGTTCCTTGGTCCAGTTGCAAGATTTTGAAAGCAACCAAAGCGAGTTTCGCAGATACTGCTAGGAACGGATTTCTCGTTCGCGGGGGTTTGGAGAGTGAAATGAGCCAGCGAATCAGCGGTGTGGCGTTTGTGGTACTTCTTGCGGGACAGGCTTTTGGAGACGGCGCGCCGGTTTCGCTCGAAAAGCCCGATAACCAACCAGCCCCGGCGCGCGGCGCGATTCGAACAACTCTCCCAGCGCAGGACCTGATTCCCCTCGCTGCTCTGCCGTCCGTCCGGATCACGCAGGTGAATGTCACGGGCCTTCAGCAAAACATCGTGGGCGACGCCGCGAACGAACCGTCACTCGCGCACGACCCGATGGCACCGAGTCGCATCGCAGTGGGCTGGCGTCAGTTTGACACGATCGCGAGCAACTTCCGCCAGGCCGGCGCCGGGTGGTCGAACGACGGCGGTCGCACGTGGCACGCGAGCGCGCTGGACCCGGGCATCTTCCGGTCGGATCCGGTGCTCCGCGCTAACGCGGATGGGACAATTTTCTACAATTCGCTCACCGGCGATTTTTTCGGCTGGCTCTTTGTGTCCAGCGACGGCGGAAAGACGTGGAACCCGCCGTATCCGGCGTACGGGGGCGACAAGACTTGGATGGCGATCGACCGCACCGACGGGCCAGGACGCGGCTTTCTCTATGAGAGTTGGAATGTCGCGGGAAACAACTACTCGCCCAATACGTTCACACGCTCTGTGGATGGATTGGCCTTTGATGACCCGATCGTGCTGCCCAACTCGCCGGTCTTCGGGACCAACTACGTCGGGCCCGATGGCGAGTTGTACATCTTCGGAACGCCGAACTCGAGCTCGACCTCGACGTTCTACCTGCTCAAATCCACCAACGCCAACAACGCGTTCGAAACACCGGCGTTCGTGTCCGCCACGGTCAACATGGGAGGCGTCGCGCGCATCGGCGGGTCTCCGAACCCGGGCGGTTTGCTTGGGCAGGCGCAGGTTGTAGTTAATCCTTCCGAAGGTCCCCGCCGCGGGTGGGTCTACCTGTTGTCGTCGGTCGATCCGGCGGGGACCGACCCGGGCGACATCAACTTCGTGCGCTCGACCGATGGGGGACTGAGTTTCTCCGCACCGGCGAAGATCAACCCGGAGCCCGCGTCGAACACATCCTGGCAGTGGTTCGGGACCATGGGAGTCGCGCCGAACGGCAGACTCGACGTGGTGTACAACAGCACCGACGGCACTGGCAGCCTCACGATCTCGAAACTCATGTACATCAGTTCCTCCGACGGCGGCACAACGTGGACCGCTCCACTGCAGGTGACCAACACGTTCAATTCGACCATCGGTCAGCCGAACCAGAACAAGATCGGCGACTACTACGACATCGAGTCGGACAACTTTGGTGCGAGCGTGATCATGTCGGCCACGTTCACGGGCGGGCAGGATGTGTACTACATCCGCATCGGCGGAGAAGACTGCAACCGCAACGGGCGCGACGACGCGATCGATATCCAGTATGGATTCGACCCGGATTGCAACATGAACGGCGTGCCCGATTCGTGCGATATCGCGAGCGGGTTCTCAACCGACTCCAACCACGATGGCATCCCCGACGGATGCAGCGCATCCTGCCCGGGTGATTTCAATCTCGACGGGCAGGTAGACGACTCCGACTTCATCATGTTCGCGTACAGCTACGACGTGCTGGTGTGCGGGGATCCGGCGATGCCGCCCTTCTGCCGCGCCGATCTCACGCACGATGGCTTTGTGGACGACGCGGACTTTGTGATTTTCGGCGCCGCGTACAACACCCTGATCTGCCCGTAGTGGAATGCGCGTCAGCGCGACTCAGCCGCGACCGATCTTGAGGCCTTTGGCCTTTCTGGAACGGGTGTCACTCACTCCGCCGGTTTCTCCACCGGCGTCTGTGTCGTCGCTCGCATCCGCGAGTTCCGCGGCGTGCGCCTTGAGCTTGGCGTGCGACCACCACGCCAGCGGGAGCGTGAGCAGGTAACCCCCGGCGAGGATCGCGCCCGCGAGCCATCGGTCTTTCGCGGCCAGGAACACGAGCAGGCCGACGCCGATGAAGAGAGGCACCACCGCGCGCGGGTGGATGCGGATCTTCTTGAAACTGAACATCGGCACTCGGCTGACCATCAGGCCGCCGATCAGGAAGATGTAAATGGCAACCAGCACTGGCGGCATCTGCCACTTGATTGAGGGTGATACATCGAACAGCACCGGCAGCAGCACGGCGCCGGCCGCGGCGGGCGTGGGCATGCCGACAAAGAAGCGGGCCGCGAAAGGGCTGTTTTTCTTTGGCGGCTTTGCGGCGGTGAACCGGGCCAGCCTCATCGCGGCGCACATGGCGTAGGTCAGCACGCTCATCATGAACAGCGGCTCGTAGCTCTGGGGCAGCGTGGGGCGCAGCCCGGTCTGCGTGTCGCGCAGCATCCACTGGTAGAGCAGCACGGCGGGGGCGACGCCGAAGGAGACAAAGTCGGAGAGCGAATCGAGCACCGCTCCGAACTGGCTGGTGACGCGCATCAGACGCGCCGCCCGCCCGTCGAGCGCATCGAACACCGCGGAGAGAGCGATCGCCACCAGCGCGGGCTCGTAGCGGCTCTGGAGAACAAAGTGCAGGCTCGCGAGCCCGCATGCGAGCGCCGCCGAGGTGATCATGTTGGGCACGATCGCCCGGAGCGGAACGGCAGAGTGTTGGGTTGGAAATTTGAGGAACACGCCGGGGGATTGTTCGCCTGCAGCTCGGTCAATGCTTTTGGACCGGGCGGACTCACCGAATTGCTGAACGGCGAGCGATGATGGTCTGCCCCGCAAAGACTCTGCCGTTGAGCGGAACCGTGGGCTCGTACCCCGCAGGAAGGTACACATCGACACGCGAACCGAACTTGATCAACCCATACCGCTCTCCCGCGGCAAGCGCACGCCCCGGCGTGACCTTGCAGACGATCCGGCGTGCGATCAGCCCCGCGATCTGGATCACAAACAGGCGCGTCCCATCGGGCAACCTCAGGATGAGGCTCGCCCGCTCGTTCAGGTCGCTGGCCTTGTCGAAACTCGCGTTGAAGAACTTGCCGCGGTTGTACGCGATTGCTTCGACGGTCCCCGCCAGGGGCGCGCGGTTGACGTGCACGTTGAACACGTTCATGAAGATGCACATGCGCGTCATCTGCACCGGCGCCTCGCCGACCGATGCCAGCGCTTCCGCGGGCGGCGAGGCTGTATCGATCTTCACGACCACACCATCGGCGGGGCAGATCATCGCCCGCGTCAGGTCCTCGCCCGGCGGGGGCTTGCGGTTGGGATCTCGAAAAAACCAGAACGCCCAGACCGTGAACGCGATCATCACCGCCGCGATCGCCATGAGAATCGGAGCGAAATGCGTGTTGCGGAGCCCCACCGCCACCACAGTCGCGAAGAGCGTCGGGAAGAAAAAGAACGCGATGATCAGCCAGCCATCCTGGGCGATGATCGGCGGCTTGGGCGGGTAGGGCTCTCCCGCGAAGGATGCTGGCGTTGAGGCGGTCATGCCCGATTGTTTGCGCCCGTTGGGCCGGGGGCCGAGCCAATTCGGCGCGTGCGACCCTCGTCGGTCTTGCCGCGGCAGCCTCTACACTCTTCGCCCTATGGCGATTCTGATCGACGCAAACACCAAAGTTCTCTGTCAAGGCATCACCGGCTCGTTCGGAGCCGTCCACACCAAGGGATGCTTCCTGTACGGCACCAAGATGGCCGGGGGCGTGACGCCGGGCAAGGGCGGCACCAAGGACGCCAACGGACTGCCGATCTTCGATACGGTGGCGCAAGCCGTGCGCGAGACCGGCGCGAGCGCGACGATGATCTTCGTTCCGCCCGCTTTCACGGCGGATGCGATTCTGGAGGCGGCGGACGCCGGGATTCGCGTTATTTGCGCGATTACCGAAGGCGTGCCCGTGCAGGACATGATCCGGGTGCGGTCGGTGCTGGATGAACTCAACGGCGGGGCGGAGACGTCGGCCAGCAAGCGGAAGTTTGTCCTTGTCGGCCCCAACTGCCCCGGCGTGATCACGCCCGGCCCGCGCACCAACATGAACAGCACGACAGGCGAACCGGGCGCGCCGTTTACGAATGCCGGGTGCAAGATCGGCATCATGCCCGGCTACATCAACACGCACGTGAGCCAGAGCAAGCGGGGTAAGGCCATCGGCATTGTGAGCCGCTCGGGCACGCTGACGTATGAAGCGGTCTGGCAGACGTCCAATCTTGGATTCGGCCAGAGCACCTGCGTGGGTATCGGGGGCGACCCGGTGCGCGGGCTGAATCACATCGACTGCCTCGAACTCTTCGCGGACGACCCGGAAACCCACGGCATCCTCATGATCGGCGAGATCGGCGGCAGCGACGAAACCGATGCCGCGAAGTGGATCGAGGCGAATCGCAAGAGCGGGCGGCTCAAGAAGCCGGTGGCGGCGTTCATCGCGGGGAGAACGGCCCCGCCCGGACGGCGCATGGGCCACGCGGGCGCGATCATCGGCGGGGCGGATGACACTGCGGATGCGAAAATCAAGGCGTTGCAGGCCGCGGGCGTGAGCGTGGCGATGAGCCCGGCGGATATGGGGAGTGCGATGGCGAGTGCGATGGGTGGGTAGCGTTCGGCAGAGGATCGAGTGAGCGAGAGATCAGAGAAGCAATCGCCCGTGGCACTCGATTTTCCCGCAAGCATCGAGTGTTTTCGTGGCGCCTTGCCGCAGTTCATCTGCCCTCAGATGACAGACACCAACTTGACAGAGATTGCGGCGAACGACAGCCCGGAGTTTGAACTTCACTTGAAGGCCTTGCATGCCGTATGCGAAAGCATGAAGGTTGAGGGGAGGCTGGATTGGAATCCGAAAGAGGCGCTCGAACTCGAGCGCTGGGAAGTGCCATCAACGCACGATGGACATCTCCGGCGGCTGTTCGCCTGCGCGGTTCTGAATGACGCTTATTTCGAAGCACAGTCACGAGACCATCTTCATTCGCTTTCGGACATTCTCGCGCCGCTTGTTGACAGCGCACTATTCATGGGCAACAGCGCAGTAATTCCCGCCCGAAGTTCGATTTCGGCTCTCCTCTCAACGCCCTTTCCGTGGTGGGAAGACTCTCTGGTCTTCGCTGGATTGGCATGGATTGTGCTTTCGGTCGCTGAAACCAATACGGACGACAGCGAGTCCATCGAACGAGTGTGCGATTGGGTTGTCGCAGAAGACCATCGCCTCAAGTTGCTCGAGATCTCTGCTGAGCGTGGCCCTGGCTTGCTCGGTTGCACGCATTTCAGTCAACGCCATTCTCTTTGGCAAGCAATGGCGCAGCGGTACCTTTTGAACGCAGACCTTCCCTACGCAGTTCAAACTTCGGAAAAGCTCCGAGCCATCGGAACTGATCTCGTCGGATGGGCAAACCCGGCGTAACAAGAACCCTAAGCTGAACCGTGGGGTTCGCGGTCGAGCATCGCTGAGCGTGAGAACTACAAGTGATTCAGTGGATGCAAGGATCAAAACGCTGAAGGCTGAGGGTGTAAGCGTGGCGATGAACTCGGCGAATATGGGGAGTGCGATGTTGAGTGCGATGGGCGGGTGATCATTCCTCGGCTTGGCCGCGAACGGCTTTCAGAATTGCGTTTGCGATATAGACCTTGTCGTAGTTGCCCTTGTTGGCTTGTACGAGAACTCCCGCCTTGACTAATCGCTCGACGTGGAGCTGAGCAGACGTATAGGAAACATTCAGCACTTCCTTGGCAAGCGGGATCGTGATCACGAATCGCGAGAAAAGGTGATCGATGAGTTTGAGCGTGAGGGCACTTTTGCCCTTGGTGACGTTTTCCGCGTGGTATTTGTCGTAGAGTGCGCGGACACGCTTGGCGCGGTCGCGGTCCAGCGTCGCCTGCTCAGCAATCGCCGTACAGAAAAAGCGAATCCATGGCTCCCACTCATTTGCGGTGCTGACCCTCAGGAGACGCTCGTAGTACTCGGCGCGATTTGACTGGACCCATTCGCTGAGATTGCAGACCGGCTGGCGGAGCACGCCGGATTTGACCGGAGTGATGTTGACAATTGCCCTGCCCAGCCGTCCGTTTCCATCACTGAAGGGGTGAATGGCCTCGAACTGGTAGTGTGCCATGGCGAGTTCAATAAAGAACGGGAACTCCTGACGCTGCGGCGCCCCCAGCGTCCTGGGGTTGACGAAGTGCTCCCAGTGCTTCATGCATTCAGCTACTTTGTCCCCGGGTGGCGGCACAAACCGCGCGGCGGCAAAGCCCCGATTCTCATCGCCGATGCAGACCTGCCGCTTGCGGTACTTGCCGGGTGTGTGCGTGGGATCGATGATCAGCTTCGCGTGGATCTCGCTGATCAGCCGGTTCGAAAGCGGTAAGGGCGATACCAAGCCATGCTCGACGGCCTGCTTGTTCCTCCGAACTTCCAGGGTTTCTTGCGTGGCTCGATCCGTGATGATCTCCGAGAGGGCGATGTCCTTGAGCGATGAAAAGGTGTTCTCAATCTTGGATGACGACTGCACCTCTCTCGCTCGCATGGCGCTCAAAAGCACCTGCGGGTCTGGGAGAGACTCGACGTCTGCCTGCAGTTCCAGCAGGCGCGTCTTGGCGCGATCGAGGACATCAAACAGCCGGCCAATAAGTCGTTCCGACTCGATGTCCGGCGGGAGAGGGTGCGGGATGAAAGCCCGACCCTGAATCACGCGATCCACTCCTTCGCGCCTTTCGGTGAAAGAGGTAGGCATAAGCACGCCCGGAAACTGGGGTTGGAAATCGGAGTCCTTCATGAATTCAACGATCGTTGATATCCGTTCCGCTAAATTCCACTTTGAGAGCAAAAACGCAAATTTAGACGAGGGTCATGTTCCGTCAGCGGGAATTCCATGGAAAGGGTCGATGTCCGGATGCTCCTAATGGTGGGGTTGCTTGGCGAACAACCACAATTGGTGGGGCGAGAAAGGGTCGCTCTTGACCTCCGTCTGACGAGCAGGTCCCTCGCGGCGGTAGGTGCCAGCTGCGGTTCACGGCAAACAGGTATCGGCCCGCGAAGGTCAGCCAGCACGGGAGCGAGCAGCGTGCGGCAGGAATCCATCTGGTGTTCTGGTGCATCGCGGTTCTCGCCATGAGCTACTGCGTGTTCTGGTGTGCCGCGCTGAGCGCACGGGTCGTCGGACTTTCCCGGCTTGCTTGGAGGAGCGTGGTGTGGGCCTTGCCTGCAACGCTCATCGTGGGAACGTGGATTCTTCTCAGCGGCGTGGAGTTATTTGTCTCTTCAATGGCGTCTGATCGGGCCCGCACGGAATGGTGGCTGAACAACGTGCAGTGGCCGCTGCAAAGGGCGGCGCCGACGATGACAATTCCTCTTTTTTGCGGGGCGCTGAATGTGTTGGTTAATTGCCGGCGCGAGGCCCGATCACGATTGCGTTGGTGGACACGTGCGTAAGGCATTGCGCTGAGGCTGGCGCGATTGCCCGGAACTTCATAGATCAGCCTTTTCCCGGACCGGCGAGAATCCCGATGCGGCGTCCCGTTGTTATGCGACGCGCCTAGCCCGTGTAAACGCTTTCGATTCCGCGTTTTCCGCGCAGCACGCCTTGCAAGTCGCTTTCACGAATTGGAACTTTGACCCGGCGGGCGTCAGGGCCCGTATTTCAGTGAGCCGTGGGGCTCGTTTCCGTCTGGGAGCGCACCCCGCGTTCTGTTCGAGAGGAGGGTTTATGAATCGATCTTTCTACATCTCGGCCGCCGCCTTTGTAGGCGCCGCTGCACTTTCGAGCGTGGCGAACGCCGCGGTCTCGTATTGGGACTTCAACGTCTTCAGCCGGTCGACCATCGGCAGCGCGAATCAGGCGTACGGATCTGACTTCCAGGGCGCATCGGGCGCTGTGGGCAACGCCTACTTCAGCGGCTTTGCGGCCAAGACCAACGCGAACAGCTCGGCCAGCCTTGCCAACGGCTTCTACGGGGGCGGAGATTTTCGCTTGTCGGGCAGTGTGAACAACGGGGGCATCAGCGTTGCCGGTAATGTCACGATGAACGGCGCCTCGATCACCGGTCCGGTTTGGGGCGGCGGCAACCTGGGCGGCTCGGGCGGCAGCGTCAACGGAAATGTCTCGATCGCCGGCACCAAGACCACCGGCAACCAGTTGACCGTCAACGGATCGCTGAACACCGGGCAGGCGTATGCGGCAGCGCTCAATCTGGTCGCGGTGTCGTCGTACTTCCAGAACGCGGGCAATTACGCCGCGAGTCTGGCGCCGACCGGTTCGTACGTGAACCAGTGGGGCGAACTGATCATCAACGCGAGCGGACCGCTCTCGGTGGTGAACGTGAACACGAGCGACTTCATCAACGCGTGGGGAATCCGGGTTGTCGGTAACGGCGCCGTCGTGATCAACGTCGCCGGAACCAACCTCAACTTCGCGAGCAAGACCTGGAACTATCAGAACGGCGCCAGCAGCGTCAGCACCCTGCTGAACCTGAACGACGCCACGACGATCAACATGTCGGGCGGGCACAACGTGAACATCCTCGCGGCGAATGCGAACACATCGTTCTCGTCCGGTGTTGTCACCGGCAACCTGATCGTGGGCTCGCTCATGGGCAGCGGCCAAGTGAACTGGAACGACCTGGGCGGATTCAGTGGTACGGCTCTGATTCCCGCGCCCGGCGCCGCCTTCGTGATCGCCGGCGCGGGCCTGATCGTCTTCCGACGCCGCCGATAGATTCTCAACTCCCAAAGCAATCAAGAGCCGGGGCAACCCGGCTCTTTTCATTTTCGGGTCGCCGGTCACTCTTCGCGCAAACTGCCGCCCCGCTTGATCGAGCCCCGTCCGAATTTCTGCACGATCGCGTCGGTCGCCTTGTCCACCTTCGCCTGTTTGCCCGACTTGCTTTCCAGTTTCGTGATCTCCGGGAGCGATTCGAACAGGCCGAGTTGCTCCTCGCTGGAAAGCCCGTGGAGGCTGATACCCATCAGCCGCAGCGCGCCGCGCCGTTCGTTCAGCCACTTGGTGAGCAGACCCGACGCCGCGGCCCAGAGCACCTTGGTGGAATCGGTCGGCGCTTCCAGCGCGGCGCTGCGGGTGAAAGTTGAGAAATCGCCAAGGCGCAGTTTCAGAGTGATGCCGCGGCAGGTCAGTTTGTCTTCCCGCAGGCTGCGTGCCACCTCTTCGGTAAAGCCCAGCAGAAGCGAACGCAGTTCATCCGGGTCGGCGATGTTATCGAAGAAAGTGCGTTCCTTGCCGATGCTCTTCTGCTCGCGCTCGAGGCGCACGGGCCGGGTGTCTTCGCCCCGGGAAAGACGGAGCCAATCGCGCGCCTGCTCGCCGAAGCGGCTGACCAACCGTTCCTCGCCGAACGAACGGAGTTCCCCGATGGTCTTGATCTGAAGTTGGTGGAGTCGCGCCTGCGTCTTTGGGCCAAGGCCGTAGATCACACCGACCGGCAGCGGCGCGAGTTCGCGTTCAGCGCTTCGCGGGTCGAAGATCTTGAGCCCATCGGGCTTGGCGAGATCGCTCGAGAGTTTGGCGAGGAACTTGTTGCCGCTGATGCCGACGCTGGCGGGCAGATCCACCGCCTCGCGAATCTGTTTTCTGATCGATGCGCCGATTTTCTCCAGCGTTTCGATGCCTCGGTTTCCCCACTTCTTCTCGTACAGGTGCATCGCCCCGGTCATCTCCATGAACGCCTCGTCCACAGAGATCGGCTGCACATCGGGGGTGAACGTGCGCAGGACCTCGAAGACGACCTTGGAGACCTCGCCGTACTTGCCGTGCCGCCCCTTCAAAACGATCGCGTGCGGGCACAGGCGGAGCGCCTGTGCCATCGGCATCGCGCTGCGGCAGCCGAATTTTCGCGATTCGTAACTCGCCGCGGCGACAACGCCGCGCTTGCTTGCGCCGCCGACCAGAACGGGTTTGCCTCGAAGCGACGGATTGTCGCGTTGCTCGACGGACGCGAAGAACGCGTCCATATCGACGTGCATGATGGTTCGGCCGGGCCAGGGCATGCTCCATCGTTGGGGCAAAGAAAAAGCCCGAGCATTGCTCGGGCTTGGGGGAATCGGCTTGACGGGAATTACTGATCGTGCCCGGCGAACTCCGGCATTTCGTGGCCGGCGTCGCGGAGGGTCTTCTCGCGCTTGGCGAGTTCGAGGTCGGTATCGACCATCATCGCCGCGAGCTGCTCGACCGTGGTGGTCGGCACCCAGCCGAGTTTCTGCTTGGCCTTGCTCGGATCGCCGAGCAGCAAGTCGACTTCAGCGGGACGCAGGTAGCGCGGGTCGAAGGCGACGAAATCCTTGAAATCAAGCCCCGCGTGGCTGAAGGCGAGTTCGCAGAATTCCTTCACGCTGATGGTCTTGCCGGTCGCGATCACGTAATCGTCGGGCTTTTCCTGCTGGAGCATCATCCACATCATTTTGACGTAGTCGCCGGCGAAGCCCCAATCGCGCTTGCTGTCGAGGTTGCCCAGGAAGATCTTGTCCTGGAGGCCGAGCTTAATGCGCCCGACCGCTCGCGTGATCTTGCGGGTAACGAACGTCTCGCCACGACGGGGAGATTCGTGGTTGAACAGGATGCCGCAGGAAGCATGCAGGCCGTACGACTCGCGATAGTTCACCGTGGCCCAGTGCGCCATCATCTTCGCGCAGGCGTAGGGCGAGCGCGGGTAGAAAGGCGTGGTCTCCTTCTGAGGAGTCTCGATGACCTTGCCGTACTGCTCGGAAGACGAGGCCTGGTAGTAACGGACCTGCTGGCCCGATTCCTGCTGGAAATCGCGGACGGCTTCGAGCAGTTTGAGCGCGCCCATCGCGACCGTCTCGGCGGTGTAAATCGGCATGTCGAACGACACGCGAACGTGCGACTGCGCGCCGAGGTTGTAAACCTCGTGCGGCCGCACTTCTCGCATCAATTTGGAAAGGTTGTTGGCGTCGCACAAGTCGCCGTAGTGCAGCTTGAGCTTGCCGGTCTTCGAGTGAGGGTCCTGGTAGATGCTGTCGATGCGTCCGGTGTTGAATGACGAAGAGCGCCGGATGATTCCGTGCACCTCGTACCCCTTGGCGAGCAGAAACTCGGCGAGGTACGAACCATCCTGACCGGTGATGCCGGTGATCAAAGCGCGACGCGAGGTGGCCATGCTGCGAATCTCCTCAACTTCCAGAGCGGTGGGCTGTGGCGCCGTGCCGCAAGATCTATCCCGCTGTCTGACGGGCTGAGTCGTACGACGGCCCGGCGGCCAAGGTTTGATTGGCACGCCAAAAACCGATCCGCGGCCGGTCCGCGGAAAAAACGGCCCGAGAGTCCACGTCCCTATCGACCGAAAACCCGCCGTCCTTGGGCCTGGTCCTCAACGCCCCGCGACTCGGCGATTTCAACCGGCGTGTATGGCCGGAATCGCTGATTCCGAAGGGGGAAATGCTAGGCGGAAACCGACTTCACATCCCAAAACGACGGACTCAGCCCACGACACCCAGTTCGCGGACCGTGAAGAGCGAATCGAACAAGAGCCCCGCCTGTTCCACGTTTTCCCGGGCGCCCTCCAGCCGATCGATCGTCGCGATCACCGCGATCACCTTTGCCCCGGCCTCGCGAAGAACTTCAACAGCCTCCAAGGCCTGGCCCCCGGTCGTCGCCACATCTTCCAGCAGCACGACCACTTCGTCCTTCGCGACAGCGCCCTCAATCTGCTTGGAAGTGCCGTAGTCCTTTTTCTTGTTGCGCACAAAGATTGCCGGCAAACCCGTGGCGAGGCTCGCCGCCGTCACCAGGGGAATGCCTCCCAGTTCCGCGCCGGCGATCCGGTCGATACCGATTTCCAGCCGCGATTCCAGCGCGTCGAGCCGCTCCGCGAAAAGCGGTGCCAACTGGCCCAGCAGTTCCGGACGGGTCGAAAAGAGGTACTTGTCAAGGTAATAACTGCTCGCCTTGCCCGAGCGCAGGGTGAACGTGCCGCGCAACAACGCAACTTCGGCGATCTCCTTTGCCAGCGCGTCCTTCGACATGGGCCAAGAGTAGCGGGCGGCGGTTTGGCCGACCGCTTTGATCGGGTAGACTTTTGAGGTGCCCCGCCCCGCCCGCACAATTCTTCGTCTCGCCCCGCTCGTCCTGCTGGCCCTGCTCGGGGCTGGCGCGCCACCGATTGTTTCCGAGCCGGTGCCCGAAGACCCCGAAAACGAGGAAACCTCAACTCCGCTCCCTCCGATCGAAGTCGAGCCGGATCCCTGGCTCGGTGAGGAAGAGCCACTGCTCGCCGGCCCGCGACTCTCCGAGGAACAAGAAGGACGCACGCTTGTTCGATTCGAGTTCCGTGGCAATCTTCGTCGGCTCGATCAGACGCCGGAAGAGGCCGCGCTCGATGCGCTCAACCTGCCCGGCCCCGATCGCGACAAAGCCGATGAGATTGTGCTCCGCCGCCGCGCCGCGCTCGACCGGTGCGTGCGAGGCGACCTTCAGATTCTGCTCGCCTTGCAGGCGGCCCGCCAGGCCGGAACCAAGCCGGAATCCGAACCGCTGGCCGAAGCCCTTCTCGACCGCATCGCCACGATGAGCGGCCCTATTCGATTCCGCGACGAGATTGCGGAGTCGCTTCCCGAATCGGCGAGGCGCGATTTTCAGCGGATGATCGACGAGTACTGGCGTGCGCTCGTTCTCGACGAGGTGCAGCAGGCCCGGAACCGGCGCGAGACGCTCACACTTGTGGCGGCCCGCGTCCGCGTCACGCTCAACACCGCTGCGAACGAACTGCGCCGCGCTTTTGAACGCCAATACCAACCCCGTGAACGGGTTCTGGATGTGCTGGTGCTCGAACTGGACCTGAGTGCCGATCAGGAAAAGAAAGTGACCGAGCCGCTCCGAGCCTTGGCGGATCGCACCAGATCCCAGCCATCCGCACGGGAGGCCTACGACCTCACAACCAAGGTGCTGCCCTATCTCAATGCCGAGCAGCGACAGATCTGGTCGGTCGTGCTCTTCGGCGTTTCGCCGCTCGATACCCCCTCTCCTTCCGGCCTGCCCTGAACCTTTGGACGCTTTCCCGCGCTCCATACCCCGAGCCTCGAAGGTCCGAATATCTCTTCTCGGATCCGCCCAAACCGACCCCCGGAGCTCCTGTCGTTCCCGGAACCGGCGAAATCCGCGGTTTGTTGCAGGTTCTGGAGGCAGAATGGCGTCTTGGACTGAGAATGACCGGAAAGATCGTCGATAGCGAGCCACTGCCGCCGGGCGAGGTGTCCCAGATTGCGCGGCCCCTGGAGAATGAACCAATGAAGAGCGGAATGAACTTGAACAAACTCAGCATGCTGGTGGCCGTGGCGGGGCTGGCGCTCGGCGCGACCGCTCAGATGACGACTCCTCCCGCCCAAAAGCCCGAGGGTTGGCCGAAGGAAACCCCGGTCCAGGCTCACGAGACCAAGCACGAGACCATCTCCGCCGAGGAGGCCGTCCGTCGCGGCATGATCAGCCCCGACGCAATCAAGGCCCAGGGCGCGAATCCGCAGGCCCAGCCGGCCCGCCCCGATCCGAGCCTCACCAAGGCCGAGATGCACACGAACTACGACCAGTGGGAGCGTGACGGCTCCGGCCACGTGATCAAGCTCGACCGCCCCCTCCAGTGGGCCGCGATCGAACGCAACAAGACCATCACGCCCGCGACACGCCAGCAGATCGAGGCGTTCATCGAACAGCGCCGCGCCAAGGTGGAATTGGCCGTCCTGGAGAACATCGAGAAGGTGCGCCAGCTCGACAGCGGCATCCTCGAAACGTTCTCGATGAGCGAGCGCGAGAACCTCCAGCAGGTCCTCGCCGACACCAAGCCCTTCACCGCGCTCGGCCAGTTCGCCACCGAACTCAAGAAGGCCGACCTGTTCACTGCGAATAACGTCCAGCAGCATCAGATCATCGTGGATGACTACCGCCGCCTCATGCTCGACGACATGAAGCGCGACGCGAGCGCCGCTGGTGAGGAGACAAACGGCAGTTCGAATTTCGTCGCCCGCGCCATGTTCCTGACGATGGCCGACGAGGCTCGCCAAGTCTATTACTGGATGCTGGCGGACAGCGTCAACAACGCCGCCGAACGCGTCACCGAGATCGGCGTCTCCGCCGAAGTCGCCCCGAAGGTGACCGAGTTCTTCAATCAGGCCAAAGCCTCGAAGGACGAATCCGATCGCATCGCCAAGATGCGAGCGGCCGTCGCCCTCCTGACCCCTGAGCAGACCCGCAAGTTGGTCGAGCCGGTGGTCAAGCAGTCGGCTACGGCAGCGGCCGGTCAGCCCGCGAACCAGACTCCCGGCAGCGCGACCAGCGACGCCAGCAAAGCCGGCGACCGCTGATTCGCGAATGGATCGGGAACGCTCGCCGGCGGCTGCAAACAATGCCCCCGGATGATCAGCCCCGAACCGCTCTATCAAAAGGCCGTCCAGGCGGCCAACCAAGGCAACTACGAGCTCGCGCAGATGTTTCTGCGCGAGCTTTTATCTGCGCATCCTCATGTCGCAAAGGCCCACCACCTCACGGCCACCACGCATATGCGGATGGGCGCATTGGAGAAGGCGTTGCCCCATGCCCGCATGGCGGTCAAACTCAATCCCACCAATGCAGCGTCGCGCTGGGTGCTCGGCATCTGCCTTTCCAACAGCGGCGACATCGACGCCGCGATCCCCGAGTTCCGCGCCGGTTGCGAGCTGGCGCCCGCCGATCCGCAGGGCTGGAACAACCTCGGGCAGGCCCTGCTCGAGAAACGCCAGTACTCACACGCCGAGACCGCGCTGCGTCGCGGGCTAGCGCTCTCCCAAAACGTGCCGCAGCTTTCCATGGGGCTGGCCTGGGTTCTGTGGAATGTCGGGCGCGCCGAAGAGGCGCTTGACGTCATTCGGGGGCAGCGCGAGCGCACTCCCAACGACGTACCTCTGCTCGCCGTTCGGGCGATGATGTCGCTTTATTCAACGAACACCAGCAACGAGGATCTCCGAGTCTCGCACGTCGAGTTGGGTCGCAGTATCGAGGCGATGACGCCGCTAAACCCAAACCGCGTGCCCGATCCCACTCCGAGCGATGCGGAGCGTCCGCTGCGGGTCGGCTTCCTTTCACCAGACCTTTACGGACACTCCGTCAGCCGCTTCCTTGAACCAATTCTCCGCCACGGCGACTACGCACGCCTCATCCCGGCGCTCTACTCGTGCTATCAGGTCCGCGACGAAGTCTCCGGGCGACTCGAGAGCATGTGCGGTTTGTGGTGCGATGTGTACAAACTCGGCGATCAGATGGCCGCGGCCGAGATTCGCCGCCACAATCTCGACATTCTCATCGATCTCGCGGGACATACCCCGCTCAATCGCTCCATTCTCCTGTGCCACCGGCCCGCGCCGATCACCATGACCTACCTCGGGTATCCGCATTCAACCGGATACACCCGAATCGACTACCGCATCGTCGATTCGATCACCGATCCGCCGGGTGAGAGTGACGCGAATGCCACCGAGAAGCTCCTCCGCCTCGACCCGTGCTTTCTCTGCTTTACTCCGGTGATTGATCCGCCCGAGGTGGGCGCCGTGCCGGAAGACGCGGCGCAACCCATCCGCTTCGGCACGTTCAACAACGCAGCGAAATACTCGCCCATGGTCTTGGAGATGTGGTCCGAGATACTGAAGGCCGAGCCGACATCCAAACTGGTACTCAAGAGTTACCAGTTCAGCGATGCCGCCGGACGCGACTATGTGCTCGGTTCGCTCGAGAAACTGGGGATTGATCCCGCGCGGATCGAACTGCTCGAAAAGATCTCCCTTACCCGCGAGCATTTGTTGGCCTATCACAACCTGCACATCGCGCTCGACACTTTCCCGTATCACGGCACGACAACAACATGCGAAGCGCTCCTGATGGGAACACCCGTCATCACCCTCGAAGGCAACAGCCACCGCTCGCGCGTCGGCGTCTCGCTGCTCAGCGCCGTGGGAGTGCCCGAACTCATCGCCCGTACACGCGACGAATACGTCGAAAAGGCCGTCGCTCTCGCCCGTGATCGACAGCGATTGGTCCGCTACCGAACCACGCTCCGCGAGCAGATGCAAAAGAGCGTTCTCATGGACGGCGCGGGCTTTTATGACCGCTTCGAAAAGCTGCTGAGGACTGTCTGGCGGGAAAAGTGTGGCGTATCACAGGGCGGCGCCACGTCGCCCACATGAAGCGGAAGTATTTGTAAATCAACAAGTTACATCCGTTCGATCCCTATTCGATCGCCTCGGATGACCGGCCCCGCCCTACCATTGCCCGAATGTCCTCCTCCGGCGTGACCGTTCCTGGCCAGACGCCGCCTTCGGGCGAGCGAGCTGGTGAAAGTGCAAAGGCCGCCGGCCCCGATGGGGGTGCGCGCCCGGGACTTTCCATCGCCGATTTCCTGTCCGACGGTTCGCTGGTTCGCCTGTGCGACGAATTGACGCGCCTGGCCGGCGTGCGGGTGGAACTGCTCGACGCCAAAGGACGCGCCATTCGTATAAGCGAGCGGGGCTGGTTCATTGAACAGGGCGAGCCCGCGCCGTTGCCCGAAGGGGCGGCCAGCGTGCCGCTGATGGTGGAAGGCCGCCGGATCGGCGCATTCACGGTTTCGGTGTTCGCCTCGGACGAGTCGGACGTCGAATCGCGTCAATCGCTCTCCCGCGTCGTGTCGCTCCTGGCTGCGACCACCAGCGAACTGTGCGAGCGCGAACTGGATCTGCGCCACCGCGTGAAGGAAGCCAGCGCCCTGTACAAACTGAGCACCATGTTGCCCCGCGCCACCAGCGTGGACCGAGTGCTGCAGGTTGCGCTTGAGTTGGCTCTCGATGTGCTCGAACTTGATTGCGGCGGAGTGGTGCTGGTCCCCGAGGACACGGAAGAGGTGGCTGAGATCAAAGGAACGAGCGAGGGCGACCTCGTACTGATGGCCAGCAAGGGCTTGAGCGACAAGTGGCTGGCCGACACGCGCCCATTGACCAAAGACCGGCTTTTCGATCGGCTGGCGATCAGCGGCGAGCTGGCGATCAGCGAGAACCTGCCGGAAGACGACCGGGTTTTCGAGCCCGAGCGGGTAGTGACCGAGCGACTTGGCGCCGCGATCCACGCGGGGCTGGCGTTTCAGGGCCGCCCGATCGGCGTGATGCGCCTGTACGCGCGCAGCCCACGCACGTTCGACGAGAGCGACAAGCGCGTGCTGCGTTCGATCGCGTCGCAAGCGGCGGTTGCGGTGCAGCAGGCGCGCCTGATCAAGGCCCAGGAACACGATCAGCGCATCCAGCGCCAGTTGATGCTTGCGGGAGACGTGCAGCGACGCATGCTCCCCCGCTTTGTTCCCGCCACCACGACGGATTTCAAGAACCTCGATCTCGCGGCACGCTACATCCCCAGTTTCGAACTGGGAGGTGACTTCTACGACTTCATCGGGCTGACCGGTCACCTGGGCATCGCCGTGGGCGACGTGGTGGGCAAAGGAGTCGCGGCGGCGCTGCTCATGTCCGCGGTACGCGCCAGCCTTCGGGCGCACGCGCAGGGCGTATACGACCTGGACGAAGTGATCAGCCGCGTGAATATCGCGCTCTGCCGCGACACGCTCGACAACGAATTCGCGACGCTGTGGTACGGGGTGCTCGACCCGGTCCGCTTGCGCCTGACCTATTGCAGCGCGGGCCACGAGCCGCCGATCATTGTGCGCGTGCCCCAGCACCGCGCGCCGGGGCCGGCGGACATCGACGAACTGGCGATCGGCGGGATGGTCGTGGGCATTGACCGGAGCCAGCGATACCAGCGCGCGGTCTACGACATGCACCCCGGCGACGTGCTGGTTGCCTACACCGACGGGGTGACCGACGCGGTGAACTTCGACCGCCAGAAATTCGGAAAGAAGCGACTTCGAACCTGCATTCTCGAGATTCTGAAGTCAAACCCCAAGGCAACCGCGGCGGAGATCACCGAGCACATCCACTGGAGCCTGCGTCAGTTCGCGGGCCTGGCGCCGCGCCCGGATGATGAGACGATCGTCGTCATGAGGCCGTGGGCGAAGCCGTGAGGCATCCTCCGGTGCAGGTGTTCCGAGACTCCAAGGGCCTCAATCGAGGGCTACCGCCGCCTCGAACTTCGGCGTCGGATTGGTCAATCCCAGCATCCGATCGAGCGCCTTGAGAGCATCCCGTCGCGCTTCTGGGTGGACGGTGACGGCGTTTATCACCTTGGGATTGCCGTCCTTGCTATACGCGCCGGCCAAGTGATCGAGCACCCACAGCAGGTGGGGCTGATCGATGCGGAACATCGTCGTGCACAGGCACTGACAATCGCTCAGAATGCGGACGTGAACACCCCGCTCCTTTGCTTCGCGAGCCAGGCGGTTGACAAGATGGACTTCGGTACCAACCGCCCAGTGCGATCCGATCGGCGCTTCGCGGATCGTCTTGATAATGAACTCGGTCGAGCCCGCCAGATCGCTCTTGTCTACCACCTCTTTGCAGCACTCGGGGTGGACAAGGATCGTTGTACGCGGGTGCTCCGGGTGCGCGACATCTTCAGCGCGAATCTGATCGCAGTGCTCAGGGCGGAAGAGTTTGTGCACCGAGCAGTGCCCGGCCCAGAGGATCGCTTTCGAACGCAGCACTTGCTCGGGCGTTGCACCGCCCAGTTCCTCGCCCTTGTTTGCCCGGCGCGGGTCGTACACGCACGACTCGGTCGCCACATCGATCCCGAACTTGGCCGCTGTGTTGCGCCCGAGGTGTTGATCGGGCAGGAACAACACTTTCGCGTTCTTGCTTTGAGCCATCGCCCACGCGAACACCTTGTCCGCGTTCGAACTCGTGCAGCATGCGCCGCCATTAGCTCCGACAAACGCCTTGATCGCCGCGGTGCTGTTCACATAGGTGATCGGCACCACCTTGCCGCGCCAGCCCTGCGCCGCGAGCGATTCGTGGATCGACTTCCACGCCTCAACCGTGTCGTCGTAGTTGGCCATGTCGGCCATCGAGCAGCCAGCGGAAAGATCCGGCAGAATCACACTCACCGAATCGGGTGTAAGCATGTCGGCCGTTTCGGCCATGAAGTGGACGCCGCAGAACACAACCCACTTCACGGGCCGGTCCTTGGGTGCGCTCGTGGTGAGCCGCGCCGCGATCTGGCTCAATTTCAGCGAGTCGCCGATGTGATCGGCGTGCGCGATGATCTCATCGACCTGGTAGTGATGCCCCAGAATGACCAGCGAAGAGCCGAGTTCCTGCTTGCGCACAGAGATTGCCGCAGCGAGTTCTTCGCCGCTCATCTTCGTGTACTTCTCGGGTAAGGATGGTTGCCAGAGCACGAATCACACCCGCTGCTAGAACGACTCGAAACACCAGCCGGATACACCGGCCAAAGAGCTACGAAGTCTAGGTTTTCAGGGCAAGGGGAGACGATGGCCATCTCCCCGTCATGAAGTGCCAGAGCCATTCCATTTTGTCAGGGGCGCCGAAATTGGCTGCTTGCCTTCGTCGGTGGGCAAATCAAAAGCAATCATGATCTTGGGACTGATTTCGACCTTCGCATTCACGGCGCCACGGACGCCCGTGTTGCTCTGAGCCGGTCCATCATCGCTTCGCTTGCCGAGCCTGGACCGATTGACCACTGTCCCCACGAGCCGTCGCTTCGCCGCAAATTGAGTACGACGCTGCCACGGCTCTGGAAATTCATGTCGAAGTTCTCCCCGCGAACGGTTAACTGCGGGGCATAACTTACCAAGTCCACCGTCGCACCGGCAAAGTGTTGGCGAGCCCATTCGTTCAGATCTTCGATGGTCATCGGAACTGCCGACGTTGGATCGACAAGGGCACCCGCACGTTGATAAACCGTGAGTGGTCCGCGCAGCACAATCTGTTCAGCCCGAAGAGGCGGCGTACTGACGTACGCCGAGCCCATCGCCGACGCATACGACGCGGTTTCGGCAGACAAGCATCCGATTGCGCTCATAGCCAGCCAGATCAAACCGGCAGTCAGAAAAACCACCCGCTGCAAAATTCGAAACGCGCTCACGGCGCGATCATACAAGGTCACCAACAAAACCGGGAAACTGCGCGAATCGACTTTACGCCGCGAGCCTCGCCTGCTGCAGGCTCTTGAACTGCACCGCCGCCGCCTGACGCCCGCCATCCATATCGATTACCCGGAGCACACGCCCGGAAACCGATGAATCCTGGCGCACAACAGCACCCGACGTCCAGCCGACGATGATGTCGATGTCATCTCCCAATTGGAGATGGCGGCCTTCATCAATCCACACCATCGCGCCGCCCACCGAGAAATCGTGTGTGCACGCCGGCAGATACCGCTGGCTTCCCGCATGAAATATCTTGCAGGGCTTTCGCACGTACATCCGCGTATGCCGGCGCCGGTCGGCCCCCTGCGCGTCGATCTGTTTCGGCTCGATGCGCCCGATGGAATCGGGAGTGGATTCAGAGGGACGGTCGCTGGACATGCCGCGGCTCCTCATGTCGGCACAGGCCGCGAAAGGGCCGTCCGTGGCCCTTGTGGTCCCGACGCGTCGGTGGGGTGAGAGTGGGGTGCGCCGGGTTCGCGGTCTGGCGGACCTGATCTCATCGGCGACGGCCCCGGCCAACTTTTACGGACCTTCCGAAAACCTGCCGGATTTTTTGCAAGGCGCAGCGATCAATGCCCGGAGCGCGGTTCAACCGATAGTCGGTGCGTGAAAATCAGCGTGCTCATTCCGTCCTTGGGCTCCCCCGACCGCCTCTCCCGATGCTTCGATGCACTGGCCGCGCAATCGCTGCCGGGTGACGACTTCGAGGTGCTGTACAGCACGGCCGAGCCGGTGTCCGGCGCGCCGCAGGCGAGTCGATTCAGGCACATTCAGTCGCCAGCGAACACAATCGCGGCCCGGCGCAATGCGCTGCTCGCCTCGGCGAGCCACAACCTGATCGTGTTTCTTTCAGACGATGTCTCGCCGCTCCCTGATTGTCTGGAACACCATCGGAACGCCCACGAAGCTTTGGCGGGCAAACCGGCCCTTGTGATGGGCGCAGCCCCGAGCGTGGTCCGGCTGCCGGATCGGTTGCTCGACCGGGTGGCTCGCGAAACCTCGCTGGTTTCGACGCTTGATCAGATGGAGCGCCACAGCGCGAGCGCTGAGCGCGACTGGACTTTCCGCAACGCGCACTTCCTGAACACTTCGCTTCGTCGGCGCGACACCGCCGGCATGATCTTCGACGAGTCTCCCAATCACTCGGAGTACGCGGAACTCGAATGGACGTGGCGTGTGACTTCCGCCCGCTCCATGCCGCTGGTCTACAGGCCTCTTGCGCGCGTTCGTCATGACCATCGGGTTGAGCCCGATGTGTTTCTCGGGCGCGAACACACACGCGGCATGCAGGCCTACAGAATGGGCCGGCGCTACCCGCGATTCAGCAAGGCACTCTTCGGACGGGATGTGTGCCAGGCGGACGAACTTCGCTACAGCCGCGCGTTCGTCGAGGCCGAACGCGGCCTGGCCGAGCAACTCCGGCAGGAACTCTTCGCGCTGGCCGACGTGAGCGCGATCTCCGCGACCTCTAAGGCGGTCGAATCGATCTTCCACGAGCAGTCACTGCTCAAGCGGTGGACGTGGCGCCTGGGGTTGATCGCCGCGGCGACAAGCGCCGATGCCCCATCTCCCGTGCTGCTGGCGGCGTAACGTCGCGCCCGTGGACTACCTGCTCGTCTGCTCGGTCGCGCTGCTGGCCTCTGCCCTGACATTGGTCACCGGCTTTGGCTTGGGCACGCTGCTGATGCCGGCGTTCGCTGTCTTTTTCCCGCTACCAGCGGCGATCGCCGCAACCGCCGTGATACACCTCGCGATGAACGTCTTCTCGCTCGGGCTGGTCGCACGCCACGCCGACCGGCGACTGGTCATCGCGTTCGGCGTACCGGCGGTGCTGGCGGCGTTTGCGGGTGCCGCCGTGTTGCGCCTGCTCGCGGGCGTAGAGCCGCTGCTGGTCTGGCATCTGGGCTCACGCGCTTGCGAGATCACGATCATCAAGATCGTGATCGCAGCGCTGATCATCGCCTTCGCGCTGCTCGATCTCTTTCCGGTCCTCTCGCGTTTCACCATCAAGCGGCGGCTGCTCCCGCTGGGCGGACTTCTTTCGGGCTTCTTTGGCGGGCTTTCGGGCCATCAAGGCACGCTCCGAGCGGCGTTCCTGCTGCGGATGGGGCTGACGAAAGAGGCGTACATCGGCATGAACTGCGTGTGCAGCGTCATGGTCGATGTCGCGCGATTGCTGGTGTACGGCATTGCCTTCTACGCGGTGCGCACCACGGGCCCGCAGGACGGTGGCGTGAGCACCCTGCTCATCGCCTGCGCATGCCTGGCGGCGTTCAGCGGCGCCTACGCGGGATCCCGACTGATGAAAAAGATCACGCTTGAATCACTCCGCATCGGCGTCGCGGTGCTGCTGGTGCTAAGCGGGGTTGGCCTTGGAATCGGCCTGCTGTGAGAACAACCCGGATAGGCTTGCAGATGCACCGCCTCTCTCGATTCCCCATCGGTCCCGTCATGTCGCTCTCGCTTCTGGCATTGGTTTGCGTTCAGGGATGCGCCGGAACCGGCGGGGCGTCGGATTCTTCGGATCGGCCGGGCGTCGTCGCGGAATCGTTCGGTGTGCAGTGGACCGGCGTCGCCGTCTCAAAGACCGGGCGGCGCTTCGTCTGCAGCCCCAACTGGCACGACGGACACCTGTGGTCGGTCGCAGAACTCAACGCCGATGGCCGCCCCATCCCATATCCGGATCTGCTCTGGAATCGGTTCGACCGGCGGCTCGGAAACTCGGCCGCGAATCAGTTCGTGTGCGTGCAGTCGGTGTATGTCGATTCGGCCGATCGACTCTGGGCGCTCGACCCCGCCTCGCCCCGGCTGGCGGGTGTTGTGCCGGGGGGAGCCAAACTGGTGCAATTCGATCTCTTGAATGATCGCGCCGTGCGCACCATCCTGTTCGATGCCTCCGTCGCGCCGGAAAAGAGCTACCTGAACGACGTGCGGATCGATGTGCCGCGGCACGTCGCGTACATCACCGATTCGGGTCTCGGGGCGATTATCGTGGTCGATCTGGAGACGGGCCAAGCGCGCCGGGTGCTGGCCGACGACCCCCGCACCAAGGCCGAGGACATCGTGCCCGTCATCGAAGGTCGCGAACTGCGGTTTTCCGGCGGGCCCGACGCGGGCAAGGTGCCGCAGATCCACTCCGACGGCATCGCACTCTCAACCGATGGCGAATGGCTCTATTGGCAAGCCCTCATCGGGCGGACGCTCTACCGCATCCCGACAGCGGTCCTGCGCGATCCGACCAGCAGCGACGATCGGATCAGCGCGGCGGTCAAATCCCTGGGCCCTTCGGTGATGACCGACGGCATGGAGATCGATTCGCGGGGCACGCTCTACTTCACCGCGCTCGAGAAGGACACGATCATGACGCGGACACCCGACGGCCTCATGAGCACGATCGCCTCCGATCCCCGGATCATTTGGCCCGACAGTTTCGCCTTCGGCCCCGGCGGCTCGCTCTACTTCACGACGGCCCAGATCAACCGCACCAGTTGGTTCAGCCCGCGGGGAACGATGCCATCGACGCCGTACTTCGTGTTCCGAATTCCGGTGGGTCATTGACCAACCCGGTCCGAAGGGTCCGATGAAGGTGATAACCTGAACGCGGTTTCGGGCATTTGGCCGCGAGAAAACTTCGGGCGGCGAACGGGAGTCTTTGCGATGCAACTCGTCGGACAGGGCGGACCGGCACCCCGCCACCTCTTCATCATCTTCGGTGCGACGGGCGACCTCTCCTATCGCAAACTGATCCCCGCGCTCTATCACGTGGACCTTGACCCCAAGGCCCACGAGGGGCACGCGATCCTCGGCGCCGCCCGCGCACCGCTCTCCGACGACCAATTCCGCAAGGCCGCGGCAGAGGCGCTGACCGAGCACGGCATCGACCGGTCCAAGGCCGAGGCGTGGGTGAAAAAGACGCTCTACTTCCAGTCGCTGGGTGAAAGCGGCGCGGCCCAGTACAAAGCCCTGCGCGAACGCATCGAATCGCTCGAGCGCCAACTCGATCTGCCGGGCAATCGCGCGTTTAACCTCGCGCTGCCCCTGCCCGCGTTCGCCCCCACCGTCGAACGACTCGCCGAGGCGGGACTCAACAAATCACCCGGCTGGACGAGACTGGTGCTGGAAAAGCCCTTCGGCCAGGATCTTTCGAGCGCCAAGGAACTCAACGCGCTGGTCCATAAGTACTACTCGGAAGACCACATCTACCGGCTTGACCACTATCTGGGCAAGGACACGGTGCAGAACATCCTGGTCTTCCGCTTCGCGAACTCGCTCTTCGAGCCGATCTGGAACCGCGATCGCATCGAGCGGGTCGAAATCACCGTCGCCGAGCAATTGGGCGTCGAAAGCCGCGGCGCGTTCTACGAGAATGCAGGTGCTTTGCGCGACATCGTGCAGAACCACATGATGCAGTTGCTCGCGCTGGTCGCGATGGAGCCGCCCGCGCTCATCGAGGCCGACAGCGTCGCCAACGAGAAGGTGAAAGTGCTCAAGTCGATCCTGCCCGTCGACCGCGACCACGTCGTCTTCGGCCAGTACGGCAAGGGGATGATGGGCAACGAGGTCGTGCCCGGTTACCTCTCGGAGCACGGCGTTGCGCCCAACTCTCACACCGAGACCTTCGTCGCGTGCAAACTCTCCATCAACAACTGGCGATGGCAGGGTGTTCCGTTCTTCCTGCGCACCGGAAAGCGCCTCGCGAAAAAAGTCACCCGCATTGTGGTGACGTTCAAGCGTCCCCCGGTGGCGATGTTCGATACTTACGGCGCCTGTCTCTTCACCCAGAACCGCCTCGAACTGCTCCTCCAGCCCGACGAAGGCTTTAACCTCACCGTCGAAGTGAAAAAGCCCGGCACCGGCCTGCAACTCCAGACCCAGAAGATGCACTTCCGCTATTCCGACGCCTTCGGCAAACTCCCGGAGGCGTACCAGACGCTCCTCCTCGACGTCGCGCGGGGCGACCGCACGCTCTTTGTCCGCGCCGATGAGATCGAAACCTCGTGGGAACTCTTCTCCCCCACGCTCGAGGATCGGCCGGCGATCCACACCTATGCCTCGGGCTCGTGGGGCCCCGCTGCCGCAACCGATCTCGTCACCAAATACGGCCAGATCTGGACCGAGACCTGAGCGCCTTTTCACCCCGCCCATCGGCACCCACGCCGCGTTATGCTGCGCGCATGGCTCACGTCGTTCATTCGTACACCGATCTCCCCGCCGCGGCACACGCCTGCGCCGTCCGTGTCGCCCACCTGCTCCGCGAGATGATCGGGGTGCGGGGCAAGGCTCACCTGGGCCTCTCCGGCGGCAACACCCCCAAGCCGATGTACGCCCTGCTCGCCGGCCTGCCCGACATCGACTGGAGCGTGGTTCACTTCTGGTGGGGTGATGAACGCTGCGTGCCCCGCACCGACAAGAACAGCAACGAGCGGATGGCCCGCGAATCGCTCCTTTCGCACATCCCATTTGTCGAAGAAAACGTGCACACCCTGCCAACGACTCTTGCGCCCGCAGAGTGTGCCGCGGCATACGAGGCGGAGATGCGCCGTACCTGCGAGGTCGATCCAAAGACCAGCATGCCGGTCATCGACATCCTGCTGCTGGGCATCGGCGACGACGGTCACACGCTCAGCCTCTTCCCGCGCTCACCCACGCTGGCCGAAGCCGCCAGGGCGGTCGCATCCACACAGGCCCCCCCCACGTCTCCCGTGAAAGACCGGGTGACGCTGACGTTCCCGGCAGCGAGGAGCGCGCGGTACCGAGTCTTCCTCGCGGCCGGTGCGGACAAGAAGCCCGTGGTTGCCGGCTGCCTGGCGCAGCCTCCCGCCGACCAACCTTCAGCTCGCGTGGGCGACGCCGAGTGGTTCCTGGATGCAGCAGCCACACCGTAATCCGCGCGCAGGTTGGCCTCTTCCACCGCTTTCCTATCATTCCCTCTTCTACACGGAGCCCTCTATGCGAGCGATTGTGACCGGTCAGGTCGGGATGGAAAAGAAGCCTTACCTCGACCAAGTTGCCAAATTTGCCGGGCAGCAGGGGGAGAATCTTCATGTGTATCACGTCGGCGACATGATGTACAAAGAGACCACCGACGTCCGCCCGGGCAAAATCCTCGATCTGCCCCTGTCGCGTCTCAACTCGCTCCGCCGCGCCGCGTTCAAGGACATCATCGCCGACTCGCGCGATCAGAAGAACGTCATCGTCAACACCCACGCCACCTTCCGCTGGCGCCACGGGCTCTTCAGCGCTTTTGACTTCGACCAGATCGCCAAGTTCCAGCCCGACATGTTCATCTGTCTGGTGGACAACATCGAAGTCGTGCACGAGCGCCTGCACAAAGAGCACGAGGTCGACGCGACGTTGAAGGACTGCATGGTCTGGCGAGAGGAAGAAATCCTCGCGACCGAACTAATGAGCAAGGCCATCCCCGGTTCCCAGTTCGCCATCATGGCGCGGGGCCGTCACGCCAGCACGACCCGCACGCTCTTCCGGCTCATCTGCCGCCCGCAGATGAAAAAGGTCTATCCCTCGTTTCCCATGAGCCACGTGGTGGACATGCCCGACGTGCTCGCCGAGATCGATGAGTTCCGCGCCGCCCTCGCCGAGCACTTCATCACCTTCGATCCGGGCGACGTGGACGAGAAACTGCTCCTCGAGCGTTCCCTCGCCGCGGCACGCGACGGCAAGGAATTCCTGGACGTCACGCCCCACTCCTACGGCGGCTCCAAGGCCTCGGACGTCCCGCCCCTGCGCGTCCGCATCCGCGAAGTTCTCGACATCGCCGGCGATATCGATGGCCAGATCTACATGCGCGATTTCAAACTCATCGATCAGTCCGACATGATCGTGAGCTTGATCCCCGAAATCCCGACCGCCAAGGGCACCGAGTTTCCCGGCCTTTCCAGTGGCGTCGAGCGCGAACTCCACCACGCGTTCGAGCACACCAAGGAAGTTTTCGTGGTCTGGAAGCCCAAAAAGGCCCCCAGCCCCTTCATCACCGAGACCGCGACGAAGATCTTCACCAGCGTGCCCGAGGCGCTGAAGTACTTCGAGCAGAACGGGTATTTCGGCGAAAAGAATCTGTTCGGGAACTGAAACTCGCTGACACTTTCTTCATGCTCGATCACGCCGTTTTGACTTGAATCGAGCCCCCCGGTTTCGATAGGCTGTCTCTGCGGGAGGGTTCCATGCGAATGCATCGTGAATATGCAATTGTGCTCGGCTTCTGCGCTCTTGGGGCCGGCAGCTCCGCCGCCGATCCGATCTGGCAGAACTCAAACTACTTCGCCACGACCAGAGTCGCGGCAATGGCCGAGAGCCCGTTTGACTTCCTGACCGGTTCGCAGGGAGGCGATTTCTCCGGCCTGTTTCCGCCGCGCGATGATATTTACACCGTCAATCCGACGCTCCCTGATGGAGACGGCGATTCGTTTGCCGGCTCACGGCTCACATACAGCTTCGAAGGGAACATCCTCTCGATTTTTGGTCACGCCGCTGCCGACGTCACCCCCGGCGCGTTCATGATCGGCGGCTCGGCCGATTCGACCTCCGCACTCACTGTTCAGTTTGATCTTCCCGCCGGAGGCACTTTTCACGTGATAGATGGCTCGTTCGATGGCACGCACGCTAGCAGCGCGGGCACGCTATTGAGCAGCGGGCCCGACCCGGTCTTCACGTACGGCTCGAGCGGGAACCAACCAAATGGAGAAGCGGGGGCTCTCGCACCGGGCGGATACTCCCTCGAACTCGAAGCCATCGCCAACAGCAACTTTTTCTTCTCTGGCGGCCTCTTTGCGGATTCCTCTTTCTCACTTCAGATCGAGATCATCGCTTCTTCATCCTGCCCGGGCGATCTGAACGCCGACGGCCTCGTGGACGACGCCGACTTCACGATCTTCGTCGTCGCGTACAACATCCTCGACTGCGCCGATCCGTTCATGCCCGCAGGCTGCCCAGCAGACTTGAACTCCGACGGATTCGTCGACGATGCAGACTTCGTGATCTTCGTCGTCGCGTACAACGAACTTTTGTGCCCGTAAGGCGCGCCACCCCTTTTTTTGAGCAGCGAAACCGCTATCCGTCGTTTCGCGGCGTTTTCCAGCAGAATCTATCGCCGGCACCCCTTGGATTCGACGCCCGGTGTGTTAGCCTGATGGATGAACCGGGAGGGTTGAGATGAAATCGATCTTGAAAATGGCATTGGTGATCGCACCGCTGGCGACGTCTGCCCTGGCCCAGCAGTTCTTCGACGGAACTTTCCTCGATTCGCAGTGGGCCGCCTCGAAAATACTCGATACGACCCCCAGCGCCGATGCGCTCTTCAGCGGCCTTCGCGGCTCGGGCGGGCTGCCGGGTGATTGCCGCGCGATCGCTCACAACTGGCAAGCCACTCCGTCCGGTGTTTCGATCATCATCGGGCACACCAAGACCAATCTCGTGCACAACCCCGCGACGCTCGGCTCGCTCGATTCGCTCTACTTCGCGTTCGATGCGCGCTGCGACACGGCGGAGCACGTCAACGCAGTCGCGTTCGGTCCGGTTCTCTTTCAGGGGTCCAAGAGATTCACGGTGGCCGGCGTCACCGCCATCGCCGCAGGGCCATGGGTGCACTTTGGTGGCCTCGTGCAGCGTGCGGATTGGAACCAGATCGGCGGCAACGACAAGCCCGATTTCACCGCCGGCGCCGACCCGGTTTTTCTGGGTTTCTTCTCTGGCAACGGAGGCAGCGGCACCAACGCCCGCCTCTCTTCTTCCGGTCGCGTGGATAACTTCGTCGTCGGCTACGCCCGCTCCTGCCCGGCCGACTTGAACGGTGACGGGCTGGTGGAAGACGCCGATTTTTCCCTCTTCGTCGGCGCGTACAACATCCTCGACTGCGCCGATCCGACGATGCCATCGAGCTGCGCGGCTGATTTCAACTTTGACCGCGTCGTGGACGACACGGACTTCATCGTGTTTGTCGGTGCGTACAACGAACTGCTCTGTCCGTAGGGCACGTTATTTGGCGCCAACAACTGCTTTTGTCGAACCACCAACCGGAGTCAGTCATGCGCATGCATCTCGCCGCTGCAATCGTGCTGGGAATCGCCGCAATCGGAGCCGCCGCTCCGGCGCAGACCTTCCTCGGCCCCACGCCCTACCTCTGCTCCGGCGACAGCCCCTGGCCGCTGGGTTCGCCCGGCTATTACCTCGAGACATTCGAAGACGGCGCACTCAATACCCTCGGAGTCACGGGCAACGGCAACGTCACCGGCCCCGGCGGCATCACCGACTCGGTGGACTGCGACGACGGTGTGATCGACGGCTTGGGAAGAGACGGACGTTCCTACTACGGAAGCGGAAACCCGGGCCTTACCTTCACGTTCGACTCCGCGGCATTCGGCGGCAAGTACCCGCAGCGCGTCGGCATCGTCTGGACCGACGGCGTTCACAACAGCACGCCCAACGCCGTGCACTTCGAAGCCTTTGATTCGAACGGCGTGTATCTGGGCGAGATCACCGGCACCCACGCCGACAACTCCCAAAGCAGCGAGACCGCCGAGGACCGCTTCTACGGCATCGAACTCGCCTCTGGCATCTCCAAAATCCGCATCTTCCAGACCGCCGGCTGCTGCGGCATCGAGGTTGATCATTTCCAGTACGGCTTCATCAGCAACACCTGCCCCGGCGATCTCAACGGAGACGGATTGGTCGAAGACGCCGACTTCGTGCTCTTCGCCGCCGCGTACAACATCCTCGACTGCGCCGACCCGTCCATGCCCGCCGGCTGCCCCGCCGACCTGAATGGTGACGGCTTTGTGGACGATGCCGATTTCGTCCTCTTTGTCGCCGCGTACAACGAACTGATCTGCCCGTGAATTCTCGGGCGGCCGTCGATGTATTTCCCAGCCCCCCCTCCCGCTGGTGCCCTTTCGGACGCGATTCGCAGGAAGCAAGCCGGTTATTTGCACAAGACCCTTGGAATGGAAGCCCAGCTTGGGTAGGTTGGAGTAATACCAGGCAGTCCTGTTTGTAGCCCGTCTGCCTTTGGAAGGGGTGGGGTGCGCGCCGACGGAACGATCTTCCGAAGGCCACCCCGGATCGTGATCGCGAAATGAGGAGAGCGAGATGAAATTGCAGAGCCCTGTACGTTGGACCGCCGCCGCAACCGCTTCGTGCCTGAGCACCCTTGCCGCGGCGGGATTGTCACAATCCGCGATCACTTCGCCCGGCGGATTCGTGCAGGCCGGCGCCGACCCATCCACTTCGGGCGGAAGCGGCTGGCCCGGTGCGGACCTGACTTCATGGAGCATCGGAGGAGCGGGCAGCATGCTCGCCGAACTCGCCTTCGCGGGCAACGGAACCGCCAGCCGGTCCGCCAGCGCCTCCGGAACGAACATCTCCAACAACTCCGACGGCTTGGTCGGCATGGGCTACGCAAAGTTCAACGCCTTCAACAGCGCGCCCAACAACTCATTCTTCCCGATGGGGATCGTGAACGGAGGCTGGAAGGAAACCTTTATGGTTTCCAACGCCGCGCTCACCGGACAGAACGGCTTCATGCAGTTCACCGTTCACGTCACCGGCTCACTCTTCGCGACCGGCTTTGCGGGCTCCACCGCAACCCAGATCACGGGCTACAAGGACAACTCGCAGTTAATGTCGAACTCGCTCTTCAGCCCGGGCAACTCCACCCTGATCAGCACCGATCGGCAATACGGCAATTGGTCGCTCTCCACGAGCGGCAATCCCAATTCGGACAGCAAAGCCGTGAACGGGACTGTCACATTCGCGGTGCCGATCACCTTCGGTACGTCCTTCACCCTGGGCGTCTACGGCTACGCCCGCGGGAGCATGCGCTCTTCGAGCGGCGTCGGCGGAATCTCCACGGGGCGGGCTTCCAACATCATCATCACCTGGGGCGGCATCAGCAACATCTACTTCAACGGCTCACCGATCGGCGGGAGCACCGTCAGCTCAAGCACCGGCATCAATTGGGGTCAGCCGATCCAGCCGCCCGCTCCGTGCCCGGGCGATCTCAACGGCGACAATCAGGTCGACGACTCCGATTTCAGCATCTTCGCCGGCGCGTACAACATCCTCGATTGCGCCGACCCGTCCATGCCCGCCGGCTGCCCCGCCGACCTGAACGGTGACGGCTTCGTCGACGACGCCGATTTCGTCCTTTTCGTAGCCGCGTATAACGACTTGCTCTGCCCCTGAGCCAACTCCTCCGGGCTCTTTGCTCCGGTTGCATAACCCCAGAATCTCACCCCTGTGCCACAGGGGTGAGATTCAGGAGTTCCCCGGCCCCATGAAATCCGTCCGCCCCGCCTCCGAATAATGACTGGGAGGGCCTTTTCCTTTGTCCGAGCAGCCAAACCAAACCCCGTTCCCGAGTGCGACCGAAGCCGACGTCCGCAGTTACGCCACGTTCACGCACATCGTGCCGCTGATTGCGCACCTGGGCGGTCCTTTCATCATCCCGCTGGTCGCCGCGATCATCATGTGGCAGATCAAGAAGGACCAGAGCCCCTTCCTCGATGATCATGGACGCGAATCCACCAACTTCCAGCTCTCGCTGCTCATCTACGCCGTGCTGGTCATCCCGATTGCCGCCATCATCACCTGCGGACTGGGCGCCATCCTCGCTATCCCGCTCATCATCCTGAACATCGTCGGTTGCATCCTCGCCGCCAAGGCGGCGCACCGCGGCGAGTACTACCGCTACCCGATGAGCATCCGGATCATCTGAACTCCCGCGGGTGCCCGAAGGACACGTGCGCGCCGTTTCGGCCATAATGCGCGGATGAACACGCCAATCTCCTGGATCCGGCGACCTTCTGCACAGCCGTTCCGCACATTCGCCATTGTTCTGGCATTTGTCGCGCTCATCGAGTGCCTGATCATGCTCCTTTTCGGCGTGGTTCTCAGCGGCAATCGCCATCCGATCGCCGAGGCGGCCATCGATACAACCTTGCTCACCATCATGCTCGCGCCGACGCTCTGGTTCGCGATCGTTCGCCCGATCCAGCGCCTTTCGGCTTCGCGCGGACTCCTGCTCAGTCAGTTGTTCGACGCGCAGGAGCAGGAACGCGCCAGAATCGCGCGCGACCTGCACGATGAACTCGGCCAGCAACTCACGGCCATCCTCGTTTCCCTGCGGACGGTCGAGCAGGCCGAGAGCCTGCCGGTCGCGCACAGCCGTGCGAAGACGGCCGCGGAGTCTGCCGCCGCCGCACTCGGCGAGGTCCGCCGGATCTCCCGGGGGCTTCGCCCCATCGTCCTCGAGGATCTCGGCCTGATTCCGGCGGTCGAACACCTGTGCGAGGAGACGCAGGCAAACCATGGAATTCGGATCGAACTCGCCGTGGAACTCAAGCCCGACGAACGCTTTCCCGCCGCGACTGAAGTGTGCATTTTTCGAGTGCTGCAGGAATCCCTCACCAATTGCGTTCGCCACGCCCAAGCAACGCATGTTCGCGCCGTGCTGTCACGCGACGCGGAAACGCTTTCTCTCACGGTCCGGGATGACGGAAAGGGCTTCGACGCGACAAGGCCCTTCGGCCCTTCATTCGGTCTCCACGGAATGCGTGAACGCGTCGAGCTCCTTGACGGCCGTTACGATATCGAATCGGTACGCGGCAAAGGGACCGCCGTCCGTGTTGTCCTTCCACTTTCAGGATCGCTTCCATGAACCAGATCGGCGTGCTCCTGGTCGACGATCACACGCTGCTTCGAAGCGGCCTCAAACTGCTCATCGAGAGCCAGCCGGACATCAAAGTTGTTGGTGAAGCCGGTACGCTCCAACAGGCCATTGAAGTCGCGCCGAGCGCGAGGCCCGATGTGATCACGCTCGATCTCTCCATGCCCGGAGGCTCCGGAATCACCGGCGTTCGCCGCTTGCTCGACGCGTCGCCCGCGGCGAAGGTGCTCGTGCTCACAATGCACGATGACCCCGCCTACGTCCGTAGCGCCATCGCCATGGGTGCCGCCGGCTATCTCGTGAAGAGCACCGCCGATTCCGAACTGATCAGCGCCATCCGCACCGTCGCCAAGGGCGGCGTCTTCATCGACGTGCACAGCACCGGCTCGCTCCAGAGTGTTCTCTCGACAGCCAAGCCCGGCGAGCGGGGCGCCACGCCGATTGAATCCCTCAGTGTTCGCGAGCGCGAAGTGCTCGCCGAGGTCGCCAAGGGATACACCTCCCAGCAGATTGCCGACCGGGCCGGGTTGAGCGTCAAGACCGTCGATTCCTACCGCGCACGACTGATGCAAAAACTCGGCCTGAAGGATCGCGCCGACCTCATGCGCATCGCCGTTTCGGCCGGCCTTCTGAATGAATCGGAAGGCCGATAGCGAGGCAGGAGTTGCCCGTCTCCATCGAGCCGCAGTAAATTTGCCGGGCATTTCCCCGCAATGGACGTGGCGTGTAGGGAAATATCGCGCGGATACGGACGTGCAATGAGGAAAAAGCCCGGTTGCGGATCCGCAACCAACCCTGCGATTATCGCTCCGTGCTGCTCTAACGCGTGCGGATGTTTTGCAATGCACGGATTTGTTGAAACGGAGCAGGGAAAGGGCCCTGATGAACGCTCGAGTCCTGCTTTGCCTGGCGCCGTTCGCCATTGTCGGTCTTGCCGCAGCCCAGACCGGCTACTCGATCACCGGCGGCCTGTCGAATTTCGATTGTCACAACCATTGCGATGAAGACTGCGACGAGTTCGAAATTGAGGTCGAGGGGATCCACCCGGAAGATGTTGTCCATACCTACAGGAACTCGAATTACGGCTCTCCCACCGTCACACTTTCGCCAGACGGAACCTTTACCATCATCGACTACCGCTCTCCCCAGCACCCGACCGCCGTCAATTCCGTCGAGCACTTCGGTATTTCGCTCCGGCAACTCAGCGCCGCGACACCGATCCGCGTGCGCTGGATGAAGAACGGCCTGCCCGCAACCGTGAACGGGCAAGTCCCGACCCCCGGCGGCGGAACGACGCCTGCCACCCAGCCCGTCATGCCCACGATTGCCGCCGACATGGGTTACGGCGGGGCCGTCGGAAACATCGAGCTCACAGTCGTGAATAACGATCCCGTACAGTGGATCTGGATCAAGCGCAGCGCCCAGCTATTCACCGGCGCCGTCACCCTCGAGGCGCTCATGCCCACCGACCCGGTGGTCACGACCGCCATCGCGCTCGATCCCGGCCCCGTCCTCCTCGGGCCCGGTGCCACAATCGCTTATTCATCCGACCTGCTCGAAGCAGAAGACAACCAGAGCTTCGTCTTCGCCGCTGAATACTTCCAGGATCTTTCCGCCGGTGGTCCGTTCGGGAATTGGCACGAAATCGGAGCCCCGCTCGGGAATGTGATGACCGCAACCATCGCGAGCCCGGAAGGATCTTGCAACTGGTATGAGCCGGTCATCCTGTCTCAACCGTCCAACACCGATGCCGCGGCCGGTCAATCCGTTGACCTGCGCGTGAACGCCGACGGAAACGACCTCACTCTTTCTTATCAGTGGCTGAAAGAAGGACAGGAACTCACCAACGGCAACGGCTTCAGCGGCGTCAACGGCGACGAACTCTCCATCGACTCGCTCTCCGCCGCCACCGAGGGCTTCTATTCCGTCCGCATCTCCAACTCTTGCGGCTCGATCGTTTCCGACTCCGCACTCGTGTTCATTACCGGGCACAACATCACGCCCCCGTGGACCAACTCGTGCCCCGCGATCGCCGATCAGCCCGTGTCGAATTCGACTTGCCCCGCCGGGTCCATCCTCGCCACGAGCGCGACCGGCGCTGGACCGTTTACTTACCAATGGCAATGCGTTGATGCCAACGGCCTCTCCTGCGGCGACCTCGTCGACGGCGTCTTCACCGACCCGGACAGCGGCCAGTCCTACGAGGTCTGGGGTTCGGATTCGCCGGTGCTTTACATCGTCAACATCCACGTCGGCACCGGCTCGAACGTTCTTTCCTTTGCGGCTCGCGTCTCCAATACCTGCGGCGAATCTTCCAGTGCGACCGCACACATCTCGGTTTGCGCCGCCGATTTCAATTGCGATTCGGTCGTCGAGGACTCCGATTTCGTGGACTTCGCCGATGCGTACGACCTGCTCGTCTGCGATGATCCCTCCATGGCCACCGGTTGTCCCGCTGACATGAACGGCGATTTCGTTGTGGACGATGCCGACTTCATCATGTTTGCTGCCGCGTACGACCGGCTCCTCTGCCCGTAGCCGTACTCAATCACGCCCCACCCCAAACCGTGGCCCGCCCGGGATACTCCGTGCGGGCCGCGGGTCTTTTTGTCCCTCGAGCCGGCCGGCACGGACCCGGCAATCCGATTCCCCTATCTCCCCACGTGTACAATCGCGTCCTCGTGCCACTCCTGCAATGCGTCAAGCTCCATAAGACCTACGCCGGCCGCGTCGTCGTGGACGACATGTCGTTCCACATCGAGCGGGGCGAAATCGTCGGCCTGCTCGGTCGCAACGGCGCGGGCAAGACCACCAGTTTCCGCATGACGATCGGCATGATCGATGCCGACCCCGCCATCTCGGGCGGCGCGGGCGACGGCCGCGTCTACTTCGACGGACGCGACATCACCACCCTCCCCATGTACAAGCGGGCCCGGCTGGGCATGGGCTACCTGAGCCAGGAGCCATCGATCTTCCAGCGTCTCACCTGCGAGCAGAACCTGCTCGCCATCCTCGAGACAACCGCCATCCCGCGGTCGCAGCGCAAGAAAAAGGCCGCCGAACTTCTTGAGCGCTTCGGCCTTACTCACAAAGCCCGCCAGCTCGCCCGCACCTGCTCCGGAGGCGAACGCCGCAAACTCGAGATCGCCCGCGCTCTGGTCACCAACCCAAAACTCATCCTGCTCGATGAACCCTTCAGCGGCGTCGACCCGATCGCCGTCGAGGACTTGCAGAACGAAATCCGCCACCTCGCCCACGATCACGGGCCGGGCAACGAGGGCATCGCCTTTCTCATCACCGATCACAACGTCCAGCAGACGCTCCGCGTCTGCGATCGAGCCTACATCCTCGACAGCGGCAGAGAACTCGCCGAGGGCACGCCCCGCCAACTCATCAACGACGAAATGGTCCGACGCGCCTATCTCGGCTCGCTCTTCCGGGGCGATGAGTTCGACGACGTCCCGGAGCGCCGCCCACGGCGCGAGCCCGTGGGATTGCAGGAGGAAAACCTGTGAACGCCGGCGCGATCGGCCCCAGGGTACTCGCCGTCGCGTTCGCCGCCGCGCCGTTGGCACTCCTGGCAGGCTGCTCCCAGAGAGTCATTCAGGTCACGAGCGAGCCCACCGGTGCTCTGGTCACGATCAACGACGTCCCGGTCGGCCGCACGCCGCTTCAGACCGAATTCACCTACTACGGCGACTACGACGTACAGGTCCGCAAGGATGGGTTTGAACCCATCCGAACCAAGGCGACAGCGTGGACACCCATCTACGAACGTCCACCGCTCGACCTCGCAAGCGCCCCGTTCCCTTATGAGACCGTTGTGAAGTGGCACTTCAAACTCGAGCCCTCGCTCGAAAAGACCGAGCCCAAGCAGCAGTTCGAGGAGGGGCTCATCACGCGCGCCAAGGGCCTGCGTGAGCAGGTCGATGTCCCGGCCCCAGCCAAGCCCGCGGCCGACAAGCCCGAGCCCGCGCCGGAAAGCGTCCCGCCCGCGCCGGGCAACGCCGTCGAAACCAAGCCGCCTTCTCCGCCGCCGGCGTAACGACGGCTCAGTGCTCCGCTCCGGCCGGAGCCAGCATCTTCTCGATGCGTTCGAGCCTCGCCTTCAGCAGTTCGTTCTCCTTGCGGAGCGACTCGACCTGCGCGTCCTTTTCGGTGCGAAGATCGCGCAGCGCCTCGACCATCAGCGCCGTGGTGCTCCGTTCGGTGACCATGCGCATGCCATCGCGGTCGCGCGTGACCCAGTCGGGGAAGACGCGCTCGACCTCGTCGGCCATCAGGCCAATCTGGACGCCGGGCAACGCTCGCCCTTTTCTGATCTCGTCGTCGTTGTAGAAGTACTGGTAGCCGCGGAGGCTGAGGAGCCGATCGAGCGTGCCGTGCAACGGCGCCACGTCGTGTTTGGTTCGGGGATCGGAAATGTTCGCCCACGATCCGCCGCCCGGCTTGGCCGCCACGCCGTCCGATCGGAAACTGATCGTCGGATTCCAAACTCCGCCCGGGATCGTCCCGATGGTGAAGTAGTCCTGGCTCGGGCCGGCCACGTTGTCGTCGCCGATGATCAGGCGAAGTTCGGTGGAGTTCGATCCGCCGCTGGCAAGGTTTGTGCGGGAAAAGGCAACGAGGTCCGTGTTCTCTGCCGTTCCCGTTCCGTTGCCCACCGTCCCGAACGCGAGATAGTTACCAGTCGTGAGCTGAATGCCCCCATCCACGCTCAGTTTCAATTCGGGAACGGCGGCGCCGATCCCCACGTTTCCGCCCGGCATCACGCGAAGCCGGTAGGCGGCCGCGGTGTTGTCAAACAGCTCCCATTGATCGTTGTTGTCGTTGCCAACGTAATACTCCCGGCCCGCGGTCTTGGTGCGGATTCCCGCAGAGCCAGTTCCCGTCGATTGAACGGTCAACCGGTTCGAGGCGGCGGACATGAGGTGTAGCTGATCCGCCGGGGAAAACGCCGGCGTTCCGATCGAGACGTTGTTGGTGGTGTTGATACCTCCGCCCACGCTCGTCCACGGAGAAAAGGCACCGGAGACATTGGCGGGTACGCCCGTCAGTCCAGACCACGGCGCCGTCTTTGCCGAAAGCGCGTACGACGCGTACGGGGTCGAATCCAACTTCACACGCTGAGGAATCGTCGTGAAGACGCCGGCCCCCGCGGGGTTACTCACCTCGATCTCCATCCATCGCTCCCCGCCGTCAAAGGTCGCGCCGAAATCGAGCGAAGTCGTGAAAACACCACCCTGGACGGCGACATTGTTCTTCGCAAGCGTCGGCCCGATTTGCAGTCCCCCCGCACTCGCAGGAAACAGGCTGAACTTCAGGTCGGTCGCGGAATTGATGAACTGGCCCCCGCTGGAGCGCAGCACGCCCTGATACGTAAACGCCCCTCCCTGCGCGGCCGGAGTAATGTCGCGGATGTAGAGATCGACGAGAAACGACCCGCTCTGCGATGTCGGCGCGCTGGTCGGGGCGCAAGTCGCTGTCAGCGTGTATGTTTGGTTGGCTTGGAACGTTCCCAGATTGTTCCACAATGGAACAGTGGTCGAGTGAACGATGTTCACTCCCGGTCCCACCAGCGTCACCGTTGCCGCGGTATTTCCGCCGATCATCTCGAATGTGCAGTTGGTTGAAGTCTTGAACGAGATCGTCGCGCTCGAGCTCGCGGTCCCGAACTGCGAGAGTCCGTTGGGACTGATCGACGCCGATCCGTACGCCCTCAGCGCAAGCGACCCCAGGCTGGAACTCAGATAGGCGGTCGAGCTACCGCCGTTCGCGACACCGGGAGATGTGACGGTCTTGTCGAAATCGCCGAAGTCCGGCGCCTGCGCCGACTGCGGCACGCCACCTCCGGGCCCGGTCGCCATCACCTTTCGCACCTGCGATGTATACGAAATCTGCGCCATCGCCTGTGAAGCAACGCAGGCCGCTACCACTCCGAACAAAGTGACATTTCGCATTCGCATGGTGTATCTCCCCGGATTACGGCCCAGCCTACCACGACCGAGCCTCTCGACGAGCACCCAAATGCCATCTTTTTCTGAGGCTTCGGCGACCCGATCCGATCCCAACCCGCCGAAAAGGCGGCGCTGGAGTCGTACCATCTGCCCCGCATGCAGCTCCGGCTTTACAACACCCTCTCCAAGCAACTGGAACCGTTCGTTCCCGCCCACCCGGATCGGATCACCTTCTACTCCTGCGGCCCCACCGTCTACGACGACGCCCACATCGGAAACTTCCGCTCCTTCCTCGCCGCCGACCTGCTCCGGCGATGGATCGAGTCGCCGCTCTGCGAACTCGCGGACGCAAAAGGGGGCTCCCACAAAGGCCCGCGCACCGTCACCCACGTCATGAACATCACCGACGTCGGCCACATGACCGACGACGATAACGCCGACGGCGCCGGCGAGGACAAGATGGAGCAGGCCGCCAAGCGACTGACCGAGGCCAAGAAATCCGGCAAGATCCCAGCGGGTGTCTCGGTCGATCCGAGCGACCCCTTCCAGGTCGCCCGCTTTTATGAGGGCCGCTTCCGCGAAGATGCCAAGGCGCTTGGCCTCAAACTCGCGATCGAGGCCGACAACGACCCCACGCTCATGCCCCGCGCCACCGACAACGTGACCGGCATGATCGCTCTGGTGGAGCGCCTCATCGCCAAGGGCCACGCTTACGCCGTTGGTGCGCCGGGCTCGCGCGTCGTGTACTTCCGCGTCAAGAGTTTCGCCTCCTACGGCAAACTCAGCGGCAACACGCTCGACAAACTCAAAGAGGGAGAAGGCGGGCGCATCGCCGCGGCAAACCAATCGCAGAAAGAACACCCCGCCGATTTCCTTCTCTGGAAAGAAGACCCGCGCCACATCATGAAGTGGGAAAGTCCATGGGGACCGGGGTACCCCGGCTGGCACATCGAGTGCTCGGTCATGTCCTTCGAGCGGCTCGCCCGCACCGCAAGCTCTTCACTCACGAACGCCGAGTTCCCCAACGGCTCACCGATCATCGACCTGCATTCCGGGGGCGAAGACAACATCTTCCCCCACCACGAGTGCGAACTGGCGCAATCCTGCTGCGCTTTCAATGCCGATCCCAACGGCGCCCCCTACGCCTCGATGTGGTTCCACCCCCGCTTCCTCATGGTCGAGGGGGGCAAGATGAGCAAGAGCAAGGGCAACTTCTTTACGGCGCGCGATCTCTTCGCCAAAGGTATCGAGCCCGGCGCGCTCCGGCTCGAACTCATTAAAACCCACTACCGCTCCAACGCCAATTTCACCATGCAGGGCCTGACCGACAGCCAGCGCATGATCGACCGCTGGCGACGTCTGGGCGATCTCACCATCGCACACGGCGACCCCTCGCCCGCAACCCGCGAAGCGCTCGCCTCTTTCGCTTCATCTCTGCACGATGACCTCAACATCGCCGGCGCGATCGCGGCTCTCAACACCTGGTCATCCAGGCTCGAGCGACCCTCGAGCGGCGACATCGCCGCCATGCGCACCTTCGACAATGTGCTTGGCGTGCTCTCGCTCGCCCGCCCCACTTCAACAACTTCCGACATCGGCATCTTCGTCGGGGGCCTCGCGCCCGACCCCGCCGTAGTCGCCAAACTCGAAGATCGGCGCGCCGCCCGCGCCGCGAAGGATTTCAAAAAATCCGATCAGATCCGCGACGAACTGCTCGCGATGGGCTTCGCCATCAAAGACGCGCCGGGCGGCAAGGTCGAAGTCAGCCGGAAGCCTTGATTGCTGCTTGCTGGTGCCGAATGCCCAGCCAGTACCAGGGCCCAGTACCCAGTGCCTAGTGCCTAGCAATCCTCTACTTCGCCGGATCCTTCGCAGGCTCGGTCAGCGGAACCGGTGCCCGTGCTGGTTCTGGAGCGGGCGCCGCCTCAGGAGCATTCGGCGGCACATCCGCCGCGGGTCCGAGCCACACGCCCCGCAGGAACACCGCCAGCGACTGCTCATTGAGCGTCGGCGTATCGCGTCCGTCGAATGATGTCAGCATCATGTTGATCCCGCGCTCGACCGCGTTCCGATCGCCGAGCTGGAACCCCAGGTACGCGCGGAGCAGCCCCGCATCGCGCACCGTCTTCAGGCCCGTCGCACCCAGCATGCGCGGGTTGGTCGTCATCCTCGCATCAAGGTCTTTCGCGAGAAGCTGCACCCGCTCGTCATCAGGCAGCAGGTCTCGCGCGTATCGCACCGACGCCATCTCCGGATGGTTCGTCATCAGCTGCTGAAGATTCGTCGCCGCCGAAGCGTACATCCCGCCCGCCAACTGCGCGTGCATCCGCGCCGTGAACGCGCTCACGTCGCTCGGCTTCATCGAAAGAGCCCGGGCAAACTTCTCTTCCGCGTTGAAGAATTGGCTCCTCGCGAACAGTTTCTCGCCCTGCACCATCTCGTTCACGAACGGGTCGCGATCGTCTTTATACGGCTTGATGAAGCGCGCACCCGAAACGCCGGCATCACGGATCATGTCCATCGTGCCGCTGTCAACCAGCGGCACGATCTTGCCCGCCGCGTCGAATCGCATCCCCGGGGGCGGCTTCGGCATCCCCGGCGTTTCCGGCTGGCCCGGGGCAGCGCCCGCACTTGATCTCGTCGCGGCATCCGGCTTGGTCAGGTTCGACCGCAGTTTTTCAATGTCCATCATCCACTTCGGCATCGCGCTGGCCTTGCCGTCCGCATCGATCGAGACCGCACCCGGTCCGCTCGAAGCATCGCCATTCGCTCCGTTCGACGAATCTTTTCCATCCGCGGCGCCGGGCGTGCCGCGGGTGTCGTCTACGCTCCGCTCTGTCCTTGGTGCCTTGGTTGCACCGCCACGCTGATTGCCCCATTCGGAAAGCCGAAGAATCTGATCGTCGGCCGACGTCGTTGACGTGTCCGGCCTTGCCGCATTCGGGACCGCAACTGGCCCGCCCGGCGCTGCCGAGCGCGGATCGATCAACGCCGACTCCGGTGCCGCGGCACGCGTGGGCGAGGCCGAAACATTCAGAGGCGAACTCACGTTGCGATCGAGCGTCTGCAGCCCCAAGAGCGGCGAGGCCGCCACCGAACGGGCATTGCCCTGATCATCCATCCGCTCTCCCACGATCGAGGGGCGGAGCATGCTCGAAGTGACAAACGACGAAGTAGATCGCAGCGCGCCGCCGGTGTTCGCATCATCCGTTCGCCACGCCGATGCGTAGTCGCGCGCCAGTGGACGCGTGAGCGCCGCACTCTCCGTCACCGAAGCGCCGCTCGCGCCGCCGAAGCGTCCCACTGCGAGGGTGCCGTCAAACTGCCCCGGCCTCGCCACTGCGCCGCCGGTGGTCAACGCGAACTGATACTGCAGCGCATCGGTCGAGCGGATCCCCTGGCCCGCCAACCCCGACAGGTACGAATCCCGCCGGAAGTTGTAGAGCGTGTCGGTCCCCAGGGCGCCCATGAACTGGCTGGAGTCGGGAAGACTGCTCACACGCGTCGTCAACCCGCCCGGCGCCCGCCCGAACACGATCGCGTCGCGCATCCGCGCACCCTGCACATCAAACCCCCGGTTCACCGGCCCGAGGCTCGAATCGTACTTGTTGGTGTTCCGCTGCAAGCCGCGCCCGTCGCCGAGCGCGTTCTGCGCGTGCGCGGAAGCGGCCATGCCGGCGAGGCTGAGTAAGGCGATAAGGGCGCGATGTTTCATGTTCAAACTCCTCTACTCCACAATACCGCCCGTTTGGAACGGAGGTTCGATAGTGCCATACATTTGCCAAACATTTCCAGCTTGGTTCACCTTTCTTATCGGGCTATTCATTCTCGCGCACCGGTTTTCGCTGTATCTTGCAGTGACAGGTTCAACAGGGGGTTCAACATGAGGTCTCTAATCGCAAGCGGGGAGCTTCGGGCGGCGCGGCGGTTTTCATCTATCGTGCGAGGAGGGGCACTATCGGCGATTCTCGCAATCGACGCGCGGGCACAAGTCGTGTTCAACCCGGAGAATGGACACTACTACGAGCGGGTGCTCCAAGCGGGTATTCAATGGCCCGCGGCGAACTACGCATCCAAAGCCCGCTCGCACGCCGGACTCACCGGCCACCTGGCGACGATCACATGCCCCGCCGAGCAATCGTTCGTCAACGCCAATTTCGGTTCGATCGTCGGCATCTGGCTCGGCGGTTTCTGGGGAAGCGAACTCAATGGCTGGCGGTGGGTCACTGGCGAGACTTGGGGCTTTACCGCATTTCACCCGGGTCAACCCAACAATCTTAATTCTCAGCGCGCGTATTTGATGCTGAATCCGACCGGTCTGGCGTGGTACGACGCCTGGGATGGCGACACGGCGGTCGGCTACATCGTTGAGTACTCGCCGGACATCCCCGTCGCCACAGACGGGCCGACAATGGTCGCCGCAAATATCAATGGCTCGTCTTCTTTCACGTTGTTATCTCAACCACCTACGGAGTTTGGAGCCACCGCTTTCCCGTTGCTCCGCAAATCGGGAGGCGGGTCAACCGGCGGTGGTTTCGCAGCTGCTTCCGTGCTCGTAACGACAAAGCTGGAACTTTTCGCCGAAGACAACATCTATTTCGGTCAGCCTTTCGGGGCTCAGGTGATGGAGCAGAACGACGAAGGCCGGGGAAATGTACCCGACGGAGGCTCCTACGCCGGCCAGGTCAATGGAGACTACGTCATCAAGCTCGATCGTGATTATCGAATCGTGAACGACGAATTTGAATTGGAACCCGATGCCGGCGGCCAAGTGGTGGATTACGTGGGACTGATCGCTGGAAACTACCGCACCAGCAACTTCCAGTTCTCGATCAGCGACATCTACAACTCCCGCACCCGGGCGGCCGTACTTGAGCCACTGCCTTATCCCTGCCTGCGCACGGGCGTGGTGCGAAGAGAAAGTTCCTCCGCCATTGCAGCCCGATGCGCGGCGCCCCTGGCGTTTGACTCCGTCCGGAACAAATCGGTTGTGCTTGATGTTTCAACGCCGCCGCAGCTTTGGGGTTGGAACGGAACCTGGAGCGCACTTTCTAACACCGGCCCGACGAAGCCGCGTTCTGCTTACGCCATCACGTTCGATTCGATGCGTCAGCGCGTCGTTCTTTTCGGGGGGCGCCAAACAACCGGATCGCAGGGCTATTTCTCCGAGCTTTGGGAGTGGGATGGTTCCGCCTGGTACGACCGCCAACAAGGTGCGCTCAAGCCCGCGCCGCGCCACGGAGCTTTTTTCGCGTACGACGTGGTACGCGGCGTTTCCGTGCTGATCGGCGGTCGATCTGGCACGGCCGATTACGCACGCGAGACATGGGATTGGAACGGGTCGGTTTGGGACAAACGCGCAAACCTGCCTCTCAACTGGTACCCATACGCAACCTGTTATGACCCTTCCCGGGGAGGGGTCGTTGCGCTCAACAGCGATGGCGCGATCGCGGTGTTCAAGAACAACGCTTGGCAGATCTCGCCAACCTATTTCCCGGGATACATGAATTCCGCGGCGCTCGTCTTTGACCCCCGAGTCCAGAAGCTGGTCCTCATGACTTCCGGGGGCGGCTCGTATGTGCTTCCTCACGAACTCATCGGCGGGGTCTGGACCCTTATGAGTCTGCGGGGCTCCGATCAGTATTCCAATCCGGGTGGCGTCGCCTATGACCTCAGTCGTCAAACAATCGTCGGCACCTTTTCGACAGGCGGATACGGAATGATCAGTGAGTTGCTCCGCGCTTCGAAGCCGACGATTTCTGTGAGCACTCCGACTTGGTATGGAAGGCAGGGCGAAAGTATCTCCCTCTCGTCCGTCGTCACCAGCGAAGGTTCGCCGCTCGTGCAATGGCACAAGAACGGCCTGCCGTTGAGCGACATCGGCCCGGTAAGTGGTTCAGCGTCGACCACTCTGACGATCAGTCAAGCGACCATGGCTCACGCGGGCCAGTATTCTGCCTCCGCAACGGATGAATGCGGCCAGTCCGTCTCGGCATCGATCCACCTCACTGTCGGGGCCTGCGCCGGTGACTTCAACGGCGACGGCATGGTCGAAGATGCCGATTTCCTTACTTTCGTGGAAGGCTACAACCTTCTGATCTGTTCCGACTCGTCGATGCCCGGCGGCTGCCCGGCGGATCTCAACCGAGATGGCCTCGTCGACGACCTCGACTTCCAGGCCTTCATCACACCATACGACCAGCTCGAATGCGCGCCCTGATGTTCGCCTTCTTTCCTACCCTGCTTGCATGCCCGAACGTGCTCAGACTTACATCACCACCCCCATCTACTACGTCAACGACCGTCCCCACATCGGCCATTGCTACACCACGCTCCTCGCCGACGTCACAGCACGCTTTTATCGGCTGCTGAAGGGCTCCACTGACACCGACACCGGCCGAACGCCAGATGTGTTTTTCCTCACCGGCACCGACGAGCACGCCGACAAAGTCGTCACCTCCGCCGCTGCGCACAGCGTCACCCCGATCCAATGGGCCGACCAGAACGCCGCCGAGTTCAAGAAGGCCTTCGCCTTCATGAACTGCTCCAACGACGATTTCATCCGCACCACCGAAGACCGGCACACCTCCAAGGTCCTTGCGTACATCCGCGAACTCCAGAAGAAGGGTGATATTTATCTCGGCGACTACGTCGGCTGGTTTGATGAGTCGCAGGAGGAGTACCTGACCGAGACCGCCGCGAAGGAAGCGAATTTCGTCAGCCCCGTCACCGGCAAGCCGCTCGTCAAAAAGGTGGAGAAAAACTACTTCTTCAAACTCTCGGCGTATCAGGACAAACTCAAAGCCCACTTCGACAAGAACCCGACTTTCGTCCTTCCCGAAGCGCGCCGCAACGAAGTGCTCGGTCGCCTGCGGGGCGGATTGCAGGACATACCGATCAGCCGCGCCGTCACCGCTGATCCGACCAGCCAGTGGGGCATCAAAATGCCCGACGACCCCACGCACCGCATCTACGTCTGGATCGATGCGCTCTTTAATTACCTCAGCGTGGTGGATACGCCCGAGCGAAAGCAATTCTGGCCCCCCGCCGTTCACTTCATCGCCAAGGACATCCTGTGGTTCCACGCCGTGATCTGGCCCGCGCTGCTCATGGCCCTGGGGCGCGCACTACCCGCCACGGTCTATAGCCACGCCTATTGGGTGCGTGACGGACGCAAGATGAGCAAGAGCCTGGGCAACTTCGTCACCATCGAGGTGCTCAAGGCCTACGCACAAAAATACAGCCTTGACGCGCTCCGCTGGTACCTCGTCACCCAGGGCCCGCAGGGCGCGACCGACGCCGACTTCTCGCACGCCAAATTCGTGGAGGTCTACAACGCCGACCTGGCCAACGGCATCGGCAACTGCGCCAGCCGCGTTTCGAACATGATCGAGAAGTACTTCGAAGGAAAAGTGCCCGAGTTCCAATCCACCTGGATCGACCGGCGCTGGGAAACGACCTCCGCCGATGCTGTTCCCCGCTACCTCGAAGCCGCCCAGTCGCTCGATCTCGCCGCCGCTTTCGAGGCCGCATCCTCGCTCATCAAAGACGTTGACGACCTCATCAGCGAGACAAAGCCCTTCACCCTCGCCAAGGACATGCAGGCCAACGGGCAGGAAGTCGCCAATATCCTCGCGTGCTGCGCCGAATCCATCCGCATCGCCTCGATCATGCTCTCCCCCGCGATGCCCCAGAAAATGGCCGAACTCTGGCAGGCGTGGAACTGCGTACCCGCCCCGGGCACTCCTCTCCAGGAACTCTGCGCCTTCAACGGCCCACACGCCATCAAGCCGGGCCAGCGCATCGCCAAGGGTGCCGCGCTCTTCATGCGTGCCGATCCGGCCGAAACGCCGCCCGCCTGATAGTCTGTTTCCCAAGCCCTTTCGCGAGAGAAGGGCCGGGGGAGGAAGGCCCGTTGCGTCCGCTCCAAGCACGCACCAACGCCCCGCGGTTATCCGGCCTATCCCGCACCCATCCCCACCACCACTCCGCCCCGGCTTCCTTTGGGCCTGTCCGAGAATGTTCCGCGAACACACCGCTTTTCCTTCGGCCTCTTTCGAACGATGCGGTAAACTGAGCATGCCGGCCTGCAAAGGGATTGGACCATGAGACGCTCGCTGCTCGCGCTGTGTGTTCTACCTCTCGCGCTGCCCGCCTCCGCGGGTGTGACCTACACCACCGACAACCGTTTCGTGCAGGCTGTGAACTCCTTCGGACTCAATCAGGCCCGCACGCCCCCAGTCGCCTTTGCGCCGTTCAACGACACCGCTCAGGTTGCCACCACCATGGCCGACGGAAGCTGCTCCTCGGTCGCGATGCACGATTCTCAAATGAACGCCGTTCAGATGTCGGGCAACGGCTCGGTCACCGCCAACTCCGCGACCTTTTCCTCCTCGCCGCTCGTCTTCGCCGGCTCCGGCACGTCGCGTTTCGAAGTCGTCTTCATGCCCGACGCCAGCGGCACCATCCACCTCACCGGCCAACTCGCCGGCACCGCTGGAAAATCCACCCTGCTCGCCGAACTAAAACTCGGCGCCGCCGTCCTTTTCACCAAGTCCACCAGTGGATCGATTGACTTCCAGACCGGCGTCAGCCAGAACTCGCAATACAAACTCACCGTTTCTTGCGCCGCGAACAGCCTTCTCACGTGGACCGGGGCCCCCGCGTCCGCATCCGCCACCGCGTCGTTCTCGTTCACGGCCGATGTCGCGGCAACCTGCATCGGCGACCTCAACAACGACGGCTTCGTCGACGACCTCGACTTCTCGATCTTCGCACCCGCCTACGACCTGCTCGATTGCTCCGATCCCAACATGCCCGCCGGCTGCCCCGCCGATCTGAACGACGACGGGTTCGTCGACGATCTCGACTTCACCCTCTTCGCTCCGGCGTACAACGAACTGCTCTGCCCCTGATGCACGCTGCAAGGCCGGCTACCGAAGCGGTCTGAGTGCAGATTCGTCACAGAGCCACGCATACAAAGCGCAAGCAATCGCCCGCACCGCTTGCTGTACCGAATGCCTCAATTCAGCTTCGCTTGCCGATGACCATCCCGATCACGCCCGCGATCACTGTCAAGCCGGCCAAGCCGCCGATCACCATCCACAGGTTCTGGCCCAGTTGCTCCAGGAAGTTCGTTCCAGAGCCGCTCAACACCAGCACCACGGCAAACATGCTCATCAAAAGCGTCACGATCGCCCCGAACGCCACGCCCCCAAGCACGCCCGACCACAATCCGTCATACGGCTCCGCGGCAACCATCGCCGCCATCGGAACCATGCCGGCACCAACCGGCGCCGCCTCGCCACCGCCGCCTTCGAACAAGGCGCCGCCCTCGGCCGCGCCCGCTCCAACGTTGCTGCCTTCGGCATCGACCGAGCCCGAACCCGCGTTCGACGTCACGCCGAACGCATCTTCCGCAAGACCCTGACCAAAGCCGGTGCCGCCGCCAAGATCCATGATTCCCGAACCCGCCGACGAATCGCCCGCGGAAGTCGCCGCGAGCCCCTGAAGCGGCGCACTGGTCACGCGCGTCACTGCCGACGGATCCGAATCATCCGTCGCGTCTGCATCAAAGATACTGATGCCCGTCTGCTCCTTCGGGCTGTCGCCGGAAGGCGAGCCCGAACCCATGTTCAGCCCGCTTCCCATCGAAGCGCCCGAGCCGCTGCTCGCCAGGCCGATCGGCTCCAGTTCCGAACTGCTGTCCGAAAGCGGAATGATCTCATCATCGCCGCCCGACTTGCCGCCCGCCAGCAGATCCACCTGCTCCACCTTGAACATCAGGCGGTCGCGATCGCGGAAGACCTCGAGCTGCCGCTTGTCCGCCATCTCCTTCACATCTTCCGGCGAGACCTTCAACTTCTGGGCGGCTTCGTCGAGCGAGTAGAACATCTTGGCCATGCGCGAGACTCCTGAAGACCCGTCGGACCCGCCAGTGGCGGACCGGCCGGGCTTAGATGATACTTCCCCCATGGCACCCGCGCCGGCCGACGCCGGAACATCCCCGCACATCGCCCTTGGCCACCGCCCGGAATGGCCTTTCCGTGCTCCGCGCCCGCCCGGCCCTATCGAACCCTTCGACCTCTGCCATCCGGCGGTTCCTGCCGAACTCGATGGCCTCCGCATTCTCCACCTCTCCGATTCGCATATCGAACGCCTCTACCCGCAGCCCACCCACCACCACCGCCTGCTCGATGCGCTGGCCCGCACCCAGGCCGACCTCATCGTTCTCACCGGCGACTTCATGACCAGCCCCGGCGATGAACCCGCCGCGCTCCAGGCCCTCGACCAACTCGCCCGAGTCTGGCGCAACCGCTTCGGCGCCTTCGCCGTCCGGGGCAATCACGACACCCCCCGCTTCATCGACGGCGCCAAGCAGATCCCCGGCCTGCGCTGGCTTTCGAACGATTCGGTCAAAATACCGATCGACCTGGGCCGCGGCAATTCTCACCTCCGCATCGTCGGCTCCGGTTTTCCAGAAAATCTTCTCGACTCCATCGATCCGTCCGACAACTCCTTCACCGTCGCGCTCGTTCACTATCCGTCCGAGATCTTCGCCGCGGCAGAACTCCGCATCCCCATCGTGCTCAGCGGCCACACCCACGGAGGCCAGGTGCGAACGCACGCCTCGTGGCTCTTGCACACAAGTTGCGATATGCCGGGAAATCTGGCCTCCGGCGTGTTCCGGCTGCGCGACACCGTGCTGTGCATCTCGCGCGGGCTGGGCGCCGCCGTGCTTCCGTTTCGTATCAACTGCCCCTCGCAAGCGCCGCTCTACACGCTCCGGCGGCGTGCTTTCGCAACGCAGAATTGCGATTCCATTGCAGCTATTTATCGGTGGTAGCAAGAAATTTTTGCTTTTGGCGGGCGCCGCTTCGAGCGTGAAAACGCCCCGCACGCACGACGCAGCAGCGATTTTACGGAACCGACGCGAACCGCCGCCGAAACGAAAAGAGTCTGGAGCGTCCTCCCCGCCGCTCCCCAACCGGTCCTCGGATACGACGGTTTCGAAACTCTACAACGACTTCTTTTCTTTCACACTCAACACGTTTTCAACGCCTTGCGGGCGCTCGTGGGAACAAATAAATCCACCCGCTTTCCGCAAGAACAAAGTGGTTCCAAGTAGACCTGCTCGGTCTGTGTTTCTTGGAGGTGCGTGACAACGCACGCTCCAAGGTTGTTCTTCGCGATCCCGTTCATGGCCCGCCGGTGGAGAGAGACAAGCACCTTGGGATCGCACGTTGGTCGTTCATGGAGTTGGCTCGGTCCGGGCAACAGCAGGCAGGAAAAACCGCCCCTGCACGCAAGAGTCCGGACCTCTCGTGGATGCGTTTGGGTTTCGTGGTTTGGGTCTGCGGTTGGGGTCAGAGGTGTTTGCTTTGTTCCGGAGTGGAGAGAGTTGTGAGGGTTTGGATGTGGGGGTGTGTTTGTGGGAGTTGGGCTGGAGGAGAGGGGTTGAGGAGGGGTGGCCCGCCGCGTGTGTAATTCCCGGCGGGCCCTTGAACGACCGCGGCGAAGCGTGACAACGCCCGCCGCAGATTCGATCCGGATCTTTCGGATCGCGCACGAACTTGCCCTCGGAGCCGTGCGTCAAAATACCGCCCGCGCCAGGGCCTGAAGCACGACCCGCACTCACTTCAGGCCCGCAAACCGCCCGCTTGAGTCGAAAGACTCGCGGGCGGCTTTCTTTTTGGAATCCCGGATAGTCTCACGCGATGCAATTCCTGACGCAGGCGCAATGCGACCAATGGCTTCAGCGGGCGGGGCACAATCCGCCCTCCGACGGTGCGCTCAGGCTTCTCCCCGCCGACCAGCGGAGCAATCTTGAGAATGAGAACCCGGCGAGGCTGAATGCCATCCTCCGCACCGAGATTTCAAAATCCGTCTTCGACCGCGCCGAGCCGCTGTTGCTGGTGGTGCACGATTACGCCCATTGGCCGTCCAACCAGAACCTGCTTCTGTACTCGCTCATCCGGCGGCATTTCTTCCACGCGGGCACCGTTGAGGACACGCCCGGCCACCTGGCCGAAGCTCACGAAATGGAGTTCGTGCTCGCAATTGCGTTCCTCTGCGTGACGTACGGCTGGGGCTTCTACACCATCTCCTGCGGGAGCAACCACGCGTTCATAACCGATCACGACCGCACCTTGGGCATCGTGCCCGCCCCCACCCTTCCGCCCCCCTAAACCCGCTCAGACGCTCGGTGGACCCCTCCACCCCATCGAATGGACGTGCTTTGTACGGGGACCCCCGGTTTGGGCTTGTGCTTTTGGCGCCACCCCGTTAAGATGAGACCCGGAAGCACTTAAGCTTCCGGGTCCGTTCGAAGGAGGACAGTCTCGAAAGTACTTACCGATTTTCGGGGCTTTGGTTCCACACATTCCGGTCTTCGCGTCAATATTTGTGCGGAGAGACCGGCGCCAGACCCCGCCTTGCGCAATCCCATGCAAAAAGATGCCCCGCTGGCATCAATCCGTCACCGCTCGATCGGAACCCCGATGACGCTGCCGTATTCGGTCCAGGAGCCATCGTAATTCCGGACGTCCTTGAGGCCCAGTAAGTACTTGAGAACAAACCACGTATGGCTGCTCCGCTCTCCGATGCGGCAATACGCCACCGTGGGCTTGCCAGGGTTCAACTTGGCCTCTTCCAGATACAACTGCTTCAACTCGACCAGCGGCTTGAACGTGCCATCCTGGTTCACCGCCTTGGCCCATGGCACACTCGCGGCGCCCGGAACGTGGCCTCCCCGCTGGGCCGTCTCGGTCATGCCGGGCGGAGCAATCACCTTCCCGCTGAATTCGTCGGGTGAGCGGACATCGACCAGATTCGATGGACGGGCCGCCGCCGAGCTCCTGGCGATCTCGATCACATCCATGAGTTTGGCCCGGAGCGTCTCGTCGGCGGGCGACGCCTTGTACGCCGTCGGCTTCACTTCGGTCTTGTCCGCCGTCAACGGAAGATCCGCGCCCGCCAGCCACTTCACGCGACCGCCGTTGAGCAGTCGCACATCCTTGTGCCCGTACAGCTTGAAGAGCCAGAACGCGTACGCCGCGAACCAATTGTTGTTGTCGCCATAAAGAATCACCGTGTCGCCGTTCGAGATCCCCGCGGCGCCCGCGAGCCTCTCGAACTCTTCCTTGCTCACGATGTCGCGCCGGACCTGGTCCTGCAACTGCGTCTGCCAGTTGAATCCGACCGCGCCGGGGATATGGCCGACCTCGTACGCCTTGGTATCAACATCAACCTCGACAAACTTGATACCGGGCTTGCCGATGTTGGCCTTGGCCCAGTCCGCTTCCACCAGTACTTCGGGATGCGCGTAATTGCTCATGTGTGATCCTTTCGTTTTTCATTTGAGAGAACGCGGAGTTGGCGGAGACTCGCGGAGAAGAGCAGAGAGACTTGAATCAGAAAAAGAGTTCAATCGCAGCACCCCACTTCCGACCGCCGCCGCCGAATCTTTTTGCTTCTCCGCGCACCTCCGCTAACTCCGCAGCTCCGCGTTCTCTCCCGCCTTTCACTCTTCCCCAAGACCCGGAATGTGCTTCACCATGCTCGACACATACTTAAATACGTTATCACAGAACATCATCACCCCCACTCCCACCTGTTTGGGGTCGCGCAGCAGCACTTGGCGCGCCCCCTCGTAAATCAGCCCGCTGGAAGGCCCCGCGAAGAGACCTTCCGTTCGACACAGTTCGAGCGCCCGTGTGTACGCCAATTCGAACGGAATCTCCAGAATTTCATCGATCTGCTTCTCATCAAACAACTTGGTCACGTGCAGTTCACTCTTGTTCCGAAGCCCCGGAACATCGTGCCCTTCGCTCGGCTGCACGGCGATGATCTTGATCGCCGGATTCTTCGCCTTCAAAAACTTCGACAAGCCCATCGCCGTCCCCGCTGTCCCCAGCGACACGAAGGCGTGCGTCACCCGCCCCTGCGTCTGTCTCCAGATTTCAGGGCCGGTCGTCCTCACGTGCGCCTGCACGTTCAGCTCATTCTCATACTGGTTCGGCATCACGTAATGATCCTTCTGCGCTTTCGCATACGACCTCGCAATGCCGATCGATCCTTCGCCCATGCCCGGGCTCGGGCACATCTGATCGTTGATCACGTCCACATCCGCGCCCGCGATCCGAAGCAGTACCCGCTTCTCCAGCGGCACCTTCTGCGGCACAACCGCACGCATCGCAAACCCCTTCGCCGACGCCATCGCCGCCAGACTGATCCCCGTGTTGCCGCTCGTCGGCTCCACGATCCCGCGCCCGCTTTCGCGCGACTCGCCGTGCTTGAGTTCGCCGCGCTCTTCAAGGTCCGTGATCATCGCCGACGCGGCACGATCCTTGATCGAGCCGAACGGATTCAGCCACTCCAATTTGGCGTACAACTCAAAGCCCGGCGCAGGATTCATCTTCCCGATCCGCACGAGCGGCGAGGGATTCTCCTCGCTGGGGAGCATTTCGAGGATGTTGTCATAGACACGGGTCTGGTGGTTCATGGTTCCCCCTTTGACGACGCCGGGAACGATTCGGTTTCGTCCGCCCGTCCTGCATTCTTGCCCCGCAGGGGCGCACGATCGTTGCCGGCAGCGCCGATCGCGCAGCGATCAAGCTGCCGGAATAAAGCCCCGGTGGACTTCTCGCCCCGGAGGGGCGAACGAATCAACGGAAAACCTCTGCTTCCGAAGCATCTGTCCCGTGTCGCTTCAGAATCGACATGAATTCATCCACGTACGACACCTTGCGGTGATGCTCTTTCTGGTTCTCGACATACCTCACCACTTTCGGCAATACCGACTTGCTCACGGTGAATCCTCCATACCCCTCCTGCCACGCAAAGCGGGACAGCCGCGGAAAGGTCTCGTGAATCCACTTGGACGATCTCGCTTTCGTGTGCCGCGCAAGGTCGGAGTTTGAAAGATCGGATGGATAGCGAAGCACGATGTGAACATGCTCCACAAAGCCGTTGATCGCGTACGGAGTTCCGCCAAGATCCTTGATGATGCCGCCGAGAAAAGGGAAGAGTCTTTCCTCCAGCTGCTGATCGATCCACGGCTCCCGATGCTTTGTGCCGAAGACCAAGTGGTAGTAGTTATGCGTCCAAGTGCTTGGCATCGCGAGAAGATATCGAAATTGTGCGCCCCTCCGGGGCGATCAGGAAATGGAACAAGCCGTCCGGCGGCTGAAGCCGCCGGCAACGATCGCCAGCCCTCCGGGCACAAACCTTCACTATGCATGCGGTACGGAAGATCCGCCCCGGATGCCCACACGCCTACTTCCCCGAAAAGTGCTTGTTCACATCGCTCATCATCTGCAGCGTCCGCTGGCTCTGCACCGGGTTCGCATGATTCGCAACGTTCCCGTTCAAAAAGCCCACGATCCCCGCCGCCATTTTCGCCGAGCGCTCCGGCCCCATCTTCTTCCGCATCTCGTCGCGCTGCTGCGTCTGCTTCTTGATGTCGGCCAGAATCTCCTCGTCCGTGCGTTCCGCCCGCCCCGAAACCTGATCGCCGATCCGTGTCCACTCGATCACCGACTTCTCGAGAAACGCCCCCCGCTCCTCCGGCGGCACCTTCGCGTAGTCGATCGCGCTCGAATCCACCATATCGAGCATCAGGCGCGCCCCGTTTTCCTGGATCTGCTCGCGCGCCTTGCCGCTGATCCCCGCCGCGAAACTCGCCAGGATCGCCGAATCCCCGCTGCTGGCATTCCGGATCCGATCCGCGAAGTCCTTGATCAGTTTCAGCCGCTCCTTGATCGGCAGCGAATTGAAATCGCTCCGCAAAAACGTGAACTCCGCAAGATCATCGATGGGATCAAGCGCGTAATCGGGTTGATGGTGGTAGCGCCAGTACTGATACCCCGCAACGCCGCCTCCGGCGAGTATCGCGACGCACGAACCGACGATCAATCGGTTCCGCAGCCTCGGCGCGTTCCACACCTCGGCCAACCTCGTCGCAGCCCGATCCAAGAGCGACACCCGCGCCGCCCGCGGCACCGCCGTGCCGCTGAAATTGAGATCGGCGATGAGTGAGCCGCTATTGGACTTGTCGTTGTTCACGCTTGCTCCTCACTTGAACAGATTGTTCGGCTCTTTCGCCAGTTCAAGAATCAGTTCCGTGATCTCCGCCCCCGCCGGCCTCGGAATGCACCAGTCAACCCGCATGCCGTTATCGAGATACAGGGCGTTCCGCCGATCCAACGACGCCGCCCGCAACTTGTGCCATTGATCCGCGCACGCCAGCACCGGCCAGTATTTGCTCTGCTGGGTGTTCGGGTCGTTCCGCTGGCGCTGATACAACTTGGTGAGCGAAAACTCCGGTCGCGTCAGTTCGAGTTTGATGAAGTCCGCCAGCAGCATGATCGACCCCGGCCAGTACTCATAACTGCTGCCGCCGACCCGATACGTCGGCTCCAGATTGGTCGCCTCGTCCGTTCCGATGATGTCCGACGGGCACTTCCACGGCTCGTTCGATCGGTAGAACCCGTCCGCCTCTTTCACCGGCTTGGGTGTATCCAGAAACTCGCCCACCACCTCCGGAAACGTCGGCCGATCCGTCGATTCGATGAGCCCACTCGCGAACGGCAGCAGCCCCTTCGACTTTGTATCCATGTACATCTGCAATCCCTTGCCGATGCCGGACAGGTTCACCATGCACTTGACCCGGCGCGAGCTCTCTCGCGCCCCGCTCAACGCCGGCACGGCAATCCCGATGAGCAGAGCGATGATCGCGATGACCACCAGCAGCTCGATCAGTGTGAACGCAAGGCGACGCATGTGGCTTCCTTCGGCAATGGTAGTGGCACAACGCCGACGCCCCATTCATGATGCGTCCGACGGCCGGGAGCCATCGGATTCAGCCCGCAGAGGGATCAATCGCTTCTTTCGCGCGATCCCTGCCCGCTATTTGTCCAGACGCTCCACAATCTCAACTGCCGTCCCCGGGGCGAGCTGCCTCGCAAGGTTGATCACCACCGATTCACCGGGCGCGATCCCCTCGAGAATCTCGATCTTCGCCCCGCTGTCGCGCCCGATCGCCACGTTTCGATACTCGATCTTCCCGTCGTTGCTCACCACCGCGATCTGGGCCTTGCCGTCACGGATCAGCAGCGCCTCACCGGGAACCAGCACGCCCCGCGCCGCCCCCGGAATCGTCAACGACGCATCCGCAAACATGCCCGGAAGCAGCTCCAACTCCGGATTCTCCACCCGCGCCTCGGCCAATCTCGTGCGCGTCGCCGTGTCCATCGCCGAAGAGATCCGCACGATCTTGCCCACAAAGACCCTTCCCGGCAATTCCCGCACCGTGAGCCGGATCTCGTGGCCCGGCTCGACCCGCACCGCCGCCGACTGCGGCAGATCGATAAACACCCGCATGTGCGCGCGATCCGCCAGCCGGTAGATCGGCTTGTTGCTGTCGGTCTTGTCGGCGATCACCAGGTCACCCACGTCGTACCCGCGCTCACCGATCTCTCCCGCGAAAGGCGCCACGATGGTTGCCAAGTCCTTCTGCTGGCGCAGCCGTTCCAGGTTCGCCTTCTGAGCATCGAGTTCCGCGTTGGCCGCGACCACCGCCGCAGTATCGACGTCTGCCCTTCCCTGCGCATCATCGATCGACTGCTGCGAGACCACGCCATGATCGACGCTCTTGAGCCGCCTGATCGTCGCATCCGACGATTTCGCCTGCGCCTCCGCCTGCTTCACCTTCGCGATCGATGTCGCAACGTTCGCCGTCACGGCGAGAATCTGCTGATCGAGCACCGGCGTATCGATCACCGCCAGCACCTGCCCCGCCGTCACTTTGTCGCCGATATCCGCCCGGATCTCCTTCACATACCCGCCCTCGCGCGGGAAGATCGCCGCCGCGACCAGCGCCTGCAAGCGTGCGGGCAGGTCGATCTTCTCGTCCGCCCCGGCGCTCACCGCAGGAACCGCTGAAAGGCGCGGTTTCTCGAGCAGCCGTTCCGCCGTGCGCTGATCGAGCGCCGCTTTCGCCTGCACACGCGGGATCACCCCGAAGAACACCACCGCGGCACCGAACGCCACCAGCAGCAGCGCGAACGACACCGGCACCACGATTCGCGCCCCGCGCCCGACCGGCGGCACACCGTGCCCAGCCGGGCCGCGCACGGAAGGCTCCACACTCGACGAAACCGGGATGGATGTACTTTGTTCTGTCACGCGACGGCAAGCTCCGGTTCAAGACTGGTACGCGGCGCCTTCTGGCGCAGCAGTGAATAAAGCACGGGAACAACCAGCAAGGTCACAACTGTCGCAACGCTCAATCCGCCGATTACGGCGCGCCCCAGCGGCGCGTTCTGCTCGCCGCCCTCGCCCATCCCGATCGCCATGGGCAGCATCCCCATGATCATCGCGCCGGCGGTCATGAGCACCGGCCTCAGACGCGTATGCCCCGCGCTGAACGCCGCGCCCAGCGCATCGGCTCCTTCGCTCCGCTGATCGTTCGCAAACGTCACCAGCAGAATCGCGTTCGCCGTCGCGACACCCACGCACATGATCGCCCCCATCAGCGAAGGCACGCTGAACGTCGTCCCCGTCATCAGCAGCATTGCGACCACCCCGACCAGCGCGCCCGGCACCGCCATGATGATGATGAACGGATCGGTCCACGACTGGAAGTTCACCACCATCAGAAAATAAACCAGCAGAATCGCCGCGATCAACCCGAAGCCCAGGCCCAGAAAACTCTCCTGCATCGCGCGATACTGCCCCCGCACCACGATCGTCGTGCCCTTGGGCAGATCCTTCCTCGCTTCCTGCACCGCTTCATCGATCTTCGATCCCACCGCGGCAAGGTCCGCCCCCGACACCGACGCGAGCACGTCGTACACCGGCTGCACGTTGTAATGGCTGATCGATACCGGCGTCGACGATCGCGTCACCGTCGCCAGATTCTCCAGCAACTGGGGCGGCCTGCCCGGACCCGCCGTGATCGGCGTTGTCGCAAGATCGCTCAGGTGCTCGAACTTGTACGTCGGCGTCTGCACCGCCACGGTGTAGTTCACGCCGTTCTGCGGATTCAGCCAGTAGTTCGGCGCCGCCTGCGCCGAGCCCGAGAGCGACGTCAGCAGGCTCGACGCCACGTCGCGCTGCGTCAATCCGATCTCCGCCGCCCGCGTGCGATCCACTTCCACGAACATGCTCGGTGCATCGGGCACCTGCTGCAGGTGCACATCCGCCGCGCCGGGAATCGCCTCGATCTTCTCCAGAAGTTTCCGCGCGACGACCAGGTTCCCCGCCCGGTTCGGCCCCGTCACCTGCACATCGATCGGCGCCGCCAGCCCGAAATTCAGAATCTGCGAAACGATGTCCGCGCTCTGAAAGAAGAACGTCAGATCCGGGAACTTCTTCGGAAGTTCCTCGCGGAGTTTCGTCACGATCTCGTGTGTGTCGCCCGCGATCTCGGGCTTGAGCGAAACCAGGATCTCGCCGTCCGCCGCCGACGCCGTCGACGAATCCGAGAACGCCAGATTCACGCCCCCGACCGGCAACCCGATGTTGTCGAGCACCATCGAGGTCCCCCCGTGCGGGATCGTCTCGCGCAGAAAATCCTCCACCGCGAGGAAATACTGCTCGCTCTGTTCGAGCCGAGTGCCCGGCGGGCATCGCACGTGCAGCCGGAACTGCCCCGCATCCACCGACGGGAAAAAGTCTCGCCCCACCAGGGGCAGCGCCAGCCCGCCGCACGTTAGCACGACGAAGAACGCGATCATCGTGACCAGCCGATTCCGGAGGGTCCACGCCAGCGCCGTCTCGTATCCGCCCCGCACCACGTCGAATCCGCGATTGAACCACCGGTGCACCGCCCAGATCGGTCCCGCGCCCGATCCGTGCTCACCCGACTGATAAATCTCCGTCTCCCGCACCAGCAGGTACCTCGCCATCGTCGGAACGACCGTGCGCGACAACACGTAACTCGCCAGCATCGCGAACACCACCGCCAGCGCCAGGGGCACGAACAGAAACTTTCCCGCCCCGCTGATGAACAGCACGGGTACAAAAACGATGCAGATCGCCAGCGTCGACACGAACGCCGGCAGCGCGATCTGCTGCGCGCCGTCCAGGATCGCCGTGAGCAGCGGCTTCTTCATCCCCAGGTTGCGGTGGATGTTCTCGATCTCCACCGTCGCGTCGTCCACCAGAATGCCCACCGCCAGCCCCAGCCCTCCCAGCGTCATCGTGTTCAGCGTGTACCCGAGCGCCGCCAGGCAGATGATCGACACCAGCACCGCCAGCGGGATCGAGATCGCGATGATCACCGTCGATCGCCACGACCCCAGAAACAGCAGAATCATCATCGCCGTCAGCGCCGCCGCGATCACCGCTTCGTACAGCACCCCGTCGATCGCCGCGCGGACGAACAGCGACTGATCGAACAGCAACTGGATATCGACGCCATCCGGAATCGTCGCCTTGATCTGGGGCAGCGCCGTCTTCACCCGCTCCACGATGTCCAGCGTCGAATACCCCGCCGACTTCAGCACCGTCAGCAGCGCCGACCGCACCCCGTTCACGTGAACCATCGAATTCTGCACCGCATAGCCGTCGCGCACGTTCGCGACGTCCCGCAGGTAAACCGTCTTCTCCCCGCTCTGCAGAACCGGGATGTCTCCCAGTTCCGCCAGCACCTTCGGGCTCGAGTTCGTCACCACGTTGTACTCGGTCCCCCCCAACTTGGCGTTGCCCCCGGGCAGGATCACGTTCTGCGCATTCACCGCGGCAGAAATGTCCGCCGGCGACAGCCCCCGCGCCGTCAATTCCTGCGGATTCAGATCCACCTGGATCTGCCTCGCCTTGCCCCCCCACGGCAACGGGATCTGCGCGCCCTGTACCGTCGCCAGCCGCGTGCGGATGAAGTTCAGCCCGATGTCGTAAAGCGCCTGCTCCGAGAGCGTCTTGGAACCCAGCGCCGCCTGCAGAATCGGCACGTTCGACGCGGAGTAGCGGATGATCAGCGGCGGGGTCGTGCCCGGCGGCAGAATCCTCAGCAGCGTCTGGTTGATCGCCGTGATCTGCGCGACCGCCGCGTCAACCTTCACCTCCGGCTGAAAAAAGACCCGGATCACCGCGACGCCGTTCAGCGACGTGCTCTCAAGGTGCTCGATCCCGCTCACCGTCGTCGTCATCGCCCGCTCGGAGATCGTCACGATCCGGCGCTCCATCTCCTCGGGCGAGATGCCGCCGTACGACCAGATCACGGTCACCACCGGAATATCGATCTCGGGAAAGATGTCCGTGGGCATCCGGCGGATCGTGACGATCCCCGCCAGGATGAGCAGCAGCGACGCCACCACAAAGGTGTACGGGCGCCGCAGAGCGAGTCGGACAATCCACATATTTTCTCAACTCCACGCCGTTCTCGACCGAACCGACTGGTGAACCTTACAACGTAAGTGTACAATGTAAGGATGCGCGGGGCCACGCCCGGTTTCGCGCCCCGCGCTTTTCTTCCCGATCCCGATGCCCCCACGTAAGCAAAACTCCCGACGCGAAAAGCTCTCGTGCCCCCGCATCGCACGCCAGGCCATCGCCATCATCGATCGCGACGGCGCCGAGGCCCTCACGATGAGAACCCTCTCATCCGAACTCGGCGTCGAACCCATGTCGCTTTACTCGCATTTCGCCAATAAGAGCGAACTGCTCGCGGAAGTCGCCGCCACGCTCCTCTCCGATATCGCCATCCCCGGCCGCACCGTCGCGCCGCGCAAACGCCTCGTCATCCTCTCCGAGCAGATCCGGCGCCTCGGTCACAAACACCCAAACGCGTTCGCGCTCATCATCCTCAATCCCCACCGCCTCGCCGCGGCACTCCGCATCACCGAAGCGGCCCTCGACGCCTACGTCCAGGCCGGCCTCTCCGGCCGCGCCGCCGTCCAAGCCCAGCGCGTGCTCATCGGTTTCGTCCGCGGCTACACCATGTGGGAAATCGGCGGCTTCGCCATCGGCTGTCGCCCCGGCCCCGATCAACCCCTCCGCGAACGCGTCGTCGGCGATCTCCGCGCGCTCGGCGAAGCCGAATTCCCCAATGTCTACCGCCTCGCCGAATCGCTCACCCACTTCGCGCCCGACGCCGAATTCCGCGCCGGTGTCGATCTCATTCTCGATGCGACGCTGCCGACCGCGCCGAGGCCGTCCGCTCGAAAACGTCTCGCTTCGGCCGCGCGCTGAATCGGCTCACCGATTCGCCGGCGCCCCGCGCCGAAATCCTCCGCCCCCCCCATGCCCACCGTGCCCCCCGCCCCTGAATCCCGGCCGCTCGATCACGCCGCCAGATTCAATCACCTGCCGCTCATACCGCGCCTTGCCCGCCTTGTAATCCATCAGGAAGAACGCCTTCTCGCTCTTGGGGCCGGCAACCTCGAACAACCGCTTGCGCGCGTACATCAGGTCCGTCCGGCGCGAAACGTGGCACAGCACCAGCGCCTGGCACTGCAGCACGCCCAGCCACTCCGCGATGTTGTCCACATGCATGTGCATGCCGACCTTTGCTCGCTCCTTGTGGTCCGGCTCGAAGAACGTGCACTCGCAGATCACGATCTGCGCGTTGATCACGTCCGGCCGCAACAGCGCCGCGCACGGCTGCGTGTCGCCCAGGTACGCCATCAGCGGAATCTCCAGCGTCCGCGTGATCTCGATTCCGCGGTCCTTCAGGTCCTTCAACTTCTCCTGGGGCAGATCCACATACTCCGGCTTCAACTTGCTCCGCTTCTCGATCACGCTGTACCCCATCGACGGGGCCGTGTGCTCGGTGTGGAACCCGCGCAGGAAAATGTTGTTCTTGATCTCGACCTGCTCATCGGCCTTCAAGGGCAGAATCTCGTACGGCGTCCGCTGCTGCTCGAGATCAATAAACCCTTCCATCATCCGCGTGATCGCCGGCGCGATCCGCTCGTCGCAGATGATCCGCCCGTCTCCCATCCCCTGGAACCGGCGCTGGCTGCAGTAATACGCCAGACCGCCGATGTGGTCCATGTGCCCGTGGCTCACCGCACAGAACTTGCTCGCGAGCGCAGCGCGCGGGCACTGCCCCATGTCGAAGCACACGTCCAGTTCCGGCACTTGAATCGTCGTGACCTCACCCGCGACCGAGAAACCCTGAATCCGGTACGGCGGAATGAAGTAAAAGCCCAGAGAGCCCTCGCGCGGGGGCGGTTTCGGAATCATCGGAACAATCTCCGTCAAGCGCGGGTCTTCACCCGCGCCGGATAAACATTGCGGCCACACGGCCGCACCCGCCAGAGTCTAGCAGATTCAACCCGGCCCTCGTTGCACAATCCGCCTTCCAGAGCCCCTTCCCTGAGGGAAGGGGTCGGGGGAAGGGAAACCACCTCACCCTCAGTGGACTTCCTGCAAATCCCCTCACGAACCCGCCGCTATTTCCGCTGGCCTCTCCCGTCCGCGCCCATCCACCACGCTCTCCCTCCCCGCCCCCCTGCTCACCGCCTGCCGAGGCGAATCAACCCACAGCAGCCGGAGCGAGTTCAACACCACCAATAGCGTCCCGCCCTCGTGCGCCACTACACCCAGCCCCAGCGCCACCGGCCTTCGCAGCAGCGACATCACCAGCGTTGCTACCCCCATCACCGCGATGATCCCAAGCGCAAAGGTCAGGTTCGCCCGCACCGTCGATCGCGCCCGCCGAGCCAGTTTCACAGCCCAGGGCACAGCCGACAAGTCATCCGCCAGCAGCACAATGTCCGCCGATTCGAGCGCCGCATCGCTGCCGATCGAGCCGATCGCCATCGACACATCCGCCGCGGCCAGCGCGGGCGCGTCGTTCACCCCGTCCCCGATCACCGCGACGCCCCGCACCGGGCCGCCCTTCGTCTGCGCGCGGTACTTCAAATCCTCTTTCAGCGCCGCAACCGCATCCAACTTGTCCTGAGGCAAGAGGTCCGCGGCAAACTCATCAATCCCCAAACTCGTCGCCACCCGCTCGGCCGTCGTCCTGTTGTCGCCCGTCAGCATCTTCACCGGCTTCACGCCCAGCGCGTGCAGGTCTTTGACAAGCGCCCGCGCCCCGGGTCGAACCGAATCCGACATGATCAACACCGCCGCCTCGCCCACACCCTCCGCGGCCGGGTCCGACGCTCGCCCCGATTTCACCGCTTCCTCATCCACGCCCACCGCGATCACCACGCCCATCTGCCCGCGCTCACGGATCGTCTTGAGCACATCGTGCACGCGCTGACGCAGACACACCGGCGTCACCGGATCGGTGTGCGCGGTGCTCCCCAGCCTTACCTCGGCGCCGCGCCACACCGCGCTCATCCCCCGCCCGGTCGTGTGCGTGATGGCCGAAAGTTCCGTGTCCGGGGCGATCTCCCGCGCCTTGGCCGCATCGCGCAGCGCCGCCGCGATCGGGTGCGTGCTCTCTCCTTCGATCGCCGCCGCGAGCGAGAGCAACCGCTTGCCCTCCGACCACGCAACGGCGTGCACCTGATCCAGCCGGGGCCGCCCCATCGTCAGCGTCCCGGTTTTGTCGAAACACACCGCGCCGATGTTCGAGAGCCGCTCGATCGCCTGCCCGCCCTTGAACAGCACGCCCGCCCGCGCCCCGCGCGCAATCGCCGAAAGAGTCGCCGTCGGCGTCGCGATGATCAAGGCGCACGGCGAACCCACAATCAAAAGCGTGATCGCCGTGTACAGCGATTCATCAAACGTTCGACCCAGCGCCAGCCACCAGATCAGCACCACCGCCAGGCTCAACCCCATCACGCCCACCGAATACGGCCCGCTCATTCGATCAATGGTCCGCTGCACCGGCTCGCGCTGCTCCCGCGCCGTTGTCACCAGGTTCAGCACCTTTTGAAGACTGCTCTCTTTCGCCGGCCTTGTCACTTCGGCTTCGACCGGATCATCAAGATTGATCGTCCCCGCGAAGAGTTCGTCCCCCACTTTCACGGCGCGCGGCATGCTCTCGCCCGTAATCGCCGACTGATCCATCTCCGTCGCGCCCTGCACCAGCCGGCAATCCGCCGGGGCCCGCTGCCCCGGCTTGATCTTCACCCGCTCGCCCGCAACCAGACTCTCCGGCGCCGCGTCCACCCACTCGCCTTCCCGCAGCACCGTCGCTTCCGTCGGCATCAATTTGTGCAAAGCCTCGATCTCGCGCTTCGTCCGCGCCATCGCCAGGTCTTCCAGCGCCCCCGCCAGCACAAACAAGAACAGCAGCAGCGCGCCCTCTTCGGCGTGCCCGATCGATGCCGCCGCGATCGCGCCGACCACCATCAGCACATCGATATCAACCTTCTTTTCCGCCAGCGATTCCCACGCCGCCCGCACGCCGTGAATCAGCCCAAGCCCCAAACTCGCCCAGATCGCCAGTTCCGCCCGCGGCCAATCAAACAGCGCGTTCAGCCCCCAGCCCAAAAGTAAAAGCAGCCCCGCCAACGAGGCCGAGTACAGCTCTCCCTGCGTCGAATAGAGCGCCCGTAGAAGCCCTTTGGCGCTGTCTGTTTCTGGTTTCTTGTCCATGCCGCGCCATGACGCTAGCACGCCGGGCGCTCCCGGTCAGAACCGGGCTCTACTGGCGTTCGACCGCCCCCTCCGGCGCCGCATAGAACTCCTCGAGCGACCGCGTCGCAACATCCCCCTGCAGGGGCAGCCACCGCTGAAACACCTTCGGCTGCTCCGCACCCTTCGGCAGAAGCAGCAACGCCCCCGTGTACGCCCGGTTCTTCCCCACCTTGTTGTCCAGCCGCGCCCGGAAGTAATAGAGAGATTCGGCCAGCGCCACCGGATACCGGCTCGGCTCGCCCATCTCGCCCGCTTCGCCCCGCAGGCTCAAATCCTGCGAACGAGTCGCCAGCGCACGCTGGAACTCCACCGCCGACAACGCCTTCTGCCGGATCGACGGCACCACGTTCTCCTGCGCATCCACAAACACCCAGGCCTTCTGATCCGCCAGCCACGCCTCCGCCGCCAAATGCCCGCCCCCGATCAGCGACGTCTCCACATCCGGCAGCATCAGGCTCAATTCCCGCGCCGGGATCCCGATCGCGTTCAGGCACGCCGCGACCAGCGTCCCGTATTCCACGCAGCTAAACCGCCCGCCCCTCCCCGCCTCCTGAACGATCGAGATCGCATCCGGCTGCGTCGGCCGCCCGCCCCCATCGTGTTCCCACAGGCCGTGCACGTACGCGCACACCCGCCGAACCTTCTCAAGGTCGCTTGTCGCGCCCTCGCACAACTTGTCCAGCCCGCACAACTTTCGCAGTTCCGTCGCGTATTTCTCATCCGCGACGCCGTACGACAAGCTCGATTTTCCGCTCCCGCCCTTCTCAAACTCCAGCCGCTTCAGCCCGCGATCGATCCGATGCACATATCCATCCGGAGTCTCAAACTTGAACACCTCCGGCCCGAACGCCGGCGATGTATCCAGCGACACGATCTCCTGCACCACCGCCGTCTCGCGCCCTCCCATCACCGAGATCCGTCGCCGCTTCCGCGGCAGATGATCATCCTTCCCGATCGACCAGCGCGTTACTTCCCCCGTCGGGCCGATCACCTCCACCACATCGCACGAAATGCCCCCAACCTCTTCCTGCCCCAGCAATCGCACCGAGCCGCCGCCCGGAGTCAGCCGCGCCCGCCCTTGCTGCGTGAATTCGCGGAACAACACCACGCTCAGAAACGAACCCGCGTTCGATGCCGCGTCCTCGTACGTCCCGTGCGTGCACACCTTGCGAACGTGATCGATCACCCCGAGCCGCGCTCCGTCGTACGCGATCTCCTGAATCGACTCCCCGACCAGATTCGATCGAGGCACAACCACCCGCGCCCAGAAGTACGGCAGCTCATCATCCGCGCTGCGCTGCTGCTTCACCCGCGCGATGGTCTTGCGGCTGGGGTCGCCGTACGTCGCGTCCCCCACCCGATAACACGCCACCACATACTCAACCTTCTGAAGGCTCGCCAGCGCCTGATCGGCTCGGTTCAGTGTCTCCGGCGCACTCTCGCCCAACGCCCCACAAAGCGTCAGCAACGACGCCCACACGAAACCGAGTGTTTGCAACCGGGTGATTGTCACTTCGCTGCGCCTGCCCGAACAGATTCCCCGCCCCGGTCAACGAACAGCGGACGCTGTTCTTGCCGCGACGTGTCCTCGGATCACACATTCTTTGCGTTCGGGCCTTCGGTTCCGAATCGATTGCGAAAATGAAGACGGATTCATCTTCAATCCGCCCTCGCGCCCTTAGCGCAGCACCTCGTTCATCTGCCGCCGCTCCAGTTCCGTCGCTCCATCGATCGGAATCTCCTTCAGCAGATTGTCGATGATCGCATCCGTCGTTACCTGGTCCGCCTCGGCATTGAAATTCGTCATCAACCTGTGGCGCAGCACGGGTTTGGCAATCTGCCTCACGTGCTCCGGCGTCACGTGCGTTGCCCCGGTCAGCATCGCGCGGGCCTTGGCCGCCAGCACCAAAAACTCGCTCGCGCGCGGGCCGGCCCCCCAGGCCAAATATGCCTCCACCAGTTTCGGGCGCTTCCCACCGCCATCAAACGGCTCTTTCACCCGCGTCGCGCGAACCAGCCTGAGCGCATACTTAATGACATGATCCGGCGCCGGCATCGCCCGCACCAGGTCCTGAATCTTCTTAATGTCCGCCGCCGACAGAACCGCCTGCGTCTGCACGCTCGCACGCGTCACGCTCCGCTTCACAATCTCCTCTTCCTCGCTCAGCGTCGGATAGGAGATCTGAATCTGGAACATAAACCGGTCCAACTGTGCCTCCGGCAGCGGATACGTCCCTTCCTGTTCAATCGGGTTCTGCGTCGCCAGCACAAAGAAA
>JAHBXG010000015.1 GCA_019636565.1 Phycisphaeraceae bacterium
CGTGCGCCGGCTGAGCACCTGCATGCACCGCCGGATCTCTTCATCACGCCCGATCACCGGATCCAACTTGCCGTCCCGCGCCCGCTGCGTCAGATCGATCCCATACTTCTTGAGCGCCTCAAACCCGCTCTCCGCACCCGGATCCGTCACATTTGTCACGCCGCTCGCCTCCCGAATTCCTTTCACCGCGCCTTCCAACTTCGCGCGCTCCAGCCCCACCGCGCGCAGGACATCCCGCGCCGGCCCCACCGCTTCCGCAAGCGCCAACAGCAAGTGCTCGCTGCTCACGAGCGAATCGCCCATCTTCTTGCTGATCTCTTCCGCCTTGGCCAGAATCTCCATCAGCGCCCGCCCCGCGCTCCCCGCACCGCTGCTGCTCTTGGGCTGCCGGGTCAATTCCGCACGCACCAGCGCGAGCACCTTCCGCGGCTCGCTCCCCGCTCGCTTCACAATCGACCCAGCCACCGATTCCCCGCCCCCCTCTTCTCCCAGCAAACCCGCAAGCACATGCAACCCGTTGATCTCCGGGTTGGACAAAGTCACCGCCTCGCTCTGCGCCGTCGCAAGAGCCTCTTGTGCCGCATTCGTCAGTCGATCTGGCCGCATAAACACCTCCGCCTCAGCCTATTGCCAAGGCCAAGCGGAACCAGATGCAACGGCCCTGCCAGACACCCGCGCCCGAGGACCGCTTTTCTGAAGCCCCCCTCCCCGCGGAAGGGCGTCGGGGACGGGTCCACCTTCCTCATTCTTGCCCCAAAAATAAACAAGCCTGCCATCCCGGCAGGCTCCCAAAATCTTGCCTTTTTCCTCGTGGGCCCCTCCGCAATCTCAATTACGCGTACAAATCCAAAGCACCCTTCTCAATCGCCTTCTGTCCAGCCTCCATTACCTTTGCCGCAGCCGTCACCATCCCGACCATCGCCTCGCCCTGGGAGCGCTCCACATCCAAAGCCTTTGCCGCGACCCGCAGGCCGACCTCATACTGCAGCTTTCCCTGTTGCATCCCCATCAGGCTCGCCGCCAGACCATCTGTTCCGCAACTATCCATCCTTTCACTATCACCCATCCCTGCATCCCCGCCAACCCCCATCCCCATCTTCGCCGACTTTGGACGTCTCCAACTTCCGTTTATTCCAATACTTGCGCCAAATCCGCCCTTTCTGAAGCCCCTTGCCGGAAGGAGGGGATTGGGGGATGGGGGCGGTGGGCACCGCCTTTTCTCTCCTGATCGCACACCCCACTTTTTCCACCCTCCTTGACACCCTCCCCCCATCTTCGCTACAACCGCTCCCCCGTTTGGCCCGTACAGCCGATACACTCTTGACCTGACTCTTTTGGGGCCCTTGGAGTTTTCCATGAAGCGTGTCGCCAAGTTCGTTCTCCCGATCGCCGCACTCGCCGTCCTCGCGGGCTGCCGCACGACCGCCAAAACCGGTGAGTCGCTCTCTGACATCCAGTGGAACCCGACCCCCGGCCTCTCCGACCCCGCCCTGCGATTCGATGATTCGAACAGCCGCGTCGCCTACTCGATCAACGACAACATGCGCAAGTTCACCGACGACTGGGGCCGCTTCTGGCTCGTCGACCGCGGCAGCAATCTCTCGCCCTACCCGATGGTCAAGTGACCGGTTCGGCTGATCCAGCCGAGCAATCAAGCAACCAACCGACGTACCACCAATCGCGGTTCTCACGCGCCTGGTGCGATCGCGCGCCTGCTTGCCCCGACGTACCGCACACTCTAAATCGTCATCCCCGTTCCCCGCTCCGAGCTCGCCCCCTACTCCCCCTCATACACACACCCGCACTTCCGCGTCTCAAACAACTCGATCTTGATCATCCCCTTCAGCCCCGGCTTGAGCCGATCCCATATCCACTTCGTGATCGCCTCCGCCGTCGGGTTTTCCAGGCCCTTGATCTCGTTCAGGCACCGGTGATCCAACTCCTCCACCACCGGATCGACGATCCGCCTCATCTCGGCGAAGTCCATCACCCAACCCTTCTCGTCGATCTCCCCCCGCACGTGCACCACAAACCGGTACGAATGCCCGTGCATCCGCGCGCACTTGTGCTCCTTTGCCACCCGCGGCAGCCAATGCGCCGCCTCAAACCCAAACTCGCGAAAAATCACCATGCCCCATACTAGAGGCCGGCGTCACCCCCACGCACCACGCCGCTTTCCGAAATCAAATCCTCGCCTCCGCGAATCTCTGTCAACTCCGCGCCCGCCGCGTTCTCTCCCGCCTTTCACGATTGCCGAATGCCCGATTCGACATCCGACTTCGAATTCTCCTCCACTTCCTTCATCCCTGCCCACCCCGCCGGACACAAACCAGCCGCCCCGCATTCCAGTCCGGCACTCCCGGTTTCGCGCTCCCCGGCCCTCGCTCCGAGCTCTACTTCGCCTTCTCAATCGCCTTTTCCAACTTCTCCAGTCTCTGCCTCAATTCCGAAATCTCTCCATCTTTCTCCGCCCTCAACTTCTCGATCTGCTTCTCCTGCTCCAGTTTCAACTGCTTGATCGCCTCCACCGCGACCGCCGTCACGCGCGAGTAGTCCATGCCGATCACGTTCCCGTCCGCGTCCTTGAACACGATCTCCGGGAACACCTTCGCAACATCCTCCGCCACAAACCCCACATCGCTCACAAACCCGCGCTCTTTCGCATACTCCGGCTTCCAGTCAAACCGCACACCCTCGATCCTTAACAGGCTCTCGAGCGCATCGTCCATCGGCACCACATGATCCTTGAACCGGATGCTCGACGGCACCGCCACGTTGTTCGCCAGCACGTTTCCGTTCACGGTCAACTTCTGCGCCGGAAACGTCGTCCCAATCCCCACATTCCCGTTGTTCTGCAGCGTCATGACCGTGCCGGTCGAGGTGGCCGCCGTGCTCCACCCAAGGAGCAGTTTGCCGGCGCCCTCGCCGTTTCCCGATCCTGTCGAGATCATCCGCCAGAACAAGCCGCCGGCGCTCGTGTTGTTGACATTGAACCACGTGCCGAACTGGTTGGCGCTCTCCACCTGCGCCGCGGGAAACCCGCTCGATACAACATGAAGCGGGTATTGCGGAGCACCGCCAATCCCCACTCTTCCGGTCGAAAACAAAAGATCACTTCCCGATTTCGTCCACCCCGAAGTCACCACGCTCGGCACGCCCGTGATGTCGCTCCACGCCACCTGCTGCGCAACCAGCGCCTGCGCCGCCAGCGGCACGCTCGTGATCCGTTGCCGCGGCAGCGCCTGGCCGTTCACATCCACCTGCAAATACAGCGGCGATTTCACCAGGCCGGGCGGATCAAAGTTCACAACCGATGAAAACACACCGCCGGACACCGGCACATTGCTCTGCGCCCGCGTCGAGCCAACCTGCAAGCCGCCCGACAGCGAATCAAACATCCGAAACGTCAGGTTCGCCGTTCCATTCACCGGCGCGCCCCCGCTCGTGATGCGGCCCTGATACGTGTAGTCGGCCAAACTCTCCAGCGGGCCCGTAATCGTGAGCACCCCGGGCCCCCCAACGCCGCCGTATCCCCCCACGTTGATCAGATAGTCCGTGTTTGCCGCCACCACAAACTCGCGATAGGAATAATTCGTTCCAGGACAGGGGCCCGCAGTCGCCTGATCACTACAGGCGATCCGATTCGCCGTGCTCAATCCGAGATACACCGCAATCGTCGTGTCGAAGGAACTGCCGCACGTCGCAAGTGTCACCGTCCCGGCGCCGGTTGTGTGTATCCGATACCAGATGTCTCTTCCGAGATCGACTTGCCCGGACTCGCAGGCGTATGTCGGGCCGTCGGTCGTTGCTTCTGTTGTATCAAAGAGAAGTGTTCCCGGTCCGGCCCATTGCGCATTGGCCATGTTGTCATTCGCCGGCGGCGCACCCGCCGCGCCCGCCATCGCTACACACACGGCCAACGACGCAAACGACGCATTCAACTTGTTCATAAGGGCCCTCTGGTTTTCCCACCAGTCCTCGTGCAGTGTACCCGCTAGCACCGATTTTCAAAAGCCCTTCGTGCGGCCGGCCGCGGGTCAAAGGCGCCGCACGCCCTTAATACACAACGTCCGCAGCCGAGCCCGTCACCCCCCCAGAAAGAGCGGCTTGGCCCCAATCCGCACGGCCTCCGCGGCAACCCTGCACAAAAGACGACTTCAATGCCGGAAGCACAACGCTGACATATGAAGTTCGGGATAAGGAACTCAAGACTTGGAGTTTGAAAACAACGATCTATTCTCCCCTCCGCCCACTCCGCGCCCTCCGCGTTCTCTTCCGGCTTGCTCATTCACCCATCGCCCCCCTACTTCCCCTTCGCCAAAAACACGGTCCCCTTCGGCAACTTCTCCACCGTCTCACCGGTCAACCCAAGATTTGTCTTCAAAACATCCCGGGGCGTCCCCGCGATCCACTCGCTCATGTCAATCGCCTGATAGTGCCCGTTGTTGAACCCCAGCAGCACGCGGCACACCCCTTTGCCCGTATTCCGAATGTAATGCCCGGACCCCATCGGCGCATACCCGATATCCCCCGCCTCATACTGATCAATCACCGCCTTGCCCTCAGCAAGAAACACGCCGACCTCCGCGGAGCCTTCCAGAAAATACTGCCACTCGTCCGCGTTCGGATGCCAATGCAGTTCGCGCATCGCCCCCACTTCGAGCTCAATCACCGATCCCGCCATCGTTTTCGAAATCGGAAAATCATCCACGGTCACGATGCGCTGCGTCCCGCCGCCGGGCACTCGCCGCGGCTCCTGCGCCATCAGCGGATAGCGGTGCTTCGCCACCAACTCCGGGTGCGCCCGGCTCGCCGAGATGTTCGATGCATCATCCGGCACAGGCCCTTGCGCAAAGTACACTTCCTTCTTCGGCAGGGTCGCGACCTCGGCTGCGCTCAATCCAAGATTCTGCGCGACCGCTTCCGCCGGCATGCGCGCAAGAAAATCGGTGACGCTGAACGTGTGATCCTCCGAGAAATCCCCGTTATCGAAAATCAAAATGAAGTGACACTCGCCCGGGCCAATACCCTGGATCGAATGCCCGTACCCCCGCGGGAAATACCACACATCCCCCGCGTTGAACGTATCGACATACGCCGACCCATCCGGATGCACAATCGTCGTGCGGCACGCCCCGCTCACCACATACGCCCACTCCGCCGCGTTCGCGTGCCAGTGCAGTTCTCGCATCGCCCCGGGCGCCAGCCGCATCGACACGCCAGCAACGCCGACCGAAGCCGGAAACTCCTTCACCGAAGCCCCACGCGTCACGCCGCCGTTGCCGGTTCGAGGCGTCTTCTTTTCCAACCGATACCGAAACTCGCCCATTGGTTGTCTCCAACTACCCACGCCTCGCACGGCGGGTGCGGCAGCGTAACGAACCCGTAATTGCATTTCCCGCACACCAAGGGAGCTCCCTCTCCTGGATCCGCCTCGTCCCGTCGTAGTAGAACCGCTCCGAGCGCGTGAACGTCGTGATGGGCATCGGGCTGTTCCCCGCGAAGAAGTACCCCTCACCCGCCTCGATCGGCGAGCTCACCCGGATCAGCCTTCCCACCCCGTCGTACGTAAAGTGCTTCACCAGCTCGCCAACATCCGAGCCCGGGCATTCTGCGGGAACGCTCGTCGTCTTCGTGAAGTACGCGAAGCTCCCGTTGGGATCGGGCGCGTACGGGAACCGGTACCACTCCAGCGTCCCCTTCTTGTTGACCTGCACCAGCCGGTTCCACGCGTCGTACTAATAGAAGTACTCACCATCGAACACCGTGTTCCCGTTCGGGTCGGCCCGGTGCGCCGTGTACCCCTCGTCGCTCAGACGCTTCCCGTCCGGCCCCAGCGGCAGCGGATTCAGCGGATCCGTCTCCTCGATCACCCGCACGCTGTTCGCGTGCAGATTCGTCATCCATTCGCTCGGCAACTGGTCCTTCGATTCGCTCTCCGTCGGCGCATCCGCAGGATGGTGCCGCTCGAAGACTTCGGCCACGCCGGTTGAGGGTGGGGGCGGGGGTGGCGTTCCATCGAACGACACCTCGTGGCCGTACTCGGTGTCGAACCACATACTCAATCCGACGGTGCCGCCCGCGGGAGGCTCGATCGTGGTCGTGCCTCCCGGGCCGCCTCCCCCCGGCACCGTCGGCCACGCGCACGGATCGCTCGACGGGCCCGACGCCATGCCGCCCACGCCCGCCCAGTTCCCCATCAGGTCGAGATTCCACAATTCCCTGCGCACGCTCGGGTACGCATCGCTTTCTCCGACCGTGTACAGCGTGCTGCTCGTATCAAGCGCCCCCGTCTTCACGCCCAGCAGACGATCCAGCTTGTCGTACGCAAACAACCTCGAACGCGTGTTCGTCCCGCTCACGCTTGTTGACGGCGCCCGCTGCGTCAGCTTCTCGTACACGCGGTTCCCAGATGCGCATACCGATTCGTTGCGATCACGCTCCCCTTCCAGCCCGCCCATTCAATTGGCTGACCCGTTTCGGCCACCCAACCACGCGCTTGCCGCATTCGGTTTTCCATAGAAGTTTCTCGTCTATCTCCAGTTCGGCGGTCGAGCGAGTACCCGCGTCGCCCTCTTCGGCGCGACCGCGGCTTGAGAGGTTGTAGTAGCAGCGATGCCTGATCTCCGAGATCCGTGATTGCGTTCTCAATACATTCCCCGCATTCGAAATCTCTGAGCAAGCCACGCCGCATTTTCCAGATCCCCGGCGTAGATCGCTTCCGGGGACGCGAGCATGGAATCAAAGATGGAACCGGAGAGAGTCAGAAACAATGCGCCATTCTCTTGCCACTCGGCGATCTGCCCTGCGCGGCCGAACTTCCATTCAAGCGACTTGTACTCTTCCGTCAACGTGCGGTCCGGGTCGAAGTGTTGGGCCATCTTCGGCCCCAACAACTGCCCCCAGTAGAGATCGCGGATTCGCATGTGCCGCTTCTTTCCGAGAACCGTCCAATCGCGTAAGTTGATCAGACGCTTCCACTCGATCGGAAACATAATCTCCGGCATGTAGTAAGTGCCGTAGTTTGTATCGTCAATGTTTCCAAAATCAACAAAGCCCCCATATGCCGAGGGAGTCTGGAGCAGAAGCCGCGCACAGTCCCAAACATAGTCGTCCACGGGAATGCCGTTGTCGTCCATGAATATTGCGAGGTTGGCGGTAACAACGATTGATGGGTCGGGGGTGCCTGTTATTACGGCGTGTTGAGAGTCACTATACCGTACTTCCCACAGCAAGTTGGACAATCTAGGTTTTCCATTATATGCACCGACCGAACAATTGAACGAACGACGCCCTGTCAGAGCGGCTAAGGCCGATGGCGTCAAGTCAGTCGCATGGTAATCTGCCGATTTCGGATAGCCTTCGAACGACTCATTAAAGACAAAGGCCCGAAACCGCTCAAAGCGGCTTATCCACTTCTGCAACCCGGAGAAGAGTCGGAACACCTGCTGGTCGGGATCGGAGAGCGGGGCCTCCAGTCCGATGGTCATCGCGATTAGTTCTTTCTTGAGACGGATTTTTTCCATTTCGTTTACCGCAGCCTTCGCAAGCGTGGCGCGCCGCCGCCGATTGCAGACATGGATTTGTTCACGGTTGTCGGCGTGTGAACGATTAAACTCACTTCGCCGACCGCAACGCCGGTCTTGGCGGCGAGTTGTGCTTTTCGTGAGGTAACATAGTCGCTTCCTCCTCCTTTAGACATGACTTCAACAAAGGTGTAGGTCTTGGTTTTCGGATCGAATGCCGCCACATCCGGCAACACCCGGGGGCCGGCACCAGACAGGACTCGGTTGAATTTTACATTGGAAGATCCGTACTTTGATGAATAAAAGTCTGTGTACGCTTTGCACCACATGTCGTGCCATGCTTTTCCGTGTTGCCGACCGGCGTAGTCTCGGGGGCCTGCGTTCCCGGGTCCGACGTTCGCTGATGCAAAGAATGCCGGGGAATCCGATTCCCCCACAGAGAACGATGTCGAGCCGCCAGTCGACCCTCCTCTTGGATTCCACTCATCCGCGTACTCCCAGTTCGTTGCCCAGTCGACTTCGGCGAGCGATTGCGCAACGACCTGATCCATGAACGCACCAAATCGCAAGCGAAGCGTAACGCCATTCATCGCATCCTGCATCGCATCGGCCGCATCCATCGCCATGCCACCGCCGGTGATGAGGCTATCGATTAGCCCGAACAAACCAAAGTTATCTCTGTGCGTGATGGGATTCCCACGCAGTGCGTTCGCTAGATGTATGCCATCTGTCAATCGTGTTTCAAGGGCGAGCGTCATGTCACGAGCAATGCACCGGCCATGCATCGCCGGGTCACCGAGTAAGCTAAGCCCACTCGCATTCGGATCCGTCTGCAACCACCGTCCACGCTGAATGTCCAGCGTCCGGTTCCGCGCGTACGCCAGCAGCCGCGCACCCGGTTCCAGTCTTCTGGTTTCAAAGAGCGCGCCGTCCCCCGCTCCCGGCTCGCTTTCATTCTCCCACGTCAGCGCCGGCGCGTCAAGACGATCGATCGCCAGACTCTTGTGACCGAACACCACTTCCGGATGCGCGGCTATCTGGTCGTACGTCAGCACCTCGCCGTAGGGTGAATAGGTCCACTGGCTTGCCACGCTCGCGATCGGGCTGCCGCCGCCGAGGCCCATCCCCACGCTCGCGATCGACACCACATCCCCCTGCGCATCCGTGAGTATGAACCACGGCTTGCCCTGCGGTCCATTTGGGGCATGAGTCTCGGCGGCCGAATACGGCTCGATCTGGCACAGGAGTTCATCGACTCCGTTGTCGCCGGGTCCCCACACGTACTGCGCCCGGAGGAACACGTTCATCGCCGGCAGCTCGCCGCCCTGTCCGCTTCCGCCTCCCCCTCTCTGCTCGCTCTCCGCGCTCATCGTCGCGACGCGGTTCCCCTCTCCATCCGTCATCACCGGATCGGTCACGATCTCCTGGATCCGCCGCACTCCGTCGTAAATGAACCGCTCCGATCGCGTGAACGCCGTCACCGCGTTCCCGCTCCCGTCCTGAAACGTCCACCCCTCCGGCGCTTCCAGCGGCGTGCTCGTCCGCGCCAGTCTCCCCACCCCGTCGTACGTGAAGTGCTTCACCAGCTTCCCCAGCGCCGGCCACTGGCACGTCGTCGGATACACCGCCTGCGGCGTCGCGTCCTGGCCCTCCAGCCGCCGCGGCACGCCCCACTCATCGAAGCTGTAGTACGTCAGCGTCCCCTTCTCGTGCACGCTCACCAACCGGTTCCACGCGTCGTACTGGTAGTAGTACTTCTCGTCCAGCACCAGATTGCCGCAATAGTCCGTGCGGTGGACCTGCTGCGCGAACGCCCCGCCGCCGAGGCTGTGCACCTGGTGGATCGCGTTCGGAAGTACGCTGCTCAAAGTCTGAAGCGCTTCCGCCGGATGCTCGACGCCCGAGCCCACGATGTGAGCATCCCACACAAGCCGGCTCGCGGTTTCCGAATCTTCGTCCAGCACCACGCTGTGCCCGGCCTGGAAAAAGTACGCCACGCTTCCAACCGGCCCGCCATTGGATTCAGGTGGCGGCGGGATCGGCGGAGAACCCGGTCCGCCCGGAACGCCGATCGGAGGAATCACGGGTTGCTCGTCCCAAGAGCACGGGTCGATCAGCGGCGCCGGGATCGTTCCGCTCCCCGCCCAGTTCCCCAACTTGTCGAGCGCCCACCGCTCGCTTCGAATCGTCGGGTATGCCCCGCTCCCCGGCGCGATCTCGCCCGCGCTGTCCAAGGTGCCGCTCAAAGATGCTGTCAATCGCTCAAGCCTGTCGTAACCAAACCGGCGCGAACGCGTGTTCGCGCCGCTCTGCGCGGCCTGTGTAACGCCTGTTGTCCCCCCTCCCCAATTCGCCGCAGCAGACGGACGCTGCGTCAACTTCTCGAACAGCCGATTCCCCAACGCGTCGTACTCATATTCGCCCCGCCAAAGCGTCGGCGCACTCGTTGAAGCTGTCGCGTAGTGCAGATCGCGCACTCGACCGAACGAATCCAACCCGGGCAGCGCATTCGCGGGCGGTGAACTGCCGCCAAAGTTCGTCCACAATCCCGGTGAGCTCGCCGTGCCGCCGAGCGCCATCGAGGTGCGCCGCCCGGTCCCGGTGTATCCGAACCCCGCGATGTTCATCGTCCCCATCGAGATCGAGGCGATCCGCCCGGTGAGCGCATCCGCCGAACCCGCAGCGCCGTAACCAAAGTTAATGGTGCGGCTGCCCCCCACCGTGTTCACGCCGGATTCAAAAGCCGGATAGGTCATCGATACCAATCGCTCGGCGCCGGCCGTCGTTGCATTCGCGGAGGAGTAAGACCTCGAATACTGGATGAACGGAACCCCTTCTTCGTTCCAAGCCGTCCCGTGCGCCTGGTATTCGCCGGTGAGATTGCCCCGCTCGTCGTAGACATATTTCGTATCCGTGATGATCTCGCTCGCGTCGCGACTTTCGCGCGCGGTGATCCGCACGGTGTTGCCGCGTCCGTCGTATTCATACGAAATGAAGCCGATTCGATTGACCGGCTTGAATCCGGCGCCGAGCGTCGGGAATGGGTTCAAAAAGGCCGGATATCCCCTCAACGCTGCGGCAATCGGATAGATGTTCTTCGCGCAGTTTCCTCCAGTGGGGTAATCCGCGGGCGCCGCCGCGTCCTTTGGATAGTGCCAGACTTCTACTTCCCGCAGCCGCCGGTGGTCGTCGTAGAAATATCGCATCGCCAGCCGCCTCCGATCCACGCGTTCTGCGATCTGGCCGTCGGCGTAATAGCGATAAGCAAATTCGGGACGGTCGTATCTGAATTGATTGAGACCGGCTATCACATCCGGGAAAAGCCCGCTTGGCCCCGGAGTCGGGTCCTGACCCATGCTCGTGTCGGTCATCGAGCCGTTGTTAATCGTGGTCCCGGGGTTTGTCGAAAGCATCGCGCCGACAAGCGCGTTGCTTCGCGAAATCCATTCAATGCTCGGCAGCCCGTCCGACTCATGGGGCGCTTCGGCAACAATCTCCGCGCCGTAGATCGCACCCTGCGTCTGCCATGTGGTGTTCTCGCCGCCGGAAGAATCATCCTGTGTCGGCGAACAGATGCTCACCGCGCGGCCGAGCCAGTATCCGTACTTGGTCCGGCGCTTGATTCCGGTCGCGTCATCGGTCTGCACAAAGAGCCGCCCCTTCGCGTCATACTCCATCTGCGCAAAGACGTACTCGACCCCCTGCTCCGTCGAGGCAAAGTTCCGCTGCGTTGCCGTCCCAACCTTGTTTCCCTGGCGGTCGTAGCAGTGGACCGTGAGCGATACAAACGGATCAACACCACTCCGATGGACGAGCCACGCCGGCGCGCCGTCCACGCCGGGAACTTCCAGTTCCGGACGCTCGGTCGGGCTTTGAAGTCGCGCCCCAAGTCGCGCTTCAAGTGTCGGGGCGTTCGAGGGTGTCGCAAAAGTGCCGCTCGATCCTGCCGTGGTGCTTCCCGTTCCGTAATCCGCCGTCGCGATCAATCTCTTCGACGGGTCGTACCAGTTTTCTGCGAGATGGCACACGGCGTTGTCGGTGCTGAGTGCCGCGTCGCCCGTCGGACTCGGCGACGAGCTGCCGCCCGAAGGCATGATCCGTTCCCAACGCGCCGTCAGGATCGTGTTTCCGTCGGCGTCGTATCCATATTCTGTCCGCGAAAGCTCAAACTCATAGTCCGGTACTCCCCCGGCCATTCGCGGCAGAATCGATCGCTCCGAGACCGGCCGGCCCGCGTTGTCGAGCGTCGTGATCTGAATGGGCGAAGACGGTCGTGCCGCAAACACTTCTTGGCCGCCCGGGCCATATCCAAAGCGCTCCACGACGTAATCGCTCGCGCCCGAATAGCCCGCGCCCGGCGCAATCGACTGCGCCCGATAGGTGCGGCGTTCTTTCACCGTGCCGCCGCTGTAGAAAGTCGTGCGAACCAGAGATGTCGCCTTTGCGCCGAGAATGTCGGCGATGAGCGCATTGATCGCACCCTCCGAAGCAAGCCGCGGCGCATCGGGCGCGAACAGGCACGGATCAATTGCGCTAGTGATTTCCACGAGCGATGAATCACCAAACGACGCCTCGATGATCGGCCGGTCCGCATGATCAAGATACGTCAGCCGCGTGCTCAGGCGTGGACGTGACGGGCCCGGCTCGGATCCGGGATCGGGCATCTGGCTCGAGCGATACTGCCAGTCCTGTCCCATCGGCCCGAATACATCCACTCGCACCGGTCGCATCCGCCAGTCATACTTCGTTTCGGTCAGTTCTCCTTCGGGATCGTCTTCGGGCGCGGGCCCGAACGGAGCGAGATTGGCGGCATCCCAGCCGCGCGAGGGCGTGTTGAGGTAACTCCACTTCCGCGCCGGAAGCGTCGCGTTCGTGTAATCCCGCCCGAATTCGACTCGCTCGCGAAGAATCATGTCCGATCCACCGCGCGTCGGCGCGTGCCAGACATTGTCATCCCAGGTAAACGCATTCGTCCCGGTATACGTTCGCACGAGATAGCCGCGGGCGTCGCGGATGCTCATCTTCGACGTTCCGTCCATCTCCTTCACTCGAATCCGATCGCCAACATCCGTTACCTCGGCGATCGCGGCGGTATCTCCATTCCAGTCGAGATCGGTGTTCTTGGCCGCCGTGATGCGTCCCGCGAAGTCGTATGTGAGTACGGTCGGAGGCTGAGGCGTAAAATTCTCATACGCTTCAGAAGAATCGAGATCGATTTCGTTATCGATCCACGCGAGACGCGTGCGGAGCAGAAAACTCTGGGGCTTGTAGATCGAATTTCCGAAGGGGATGGCGCCAGTGCCCGACGGCGTCCGGAAAGACACCATCTCCTGATACTCAAGATCAAATTCCCCGTAGTCCTCAATCGCGCACAGCGTCTTGGTCTTGTAAGTCGAGCCAGAATCTCCCACGAGTTCCAGGTCGTTGAGCCGGAAAATCCTGGTGATCGGCTTACCGTTATTAAGGTTTTCGGTATCGGGAATCACGAACTTGCGGCGCGCAAAGACCCGCCCGTTTGGGAAGTGCGTTTCGCGGACAACATCCTCTTCATAGATGTAAGAAGTACAAAGTTTCTGGGCCGGGGTTCCTCCCCCTGCTCGATTGAGTCCGGCAGGAAGAAGTTCTACATCTTCCGCCGGGATTGTTTCGCCCGGTCCAAGAGATTCGGCCTTGTCGACGTCCGACCAAATCCTGCTGGGCCGCCCAAGCGGGTCGTACGTGAAATAGGTGAGCATCACCCGGACGTTCGGGTCCGATGGCGAATACTCCAACGAATCCGGGCTTGGCAGCGTTGCCGAAACCGACCAAACCGTCAGACCAAGTGGCCCGGCAATGTCGAACGAAACGTCGTAATACTTCGTCGCCGGATCATCGGGCCGCAGCACATGCGGCGGCGACACGGCTTTCGTGCTGATCTTCGTGTAATAGCCGGATTCCAAATCCTTTTCCTTTGTCGTAACGATCCGACTCAGGATTGCGCCTTCTTCCGACGCCACGCCGGGTGGACTTGTGACGGGGACCGTCAGTTGGCTTATTCCCGTCACAAGCGTCGGATCCGCCGGGTCATAGAACGTCCGGCTGCGGTAATAGACCGTCGACTCTTCGCTGGTGCCGGGTTGAAGATCACCGTTGCGGATTCCCGTCGCAATGACTTTGATCCGTTCACCCCACGCAAATCCCGCTGCATCGGGCGAGATTGCAACAACGGGATCATCGACAACGTCTCCGTACGTCAGGACATGAATCAATCCCTTGCTTGTTGGGACCACCGAAGGTCCGGTACCTTGTGCTTCGATGGCCGCTGCGGCATACCCAGCGGTCTTTTTCGCGACCAGGAATCGCTCTTTCTTGAAAGTCGCACTCGCCGCCGCAATCACTTCCGAAGACTTGCCAACATCGTGGAGAATCTCTTCCCCGGTCTTGTACACCCACGTCTCGGTGAGGCCCATATCGCCCGATTCGGTAAACCGATCGCCGCGCAGGTAGTAGTTCTTCTGCCACAACACGTTCCCTTGCGGGTTGATGCCGATGATTTGCCGACGAGTCGAGTTCCGGAAGAACGAAGAGAATGTCCCGGCGCCGCCCGTGATCGGCGTGTGTGTGCTGTCACGCAGGTCAGAATACGTTGGAAACTCATCAATGATTGCGACCCAGCGCGCGTCGGTATACGGCGTGGGCGCGGCAGACTGGTCTCCGTCCATCGAGCCCGCGTCGCCATCGCTCCAGGAAAGCGGAAATGGTGGATACCCATACCGGTTTCCGAGCGCGTAATTCTGCCAGTAGTACGGAGTATGAAACGCCGAGCGCATCGGCATGGAGTAAACCCCGCTCGGCCAATCCGTATGAATCGCGAGTGACTCCGTTCCCGGGATCGCGGCAAATCGCGTGATCCTGAAATACCGGCGCTGCCCGCCCTCATCCGTAAAGGTCAGCGCGCCCACCGTGCCGCGGCAAGAATCCGTGCACCACTCCTGGGCGGGCAGGATCGAAGAATCCGGTCCTGTCAGGAGACGGCTGGTTTCAATTTGCCCGAACTGGCCATTCGGCGCGCCGGAAGTTTCTGATCCTTGCGCGGCGTTCTGAAACCAGATCCCCGCGGCCTCTCGAATCTTCGACAGTGTCTCCGTGCTCGCGAACGCGGCGGATTGCCACGCGCGGTTCTCCCATCCCAGTCGAGTGAACGAACGCAGCTCGGCGTCGTGGTTATCGTCCTTTACAAATGACTGCGCGATCGAATCCGCCTTCATCGCAGCCACCGCCCTGTGCACACCGTCATCATCAAAGACCGCAGCAAGCCACGGGCTGAATCGAGTCATCGATCCGGGCTGGTAGAAAAAGACCTTGTTTCGTTCCGTTACCTCGGAGGTTGCCACCGGCTCCGTTGTTCGCCTTTCCACGCGCGACCGAGTAAGTTGCGCCGGCGCATCCACCTTCGAGGTCGTCGGACCGGTTTCCGCGTGATTGTTGCCGATCTGGTAGTAGTATCTGCAGCGATATTTCCAGTTCTGGAGCGCCGACCGATCGGAAGCGGATGGCAGAGACTCTGCTCCGGGCCAATAGATTGTGTCCGGCAGCCCGTCCGCCTCATACTTGTCGATCATGTCTCCATTTTGGTTGAGATACACATCGGCTTCGTCCAGCGGCAGTTGCACCGACGCGAATTCGGGCGAGCGAACAAGTGTCACACTTTTCGTGTCCACATCGCCGGCGTAGACATAGATCGTGTCCACGACCGAGTCGCCCCAGCAGCGCTTCTGCGTCGGAGTCAATTCATCCCATGAGGAGAAGCCCGGAACTCTCCATGCCGCACTGTCCGTCGGAATGAGCCGATAGGTGTAGAGCAGAGTCCACTGCGTATTGCCATCCGCTGTCTTTAGTTTGATCTCGCGAATCTGCCCTTTTTGATTGGTGTTCTGGACAACATTCGTGTTTTCCGAGACGTCCGGGTATTCGACCAGTGGCGTGTATGAAATCTCGGCGCGGTTTCCAAATTTGTCGCGAATGGCCGTCGCCAGTGCGTAATAGGGCATGCCCAGGCCCCGACCGTTTTCTAACGGCCCCGGCTGATACCACGAATGTGGCCACGACGAACTGTCGATCGGCTCCGACTCCCACGGCGAGTGAAACGCCAAGTCTGCCTGAAGCTGGCCGGTTCCCACGATGTCTTTTCCAAGCGGATGCAACGGTCGCTCGTGCATGCTCGTCTGAACAATGGACATGGGGCTTGTCGACCAGTCAAACTTGTAATTCCACTTTGGAACATCCTGCCAGACCGGCGTAAATTCGTACACGATTTCGCCGTCGTACAGCGAAACCTCGAACTTGTCGGGAAACTTCATCCATTGCCCTGCGTTCGGAACACTCACGTCCGGAGACTCGCTCGCGATCGCACGTGTTCGCCGCGCCGGTCCTCCCGCTTCGTTGGAGTGTTTCCGACCCTCCGGCGTCATCCGGCTCGCCGTCAGTTTGGCGCGAAAGCGCGGCGAGCATTCGTAGAAGCCGTGTTTGTCATCCACCCCACCGTCAGTCGGTACCCAGTCGAATGAGATCGAATGGAAAGCGTCTCTCCAAAATCGACATCGGGGCTCCCCGCCCGCAACCACGTCATCTGCGAGCGTCGAATCAAGAAGCAGAATCGGATTCTCGCTCATCATCCAGCCCGAACCCGTCCAGTCCCACCAGCGTGCCCGATAGTGCGTGCCTCTGAATTCACCCGCATTTCCCGGACGAAGCACGAGCTCCCGGTCCGCGGAACGGCTGCGGATGAGCCGAAATTGGCTCCCTCCTAACGGGAGCGCGAGGTCTTCGTATTGAACAAGCGGCACCCCTGTAATCAGGTCGACATGCTGTTCAAGCGTTGGTCGAGTCAAGCCGTTCCACGATGTAGACTCATTGGCCAGAAGCCTCGGCAGGAGCGCCAAAGTGTCTTGCGCGAGGGTTGCGCCCGGCGGCAGAAAGTCCCCGGGTGGCGTCGATTCCAATAGCCCCAAATTGAACGGAAAACAGTCTTGCTTGAGCTCGTCCGGGAGCCCCGCTCGAGCGGACGCGTTGGAAAATATGTCGTACTGAGCCTGGAATGAATCATTCTCTCCCGTATATTGCGCCCAGCCGCGACTCCAGTCGCCATAGCCGTGCTCCGCCGTGTTGGCGATTCCCACTTCACGCCCAGTCTCACTCGCAGACCAGCCGTTCCCCGGGATTGCGACCCACCGACTCGGAGGGGTTGCCAAACCTGCGTTGCCACAACAAAGGGCAGCGACTCCGAGCACGCTCGCTCGTCTTGTGCGATCGGTGGCCGGCGCACACACCCGCGCCAGCACAGCACACACAAAACCGCACGAATACTTCAGCGACGCCAATACACCCTGTGCCATAGCCAACTCCCGCGCACTTGCCACCGCAAGCGCGTGTGTTACTCCGCTTGACGCCAATCGACCGCAGCCTTTTTCCCGAACCCCCTCTCTCGATGCGCGTGGTATACAGCCAGCCACAATCGCCGTCAAGCGTGCTTCCAAGTTTTCCACATTCTCTGCACGCCATCGTGCATGTTGAACAGCACGCCGATATGTGCGCCGACGCGACATTCTCGTTCATGCATGATCGCGAAAATCCTTTGACGATCTCTCGCCAATCACTGGACTTTCAACGCGTTGCGCACTTTGGTGATTCCGCCATCCACACCGCGCACTTCACTTTCCCTGTACCATGAACATCAGAATTCCACAAAGTTGTGGATTTTGGAATCGTGCAAAATTTGTGATTCTTCAATCTCGGCGTGCGCTGTCTTTGCCTTCGCAGTCAAATCTGTCGCCGGGCTTTCTCGCTTGTGCTCGCTCGTCCCGCCGACCAGCTCCACTCGGAGCGCCGGCCTCGCTCTGGCTCGCACCGCCCGCCATTCATCGCCCCGCCTGCTATTCTGCCTCCCCCACCACTCTCGCCCGGGGCACGCGGCAGTTTCCCTTTGCCCCTCTGCCTCTCCACCCCCCTGCCCCTTCCCTCATGCCCACCCCAATCTCCATCCGCAACATCACAAAGGAGTTCCCGGCCATCGGGAGCAGTGGCACCACGAAAGCCGTCGACGACATCTCCCTTGAGATCGAGACCGGCGAACTCTTCTTTCTCCTGGGGCCCTCCGGCTGCGGCAAGACCACCCTTCTCCGCATGATCGCCGGGTTCATCGACCCCACCGCCGGCACCATCCTGTTCGGTTCGCGCGATGTCACCCACCTGCCGCCGAACCAGCGCAACACCGGCATGGTCTTTCAGTCCTACGCCCTCTGGCCCCACATGACGATCGAGGCCAACGTCGCCTTCGGGCTCGATGTGCGAAAAACCCCGGCAAACGAGGCCAAAAAGCGCATCGAGGACGCCCTCGCCGCCGTGCGTATGGCCCAGTATTCCAAACGCAAGCCCAACCAATTGAGCGGCGGCCAGCAACAGCGCATCGCCCTCGCCCGCGCCTTGGTCATTCGCCCCGACGTCCTTCTATTAGATGAGCCCCTCAGCAACCTCGACGCGAAACTCCGCCTCGAACTCCGCTCCGAGATCCGGCGCATCTGCAAAGAGAGCGGCATCACCACCGTTTACGTCACCCACGACCAAAAAGAAGCCCTGAGCATGGCCGACCGAGTCGCGATCCTGCGCTCCGGCCGCGTCGAACAACTCGGGACGCCGGCGGACCTCTACAAGCGCCCCCACTCTCGATTTGTCGCCGAATTCCTGGGCGAAACCAACATCCTCGAAGGCACCGTGATTTCCGTTTCTGAACCCCCCTCCCTCGGTGGGGGAAATGAAGGAGCCGGGGGCCAAGCCTCGACCGCCACGCTCAAAACCTTGGCAGGCGAACTCCAAGGGACGATCCCGCCCGGAACTACCCCCCCACCGCCCGGCTCGAAGGCTCTGCTCTCTATCCGACCAGAATCCATACATATATTGGAAGCAAAAGGCGCAAACTACGCTGGACGCCTAACATCGTCGGTTTACCTCGGCGAAGTGGAGCAGGGCCAGGTGCAGGTCGGCGCCGCAAGCCTCAAGTTCCTCCAGCTTTCGTCTCTCTCGCAGCCACTGCGACCGAGCGAGGCCGAAGTGCCGGTGTCTATCGCCGACGCAATCGTGCTGCCCATCACCGACGCTTCGTCGGGAACTTGAGCCATCAGGATTTCCGGGTCGAGCGGAACCGGATATGTCGATTCAGCGCGTGTTCCTCGAGGAACACCCCCACCATCTGGGACAGCGCCTTGGGACGAATGTCCAACCTTTCGGCTTCGCTCCATTTCACCCATTGGAAATCCAGGTGCTTTTCCTTTGCCTTGATCTTTTGGGGGGCGCGGACTTCGAAGACGAAGGAATACTCGTGCCGCGGCTTGTCGTCCTGTTTGAAGAAGTGTTCGTGGATGAAGATGAGGCGGCCGGCGGGGACGCGCTTTCCGGTTTCTTCCAGGAACTCGCGCTCCAGGGCTTCTGAAGCGGGCTCGCCCGGCTCGATGTGGCCGCCGGGGAAATACCAGTAGTCGGACTTCTTGTTTTTACAGAGAAGAATGTGCCCGTCGTGGACGGCGATGCCTCGGGCCAGAAGTTCGATTTTTTTGGCGGCGGAGCGATTCCACTTGGGCATGCGATTTCACCTTGGGATGCGGGTTGATACGATGTTGGACGAGCCGGAGCGGTTCGAACGGAGTCGAGCATGAGCAATCACACGGACGTTTCAAAGGTTCGGAAACTGGGTAGGGGTTTGTCTGCTTTGCTGCAAACGCCTGTGGCGATTGAGGTTGCGCCGAGGGTGGTGCAGCCGGAGCGGGTTGGTGAATCGGGTGGGGGGAGTGGGGGGGGTGGTACTGCGGCGCCGGTTGTCGGTGCGGTGGAGCCGGCTCGCGCGGGTGGGGGGGTTGACAGCATCTCGGTGGGAGCAATTCGACCGAGCCGGTTCCAGGCGCGGCGGATGTTTGATGAAGCGCCGCTGAAGACGCTGGCGGATTCCATTCGCGCGGCGGGCGTGATGCAGCCGGTCATTGTGCGAAAGGTTGGAGAGAGTGGTGGCGGTGGGGGAGTTGCACAATATGAGTTGATCGCAGGCGAGCGGCGATGGCGAGCCGCACAGATCGCGGGGCTTGAGCGCGTGCCAGCGCTCGTGCGCGAACTGGGGGATGAAGAGGCCGCGGAGTGGGGGCTTATTGAGAATGTCCAACGGGAAGATCTGAACGCGATGGACAAGGCGCATGCGCTGCGTGCGATGAGCGAGCGGTTTGGTTTGTCGCACGCAAAGGTTGCGGAGAAGGTGGGGCTTGAGCGTGCGACGGTTGCCAACCTGGTGCGCCTGACTGAACTTGAAGCGGATGTTGCGGAGTTGATCAGTGCGGGCGCTCTGACTGGCGCACACGGAAAAGCCCTGCTTTCCATGGGCGCCGGAGCGGAGCGCGTGCGCATCGCGCGCGAAGCGGCGCGGGGCGAGTGGCCGGTGCGCAAAGTGGAAGCGGAGGTGAAGCGGACGCTCGCGGGCGGGGCGGCGCCGGAATCACAAGAGGTGACGCGCGATCTCTCGGTGGATGCGAAGCGCGCGGTGGTGCTGGATCTTGAGAGGCGACTGAGCCAGCAATTGGGAACGAAGGTTCTCATTCAAACCAGCGGCGGGGGCAAGGGAAAGATTACAATTGATTTCTACGGTCTCGATCACTTTGATGGTTTGATGGCCAAGATGGGTGTGAAGTAAGAAAGAGTACCGGCGGCAGCCTTGCTGCGGGCGAAATGGGAAGAACGCCGGCACGGATCCGACCCGGGCCCGAAGGTGCCAATTGCCTATGGCCCGCGGCACACAAGTAGTGGGGGTGGGTGGTGGGGGGTGGGGAGTGGGGGGTGGATTGGGTTCTTTATTGCAAGGTTCTGGGTGCGATGAAACGCCGTGGGCAATAGGGACATCCCCCTATGGACGGCACCAGATGCACGAAAACATGCACATCTGAGACGCGGCGGCTATCGAAGTCCTCGCACGTTCGCGCGGCGCTGCGTTCGCGCTGAATCGGTGCGGACCTCCGTTGTAAGTGCTTTGTTTTCAGGCGTTTCTGTACATTCTCGGGCTCGTGCAGACTTCGTGGCGGATTCGTTGGTCGGTCTTGGGAGTGAAAAGTTGAATGAGACGTTTGGGATTTGAATGGGCTTCCAATGCGCCGGAATTGCCTCAAAGTTGTGGGTTTGGAACCCTTGGAGTCCACGTGAATCCACAAAGTTGTGGATTTTGCGGCCTAGAGAGGTTATGTTCCATAAAATTAACACTGGGACCCAATGGGGAAGACATGGGAGGGGGCGCGGCGACGTGGGTTCGCTGCCGCGGCACGCGTGTTTTCTAGCGAAAGGTCTTTGGAAATGGCACGAAAAGCAAGTGGCGGATTGCAAGGTTTGTCGACTTCGGAGCTGCAGGCGGAGATCCGCCGGCGGTCGAGCAAGAACCAGTCGCTTCAGCGTCGTTACGAGAAGCAATTGGCGAAACTCGAGGCTCTGCGAAAAGAAATCGCAGCGGCAGGCGGCGCGGTTGTCGGCGGCGGCGGTCGCGCGACGAACGAACTGAGCCTGGTGGATTCGCTCAAGAAGGTTTTGAGCGGCAAGACGCTGGGCGTGAGCCAGGCGGCGGACGCGGTGCTGGCGACTGGTTACATGACGACGAGCCCGAACTTCCGGACGATCGTGAACCAGACGTTCATCAAGCATCGGAACAAGTTCAAGAAGGTGAGCCGCGGGCGGTACACGGCGGCGTGAGAAATGGCCAAAGGGCCAAATTTGCAAATTGCCAAATGAAGAGTGCGCTGCAAATGGCAAAGAGGCCGAAGGGCGGGCTTGGCAAATTGCCAACGGTTTAAATTTGCAAAGCGCCAAATAAGTACTTTGCCGCGATAGGAATGGGGGGCGAAGAGATCCGCCGTCGCGGCTGAAGAAGAGAGTTTGGATTGAGAACATTGGGTGGAAGAGGGCATTCGAGGAGAGTGCCCTTTTTTCTGCGCGGAAGACGGCGGAGGACTCAGACTCCACTTGATACTCACGAGATTGCAGCGGGCTCTTCGGCGCCCCCTCCGTCATCGCTCCGAAAAGCCTGCGCGATGCCACCTCCCGTGTTCGGAACGGGGGGGACAAATACGAATTCGTGAAGCAAACAAACGGATTGCGCATGCCTCGACAGGCTGAAGGAAGTGGCGGAGGATGGGCCACGTACGACGCATGGGATTTGGTCGCGCGTCTTCGTTTGCAGAGCCAGTGCGGCCGACTTGGAGGTGGCGGCGGCTTTGGCGGAGGTCCGCAAGGGCATAGAATTTGATTGCGAAACGATGGCTGGCGCGGCGCGGGCGCTTGCAGGGTGGTTTTTCTCCAGGCTGTGCGAAGAAACTCGGGCTTGAAGGGTCAATCCGACGGGGGCATCCCCGGCGGCGGAGCAATTTCTTTGGCTGAGAAAAAACCAACTGGCAAAGTCGGCGGCCAGACTGCGCCGGGTGCGGAAGTCTCGCTCATGGCGCTTCAAGACTCTGCACAGTGGCTGCGCGTGACGCTGAACAGCATCGGCGACGGGGTCATTACGACCGACCAGAATGGAATCGTCACGATGGTGAATCCGGTCGCTCAACAGCTGACCGGGTGGACGCAGGAGATGGCTTTTGGGCGCTCGCTGATCGACGTTTTTCACATTGTGAATCAGGAGACGCGGGCGGAGGTTTCGAACCCGGCGCTGCGGGCGCTCGAACAGGGCATTATCGTCGGGCTGGCGAACCACACCATCCTCATCGCAAAGGATGGCACCGAGCGGAATATCGATGACAGCGCGGCGCCGATCAAGAACGACAAGGGTGCGGTCGCGGGGTCGATCCTGGTTTTTCGAGACATCACGGAGCGATACAAACAGGAGCAGCTTGTCCGGGACGGGCGGGCGTATGCGGAGAACATTCTGCGCACGCTGCGGCATCCGTTTGTTGTTCTCGATAAGGACCTGCGCGTTGTCTCGGCGAATCACTCGTTCTACAGCACGTTTCACGTCGAGCCCGGGGACACCGAGGGGCGGTTGATCTTTGACCTTGGCAGCGGTCAGTGGAACATCCAGGAACTGCGCGGGCTTCTTGAGGACATACTTCCCAAGAGCGGGAACACGATCGAAGACTTCGAAGTGGTGCACGAGTTTCCGGAGATCGGGCGGCGCGTGATGCTGCTGAACGCGCGAAAGGTTGCGCGGCCGGGGAACCATTCAAACCTGATTCTGCTGGTCATCGAGGACATCACGGAGCGCAGGGCCGCGGAGGAGAATCTGCGCGACTCGGAGATGCGTTACCGGCGGCTGTTCCAGACGGCGAAAGACGGCATTCTGATCCTCAATGCGAAAACGGGGAAGATCACGGACGCCAACGCCTTCATGGGCGGGCTGGTGGGGCAAGAGGCTTCGGAGTTGCTCGGGAAGGAATTGCACGAGATCGGGATGTTCGGGGACGTTGACGCGAGCAAGCACGCCTTCCGCGAACTGCAGGAAAACGGGTATGTGCGTTACGAGCACCTGCCGGTGAAGAACCAGCATGGCGGGAGCGTGGAAGTCGAGGTCGTCGCCAATATCTACCAGGAAGACCACACGCTGGTTGCGCAGTGCAACGTCCGCGACATCTCCCAGCGCGTGGTGCTTGAAAAGAAAGTGCAGGAGCAAACGGAGCAACTGGCGGAAGAATCTCGGCGCAAGGACGAGTTTCTTGCGATGCTGAGCCATGAATTGCGCAACCCGCTGGCGCCGATCCGCTCGGCTTTGTATCTCCTGAAGAGTCAGGACAAGGGGAGCGAAAACAGCATCCAGCGGCAGGCGCGGGAGATCATCGAGCGGCAGGTCGGTTCGCTGACGAAATTGGTCAGCGATCTGCTTGAAGTGTCGCGCGTGGTCACGGGGCGCATCCGCCTGGACCTTCACAAGGTTGAACTCGGCCACATCGTGGATCGCGCTCTCGAGACGGTCACGCCGCTGATCCGGCATCACCGGCACGAGGTGGTTCTGCATCCGTGCCCGGACGGTTTGTGGGTAAGCGGCGATGCGACGCGACTGGAAGAGATCTTTGTCAATATCCTCAACAACGCGGCCAAGTACACGCCCGAGGGTGGAAAGATTGACATCTGGTGCGAGCACTGCGAACGCGATCAGACGCAGGTCCGGGTGCGCGACACGGGCGTTGGAATAACCGAAGACCTTCTCGCCCACGGGCGGCTCTTCGACTTGTTCGCGCAGGCGGACCGATCGCTGGATCGCGCTGCCGGCGGGCTGGGGATCGGGCTTTCGCTTGTGCAAAGACTCGTCGCGTTGCACAGCGGCACCGTTGAGGCAAAGAGTGATGGATTGGGCAAAGGAAGCGAATTCATTGTGCGGCTGCCTCGGACGAAGGCGCCGGACTTGGAGGCATCTCCCGAACCGGGCGCGGCCGCGTCCCACGTGGAAGGAAGGAAGGAAGGTGCTGGTTGTCGAGGACAATGCCGACCAGTTGACGCTGGTGAGCATGGTTCTCCGCCAGAAGGGGTATTCGGTGCGGGGCGCCGCGAACGGCCTGGACGCGATCGAGATCGCGCAGCGGTGGAACCCGGCCGTGGTGCTGCTGGACATCGGCCTGCCGGGCGTGAATGGATACGAGGTGGCGCGGCGCTTGCGGGCGGACCCGACAGTCCAGCGCGCGAGGCTTATCGCGCTGACCGGATACGGGCGTGAGTCCGACATTGCGCTCGCAAAGGAAGCGGGCTTTGACGGTCACTTGACGAAGCCTTTTGATATGGATGAATTGGAAAACATCATCATCGATCCGATCGATAGAAAACCCACGAAGAGGGCTTGAACAACGCGGACATGTCTCTTGCCAAAAAAACTCCGGGCTTGATCCGCGTGCTGTGCGTAGATGACAGCGCCGACATCACCGCGATGCTTGCGCTGTGCATCGAGCGCGAGGCCGACATGGAGAGCGTGGGCAGCCTGAGTGCGGCGGATGATCTGCTGATTGAGGCAAAGCGGTCGCGTGCCGACGTTGTGCTTTTGGACGTGGGGATGCCGGGAATGGATGCGCTGGAGATGCTGCGAAAGTTGATCGCGATCAATCCGCCGCGGTGCGGCGAAGGCGATGAGACAGAGAGCAAGGTGCGGCCGGTTCGCGTGATCGTCTTCAGCGGTCATAGCGACCAGAAGACAGTGGACGATGCGGCCAAAGCCGGAGCGTGCGGCTATCTCTCGAAAAGCGTTGAGATTCCGGTGATTCTGGAGGCGATACGCCAAGTGGCGCACGGCGAGGAATCGTTTCGGGTTTGGGGATAGGCGGGTCCGCGCGGTTTGGGGGTGGGGTGGGCGCGCGGGTAACGGTGCGATGGATCGCGTGACGGAAATATGACGTTGGGGGAAGGATCGCATTCGAGGAGAATGCTTTTTGTTCTGCGCGTGGTGAACGCGAAATGATTCGGTAGGCTGGGGGCGGAGAGGCTGGGAATGGGACGAACAGACTTTCTTCCTGTGTTGGAGTTCGCCATTGAGTGCGATGAACGAAACAGGTGAGATGAGGCACGATGCTTTGCGGTGTCCGCGGTGTGGATATGACCAGGCGGGGATTGCGGCGAGCTGGAAAGATCGGTGTCCGCTCGCGGGAACCTGTTCGGAATGCGGGCTGCTATTTGCGTGGGCTGACGTGTTTGTTCCCCCGCGGTGCGTGGGATTGGTAGAACATGCGGGCGCGGTGCTGGAGTTTGTTGATTGGGGGTTTCGAACTTTTCTGGGAGTGTGGATGCCGCGGCGGTTTTGGACGCGGGTGAAGTTGGAACATCCCGTGCGTCTTTGGCGCGCGATGGTTTGGTTTGCATGTGCCGTGGTGACTGGATACTTGGCGGTACCGCTGGCTTGGCGCGGGGTTTCGATCTGTCTCAATCTTGCGATTGGCCTGCCGCGGCTTTCGCCGATCTCGAAAGAAATAGACTGGTGGACGTCTCTGTGGTGGACCAAATGGAGCCTGCCCGGCCACGGTGTGTTTCGTCATAGCGGCTATTGGAACGGACTCGAGCGCGTGTGGAATCGGTTTGAGTACAGCGGATACCCATGGTGGTTTCTCCCGCTTGCGTGTATGTGTTCGGTGAGTCCGGCAGTGTTTGTGTTGGCGCCATGGACCCGCGCGCGGGCGCGGATTGAACTGCGGCACGTCGCGCGCTGGTGGATCTATGGACAGGGATGGGTGATCGCGTTGCTGCTTTGGCTAATTGGAGTTGCCGTGTGCACAGCGGTGCAGGATGCCAACGATTTCATTCCGCCAATGCTTGGTTCGGGAACTCTTCTTGTGCCTTCCGCCCCGGGCTGGTATGAAGCACTGAATTGTGGCGCATTTCCCAGCCAATCGAACGTGGTGATGCCGTTACTATGGCTGGGATGGCTGATGTGGTGGAACTGGAATGCGCTGGCGCGCGGAATGAGATTGGAACGGCCGGGACGGGTGTGGGGGGTGCTAATGGTGCCAACTGTTTTGGTTGGAGCGTTGGTTGCGACGGCCGGGATGGCTTGGCTGGGAATCATGGTGCCGGGTGTGAGGTGATGGAGCCTTTGCTTGCACCGCTGTTTGCTTTGTGGGTCGATTCACTTTGCAAGTTGCTTTCGGCACGAGTCCTGCTGACACATTCATGAAACGAGCGGCTCGATCGCGCGTTTCTGGCGGCGTATGGGGCGGTCGATTCGAAGGGTGGATGGAAAGAGGATTGGGCCGAGACGGGTGCGGATTTTGAGGAATTTGCTCCCGATGAATGGGGAGAGGAGGTAGAGAGGTGCGGACTGCTTTGTGATTTGAGGAGACCCGAAGGGTTCGAGCCGCATAGCGCTATGTCTTCGAACGGTCTTGAATGGTTGGCAGGAACATCGGAGGAACAATCGCTTCGGATCCTCTTTCCTTCGCGCGCCTCCGCTCTTCGCGATGCACTCCCAGCGAGAGGCAGGTAACTGCCGAACACGCAAGTCGAAGAATGGTCATTGTCTTGGCTTCGAGCGACTCGCGAAGAACTGATTTCGCGTATTGGTCACGCAATCCGCTCAATGAACTTGCGTCCGGCAACAAAAAGTCGTGCACCTTCAGATACTTGTGCTCGAGATGGTTTCGAAGGTCCTTCAGGTCTCGCGAATCGAGCTCAAGAGAGTCCCGAAATGTTTGTGGGTCGTAGACGTCTCTGGCTAACCAAAACAATCCGCGGAGAGGTAGGTTGGGCGTATCCACGACCATTGGGTTCAGGCCCTTTTTGAAATTCCCTTTTACAAACCAAACTCGACCGAGAGTGACATCTTGATCCTCCAGGCCTAGCGAATGGTACTTATTGAGGAAGAAAGCACACTTGTCCAAGATCGAATAGGCCATTCGGAAAGCGATTTTTAGTTTTTCGATCGCCAGGCCATATACCGCATAGTCGAGTGTGTCCGTCAGATGGGTTTGACGATCAGAGAAGTGCGGTCGGTGATCCTCATCGGATCCTTCCCACGCCAGGAATCGAGCGGTCACATACTCCTGTTTTATTTGGGTGAACATTCCCACCAAACCCGGTCCGTCATGAATCCCCGTAACGAGAGAGGGAAGATTCAGAGTGTCTTTCGCTCCGAGCGTTGCGTCGCCGAGAACGACAAGTGGATTCAGGAACAATCGATTGCGAAGCGCCCATCGACGATAGTCCCGCTCGCGCTTTGACCGACCTAAATTTGCGGGCGGAATGGAAAGCGGTTTTGATATGAAACCAAGTGGAAGTCGTGTCGCGATACGGTGTGCGTGTTCCTGCGACGATTCGTACGCACCAGGTTCAAGGTGTTCGCGCGGGGCTTGGATGATGCTGTAGAACGCCGCGTGAAGCAGTACGGCGGATTGATCGGTGTTGTAGTGGGCATCTGCGAGCGTTTTCAAGGCGACAGCCCTGTTTACCATCGCCATGCCGAAGTTAGGAAAGTGACGCAGTGCTTCGTCGTAGGCGGCAATCGCGTCGAGCGGTCGGCCAATCGTGTTGAGCAGGCTGCCCATGTTTGTGAGGATTTGCGTCCGACGGCCGCGTGGAAGCGCCGCAAAACCCTCCGAGTTTGCGGCGGTACGGAGAGCGAGCAACCCCTGCTCTATTTCCGGTTGCCGCCATTGCCATTCAGAGGGCTTGCCGCGATGCCTTATGGCCCGCAATGCTCCCCAAGCATTGGCTGCAAAGTACGAAAGCTCCGCACTATGCGACTTCGCAACGCTCGCGGCTCGCAGTTCGTCTATGACTCGAATTGCGTGTTTCACCTCGGATTCTGATCCAGTGTCTTGCGCGCCATCGACCAATATCGCTGCCGCTGTCATTGAGTCGTCTATTGGCATATTCAACAACGTCGGAAGAGCGCGTACTTCGGAATACTTGGGCATGGCCATGCCGCAAGGTAGCGCGAATCCGGAATGACGGTCACCTTGCGAGGTAGATGGTTTGTGTCTCCTTCGCAGACAGGGATTCAGGAAGGGGATTTTTGGAGGGAAAGGAGATTGGTGGTGGCGCGAACCGGCGGTTGAAACTGCCGGCAACGATTGTGCGCCCTGGCGGGCGGGGAGTGAGCGAGAACGTGGTGTGGTTGTCAGGACGGAGTGAGGCGGTGTCGTAGCAGATGTTTTCACCAGCACCGATTCGCGGTGCGGGATTCTGAGATTGCTTTCCGGAGGTGCCGCGGAGCGCGACGACCCCGGCTGCTCAACGTGACTGCTCCACGGTGAAAGTCGAGGCGATCTCAGATTTGGAGCGCGATCGCTGTTGCAAAATTGCGATAAAGGCAACCTGGTTGCGGCATGCTGCGGCGCTGGGATTGTGTCTGCATTGCAGACCGGCGCTAGGGGCAGATCATGACGTCATAGGCGGCAACAAAGGTCAGGAAATCTGCGTCGTCGACGAAGCCGTCGTGGGTGAAGTCGGCGTTGCAGTCTGCGCGCATGGCGGGGTCGGCGCAATCGAGGATGTCGTAGGCGGTTATAAAGATCGCGAAGTCGGCATCGGTGACGCTGCTATCGCCGTCGAGATCGGCGGGGCAGAAAGAGCAGCCGCCGTAGCGGGCCCAGGCGATGGAGACTTGGCCCTCGACGCGGGAGAAGTGGCCGCCGACGAAGAGTTCGTCACCCCAGGAAAAGAGCGTTTGTCCAAACGTGTCGAAGTTTCCTGCGGATTGCCATGATGCTCCGTTCCATTTCGCCAAGCCGTACGACGCAGGGCCCCCCGCAAGTGAGAATTTTCCGACAGCGTAGAGTCCGCCCTTTTTGCTGGCGAGGCTGTAGACACCATTGGTCGAATCGAGTCCGAGCGATGTCCATGAACTTCCGTTCCAACTGGCGACCCCGTGGGCGACAGTGCCGCCGGCGGAGTTAAACGCTCCGCCGACGATGAGATCGCCGTTGTGAACAGTGAGCGCGAGGACAACACCCGCAGGGTCGTCGATGCCAACGCCGAGGGGAGCCCACCGATTGCCATCCCAGCGAGCGATGTGTGCGGCAGCGATTGCGTCCACTGAAGAGAATCTGCCGCCGGCGATTAGTTCGCCCTGGTAGAGAGCGAGCGCGAAAATCGCATTATCCGCGCCGCTTCCGAGCGGGTACCACGCGGCTCCGTCCCAGCGCGCAATGCGGAGCGCGGTAGCTCCATCGGCGGAGGTGAAATGACCCGCGGCAATGAGATCTCCGTTGAAGGTCTTCACGTCCTGCACTTGTGCGTTCACGCCAAGCCCGAGAGCGGACCACTGAACTCCGTTCCAGGCCGCAATGTTGTTGACGGTGGTTTGGCCGGAGCGGTTGAACGTCCCGCCGGCGATGAGTTGTCCGCGAAACGACGCGATGGTCGTCACATAGGGAACATCGCTGGTATGACTGAGTCCGGCACCCAGTGGTGTCCAGGCTCCTCCATGATTCAAAGCGATATTTGCGGCAGGGTTCGCACCAGGTGCGGTCAATGTGCCGCCCAATACAAGATCGCCATTCCACTGACCGAACGAGGCGACCAGTGGAGTCTGATCGGCGTAAATGAAACCCGGAGGTGCGGGAAGGCTGGGACCATTGCCAACAGATTTCCAGTTCGTTCCGTTCCACTGCGCGATGGAACAGCTCACCGGCGCGTCGGAAGTGAAGGTGCCCCCGACGATCACGCTGGCGCCGAATTTTGCAATTGTTCGAATAGCGAACGTGGACCCATTTTGCGGGTTGCGAATGCCCGTTCCTACGGCGTTCCACTTCACGCCATCCCATGTTGCGACGGAATTTGCTGAAGCACCTGCGGCGGAAGTGAATGGCCCGGCAGCGAAGAGCACGCCGTTATGTTCGATGAGAGAGGTGACGCCGACGGTGCCGGGCCCGGACATTCCGCCGTTCGTTACGTTTGTCCAGGTGGTGCCGTTCCACCGGCGTACGACGCCCGCTTCTCCTGAGTAAAGAAAGCCGTTATAAACGCATAGGGCTCTGCTGCTGTGCGAGAGCGAGTCGCCTTGCCAAGTTGAACCGTTCCAGGTGGCGAAGCCGCTGCCTGTTGAACCGGGGATGGTGAAGAAGCCCCCCGCGCGAAGCTGGCCCTGGAATTGAGCGAACGTGACCACTCCATCCAAATAACTGGAAACGCCGCCGCCGAGAGCGTTCCATGCGACGCCGTCCCATGCGGCGACGTTGTTTGTCGTGACTCCGCCTGCGGAAGAAAAGACACCGCCTGCGTAAAGCGTGTCGCCGATGGCGTAGAGCGCGCTGACGGTTCCAACAATGCCAAGGCCCAAGGGCTGCCAAGTTGAACCATTCCAACGCGCGATGCTGTTTGCGGCAACTCCGTCGATGTGATCAAAGTTGCCGGCGGCGATGAGTTCGCCTTTGTAATCGCAGAGTGCACGAATTGAAAAGCTGTGATAGCCCTGAATGCCGGATCCGAAGGGATGCCACTCACCATCCCAGTATGCGAGCGAATTTGCGAAGACGTTGCCCGCGCTGTTGAACGAGCCCGCGGCCACAAGCACCTGATGTGGTCCACCGGGACCGTTCATGGTCCATTCGAGCGTCGCGTAGACATCACCCGAAATGCCGGGGTCGCCCTGATCGGGACCGAAAAGCCATTGATCGACGCACTGCGCGGATGCGCGAGTTTGAAGCATCGTGCTCACTACGAGCGATGCGATGCCGAGAACGATCCGCGTAAGACGATATTGATTCCCACGACCCATATGAGCAACTTTGCGTAGAAACCGTGCACAAGGTTGCGGTCGCTCCGGATTTTGCCTGACAATTTGAGCTGCGGAATTGGGCACGCGAAAAACTCATGGTGCGCCGGGTTGTGCCTTGAAAGAGTTGCCGATCGGAGATTTCAGATCGAGGGCGTGGGTGCAGCGGAGCCGAGCGACAGAGAAGCGACGGGCCAGAGAAAGCCATACAGGCCATGCCGATGCTTGAGAATACTGAAAAATGAACTTGACAATTGGTTTATTTATTAACAAACCATCGGGATGTGGGTGGGCTTTGGGGCTGTATTGCCGCGGGTAGTTAATTTTGTCAATGAACCCCCCCCTCCCTCGGGGACGAGGCTTCGGAAGCGGGCAAAATGCGCGAGCCGCGGAAGCGGAATTGTCGTATAGAGACAAGCGCGGAGGGTGGGCGATGGTGTGGGAGGGGTGGAGTGGGGGTGGAGTGGGGGCGGAGTGGGGGTGCAGTAGGGGTGGGGCGGGTAGACTTGCGGCCCTGGATGGCGGCCCTCGATTGGTGAGCAGGCCGACGCCGGGTTCAGAAGTGGTATCTTGCCGCGCTCGGGAAGACGTGGCTTTTTGCGGAGACTGATTTATGGCGAGCCGGACGAGCACGAGTGTTGGAGTTGGCGTGGCGTTGACGCTGTTGGGCCTGGCGGCTCTGGGGCTGTTCATCACGTCGGCGGTGTTGTACGGCAAGTTCAATCAGTCACAGCGCGAGTTGAACGAGGCGAAGGTGGGCATCCGCGATTTCATTCGCGATGGTGAGCGTCAGCAGGACGACATCCGGCAGTTGGTTGAGGCGGCGAAGAAGGCGCAGGGGCAGTCGCTCGTGGCGTATCTCGTCAAGAGCAACAAGGAGATTGCGTCGGCGGTGACGGGCAACTCGAACGACACGGTCGATCGGCTGCTCGAACAGATGCGCGCGGAATCGTCCAAATCGAACAACACGCCGCTGCTGCGGCTTTCACAGGAGCGGGCGTCGAAGGTGGAAGAACTCAGCACAAAGCTTGAGCAGGTTGAAGCGGCGCGGCTGGCGGCGCAGACCGATCTGAAGAACGAGCAGGAGCGTGTGGCGGGGATCATGCAGCGCCACGAGGAGACGCTCGCGGCGCTCAACAAGGAAGTCGGGACGTACAAGGACGAATTGTCCAAGTATCGCAGCGGAATCGAGAACGTTCGGGATCAGGCCGAGAAGCAGTTTGAGAGCCAGATGGCGTCGGCCAAGGCACGCGAGACCGAACTGAGCGGGCGCGTGAGCGACCTGCAGCAAAAGAGCCTGATCCTCGAGGATCAGTTGGCGCGGCTGCGGGGCGAGCGGAGCAAGACCACGGCGCGCGGCACATCAGAGGATGCGTTGGTGGACGGCACGATCATCGGCGTCGATACGACGCAGCGGCAGGTGTTCCTGAACGTTGGACGGACGCAGAAGGCCGTAATCGGGATGTCATTCGCGGTGTACAACGACGCGAACTCGATCAAGACGGACGAGGACGGCAACTACAAGCCGGGCAAGGCGACGATCGAGATCATCAACGTTGGGCAGGATTCGAGCACGGCGCGAATCGTGAGCGAGACCAAGGGCAACCCCATCGTGACGGGCGACGTAATCGCCAACGCGGTGTTCGACCCGATGAAGATCTACAAGTTTGTGATCTATGGCAACTTTGACACCAAGGGCACGGGCATTCCGACGGCCTCGGGCCGCACGGATATCGCGGCGATGGTGACGAGTTGGGGCGGTGAAGTGTTGGATGATCTCGAGGGCGATGTGGACTTCCTGGTGCTGGGTGAGCGTCCGGTGCTGCCGCCGCGGCCGGGTGTGGATCAGCCGATCGAAGTCGTGCAGGAATACGTGCGGCTGGAGCGTGCGGTGAACAAGTACAACGAACTCCTGAAGCAGGCAACGGCGATGGGGCTGCCGGTGCTGAACGAGAACCGGTTCTACACGCTGACGGGTCAGACGCCGGTCAGCCGCAAAACGGTCATGCGGTAAGGCGAAGCAGAATGCAGTGAACGCCGCTTGCGAGAGCGGCGTTTTTCTTTTCCGGCGGTGCGCGTAAGTGATTGACGCGGCTCGACTTTGAAAATTCGTTCACGCGGCTGGGAGGGCGAAGCGACAGGGTGATGTGGAAACACGGTGGATAACGCGCCGGGTGACGACGCTGAGGAGGGTTTGAAAGGGAAGGTGGGGTATCAAGCGACAGCAGCCGACGCCTCGAACCGCGCGCCCGGCGCCGGCAACGACACGGAAACGACAGAATGTGCAGAGTGGTGTGCGCCGTGCAATCTCTTGAATTCACGAGAGTTGCGCGGCTTCCGGGAGATTCGTCCACCGGACGACAGGACCTGTTACTACGACGACTGAATGTATCTCTCTTACCAGGAAGAAAGACATTCGGGCCGGGGGACACCTTGGACCTTGGGAGCGTTTTCAGGAACGGGGTGGATGGGACGAGGTTTGTGTGTGGAAACGTTGGTGGATGAAATCGCCGCGAGAGGGCGCGCCCGGACGCGAGTTCATGCTCGTTTCACTTGAGCGGTGGGCTGGCAGCGCCGGCAAAAGACCGTGGCCCGTTGTGCTACTCGGATCGTCAGAAGTGAATCGCTGCAGCGAAGACAGGGTTGGTTCGCGCGGGCGTAGACCGCGTGGAGGAATTGGGCGGTGCCTCGCGTGCCGGCCGAGTCGGCGTAATCGCGGAGCGTGCTGCCTCCGGCCTTGATGGCGCGGGCGAGTATGAAGCGGATGGCGCCGGCAAGAGATGTGAGCTGCGGCTTGGTGAGAGCGCTCGCGTGCGTGCTGGGATTGATGCGGGCGCGGAAGAGCGATTCGTCGGCGTAGATGTTTCCGACGCCGGCGAGGGCGGATTGATCGAGCAGAAGAGATTTGATCGGGCGATGGGAGTTCTCGCTGGCGTGTGCGAGATCGGATGCGCGAATAGAGAGCGCGTCTGGCCCGAGGGCGGACCAGCGGTGTTCGAGGAGTGCGTGCTCGGTTGGATAGGTGGAGAGGCCACCAAAGCGGCGCGGGTCGATGAAGAGGAGGAGCGAATTGTCGTCGAAGAGCCAGATGGCGTGGGTGTGCGGGGGAATGTCGGAGGGGCGATGTGGGGCGTGGGATGGAAGGAGGAGCAGGCGACCGGACATTCCGAGTTGGATGCAGAGCGTGCGGCCGTCGGCAGTGTGAATCGCGAGTTGCTTGCCGCGGCGGGTGAGGGAAGAGATGGTTGCGCCGGTGAGGAGATCGCGCGACGCGGTGCGATGCGGCGTGCCCGCGTTCGAAAAAGAATCACAGATGTCGGCGCGCCGGAGTGTGGCGGCAGTGATGGTGCGGCCCAGGAGCGGCGAGAGGGAGAGTCGGGTGCGCTCGACTTCGGGGAGTTCGGGCAAGGGAAAATCTCAAATCGAGAAAACTCAAAGCTCAGATGAACGAGGGAAGAAGGTGATACATCAATTGCGATCGGTTTCGGAGCCGGTCGATTTTGGTGTGCGAAGTCTGCGGAAGAAGGTGGTGAGCAGTTCAGCGGATTCGGTGGCGAGCAGACCCCGCACGACTTCGCAGCGGTGATTGAGGCGCGGGTCTTCGAGCAGGTTCATGAGCGTTCCCGCGGCTCCGGCCTTGGGATCGGCGCAGCCGAAAACGACCCGCGGGATTCGGGCGTTCACGATGAGTCCGGCGCACATGGGGCAGGGCTCGAGCGTGACGTAGAGGGTGCAGCGTTCGAGCCGCCAGTCGTTGATTGCGCGGCAGGCCTGCTGGATCGCGAGAAACTCGGCGTGGGCGAAAGGGGACTTGTCGGCTTCGCGCCGGTTGTGGGCCTCGGCGATGATCTGGTCGTCACGGACGATGAGCGCGCCGACGGGGACTTCGCCGATTGCCGCGGCGGCGCGGGCGAGTTCCAGAGCGCGGAGCATGTGGTTGGTATCGGTTTGCACGCGGGATGTTCGGTTCAGGAAGGCTCGTGGAAAGGGCAGAGAGAACGCGGAGTTGCGGAGAGCGCGGAGTCTCGCGGAGAGAAAATGGGAGAGGAGAGTTTGAAAGACAAATTCTGAATGCTGGTTGAAAGATATTGCGGGCTGTACAACTCCGCTGTTCGGGTTCTGCCGTCTTCTTGATTTTCCGGCTTTCTCCGCGCTCTCTCCGCAATTCCGCGTCCTCTCGAATTTCGCAAAGAGCCCTAACCCTCCGCCGGCTCGCCATCCGCCTCGCGCCGCGCCTTGCCCGCGAGTCTGGAGGCGGGGAAGAGTCTGAGCATGATGATTCCGAATTCGTAGAGCAGCCAGAGCGGCGCCATGAGGATGATCATGCTGATCGGATCGGGGGGAGTCAGCAGCGCGGCGATGACGGCGATCACGAACAGCGCGTGCTTGCGATATTGCGCAAGGAACGCCGGCGTCACGATGCCCACCCAGCCGAGCAGCAGCACGACTACGGGCAACTGAAAGCCCGCGGCGAACGCGAGTGCGAGCCCGAGAAACGAATCGACCCATTCCTGGATGCGGGGCTGGAGCACGATGCCGGTGGAGGTGGAAAGGGCTGTCGAATAGATGCGCACAGCGCCGTTGGGCGCACTGAGCGCCAGGCGGAGTTCCTTGAGTTCCGAATTGAACCACGCGTCGCCGGGCTTGGGCGCGGGCGGGTCGGCGGTCAGCACCGGCAGCGAGAGCAGCGAGACATTCGCGGGCAGCGGAGCGATGGCGGCTTTCTCCGGGCTGACAGTTGCGCCGAAGTGAACAAAGAAGTGCAACATGACCGGGAGCACGACAAAGTAGAGAAACAGCGAGGAGAGGATCGCCAGAATCAGGCTCATCGGCAGCAGCATCGTGACGAAGCGCTGCTCGTAGCGGTAAAGGCCCGGCGCGACAAACTTCCAGGCCTGCCAGAGAATCCAGGGAAAGCCGAGCAGGATGGCACCGACGGTCGAGATCTTCAGGTAGGTGAAAAAGGTCTCGAACATTCCCGTCGCCAGCAGGCTGGGAGACAAACCTTCGGCGCGGAGTGCGCGCTGCACCGGCCAGATGAGCCAGTTGAGAATGGTCGGACCAAAATACAAACTGACCAGGAAGAACAGCCCGATGCCGACGATCGCGTGGATAAATCGAGTGCGGAGTTCCTCGAGGTGATCGCCGAGCGACATGACCGCCTGCGATTGAGGAGGGCGGCGTTTGGCGAGGCGGGTTTCGAGGATGGAGGGTGGAGGAGGAGGCGGGTCCGGCGGGATGGCGGAGGGCGGGTCGCGGTCGATGATGGCGCGGCGATCCTCGGGGCGGCGAATAACCGGGGCGGGCGAGGATTCGGACGGGTCGTCCATCGGGGTAGGGTAGTTGTTTGGATGAAGTGGGGAAGTACCGGAGGGGCAAAGGGAAAGGTAACCCGAACGCCCATTTGGGTGACGGGTGAATCCGCAGAGCGCATCTTCGGAAGAAGAGGAGCGGGGACGGGTATTGGCAGCCGGGATGAACGACGAGCAAAGCGACACCCTGAACGCGGACTCGGCGTCGACGCCGGTGCGCGACGTTGCGCGCCCGGTGCTTCGGCTGTCGCAAACCGATCACGAAGAGTTGAAGCGCCTGTGGGAAGAAAACCGGCGCTGGGTGGCCGCGTTGTTGTTGACGCACAAGCCGCGCTGGGCCGACCTGGAAGATCTGCTCCAGGAAGTGGCGACGACGCTAGTCGGCAAGGGACACGAGATCCGCGATGCCGCGATGCTCAAGCCGTGGCTTCGCACGGTGGCGACGAATGTCGCGCGACTGGCGGCGCGCCGGGGCAAACTGCGATTGCACGGCTCGCTGGATGCGTCCGATGCGGACGGCGGACCGGAGAACGAGAGCGAGCCGATGCCGAGTGCGACGCCTTCTCGCCGGGAAGAAGCGACGCGATTGCTTGAACTCGCCAGAAAGTTGCCGGATGGGTATCGCGAACCGCTGCTCCTGAAGAGCGTGCAGGGTTTGAGTTACCGGCAGATCGGGAACATTCTGGGGATACCGGAGACGACGGTGGAAACACGCATCGCACGCGGGCGGAAGCAACTACGCGAGATGGCGGAGGAAGCGGCAAAGAGTTGAAGGTGGGAGAGAACCCGGAGCGGGTGGAGAAACGCGGAGTGAGAACCTGCGAAAAGCCCTGCTTGATGAAGCCGCTTTACGCACTTTCCGGCAACACTCCGCCAACATCCACTTTCTCCGCAACGCTGCATTCGCTCCAGACGGCTGGTCGAACGGTCCAAAACCAAGCACTTTTCCGGACGCTTTTTGGCTAGCCCAGTCAGGCAGCAGCGACGGAACCCGGCGTTTCGCGCATCTTGGTGTGATGGAAGGGCGGAGTTTTCATGAGCATGCAGGAAAAAGACATTTTGATCAGCCGCGTGGTGGACGGGGTTGCCGGTGCGGGCGATTGGGTTGAACTCGACATGCTCGGTGCCGCGGATTCATCGCTGTGGCGTGAATTGGCGCAGGCGCAGCGTGACAAGCAGTTGCTCGACCAGGCCGTGGGCGAAGCGGTGTCGATCGCGGATGTGGTTGATCTGCCTCGGAACGAATGGTCGGAGCGTCGTCTTCGTGTGCCGCAGTGGTCGGGCTGGGCCGCGGCAGCGGTTCTCGCGCTGGCGATGTTCGCGATGCCTCGTGGCGGAACACCAAATGCCAACACGGCGGGCGCGTTCTTCCCGCCGCAGGAAGCGCAAGAGCAGACACCGGATGCGGCACTGAAGTCGTATCTGACAAAGGGCAAGGACGAAGGACGCGTCATCCGACAGTTGCCGGAATTTGTGGTGCTCGAGTCGGCGCCGGCGAAGGACGGTCCGGGGTACGACGTGGTGTATCTGCGTCAGATCGTGGAACGGGCTCGGGTGGAGAGCGTGAACAGTTATCAGGTGGACGAGACGGGGCGGAAGTTGCCGCTGCCGGTGAAAGTGATTGAGCCGAAGCGGCCGCTGTAGGGCGAGAGGAAGAGGCCCGCTCTTTTCCCAACCCCGTCCCTCCGGAAGGGGCTTTAAAGAAATCAAGGAAGCAGAATTCCCAAGGAGTTTGTTATGGAACTGGTGAGCACGATGTGGACCAAGCGGATCGGGTTGATGGGTGCGGGCCTCGGACTTTGCGCCGCGATGGCGCTCGCGGCGGGGCGCGCCGGCGAGGCGCAAGGACCCGAAGAAGAGGAAGTGATCAAGGGCGATTTCAATCAGCCGCTCGGGCAGACAGAAGATACCACCGGCAACTTTTCGCGCTCGATGATGACGACGGTGGATGGAAGCGACACGTTCACCGTGATCAGCGAGAACGGCAAAGTAACGGTTCAGAAGAACGGCGAGAAGATTCCCAAGAGCCAGTTCCGGCAGAAGAAGGGCAACCTCGAGATTCTCGATGCCGACGGCAACGTCATCAAGACTCTGCCCATCGGGGCAACGTGGAACGCTGGTGAGATGAAGGGCTTGCGCGGGCTTGTTGGGGTCAGCCCTCAGGCGGATGCACCCGCGGGCTCGCCAAACGTGCAGCGACTGGTCGTTCGTGGGCAGCCGAAAGTCATGTTGGGCGTGACGATGAGCGACGCGGACGCGGAGACGCTCGAACAGATCGGCGCAAAGAACGGCGCGGTGGTTCTGAACAGCGTGCGCGAGGGCCTTCCGGCCGCAGAAGCCGGGCTCGAAGCCAACGACGTGATCGTCGAGGCCGACGGAAAACCAGTGGACGGATACGAGGCGCTGCGCAGCGTGCTCGCGACCAAGCGCGCAGGAGACGAACTGGCGCTCAAGCTCTTCCGCAAGGGCCAGAGCAAGAACATCACCGTCAAACTCGCGGCGTTCGATGCGGACAAGATGAATTCGATCGTGACGATCGAGCGATTCGGCGAAGCCGGCGACAACTCCGAAGAATTGGTAGAGATTCTCAAGGGTGTCGAGGAGCAGGTGAAAGCCCAGGTTGAGGCGCTGCGATCGCAGTTGAACGCGACGGACTGGAACAAGGTTCGCGACCAGGTGAGCGACGCGCTGGGTGAAGCGATGAAACAACTGGAGGAGGCGAGGATGCAGGCCGCCGAAGCGGGAACCGCCGGCGTCAAGTGGTGGCAGGAGCACGGCCAGAACTTCACCATGCCCAAGGGCTGGATGCAGTTCACGCCGGCCCCGTCGGCCCCCGCCGTTCCTCCGTCTCCGAGAATGCCGCGCCAGGACGTGGGCGACAAACTGGACCGGTTGAGCGAGCAATTGGACAAGATGAACCGTCGGCTGGATGCGATGGAAAAACAGATCGACAAGAAGTAGGCGTGCGAAGCATCGGCCCCACCTCGCGAGAAGCGGGCCACCAAGGCAGGTCACCAAAGTCATCCCGAGTTTGCCTGCGCGGGTCTTCCCAGCACCCGAGCGGGCGACACCTCCTCACTGCCACGGGCCGGTTGAAAGACCGGCCCGCGGTCGCTTGACAAGCGTGTCATACTGCTTCTTCGAGTAATCCGCACGGAGCGCGGGCGATGAAGCGTCGGGGTTTTACGCTGATCGAATTGCTGGTGGTGATCGCGATCATCGCGGTGCTGCTGTCGCTCCTGATGCCGGGGCTGAAGATGGCCCGCAGAGGCGCGATGGGAGTGAAGTGCCTTGCGAATCTGAAGCCACAGATCGCGGCTTGGCAGGTATACAGCGACGAGAATCGTATTTTTCCGCTGCCGCGAAGCCGCGACATGGTCAAGTGGTTTCCACAAGGCGTGAAACACTGGCTGCCGGGAGCGCCGCTGGGATTGACGTCGAGCATCACCTGGTCGTATGGAGGGGTGCACTGGTACGGAACGACGCCAATCGATGGGCAGACGTACTACACGTCTCCGACGCCGCAACTCGATCCGCTCCGTCCGATCAATCCGTATGTGGCAAACGATCGGGCGATTCAGGCGAAAGTGGGGACGTTTCAGTGCCCACTCGATGACGGCAATCGCGACACAGTGACGCTCGCTCCGACGGTGATCGTGGAGGAAGGAGACAAGCCGACAGGGCGCAAGCCCGCCGGTGCCCAGGGCACAACGATGTATCTGCAGACGGGGACGAGTTACGAGGCAAACGATTGGATGTACTGTGTTCCGGGTTCGTGGCGGGGAACGCAATCAGAAACAGATCCGGAAGCGAGCAACTTTGCCTGGTGGCTCGGACCGCAGCACCTGGTCACGGCGCCCTCGCGATTCGTAGTGCTCGGCGATACCGGCGCGATGGCGGGCGGGCGGTACTCGATGGACTACCTGACTCAGAACCCGACGCGACACGGTTGGTGGCATGGAGTGCTGGCGGGAAATCTGGCGTTCATGGACGGATCGGTGCGTCATTCAAAGATGGGCGGAATTACAACATCGACGTACTCGTTTTACATGGATGAAGGGAAGCACGCTGGTGTGGACAAGGATGGGAAGGAAAGCGCGCGGCGGACAAACAAGTGGTAAGGGTGCATTTGCGGCTTGAGACCACGGGCAAAATTGGAGCACGGAGGTTCTCTGTTGGTAGGCGTTGGACGACTCCCACAGGCGACACGATCTCCGAGCGGCGCGCGTCTTACCCAGACGAAGGAAGCACGCAGGCCTGGATGAGAAGGGCAATCCGAGTTATCGGGTGACAGCCGGGCGACAGTGAGCAAGCGAACGGGCTGATTACGTAATTACTTACACAACGATCGGTGTGGCCGCGCTTGCTTCGGGCGGCTCCGGAAGCGGAGTAATTCCGTGCGAGCCAGATGACAGGTGTCGTAGTTTTGGAAATAACCAAGCACGGACGAACAGAAATAAAAACGGCGTTGCATCGGCCCCGTTCGCTGGTCGATGTGGGCTGCAAGCACGATGCGGAGCAAGAGAGAGGGGTATGTCAGCGGTGCGGGAATGTTCTCGGACCGTTTTTGTGGTTCGGCACGAAAGGCAAGATGGTGGACGACCTGTGGAAAGCCTTTGTTTTGCGGGCCCGGCAACAAATGGCATTGACAGGGGTTAGGCCTCGATGTATGTTGGAACCCGGACAGATCTCGACGGGGGAGTTCGAAGGGAGATTCTTTTTTGGAAGATCTCGAGTCGTTGGTGTGAAGCCGTAGTCGGACGAGAGGCGGTCTCGTCGGCTTCGATTGCTTCATGGAGCGCAGAACTCCTTTGCCGGGTTCGGTCCGAAATGTGTTTCTGAAGGACGAGTCTCGTTTGTGCTTTGTGTGTGGTTTGCGCAAACCCTTTTTGGAGGTGTCTCAATGGATCGGAAGAAGATTGCCCTTTTGCTTTTGGGCGCTGCCGGTGCTGCTTGCACGGTGGCTATCGCGGACGAAACGGATCGCCTGATTGACCGTCACTCGCCGAAGAAGGTGCTGATTGACCAGAAGGACTCGTTCCTTCATCAGCCGACCAGCACGTTCGGTGACCGTGCGATCAACATCATCGTGTACAACGGGTCTTCGACCTCGTTTACGCACAACGGGTTCTCGCTGGGCAACTGCTCGCACATCCTCGAGGACATCAACCTTGAGCCCGGTCCGTATGGCGTGTCGCACGTCGGCACCCGCACCATCACCGGCATGGAATATTCCTACGGCCTGACCGGTTCGGCCGCGGCGTGGGACATGCGCTTCTCGTTCTATCGTCCGAGCGACGCGAGTTTCGCGGGCTTCAGCGGCGACGGCACGAGCATGATCAACCCGGCTGCGACGCCTTACTACGTCCTGACGGTCACGGGCTTTGATACGAACATCTGCCCGGGCTTCACGACCCGCACGGGCTTCTTCCTCCTTCCGGAAAGCGTCGACATGCCCACGGGCGATTCGTCGCTCTGGCTGGATGCGGCGTTCGTTGAGCCGGGCACGCCCGGCACGGCTCCCCTGACGAGCACGAACCTGTTCCAGACCAACATCGCGACCACCCGCACGTACTTCTTCTACGGCAACAACACGGGTGCCCTGCTGGGCGCTCAGTTCACGGCGGGTACGTCGTACACGGTTGCCGCGCTTGATGCTGCAGGCAGCCCCGCGTCACCGGGCAAGAGCAACCCCGCGTACGCTCGCGATATCAACTTCAGCGCGACGTTCGGCGGTCAATCGTGGGCCAGCACAGGCGGCCTGACGAACGAACTGCGGTACATCAACGCGCTGCAGGCCGGCACAACTCAGACCGTGTCGTACGTCTTCGGACTCATCGGCTCGGCCGACTCGCCTCCGGCACCCGCTGCTACCTCGCTCAACGATGGCAGCGGCTTCGTGGCGGATGGCTTCAACCAGTATTCGGGCAGCCTCACGACGGCCGCTCCGAAGAAGTGGTACAAGTTCAACACGAAGTTTGATATCTCGTACGCCGAGACGACCTTCATGGACATCGACACCGAAGGTTCGGATGTGCCCACGGCGTTTGCTGTGTACACCCCGGATTCGCAGATTTTTGACGTCTCCGAAGGCCGCGGCGATGGTCCGGAACCCGCTCGTCCCTCCGACCTGGATAACCAGGTCATCTCGTACGGCGTTGCGCGTCGTCCGGGCGTGGGCAACGGCCAGCAGTACTCGGGTCAGGAAGGCATTCTGCCTGCCGGCCAGTACTACATGGCGGTCGCGATCGCGGGTTCGGGCTTCGGTGATGGTTGGGTCGTCAACGCTGCGGACCCCGTGGTCCCCACGGCGTACTTCCTGAACATCAACGGCAACAACCAGAAGACCATCCCCGCGGGTCCGGCGGTTTCGCCGGCTCTCGAGGCCGGTGCCGATCTCGGCATCCTTCTCGGTGGCACGCAGACGACCCCGGACCAGTCGGTCCCGGCTCGCGCTGTGGGCTTCGTCCGCTTCTCGCTGACCAACCCGCTCCCGACGACGGGCCAGTTCAACCAGAGCGACAGCACCCCGTTGTCTGATGTCACCTACATGGACATCACCCAGCCGGGTTCGTCGGTCGTGGGCGAATGGAACTTCTGCCTCTACAACAACAACGGCCTGCTCGCCAACGGCACCAGCATCAGCTACGCCGGCGCCGGGTTCAATGACAACAACGGTGGCGGCGACGGTCCTTACGGTTGCGGCGGCACCTTCGCGCAGCTCTCGTACGGCACGGCGGCCAGCCGCGGCCAGACCCCGCTTGATCCTGATCAGACCACTCTGGGCCAGCCTCTGAACAATCAGAACGGCAGCACCCTGAACGGCGATCAGTACTACCTCGCGGTGACGATGGGCACGGCTCTCTTCGCCAACGAGCGTTGGGGCGCCCGCAGCACCCGCGGCAGCTCGCTGACGGCGGTGATCTCGGTCGACACCGACAACCGTGGCCCGAACGGCGGTTGCCCGGCTGACTTCAACGGCGACGGCGGCGTTGACGACACCGACTTCGTGTACTTCGCGAAGTACTACAACGATCTGATCAACCCGGCCGGCGACATCGACGGCTCGTTCGACGGCTTCACCGACGACAGCGACTTCGCTGTGTTCTCGGCGGCCTACGACGCTCTGATCTGCTTCTAATTTCCAGTGGTTCCGTACCACTGACATTTGAAGCCTGAAACGAGTTGAACGACGGGGACCCTTGAAAGAGGGTCCCTGTTCTTTTTTGGACCGGATCAAGAGTGAGTCAAGAACCGGTCAATAACCGGGGGGATTATGCGGAAAGCGTGAAAAATGGAGCGAAACCAGCGGTTGATCGGCCCCACGCACGCGGGTTTGTGGAACAATTGTTAAGGAGCCGAACCAACAAGCGGTTCGGACGCACGTTTCCACCTGGACAGAGAGAGATATGAAGCAGCATTCCGAGGTCGTTCGTATCGTCCGAGGCACTGGGATCCTGGCACTGGTTCTCGTCGCGGGAACGGCGTGGGCAGACCCGTACGACCCTCCGGCGAATTACTACAACTCGGTCACGGGAACGGGCGCGACACTCAAGTCGACCTTGCGGACGGCGATGGGGGTCGGATTCATTTCGCGCAACTACGGCGACGCGAGATACGGGCTGCCGGTGGTCGATCGCGATCCGAACAACGCGAGCAACGTGATACTTGTGTACACGGGCGTGTCGGTGCCTTCGGTCTGGGACAGCGGCATCACGTGGAACCGCGAGCACACCTGGCCGGAGAGTTACGGCAACACCAGCACGAGCGCGCCGCAGTACAGCGACCTGCACATGCTGAGGCCGTGCAACATGAGCGTGAACAGCAGCCGCGGCAACAAGCCGTTTGGCTTGGATGCCGGATTGTGGGATCCGACGCTGGGCGGGTCGCCGATTCAGTATCGGGGCGAGATGGCGCGAGCGATTTTCTATGCGGCCACGCGGTACGGCGATCCGGCCGGATCGACGACGACGGGCAACTTTGTGATCGTGGATTCGGGATGGGGGAGCGGCATTTCGAAGATGGGCAAGCTGTCGTACCTGCTGCAATGGCACTACGACTATCCGGTTGACACGCGCGAGCGCAAGCGCAACCAGACGGTGTTCGATCAATCGCTGAACCCGACGTACTACCAGAACAACCGCAACGGGTATGTGGATCATCCGGAGTACATCTGGGCGATCTGGGGAACACAGCCGAACGATTCAACGCTCTACGTTGGCGGTTCGCCGGCGGGAGATGGCTCATCATCGGTGAATGCGGACTTCGGACAGGTGATCACCGGCGCGCCGGCGTTCGGCACGCAGAACGTGACGCTGAGCAAGAGCGGAGCGACCCCGACGACGTTTGATATTTCTGTCGCTGGCAACGCGACGTGCGCGCAGGCCGGGCCTCGCCAGGCGTTCTCGTACAGCGCGGCCACTCGCTCGCTGACGGTGGGCGTGAGCACTTCAGGTATCGGGGCGTACAGCGGGACGATCACGGTGGACAACACCGACCTGACGAGCAACGGCTCTGGTCAGGGCGTGGCGGACGGGAACGACACGATCAACGTGAGCGCGGTGATTCTTGATCACGCGTCGCCATCGCTGGCGAGTAGCGCGACGATGCTCTCGCAGACAATCGACTTTGGAACGGTGAACGGCAACTCGGGCGTGCACACGATGCCCGTGTCGATTTTCAATCGCGCTTCGACCCCGGGTCTGACGGCGTGGCTGGACGTGAACTCGGTATCGGGCGTCGGAACGCCGGTCGCGTCGCTGGGTGTGATCGGGACAACCTTGGCGCCCGTCTCTGGGATTGGAGAGGGCGGAGCGGAAGCAGGACAGGTCTCCCTCGACAGCTCGCAGGCTCCGGGGAGTTATCAGGTCGTGTACACGATCGCCTCAAGCGACGAGAGCCTGCCGGGCGCGATCGCGAGACCGAGCCTGACGCTGACGGTGGTGGGGACGATCGTGGCGGCGTGCCCGGGGGATCTGAACGGAGACCAGGTGGTCGACGACCTGGACTTTGTCCTGTTTGCGGCGGCGTACGACTTGTTCGACTGCACCGATCCCTCGATGCCGGCCGGGTGTCCCTCGGATCTGAACGGCGACCTGGTGGTTGAAGACAGCGACTTTGTGCTGTTTGCCTCGGCGTATGACGCGTTCTTGTGCCCGTAAGCGATCGGGCAGCGGATAGCGATTCACGAACACCCCTCGCGAGAGGGGTGTTTTTCATTGGGGAAGGCGAGGGCGGCGAGGGCGCGGGGGGCCGCCGGGAGGGTGTGGGCGCGGTGTGGGCGGACGGTGGAGAAGCACCCCGGCAAAGAGGGGTGGGCACCGATAACACCCGCACCGCCCCCGAACCAACACTATATCCGAAACTATTTTCGCAAATTCTGTCGGTTCCCGCGCCGCAAACCGCTAATTCGTGGTATTCATTCGTATTCGCGTCCGATTTCTCTGTCGTTCAACTCGGAACGTGGGGCACTTTGTCCAGGGAGGTATGGAATTATGGATTGCAAGAGGCTTGGTTTGTTGATGGTGGCCGCGGCCGGCGCGGCGAGCACGGTGGCGTTTGCGGATGAGACCGATCGGCTGCTTGATCGGCATTCGCCCAAAAAGGTGATGGCGGACCTGAAGGACACGCGTCACCAGCAGGCTGGAGGCACGTTTGGCGATCGCGCGATCAACGTCGTGGTCTACGACGCCGCAACATCCTCGTTTACGCACAACGGGTTCTCGCTCGGCAACTGCTCGCACATTCTGGAAGACATCAATCTCAATCCGGGTCCGTACGGCTCTTCGTACGCCGGCACCCGTTCGTTGACGGGCGTGCGCTACTCGTACGGTCTGACCGGCTCGGCGGCAGCGTGGGACATGCGTTTCTCGTTCTACAGCCCGAGCGATGCGGATTTCGCAGGCTTTGGCGCTGCGGGCGCGAGCATGATCAATCCCGCGGCGACTCCGTACTTCGTGCTGACGGTGACGGGCTTTGACACCAACATCTGCCCGGGCTTCTCGGCCATCTCGGGGCTCTTGACGTTTACCGATCCGGTGCCGATGCCGACGGGCGAATCTTCGCTTTGGCTGGATTCGGCGTTCGTTGAGCCGGGCACTCCCGGCACGGCTCCCCTGACAAGCACGAACTTGTTCCAGACCAACATCGCGGTTACTCGTACGTATTTCGTGTACGGCAATAACACGGGCTCGATCCTCGGCGCCGGGTTTACGGCCGGAACGCCGTACACGGTTGCCGCGCTCGATGCGGGCGGTAATCCAGCATCGCCCGGAAAGTCCAATCCCGCGTACGGTCGCGACATCAACTTCAGCGCGACGTTCAGCGGGCAGTCGCAGGCCAGCACGGGCGGCCTGACGAACGAACTGCGCTATATCAACTCTTTGCAGGCGGGCACCACGCAGACCGTTGCGTACGTGTTCACCCTGTTCGGTTCGACCGATTCGCCTCCGGCTCCCGCGGCCACCAGCCTGAACACGGGCGGATTCTTGTCCGATGGCATCGTGCAGGTGAGCGGCAATCTGACCACGGCGGCCCCGTTCAAGTGGTACAAGTTCAACACGAAGAACGAGATCTCCTACGCCGAGACGACTTTCTTGGACATCGACACCGAAGGGTCCGATGTGCCCACGGCGTTTGCGATCTATGACTCAAACTCGCAAGTGTTTGATGTCTCGGAAGGCCGCGGCAGCGGTCCCGATACGGCTCGCCCGTCCGACGCGGACAACCAGCAGATCTCGTACGGCGTTGCGCGGCGCCCGGGCGTTGGTGACGGCGAACAGTACTCTGGTCAGGAAGGCGTGTTGCCCGCCGGCGAGTGGTACATGGCGGTTGCGATCGCTGGCTCGGGCTTTGGTGATGGATGGACCGTCGGGGCCGCCGATCCGGTGGTTTCCACGGCCTATTCACTTAACTTCAACGGCAACAACCAGAAGACCATCCCCGCGGGTCCGGCGGTCTCGCCGGCGCTTGCGGCGGGTGCCGATCTGGGCATCCTGCTCGGCGGGACGCAGACGCCTCCGGATCAAACCGTTCGTCCGCGTGGCGTGAGCTTCATCCGCTTCTCGCTGACCAACCCGCTCCCGACGACGGGCCAGTTCAACACCAGCGACAGCACCCCGTTGTCTGATGTCACCTACATGGATATCACCCAGCCGGGTTCGTCGGTCGTGGGCGAATGGAATTTCTGCCTCTACAACAACAACGGCCTGTTCGCCAACGGCACCAGCATCAGCTACGCCGGCGCAGGATTCAACAACAACAACGGCGGCGGTGATGGCCCTTACGGCTGCGGCGGCTCCTTCGCCCAGCTCTCGTACGGCACGGCGGCCAGCCGCGGCCAGACCCCGCTTGATCCTGATCAGACTACTCTGGGCCAGCCTCTGAACAATCAGAACGGCAGCACCCTGAACAGCGATCAGTACTACCTCGCGGTCACAATGGGTAATGCTCTCTTCGCCAGCGAGCGTTGGGGCGCCCGCAGCACCCGCGGCAGCAACCTCACAGCGGTGATCTCGGTCGACACCGACAACCGTGGCCCGAACGGCGGTTGCCCGGCTGACTTCAACGGCGACGGCGGCGTTGACGACACCGACTTCGTGTTCTTTGCGAAGTACTACAACGACCTGATCAACCCGGCCGGCGATATCGACGGCTCGTTCGACGGCTTCACCGACGACGGCGACTTCGCTGTCTTCGCGGCCGCCTACGACCAGTTGGTCTGCTTCTAAGGCTCGCGTTCGAACGCGGCGAAAGAAGTCCGATAAGGATTGACGGTGCGGGGGCTCTCGAAAGAGGGCCCCCGCTTTCTTTTCCTGCGAACCCAAGGAAGCCGCATCGGTGGGGCGGCAGCGCGATCGTGGGAGGCTACTAGGCCACGTGGCGAAGAAGCAATGCCACAGCAGTCGGCGCGCGAGAAGAACTGCACGAATCGTCTGCAGAGTGTGAAAACGCTTACACAAACTTCGGGGCTCATTGAGCAGCGCCACCTGCGGCGGCGGGCGGGTTCCGCGAACGGAAAGATTGTTAATTTCTAGAGATTCTCGGCGCCAAAACGAGGGGTTTTTGGTATAAATGAAAGTTAATTCACCGTTGAAAACTGGTCGAAGTCAGACGAGTAACGGTTCGCTCAAAAGGAGTACGGGATCATGGATCGAATGAAGCTTGGTTTGCTGATGGTGGCCGCGGCGGGTGCTGCGAGCACGGTGGCGTTTGCGGACGAGACGGATCGGCTGCTTGATCAGAATGCGCCGACAAAGGTGATGATCGACGACGTCGACTCGTTCGTTCGTCAGCGGGGCGACACGTTCGGCGATCGTGCCGTCAACATCATCGTGTACAACGGGTCTTCGACCTCGTTCACGCACAACAGATTCTCCCTGGGCACCTGCTCGCACATTTTGGAAGACATCAATTTGGAGCCGGGGCCGTACGGCGCCTCGTTCGTCGGCACGCGCACGCTCACGGGCATGGAGTATTCCTACGGCCTGACCGGTTCGGCCGCGACGTGGGATATGCGCTTCTCGTTTTACCGCCAGAGCGACGCGAACTTCGCGGGCTTCGGCGGCAACGGCACGAGCATGGTCAACCCGGCCGCGACGCCCTATTACGTCTTGACGATCACGGGCTTTGACACAAACATCTGCCCGGGCTTCACGCGGCGTTCGGGATTCTTTACGCTGCCCAGCACCGTTGACATGCCCGCCGGCGACTCGTCGCTGTGGCTGGATGCGGCGTTCGTTGAGCCGGGCACTCCCGGCACGGCTCCCCTGACGAACACGAATCTGTTCCAGACCAACATCGCGGTGACGCGTACGTATTTCCTTGTCGGCAACAACACCGGCGCCCTGCTTGGCGCTCAGTACGTGGCCGGTACGTCGTACACGGTTGCCCAGCTCGATGCCGCGGGCAATCCGGCGTCACCCGGAAAATCGAACCCCGCGTACGGTCGCGATCTCAACTTCGATGGCGTGTGCAGCGGTCAATCGTGGGCCAACACTGCCGGCACCACGAACGAACTGCGGTACATCAACTCTCTGCAGTCCGGCACCACGCAGACCGTGGCGTACGTGTTCGGCCTCGTCGGTTCGGCCGATTCTCCGCCGGCACCGGCGGCAACCAGCCTGAACAGCGGCAACGGCTTCTTGTCGGATGGCATCGTGCAGGTTGGCGGCACCCTGACAACGGGCGCTCCGATGAAGTGGTACAAGTTCAACACGAAGTTCGAGATCTCGTACGCCGAGACGACCTTCCTGGACATCGACACCGAAGGGTCCGATGTGCCCACGGCGTTTGCGATCTTCGACACCAATTCGCTGGTATTCAACGTGTCCGAAGGCCGCGGCAGCGGTCCGGAGCCGGTCCGTCCGTCGGCGCTGGACAACCAGGTCATCTCGTACGGCGTTGCGCGTCGGCCGGGTGTTGGTGACGGACTCCAGTACGCGGGTCAGGAAGGCATTCTGCCTGCCGGCCAATGGTACATGGCCGTTGCTATCGCGGGATCGGGCTTCGGCGATGGCTGGGCGGTCGGTCCGGCCGACCCAGTTGTTCCGGTGAGCTATTCGTTGAACTTCAACGGCAACAATCAGAAGACCATCCCCGCGGGTCCGGCGGTTTCGCCGGCTCTGGCGTCGGGTGCAGACCTCGGCATCCTGCTCGGTGGTACGCAGACGACCCCGGCCCAGTCGGTTCGTCCTCGCACCGCGGGCTTCATCCGCTTCTCGCTGACCAACCCGCTCCCCACGACGGGCCAGTTCAACACCAGCGACAGCACCCCGTTGTCTGATGTCACCTATATGGACATCACGCAGCCGGGCTCGTCGACAGTCGGTGAGTGGAACTTCTGCCTCTACAACAACAACGGCCTCTATGCCAACGGCACCAGCATCAGCTACGCCGGTGCCGGGTACAACAACAACAACGGTGGCGGCGATGGTGCTTACGGTTGCGGCGGCACCTTCGCGCAGCTCTCGTACGGCACGGCGGCCAGCCGCGGCCAGACCCCGCTTGATCCTGATCAGACCTCTCTGGGCAAGCCTCTGAACAATCAGAATGGCAGCACCCTGAACGGCGATCAGTACTACCTCGCGGTGACGATGGGCACGGCTCTCTTCGCCAACGAGCGGTGGGGCGCCCGCAGCACCCGCGGCAGCAACCTGACGGCGGTGATCTCGATCGACACCGACAACCGTGGCCCGAACGGCGGTTGCCCGGCTGACTTCAACGGCGACGGCGGCGTTGACGACACCGACTTCGTGTACTTCGCGAAGTACTACAACGATCTGATCAACCCGGCCGGCGATATCGACGGCTCGTTCGACGGCTTCACCGACGATGGCGATTTCGCTGTCTTCGCGGCGGCCTACGACCAGTTGGTCTGCTTCTGATCTGACTTGATCCAAAGGGTTTTTGCGCGAAAGGGGGCTCCCGTAGGGGGGGCCCCTTTTCTTTTTCAGAAGCAATCACAGCGCGCGATACTCTGGTGCGAGATGGGCAGTGTGGAATCAGCACCGGAAGGCAAAGACGCGCCGGAAGCAAGACGCGCCCGGCGGGTGGCGGCACGCGCCTGGCTTGGGGTTGAGCGAGTAGCGAGAACAACCGGTCGGATGGCGCGTGGCCGGCACGGCTCGCGGGCGATGCTCGGGGTGTGGCTTATCGGCGCCGCTTTCTTCGGCGGGGCGGTCGTCTACGGCTTGACGCTTCGCGCGCCATCGTGGTTTCAAAGCGGATCCGGGAACGCTTCCGAGTTGCGGCGGGTTGCGCAGCGGCTGGAGAACCGGCTGATCACCGAGGCCTATCGGTTTCGGGGCGCGCCGGGCATCGGGCCCGGCGGGATACGCAAGACTGGCGAGGACTGGCGGGTGCGAGTGACCGAGGAAGAGGCAACGGCGTGGCTGGCGGTCAAGTTGGGAGAGTGGCTCGCCAATCGCGACCCACCCTCGCGCGTGCCGCCGAGTGTGAGCGAGTTGCAGGCGCACTTTGCGAACGGGCGGGCCTGGGTGGCGGGGCGCCTGGACGACAGTGTGTACACGGTGTCGACCGGACTTCGCGCCGAAGCGGATGGTTTATGGCTGTCTGGTGTTCGCGCGGGCGTAGGGAGTTTGTCGATGCCGGTATCGTGGGGGGGGATGAATCTGGTTGGAATGAAGGGGACCGGCGGCGACGAATGGCTGTGGCGGGTCGCAACCGGACGAGAACCACTTCTGGCTGGCGGCACGATTCGCCTCGAGGACGGGCGGCGCGTGCGAATAGTCGGAGCACGGATCTTGCCCGGGGCCGTGGAGGTGGACTGCCGAACGGAAGTGCCGTGAGGGGATCAAGGGCGGCACGAGTTCGGGCCGACAAGGAGAGCATGGACCGACCGGCCGTGCTCATCATTCTTCCGTGCGGCTTGGCGGTGGGGGGGGTGACCAGTTGGGCGGTGCGACTGGCAAACGGGCTTTGCGAGAGATACGGCGGCGGTCGGCGAGTGGGGCTGGTGCTCCATCGGACGACCCCTGGATCGGCAGCGATGGCGGCGGGTTTTCATGCCGGGTTGCGGGTGTTCGACCTGAGCGCGGCGACGCCGGTTGAGAGTGCGAACGGCGATGTTGGCGAGTTGGCCAAGGCGTATCGCGACGTCGTTCTGCAGGTTGGAGGGAGCGCGGTTCTGCTGCCGAGCCTTTTGGGCGATTGCTACGGCGCATGCGCGGCGCTGACGTCGGACGCGTCGCTCGATGTGCGGTTGATCGGGTGGGCGCACAGCGAGAACGGGTATGACGCGAGGGTTCTGGAGCACTATGCACCGGCGCTATCGCTGGCAGGGGCCGTGAGCGAGCGGCTCGCGAACGAAGTGCGCAGGCGATGGGTGGGGCGCGAAGCGGATGTGAAGTGGATACCCACAGGAGTCGAGAGCGGGGGCGAGCGGATCTCACTGGGACCAAGGCGCACCGTTGTGTACACCGGGCGAATGGACGAGGGAGTGAAGCGTGTTGGCGCGCTGGTGCACATGTCGGACACGCTGGCGAGACGCAGTGTGCCGCATGAACTTCGGATTGTGGGTGACGGACCCGCGGGCGCAGCGATAGACCGCCTGATCGAAGAACGAAAGCCCGACCGGACGCGGCGGCTGGAGCGGGTCGCGAACGCCAGCCCGTCCGAAATCCGGAAACTTCTGCGCGAGAGCGAATTCTTTGTGCTGCCGTCGCGATTCGAGGGGCTCAGCATCTCGATGCTGGAGGCGATGAGCGAGGGGTGCTGCTGCGTGGTGACAGCAGAAAACTCCGGGGCACGCGAGGCGATCGCGGACGGCGAGAGCGGGATTCTGCTTGCCACGACGGCGGACGCGACGGCGGAAAGGGCCGGGGAAGACCTGGCGCAAGCGATTGTTGCTATTCCGCGTGAGCGGGCAAAGGAAATCGGGGATCGGGCGCGAATTGTGGCGTCGACGCGATTCAGCCTTGCGGCGCAAGTGCGCGCGGTCTCGGACGTGATTGACGAGGCTGCGATGAATCCTGCAAGACGCTGGCCGCGCGACCGCGAAGCAGCGTTTACGGCGAGGCCCGGCACGATCGGGAGCGGGACTGTGCCGCGGGACGCGGACGTGCGGCTGAGGCTTGTGATGGACGGCCTGCGGGGGCGGAGCGTCGCGGTTCACGGGACAGGGCGGCACAGCGTGGAACTGATGCACGTGCTCGGTGAGTATGCACTCGAGATTCGCGCCTTTGTCGACGACGACCCGGCGCGCCAGGGCGGGGCGTTCATGGGCAAGCCGGTGGTGGCACCAGGAGTGCTCGCGCGGATCGGCGCGACAGACGTGGTGATCTCATCACATCTGCACCAGGAAGCAATTTGGGCGAAACGCGACGAATACGAACGCGCGGGCGTTCGTGTCCATCGGCTTTATGCGTGATATCCGCGGCGCGTCAGGGGCAGACGAGCGCGTTGTAGGCGGGAACGAAGAGAACAAAGTCGGCATCGTCAACCAGGTTGTCCGCGTTGAGATCGCAGATGGGGTTGGCGGGCGGAATGACGAGTTCGTTGTAAGAGATGATGAAGATCTGGAAGTCGAGATCATCGACGAGGCCGTCACCGTTGAAATCAGCGGGGCAATTGCCGACGGTCCACCAGAAGCCGGCGCCGTGGGAGTAGCTGCCGCCGGTCGCGAGGGGCGGAGCAAACGCGCCGGCCTCACCGATAGTTCCGCTGAGCGTGTAGTTTCCACCGGAAGCATTCTGGCCTCCGCCGCCAGCGATGACGGAAGACTTGATGGCGTACTGGGCGGATGCGGCCGAAGCGATGAGGCAAAGCCCGGCTGCAAAAACGGCGAAACGAGTCGTGAGCATGAGAACCTCCAGTACTACACAGGCGAGAAATCGGAGCAAACCCGCAATCCAGTGCGACTCCCGCCGAAGCCAAGGCTAACGAAAGCATGCGGAATTGCCAAGCAGAATTTGAGGCATCGCTGGGGATGCGCCGAGATCGGTCCACCCACGGCGTGGTCCGATAATAATACAAAGCAGTACTTGCGGGCTGACGGGAGCCATGCTTGAAGGCAAAAAGAAAGGTCTAGTCAGGGGGGGCAATCAATCCCGCCGCCCCCCCTGAATAGACCGCCACCCTATGTGTCATGCGCAGAATCCGGGGCGAGCCCTTGGTTGAATATGAAAAACTAGTGGGAATTTTTCGACTGGAATCCGGACCGACGAATTCGGTACTGTTTACGCATGTTGGGGGACGCCGAACATCAGGAAGCAGGGAACGGCTTGCCGGTGGAGGCGACGGCGTTGTATCGAGACCTGCGCCGGCTTGCCGCGGGGCTCTTGAATAGTGAGCAGGCCGGGCACACGCTGCAACCGACGGCGCTGGTGCACGAGGCGTTTTTGCGGCTGGTGGAGGAATCGTCCGGGTCGGCGGGGGCGATGAATTCGTTGAGCGCGATGGGTATCGCGATGCGGGTGATGCGTCATGTGCTCGTGGATCACGCGCGGAAGCAGAAGGCGGAAAAGCGCGGCGGCGGGCGGGCGCGGTCGCTGGAAGGCGTGGACGAACCCGGCGAGGCCGAATCGCTTCCGCTGATTGACATTCTGGTGCTCAACGAAGCGCTCGATCGGTATGAGCAGCTTGATCCGCGCGGGGCGCAGGTTGTTCAACTGCGATTCTTTGCGGGAATGACGGTGGCCGAAGTGGCGACCGTGCTCGGAATCGGAATATCGACGGCCGAGGAGGAATGGAGAGTGGCGAGGGCGTGGCTGGCGAAGGAACTCAGAGCTTCGGAGTAGACTCATGTCGGAGCGCGGCATGACGCCGGAGCGGTGGGCAATCGTCAAGGGGATCTTTGCGTCGGCGCGGCGGGTGCCGGCCCGGGATCGGCCGGCGATCGTGGCAAGTCTGTGTGACGGCGACGTAGAAATGCGAGCGCAGGTGGACGCGCTGCTGGCGCACGAGAACGAGATGCCGGAACTGGAGACGCCCTCGCGCTTGCTGGGGCTGCCGCAGACGGACGGAGAACGGGCGGCGGACGGGTCGGGGTCGGCCGCGGTTCCGCCGCGGGTCGGAAGCTACACGGTTCTTCGTCTGTTGGGCGCCGGAAGGTTCGGATCGGTGTACGAAGCGGTGCAGCCCAAGACCAAACGAGTGGTGGCGCTCAAGGTACTGCGGCTTGGGCGCACGGGCGCGAAAGCGTTGCAGCGGTTCGAGTTCGAGGCGAGGGCGCTGGCGCGTTTGTCGCACCCTGGGATCGCGCAGATTTACGAGGCGGGGATCGACACAGAATCGGGGGAGGCGCGGCCGTTTCTGGCGATGGAGCTGGTGAGCGGGGTTGGAATCACAACGTATGCGAAGCGGGAGCGGCTGGGTCCGCGGGCGGTCGCGGGGCTGGTGATTTCGGTGTGCGACGCGGCACAGCACGCGCATGAGCGTGGGATCGTGCACCTGGATCTAAAGCCGGAGAACATCGTGGTATCGGACGCGGGCCATCCGAAGATTGTGGACTTTGGGGTGGCGATGGTGAGCGATTCGGCGGAGGCGAGCGACGGCAAGCCCGCCGAGCGCGGGGGGACGATTCCCTACATGAGCCCGGAGCAGTTGACAGGAAGTATCGAAGAGATTGATCTGGGTTCGGACGTTTATGCGCTGGGGGTGCTGCTCTACGAGTTGGTCGAGGGCAAATTGCCCCGAGAGATTGCGGGGGGCAGCTATCTGGAGGCGATGCTGAGGGCGAAGTTGGGAAAGGGTGTGGGGACCGGGAACACAGCAGGTGTGCTGGGCGATGGGGATTTGCGGGCGATCGTGCTGCGTGCGACCGCGCTGGCGCATTCAGAGCGGTATCCATCGGCGACGGAAATGGGGATGGACTTAAGGAGGTATCTCCAGTATCGCCCGGTGTCGGCGCGGAAATCGACGGCTTGGTACGTTGCGGGCAAGTTCATGCGGCGGCGTCGGGGCGCTTCGGCCGCGATCGCGGTGATCGCGCTCGGGCTGGTTGCGATGGTGGGCTGGAACGTGTGGTCGGGACAGCAGGCGCGGGCAGATGCGACGGTCGCGCGTGAGCTAGTCACGCTGGTGTTGAACGAGGAGGTCGCACGCATCGCCGATACGCAGGGAACGCAGGAGGCCAGGCGATCGTGGATTGAGCACGTACGCCCACGGGTCATGGAGCTGCTCAAGCGGCATCCGAAAGACGCGGGAATTGCGATGGCGGCGGCGCGTTTGCTCATTCTCGAGAGCGATGTCGAGCACGAATCGGCGGAGATCGACACGGCGCTGCGGCTTCGACTTGCGGCGCTAAAGCTGCGAAACGGGCCTGCGCTGGCCGGGCTCACAGACGAGCGCGTGATGATGGACTATTCGATCAACCTGGCGAAGGCCGGCGACATCTTTCTGGATCGCGGGAACATCGCAACCGGTCGCAGTTTCTACGAGCGTGCTCTCGCGATCGACCAAGAAGTCGCGGCGCGGCCGAACGCGAGCATCGAAGCCTTCGATAATCTGTCGTGGAGCTACGACCGGATGCGGCGGTTCGCGGCGTCGGAGCAGGACAATCGGCGGCTCGCCGAGAAAAAGCTGGCGATCGCGATCGAGTTGATCGGGAAAGACCCACAGAGGGCGCTCTCGTGGTATGGAGCGGCGAGCGCGAAACTGGCTCTCGCGGACCTGTGCGAGGCGGGAGCACAGAGAGAAACCTATCTGACAGGAGCGCTCGCGGATGCACAACAGGCGTATGCGCTAAACCCGGAGAGTCGATCGACGTATCGCGTGCTCATACAATCGCTGCGCCGGGTTGCCGAAACGATGGCCGGCGACAGGCCCGACCAGGCGACCCGCGATCTCGTCGCCGAAACCTTGGCGCTGGCGGATGCATTTCGGTATTCGGAACGCAGGGATATGACGCTGTGCAGCGCCGTGCTTCAGGCCAGGATGGCGGCGGCGGAGATATTACTGAAATGGGGAGAGCGCGACGAAGCGATCGACCTGTCGCACAGGGTCGAAGCGATGCTCCCCGAATATGAGATCGCGCTGGCGGGGCGACCGGACGACGACGGCGTGCGGGAACGTTACCGCCAGCTGACAGATCTGCTAGCGCGGTGATCCAGCAAAGTTACGCGGCGTTGCGGCCTTCTGGTCACGGACACAGCAAATCGTCGTACGCACCGGCGAAAGCGACGAAATCGGCGTCATCGACAAAGCCGTCACCGTTCAGATCGGCGGGGCAGCCGCCGAGCATGGCCGGATCGGCGCAGTCGAGCAGGTCGTACGCGCCGGCGAAGGCAACAAAGTCGGCGTCTTCGACGTATCCGTCGCCGTTGAGATCGGCGGCACAGAGTGAGGACGTGACGACGACGTTGTCGAGGTACGAAGAAACGCTCGGCGTGGTACCACCGAATTGGACGAAGGTGAAGCGGTCGTAGTTCCAGCAGGATGATGGCGTTGTTGCGCGGAACGGAAGCGCCGTTCCCACTTTCGATTGAGGACCGCCGCCGACGCCGTAGTACATGTCGTAGTTCCGGGCGCTCGTGTCGATGACGAGACGGATGTTCATCCATGCGTTGGTCGCGTGTCCGGCAACGATAGTGGTGTTGGCGCCAGCGGAGTTTGCATAGGCGATGTTGTTGCCCGCCATGAAGGTGAGTTGGGCGGTGCGGTCGGTAGCGTTCGAGAAGCCGCCGGCGGTGTTGTCGCCCCCGACGTAGACCGAGCCTCCGGCAAAGCCGGGGACGACCCACATGTCAAACGCGACGGTGACCTTCAGGCCGGGCGCGGCGAGCAGAGGCTTGCGGAAGAGATTGGGAAGGTGGAAATTGTCGGCGCTGGTGCCGCCGGGGTTGTTGAGGCGGAGCGACTTGCCGGAAGCGCCGGCCTGGAAAGAGTTGGTATTCACGACGGAGAAGACCGACTCGCGGCCGACGGGTTCGGCGACAGAGTTGAGCTTGTAGGTTTCGGGGAACGCCCACGCGCCCGCGGCCACTGCGTAATCGGGCGCGTTGCCGACGGCGAGAGAATCAAAGGATCCATCGCCGAGGATCGGACCGGCAACGGGCGCGAGCGCGCCGTAGCGATTGACGAGGCCGGCGCGGTCGAGCACGCTGATGTGTGTCGACTGACCCATGGTGCTCTGGAACTGTTCGTACCCGGGGAGGGTCTGAATGGAGGCGCAATCCGCCTCGCACCCGCAGGTTGAACCGGTGGGGCAGCAGATAGAGAAACCGCAGGCGTCGTAGTGCATGACGCTGTCGAAGTCGTAGGTGCCGATGGTCAACGCGTTGACGATATTGAAATTGTGCTCGTAGCCCGACTGGATGTTGGCGTAGTTCACGTTTACGAAGGCGGCACGATCCGGGCGCGATTGTTCGTGCCACTGGCCGAGAGCATGCATCAGTTCGTGGCACATGATGTAGGTGTAGTTCCAGTTGACAATATTGACCGTCTGTGCGCCGCCGGTGCGGCCGACAGACGAGTTATTGCCCGTGCTGTTCTGGATATTGACGTAGGCGGTCTGGTTGGTACGGGGGACAAACGTGATGTTGGCGATGGACGACAGGATGTCCATCGAATGGCGCATCGCGGCGGCGTTTACGGCGGTGACGTTTGCATTGAAGATGTAAGGGACGACGCCTCCGGGCCAGAGGTTGGGGTTGTAGAGAGAACGGTTGTCGAACGGATCCTGATCGGACTCGTCGAGAAGGATGTTGCAGGCGACGCGGGGAATGGAGAAATCCATACCCTCGGGCTGCGTGGCCTTTTCGGCGGATTGGGCGGGTAAGGCGAGTGCGCACAACGCAAGAATCGCTGGAATGGAGGCGTTCCGGGGCATGGGGAAGTCCTTTCGGATTTTCGGGCAGGAGTGGGGTGGAGAGGGTGGGGCGAAACGAGGCACAACACCGTACCGAGAAATACGGGTCGACGCAATAACGCAATCGAAACTTCATTCGCTCAGGAAGATGCCCGACGCTGCCGGGTGGAACGGGCAAAGCCGGAAGTGAATGCGGTCTCAGGGGCAGAGCAGTTCGTTGTACGCGGCGATGAACATCACGAAGTCGGCGTCATCGACGAAACCGTCTCCGCTCAGATCCGCGGGGCAGCCTGGAGGCATTGAGGCATCGGCGCAATCGAGGATGTTGTATGCGCTAACAAAGATGACAAAATCCGAGTCATCGACAAACTGATCGTTGTTCAGGTCGCCCGGGCAGCCCGCCGCCAATTCAACCGAGACGTCGTCGATGGCGGGGCCATAAAACGGCGCAACACCCTGCGCTCCGCTTTGAGCGCCCGTCGTGCTGATAAAGGCGAGAGTCGAAGACGTACCGGTTGCACCAACGTTCATCGAGCGATACTGCCATTTCACATCGATGGTCGTGCGAGTTGGATCGTGAGCGATGACGATGTTCTCCACGGTCGCGCCATTCCACGTGACGAGCATGGTCTTGTCTTCGTAGCCAAAGAAGTTTTCCGATACGGCATAGCGAAGGCGATAGGTGCGCCCGGGAATCGTCGCCAAAGCCTGCGAGACCGAGCCGGCGCTGCTGCCATTGAGGTCAACGGACTGGCTGCCGTCTGCCGCGGCCCAGAAACCGCCAATGTGATCGATGTTGTTTCCGATGGACCAGCCGCTGCCGGCGCCGAAGCTGCCGGAACGATTCGTAAAGCCGCTCCCCGCGTCCGGCGCTTCGAAACTTCCGTTGATGACGATGTTTTGAGCGTCGGCGATAAGGGCGAGCGGGGGAACGAAGAGCGCAAGTACACAGGCGCGGGCGGCGGATGATGCGAACATATCGGAGTCCCTTGGGTTTAGACCGCGGCTGCGGCCAGAACCAAAAGGTACCAGAACAGAGAAACCCGATCAATCAAAAGATAATCCGGCGCAGGCCCCTTTTCGGGGGGCACGCCGGTCTTGTGATCAGGAACGTGTTCAGGGACAAACAAGATCGTTATACGCGGCAACGAAAACCACGAAATCGGAATCGTCCACAAAGCCGTCGCCGTTGAAGTCGGCCGGGCAGCCGGTCGGTATGGAAGCGTCGGTGCAGTCGAGAAGATTGTAACTGGTGGCGAACAGCACAAAGTCCGAATCTTCAACGACGTCGTCCTGGTTCAGGTCGCCGGTGCACCGCGGCGTGTATTCAAGAACAAGTGCCGGACGATTGGACGCGGTGAGGTCTTCGCGGGTCGAAAACTTCTTGGCGGATTGCGGCGCGGACTCGTTTCCGCGAAGGATCCACCCGAAATCCGAAGCGGGATGGTCGAGCATGAATTGAGCGTCGGCAACCAGTTCGGGCGAACTCCAGGAGAATCGATCAAAGCCGCCGACACTTGTGGTTGCGGATGCGGCGGAGGCGAAGTCGCCTCCGGGCGTTGCCCATGTGGTGCCGGGCCAGAATCGGTGGAGCCACGTCGCATCGTTTGCCGAAGCGGATGCGCCGCCACCCTGGCCTCCCAAAGCAGTGGAGGCGCCCTCGCCCCAGGACGCGAGCAAGCGATACAGCGAGCAGGACTGTGGATCGCCGTTGGATCCAATCTGCGTGAGCGAAAGTACCGCGCTGGTAATGCGCATTCCGGAGGGAACGGAGCCGGCGATATCGAAGCGCATCACGCAGCGCCGGATCGTCGTGGGATCGAAGGCGTTCATTCCGGCAAACATGGCGGACCCCGCGCCATTCGAGAGTCCGCCGGAATCGGACTGATAGAGCGTGTTGTCGGCAACAGGGGAAAGAGAGAGAGAGCCCGCGTGCGCGACGCCGCAGGACAGGAGCAGGGGGAGACAACGAATCGGGGCGGCGGAGTTTGACATGAGGTGTTTATCCGGAATTACGAAGGGGGTGGCGACTCTCGCAGATCAGGAACGCCGGCGGCGGAACGACAGCCCGGCAGCGGCGAGACCGAGCGCCGACGGGGCCGGCACGGTGAGGCTGACGGAATCAACGCCGAAGTTGAAGAAGTTGACGTTGTCCGCCTCCGCGAAGCGGAGGCGCAGGGTCTCGCCCGCGTGTGCGGCGAGGAGCGCCGTCACGTCGATCGAGAATTCGTTGTAGCCGGAAACGAGCGAAGACCCGATGATCGTCTGGAACACATTCTGAAGAATGTCGGGAGCGCTGACGCTGAAGGGGTCCGCGCCGGTCGTCATGATGTCGACGCGGGCTTGCTGATTGAGAGTCGGTGTTGCCCAATCGAGCGTCGAGGGCGTTGAGAACGCGCCGGCGCTGTTGTTGATGTAGAGGGAAAAGCGCAGCGTGGCGACGGGGACGGACGCGGGAATGACAATGTCCTGGTAGAGCACGTGCGAACCGGGCGCGGCAGAATCGGTCATGGCCGCACTTTGGCCGTGCGGCGGAGGCGGAACCGCGAAACCGTTCACCGGGCTTGCCGCGCCGCTTTGGAGGTGAAAAGTTCCGTCGCTCCCAATCTGATCGACGCGGGTCCAGCCGCTGAAGCCGGATTCGAACCCGCCGTTGGCGATGAGTTCCTGCGCCGGCGCGGAGGCGCAAGCGCCCGCAAGCAGACCGAAAACAACGATCGCCGTTGACGCACTGTTATTGGTTTTCATCGAGTTCACCCTGTTTGATGGTTTGGTCACGATTGAATTTGAGAGGTGCTGCGGCCGCCGGCGTGCGGCGGATTCGATAGATCGTCGCGTCTGTATTCGAGACGACGTACAGGTTTCCGTCGGGCCCCTGTTCGATGTCGGGGGTGATCCCGAACCCGGTGCCGATGAGCATGGATTCGCTTTCCGTGCCGTCGAACTTCTGAGGTCGGAACAGATTGTCGGCCACACGGTCGGCGAGGCGCGGATCGGCGCTGACATCGATGTGCATGCGATCGGGCGTGAGGCGGAGGCGGTAAAGGCTGCCACCGTTCGCGCCGACCTGCTGATTCCCGCGGGCAGAGCCGATCCAGAGCGTTCCTTCGTATTCAGGTCCGAGCGCATCTCCCTCCACGAAGGCGGTTCCGGCCGGGCCGATCTCGTATCGCCAGCTCAGATCGGGGTCGACATAGACCGCACCCGGCAGCATGAACATGCGAGAGAGCGCCGCGTCGGCGGTGTAGGCGAGGCGGGTCGGCGGGAAGCGGTTCTGCTGGAGCGCGCTGTTGAACTGTGTTGTCTCAATAAACTTGAAATCCGCAAAGCGATAGAGCGGGCCCGCGATCTGGATCCATCCGCCGTTCATTCCCGGCACAACGCGGTTCAGTTCGCTGTATGCGTCGTCCGCGTTTTCCGTTTCCCAGAGAAAGCCGGAGTATGGATCGAACGCCATGCCGAAAGCGTTGCGATGTCCGTAGGAATAGATCTTCTGGATGTTTGCACCCACCTGGCCGCCGGTTGCGGCGCCAACGGCAAAGAATGGGTTGTCGGCGGGGGCCGAGCCGTCCGTATTCAGGCGGAGAATCACTCCGGAAAGGTGGGCGTTATCCGGCGCCGGCCCGCCGAAGGTGTCGTCGACGAGCGGATCGGTCAGGAAAGGTCCGTTCGGAAGGTTCTGCATCCATCCACGCCTTCCCTGATCTCCCATGAAAACGTAGAGCTTGCCATCGGGACCGAAGTGGATCACCCCGCCGTTGTGATTACCCGCAGGATTGCCGCCGTTGTTCGTCCCCGGGTGGCCCGGAACGACAACATTGTCGGTTTGAAGCGACCGCATCGAGATGATGTTGCGATCAAAGACGAACGAAGACCCGTTCCACAGGAATCGATCGACGCGGTTGCCGGTGAGGGGGGTCTCGAGCGTCACGGACGTGTCGCTCCCGGTGCTGCTTTCGGTCCAGCGGATGTAGGCGTACGGCGCCGTCGGAAAGGCCGGATCGAGCGCCATGCTCAGAAGGCCTCGCTCAGACGCGGAGTTGACGGCAAGGTCTAGCACCGGCACCGGCTGCACGACGCCATTGATCACGCGTTTGATCTGCCCCGACGCCTTCTCGAGGACGAGGAAGTCGTTGGCGGCGAAGAACACGATGCCGATCGGCTGCGAGATTCCCGCGTTGACCACCACCTCGACCTGGAGATTGGGATCAAGAATCGCCAGTGGCGACGTGTCGGCGAACAGCGGCGAGCCGCAAAGCCCGGCCGCAAGAATCGTCGCACAGATTCGGAAACGCGCCGAGGGGCGGCTCGGGCGGATTCTTCGGATTTCCATGGTGCTACAACTCCCTCTCTAGAAGGTTCGAGCAGACCAGAAGTTCGGACAAGTGCCGCGATGCCGCGCCCGACTCTCACGCCCGTCGCGCGAGCGGGCCGGCAATAAACCGATGTTCAAAAAGATCATCGCGATTGCGGGTTCGGCAGAAGAATCATGATTTTGTGTGGCGCAGAATCGGGCGTTCAAAAAACTCGAAACCCAACTCAACCGAGTCAAAGGTGCCACAGGTTTTGGTGCGGGCAACCAAATCGCGGAAGAAGAGTTGTGAAAGCGGGGATGGTGCTGCGATCCGGGTCTTGTCGGCCTGGTCTTTTACGCGGGCATCACGGGCACAGCAAATTGTTGTATGCCGCAACAAAGATCACGAAATCGGCGTCGTCAACAAAGTTGTCGTTGTTGAAATCCGCCGGACAGCCGGCGGGCATCGACGGATCGGCGCAGTCGAGGATGTTGTACGCGGCGAGAAAGATGACAAAGTCGGAATCTTCGACAAAGCCGTCGTTGTTCAGGTCGCCCGCGCATGGGGTGCCGACAATGGGCTGGGTCCAGTCGATTCCTGTTCCGCTGGAAATCGTCGAGCCTCCAACCGGCGCTCCGTTGAAGTAAATGTTGGAGATGCCACCCCAGCCGAACTGGCTCAGCGTGGCGTGGGAAGTGTTGGGCGTGCCAAATCCTCCCGAGGAGCGCTGCCCGGCGCGGCAGTTCACGTACACGCCGAGTTTGAACGAAGTTCCGAACGTGAACGGAACGGCGAAGGTCACCGTGTCATTGACATTCTTTCCGTCTGCGTTCGGATTGCCGTAGGTTGCGATGCCCCAGTTGCCGTACTGGCGATCGGTGCTGAGCAGGTCTGAATTGCCCGGATTCGCTAGCGGGTTGGACATCAGCTGGAGATTATCCTTGAACGCGGTGGCCGTGAACGCCGCGGCACCGGTAACTCCGGTGGCATCCAGTCGCCCGACCACGGTGACGGTGAACTGCATGAACCCGGCTTGGCCGGTATGTGCCGGGTTCGAGATGAGGAATGTTTCGTTCCAGCCGCCGTTTGAAATGCCGGCAGAGAATGCAGCGGTCGAAGGGAAGCTGACAGAGGCGTCCATCTGCACGAACCCCATCGCGGCGCTGCCGCTGGAGCTCGCGGAGATTTCCGAGGATGAGTACGTGGCGCTGCGCGATGCGCTCGAGTTTCCGGAGAACGCGAGTTCGTGCAGGTCTGCGAGACCGCCGGTGTAGACCGTGGTCCAGTCGTCGCCGGGCCAAGGGCCGCATCCGCAGGTGGAGGGGCCTGCACCTGCTTGAATGAAGCCGCCCGGCGCGGGAGTGGTGGATTGCTTCAGTGCACCGAACGCGGCGTCGGTCGAGCAGAAGAGAGCGAGCGAGGAGACCAAGACGAAGAAGGATTTCTGTGGCACAACGAAAGCCTCCGTCGGCGCCGGGGAAGGTGTTCGCCGAACAACCGAGCTTACCCCGCGGTCCGCGGTTTTTGGACATTAATCCGGGCAGAAAGGCCCGCAATTCGTGTGATTTTCTTCGAAGAAAGCACCCGTTTGTGGGCGGGCGGGGAGCCGACAAATTCGAGATCTTCGACTGGGAGTGTGCGATTCAGCAGGAGAGAGCCGCGATGGCCGCTCTCGAAAGAGTTCGCCCCCTGGTCAGGGGCAGACAAGTTCGTTGTACGCCGCGACGAACCCCACAAAATCCGAATCATCAACAAAGCCGTCGCTGTTGAGGTCCGCCGGGCAGCTTGCCGGCATGGAGGGGTCGGCGCAGTCGAGGATGTTGTAAGCGGCGACAAAGAGCACGAAGTCGGTGTCATCGACGAGCCCGTCGTTGTTTAAGTCCCCCGGACACAGGGCCGGAGCGACCGGGGTATCAAAGCGAAGGTCATCAAACCCGACCGTTGCGCTCTGGGAGTACATGCGGATGTGGTGAATACCCGGGGCGGATATCGCGAGCGGCGCCGGGTTGCTGTCGAGTTGGGTATCGAAGGCGAGCAACGCGCCGTTCAAGGAGTACGCCTCGAGCGTCTTGGTTCCGGGGATGGGCTGCAGATCGCCCCGGATGGAGACAGTGGAGACAACATAAGGAAGCGTTCCCGATGCATCAAAGAACGCGGCCTCGACAGGATGGGAATTCTGATAGGTCAGGGTCCCCTCCGGATTCGAACCGCCGATGATTTGAACCCCGCTGGGGGTATTGGCGCCGTGTACCACGACCGCGACAAACGGTGCGCCGGAGAAGAAACGCACTCCGTGGGATGCAAGGTAGAAATCGGAAAGGCGAGATTGCGGCGGGATGGGCGCGCCAGGTGCGTTGCCCATGCCGGGAACTTGCTCAAAGTCGATCAGGATGGGTTGCGCGTGCGATGCGGCGCTGAGCAGGACGAGCATCGCGACAGCGATTCCGTGGGCCGATCGGAGGATGTTCATGGAGTCAGACTATTCGAGGGGAAGCCGCACGCAAGCGAAATCGCTCGCGAAAGCAAAGAAGCCCGGCGAACACACCGGCCGAGCGCGTTCCTGCGGACAGCGGGCACCCCGATCAGGGGCAGAGAAGTGCGTTATACGCAGCTACGAATTCCACGAAGTCGGCATCGTCAACAAAGCCGTCGCCGGTGAGATCGGCCGCGCAGCCCGCGGGCATCGAGGGGTCGGCGCAATCCAAGATGTTGTAGGCCGCGGCGAAGAACACGAAATCGGAGTCGTCGACGAAGCCGTCGCCATTCAGATCACCGGGGCAGTTTCCGATCGGAAGCCCCCAATTGATTCCGGTTCCGGACGAAACGGTTGAGCCACCGACGGGGCTGCCATTGACATACACGCCGGTGATGTCCCCCCCAGGCGAGTTTGGCGAGGATCGCTTCGGCGGTTGAATTGCCGGCGACGCCGCTCGCGGAGCGCATCCCCGCGCGAGCGTATCCATAGATGCCAAGATTGAACGTTGTGCCAAAGGTGAACGGAACAGCGAAGGTCAGCGTGCCGCTCACCCCCTTGCTTTTGGTATCACCAATGGAAGAGGTGCTGACGGCCCAGTTACCGTATTGCCGATCTGTGCTGATTGCGTCGGAGTTTCCGGCGCTGAACAGCGAGTTGATCATCAACTGAATGTCGTTCTTGTAGCCGGTGACTCGGAAGTTGGCCGCGCCGGCAAAGCCGGCGGCAGCGAGACTGCCCGAGACATTCAATGTAAAGACCATAAATCCGGATTGGCCCGTGTAGGCGGCGTTGGTGATCAGGAATGTCTCCTTCCACCCGCCGTTTATATCGGCCTGCGCGAAATGAGAATTGTTCGGAGCATTGTTGTGTGCGTTTCCGGAAATGAAGCCCATTCCGAATGAGCCGCCGCTCGAGTTGGAAATGTTGCCGGACGAGTATCCGGCGTTGCGGCTGACGGAGGAGATGCCGGAAAAGGAGCCCTCCTGAGCGTCCGAGCCAACAGCGGTGTGAAGTGAAGTGAAATCGGAGCCGGGCCACGGACTGCTGCCGGGGGTGTCGGGCCCCGCACACGCCTGTCCGAAGCCGCCCGGTGCAGAAATCGTGGACTGAGAAAGCCCCGCAAGGGCCGACGCACACGAGCAGAGCCCTGTGGCCGCAACAACGCGCGTGGTAGTGGTCATGCACCAGCCCTCCGTTTCCAAGATTTTCCGGGGTTGACGAACGCGAGGACCTGAAAGCAGGTCGGCGATCCTCTTCAAGGCTAACTCGAGGATTTTCGCGAGTCGAACCGTCGGTGCGACTTCACAGAAAAAACCGGGAACGGGTCCTCGACAGATTGCGGACAATTCCCAAAAATACGGCCCTCTTTTTCAGGGGCGATTCGCTCACCTACGAGCACAGAAGCGCGTCGTAGGACTGGACAAAGATCACGAAATCCGCATCGTCTACGACACCGTCACCGTTCAGGTCTGCGGAACACAGCAGTGGCATCGACGGGTCGGCGCAGAGCAAGACGTTGTACGACTGGACAAAGAAAACGAAATCGCCATCTTCGACGACATCGTCAAAGGTGAGATCTGCCGGACAGCGAATCCGCTCGAGGGCGCGATAGGCATCGACAAAGCCGTAGCCGTAGCCGGTGTCGTACCCGGGCGCGCCGACATCGCGCGCGCCTTGCGCCAGTGCGAGTTCGACCTGCTCCGATGTGAGTGCGGGTTTGTACGAGAGCACGAGCGCGGCCGCGGCTGCGCTGAGGGGGGATGCGAACGACGTGCCCGAAACTGAGACATAGTCGCTGCCCGGGTCGTACCCGCCGGAGCCCTGGATATCCGTTGAGTAGATATTCGAACCGGGCGCGGAGTAGGCGAGGCCGGTGCCGTACTGACTGAAACTCGCGCGCAGCCCGTTCACCCCGAGCGCCGCGATCGCATTCACCGAGGGAATGCTCGCCGGATAGGCGAGCGAGGAAGTTGCGTTGTTGCCCGCGCTGGCAAAGTGAACGATGCCGGCGGCTTTCGTCGCGTTGTACTTGTTGCTGATCGTGCTCGAGGAGAATCCGTAATAGTTGCTGTTGTTGGTCACGCGAGCGCCGATGTCTGAAGCGAACTGAAGTGCGGTTACGGTATAGCTGGCGGTACTGGACCACGACCCGTCGCATGCTGTGTTTGCGATGAACGCACGGGCCGAGGCGGTACGTGTTTCGGGCGCGAGGCCGGACCCTCCGAGCGCGTTGTTCATCTTTTCTGAGATGCAGCCGGCCACCGAGGTCCCGTGCTTGTCGCAGGAGTTCATCGGGCCGCCGGTGCCGCCGGCGGTTCCGGTGGTGTCGATGCCGGGGAAGCGCTGGTTGAGATCGGGGTGGGTGAGATCAACGCCCACGTCAAGCACGACGGTGATAATCGACGACGACCCGGTGGTTATGTCCCACGCGCGAAGCGCTTCCATGTCGGCGCCCGGGACGCCGCCCGCGAATTGACCGGTGTTCCGCAGCGCCCACTGCAGCGGGAAGAGCGGGTCGTTGGGAGCAATATCGCCGTGTCCGGTGAAGATCATGTCCGGCTCGGCGAAGCGCACCTCTGGTGAGTCAGCCAATTCGTTGGCCGCGCTCAGCACTTCGAACCCGTCTTTCGATGCGGTGCGGACGCGATAGAGACCGAGCGTTCCAGCGAACGCCTCGTCGAGAATCTCGCCAATTCCGCTCGAGGCAATGACGGCGCGGGCTCGCTCGGGTGTTACGGATTCGTCGAAGCCGACAAAGACATCGCGCGTGACGATGAGTGGGCCGCCGTCCTCTCCCACGAACACGGGCGAAATAAACTCCAAGCCTCTTTGAGTATCAGGATCCGCGGCAATCGCCGCGATCGACAGCGGGCTGCGATGCGCTGCATCCGTCGCGACGAGGGACCAGCCAGGAATCGGTATCTGCTGGCCCGCGATCGCGCCGATGTTCCGCGAAGCGCCCGGCGCCGCTTCGAAGACAGCGATCCGTAGTGGGTCGAGTTGCAGCGGACGGGATTCCTTGAAATACCGGTACGAAAGCCCGGACGCGTTCGAATCGCCGATCGCGCCGCTTGTGGCTACCAACGAGACGCAGACCGCTGCCGAGTACCACTTCATTGCGTGACCTCCGATGCCACCATACCACGCAGGCCGCGGCGGAACGAAGAAAATCGGATCGTTCTTGCGCAGCATAACTCTTCGCGACGGAAACGCCGGCACTTACCCCCACGGGATTGCGGCGCGTCCCGTTCAGGGAGCGCAGGCGAGAGGCGGGTATCGCGGGCCCGCTAGCGACTTACGGGCACAGCAGTTCGTTGTAGGCCGCAACAAAGTTGACAAAGTCGGCATCATCCACGAATCCGTCGCCGTTGAGATCGGCTGGGCAGCCGACGGGCATCGAGGGATCGGCGCAGTCGAGAATGTTGTACGCGTTCAAGAAGATCACAAAGTCGGCGTCTTCCACCAGACCGTCGCCATTCAAATCGCCCGGGCACGTGCCGGATGCGATCCACTGGATGTCGTCGATGCCCCAGGTGCCGTCGCCGCTCGAATCCATGCGGAGGCGGATGATCCGCGGCATGTCGTTGCGCCAGATTCCGACGAACTCGCCGATGCGCCCGCCAGAACCGGTGGTTTCGATCGAGAACTGCGCGGTGCCGCCGCCGGAAAAATCCACGAAGATGTTGGTCCCGGTGTGATCGATGTCGGCGAAGCCGACTCCGTCCACTCCGGGTTCGGGCCATGAGAGTTCGAGGTAAGGTTGTTCGTTCTGGGAGACTCCGAAGTTTCCATTGGGACTCGAGCCACCGATGCCTCCGGCGGTGCGGATGATGGCGTTGTGAGCGCTCGACGAATCGGTGATGACCATGCCGCCGGGAAAGAGCCCCGTGACGGCGGAAATGTTCTGTCCGTTTGAAAAGCCGGATTCGAAATCGACAAGAAACGAGGGGGCGGCCACGCCGCAGTCTGCGAGCCACTGCGCGCGGGTGGCGGCGACATCTGCCGGCGCGGAGGCGTTGCGCGTGATGATCGCGGCGGTGCAGGTGGAAGCGGTGATGGACAGCGTGACTCCGACCTGGAACAAACGGGCTCGCATAGGAAACTCCTGGGCTGATTCGAAACGCCGGAATTCTTCAGGGACACAGCAACTGGTTGTACGCGCCGACAAAGATCACAAAGTCGGCGTCTTCGACGAAGCCGTCGCGATTGAAGTCTGCCGGACAACCGGCGGGCATGGACGGATCGGCGCAATCGAGGATGTTGTACGACGCGAGGAAGATGACAAAGTCGGAATCGTCGACGAAGCCGTCGTTGTTGAGGTCGCCGGGACAAGTGGAATAAAGGATGACGTTGTCGAGGCCGCTGAACTCGAGCGTGCCGCCGTCGAGGGAGCGGTCGTTGACATCGATGCGGACGGTGAATTCGGTGACGGCGCTGCGGATCGCGGCGGGGATGTTCCATTGACCGGGGGCGGAGCCGACCTGGACACCGATGCGCGTCCAGACGCCGATGGGCGTGGCGGAAGTTGGAAACTCGAACTCGCTGATCTGGCCGCCGGCGTTTTTGACGCGCAGGCCGATGCCCCACTGGATGGGCTTGGAGTTGTCGGGACGGACATCGAGGGAGATGCGACCGACTTTGTCCCAATCTCCGTTGTAGGAAGCGGGCGCGAGGGGGCGCGACCAGTCGTTGTCGATGTCCTGGACGAGCAGGTAGCCGCCGCCGTTGGTCAGTGCGCAGGTGCGACCCACCGGAGTCCAGCCATCGAGGCCGGAATCAAATGTGGATTGCGCGACAATATCGGCAGCCAACGCCGCCGACGCGAGCGCGGAAGAGACGATCAGAGAGGCAATCTTTACCATTGTCGCATTGTCGCGAAGGGCGACGCGGCGGTCAAGGAAATTCTTCCGGCCCCCGGCGGCACAAACCCACAGCGTGTGCCATTCAGGAGCACAAAAGCGAGTCATAGGCCGAGGCGAAAATCACGAAGTCTGCGTCATCAACCAGGCTGTCTCCGTTGAGATCGGCCGGGCAGCCCGCCGGCATGCCCGGGTCGTTGCAATCGAGGATGTCGTATGCCGCGGCAAAGGCAACGAAATCAGAATCGTCGACGAATCCGTCGTTGTTGAAATCGCCGGGGCACGGGGGCGCGAGCACGGTGAGCGAGCCCGCGTCATAGGCGTAGCGCGTCTGCCCGCCGGCGCCGAGATCGGTGACGGCGAGGTAGATGCTGTAGGGCTGCGGGCGCGCGGGGGGAGTGGCGTTCCAGGCAATCACGCCGTGCGTGGGCGCGGAGGCGAGAGCGAGCGTGGTTGTGCCAAGAAGAATGCCGCCGTGCGATGGGTTGCGATCATCGGCGGCGAAGACTTTCACCTGGACGGAAGCGCCGGAGGCCTGATAGTCGAACGCGGTGAAGTTCGCCTGATTCTGAGCGATCGCGAGCGACCCGGTCTCAACGCGGAAGATGTTGGGCCACGCTGGTTGCGTGACGGTGACGGCCGTCCGTCCGCCGGCTCCCACCACGGCGGTTCCTCCCAAGGTGCTCAAGAGACCCGCGGCTGCCTGCGCCCCGGCGCGATCGCCCCCGGCGATGCGCGAATACCAGAACCCGCTTTGCATGCGGGTGTGCAGGTCGACGTCCTGCGTGTACCACACAGGATCGATGCACCCCGCGCATTCGCCATCGCCGGTCGCGGACGGGTCGATCGTGCCGAAGTAATACGTGTGCATGTAGCTGTGGTTGTTTGACGTTGTGCCCAGCAAGCCGAGGTGTTGATTGAACGCGCCGGGGAGAGACTTGCCGCTGGGAAAGGCGCTGTCCTGCCAGATGTTGTCGGCGAACACCACACTGCTCGGCACAACGGGCGCCGCGTCGCCAAAGAGAGCCACGTTGTACGGATCGAGCGTCGTGAGATGATCAACATAAATGCCGCGCTGTCCCAGATTGGTGGCGAGCGACGCCATGAGCACGGCGCCGCGGCTGTGGCCGGCGAGGTGAACCGGATGCGCGAGGATTGGCTTGCCGCCGTACGACCAGGTTTGCAGATATTGGAAGACCGCGGCGGCCACGTTCTGCGTCGGAACTGAATCCTGAATGTCTTCCGGCGTCGGGTTCCGAGATGCCGCGGCGAACGAGTCGATCGCGGTCCAGTCAAGCCCGACGACAAACTCACCCGACGTAAACGTCGCTTCGGGCGCCACCAAAATCGGCGACATCGACACAACCAGGTTGCCGCTGCTCTGGGTGACCACCAGGTTCACGCGGGTGACATCGATACCCGGCGTGCCGATTCTTCCCGCGATCGCGTCCGCCATCGCGTTGACCCAAGTCATGTTCGCGTTGAAGCCATGCGTGACGATCGTCACGCCCCCCGCATGCGCGAATGCGGGGATTGCACACGCAAGAGCGGAAAAGGCAAGGCACTTCGAGGTCCCGATCATGTCAGACTCCTTCCACGCCGACCCGACCCGCCCGGATTCCAACAAGACGAAAGTTCGCTGTCGTTCCGGCGAGTTTACCAGGAGTCCCCAGATATCAAGAACGAATTGCGGCGAATGGCTATGAGCAAACGAAGGCGTCATACGCCCCAACGAATATGACAAAGTCGGCGTCGTCCACTAGGCCGTCGCCGTTGAGATCGGAGGGGCAGCCCGCGGGCATAGAAGGATTGGAACATTCGAGAATGTCGTACGCGGTCGCGAAGAGGACGAAATCGGCGTCGTCCACTTGCGAATCGCATGTCAGATCGGCGCGGCAGAAAGCGAGCGTGGAGCTCGTGCTCGTGGCGTCGGGAAGGGTTCCGTTGGAGACTATGACCCGGTAGGTCGCGCCGTCGTCGGCGGGCGGGAAGGACGAGATCGTATACGTCGGAGCTTGGGCACCCGGAATATCGAGGTTGTTCTTCTGCCACTGATAGGACAGGGTGCCGCTGCCTCCGGCAACGACGGAGAGCGTGACGGACGCGCAGTTGGTGAGCGTCGGATTGGCCGCGGGCTGCGTGACGATGTATGGCGCGAGGGCCTGTGTGTAGCGGACGCGATAGACACCGGCGTTCGACCGCGTGAGGTAGTAGAGGCAGCCGTCTGGGCCGACCTTGAGGTCAACGGGGGAGCCCGCGTTGGAAGCAAAGCTGGAACTTGAGTTGGTGGTGTAGTCGTAGCGGCGGATCCAGCTTGCCCCGGCGTCGGCATAGAAGTAATCGTTCACGTAGTCCGAGGGGAAGGTGTAGTTGTCGGCGTTGTAGAACGTTCCGCCGGCGATGACGTTTCCGGTGTAGCCGGGCGTGGGGAAGGAGAGCGTGGAGTTCGAGTGGTGATACCCGAGGAACGGATAGGTCATCCCCGCGACACCGGCGGGGCTTGGTCCTTCAACCGTGCGCCAGCCATAGTTCGCGCCGGCAACGCCGAGGTTGATTTCTTCCCATGTGACCTCGCCCACATCGTTGATGAACATGCGCCCGGTGCCGGGCTGGAAGGCGAAGGTGAACGGATTGCGCAGTCCGACGGCCCAGATGACGCGGTTGTTGCCGGAGGTGGTCCCCGCGATGTTCGGGAAACTGGACGGATTGTCGGACGGGATCGGGTTGGCCGGGTCCGGGTTCAGCCGCAGCATTTTGCCCAGGCGGTTGGAGATCGACTGCGCGTTGGAGCTATTGGCGTTTTCACCAACCGCCACGTACAGCTTGCCGTCGGGCCCGAAGTGGATCGCGCCGCCGTTGTGGTTGGTTGCGCCGCTGAGATTGTCGAGATCCATGAGGGTCATCTCGCTTCCGGCGACGACCTGCGATCCGTCGGTGTTGGCGGTGAAGCGGCTGATGCGGTTGTGGACGGCCGGACTGGTCGCCGTGTAGTAGCAGTAGAGATAGCGGTTGTTCATGTAATCCGGGTCGAAGGCGATGCCGAGGAGGCCGCGCTCGCCGGAGGAATTCACTGTGAGCGGCGAGCCGGTGAAGAAGTTGCCGCTGGGAGCGATTTGCGTCCAATTGATGCCGCTGCCCGAGAAGACCTTCATCGTGCCCGGCTGCTCGAGCACGTAGAGCTTGCCGTCGGGCGAAAAGTCCATCGCCGTGCCGTTGTTGGCGGTGCCGATCTTGTTCTCGGCGAAATTGCCGGGCAGCGTGGCGGCGAGCGCGGGCGCGCCGAGCGCCACCGCCATGGCGATTCCCGCAGCGAGACGGATGACGCGCGGGCCTTGAAATTCAGTCAAGTTGGCGTGAACAGATCGGATTGCGGCGCGGATCGCTGACTGCATCGCTTCGAACTCCTGAAATGTGGATTCGGCTTGAGGAGGCTATCAGCGCGCGGCTCAAGAACCAAGAAGAATCGGCAAGCGGGGCAACATCTCGTGGCGGCGACGAACATCAGATTCAACTCGGATTGCGTCATGCGCCGCAGATTTGAGTGCGTACGCGTTACAAACGGCGAGGGCGCATGTAACGGCGGCAAGAAGTGATGCGCATTAAAACCAGCTAAGACGACCGGCCGCTATGAACAAAGCAGCTCGTTGTAAGCAGCGACAAAGAGAACGAAGTCGGAGTCATCGACCAGATTGTCGCCGTTGAAATCTGCGGGGCAACCAGAAGCCATGCCGGGGTCCGCGCAGTCGAGCGAGTTGTAGGCGGTGAGGAAGACCACAAAATCGGCGTCGTCCACGAGCTGGTCGCCATTGAAATCGGCTGGGCAAGCAATGTGCCTGAGCAGCACCATCGTGCGCGCCGGAAGATCGAGCAACATCGACCGCGGGAAACCATCGGCAGCAATGTTCTCAACAGCGACAACGCCCGCCGGGCCGCCACCCGGGCCGCCATACTGGGTGTCGTTGGAGTTCATCGTCACGGTCCAGCGGCCTTCGCGCGGAATCCCAATGCGGTAACCGGAGCGTTCGGTGTCCGACAAGTTGACGACCGCGACGAAGGAACCGCTTCCATCGATCCGCCGTTCCCACGCCATGACATCGAGCCATTCGTTCACATGGAATACGCTCAGCGGCGAATCGGCGAAGAGGGGCGGCTCGGAGGTGCGGAGCGCGATCAGATCGCTGTAAAACTTAAAGATGCCGGGATATCGCGTTTTGTGCGACCAGTCCAGCCGGGCGGATTCCCAGCCTTCATCCTCGAGCCACTCGGTGCCCTGCACGAGCGCCGGGACGCCTCGAGAAAGCAGGTTGAATGCCTGCCCGATCTTCGTTCGCCCGCGCGCGAACTGGTCGTCGGCGGGGGATGTTGTATCGATGCTGGTCACGGCGCGCTTTGTTCCGTTCAACGGCCAGCAATCGTCGTGGAGTTCGAAATAGTTCAGCACGCCGCGGCCCGACACTCCGACGCCCTGACCATCGAGCGCGTTTGCCACGCGCCCCATATTCGGCGGGCCCGATCCCGCGGTAAAGATCGCGGCGCGGACCGCTTCCTTGAACTCGTTTTGATACTGAGCGGTGAATCCAAGGCCAGTTGAAGTCGGATCGGTGACCCAGCGGTTGTCGATGTAGATCTCGGCGATCGTGTGCTTGTCGGCGTGCCGGTTGTTCTTGTTGTCGTGCATCGCGCGAATGATTTTCTGGCCGTTTGACCATTGGGGCGTGAGCCCCGAGTCGGTCATGTACATGGTCGCGTCCATGCGGAAACCGTCGAGGCGGTAGTCGGTCAGCATGGTTTCTGCGGCATCAATGTAATACTGGCGCACGGCGGCTTTGTCGTAATCGCACTGCGCACCCCACGGCGTTTCAACCGCCGGCGCATCGAAATACTGCTGGGTGCCGCCGAAGTTCCACAGGATGTTGTCGGAACTCGCCGCGTGGTTGTACACGATGTCGAGGATGACGGCAATGCCGCGCGCGTGCAGCGCATCGACCATCTGTCGAAACTGATCCGGCGTCCCCAGCTTGGACTCGATCGCAAACGGCGAAACCGTGTTGTACCCGCCGGAAAAATCACCCGGAAACTCATTCACCGGGTTGAGCATCACCGCGTTCACACCCAGTTCAGCCAAGTGGTCGGCCCGCGCGGCAACATCGATATACCGCGAGGGATTCGGCGTGCTCCCCTTGGGGTCGTTGCGCCCGGCGAATGTGCCGACGTGCAACTGGTAGATCACCAGTTGATCCATCGGCGCCGGCGAGAAGTCGTTCACTTGCCATGTGTACGCGTCCGCATCGACGATCACCGAGTTGTAGCCGCCGGTCGGAACCAGTGCCGCGGATCGCGGGTCGGAATTCCACACCGAGTTGTTGAAGAAGTACTTGTATTGCCCGCCCGGCGCGGCGCCGGCAACAAAGCCGATAAAACTCTCGCCAACCTTTGTGAGCGGCGAACTGCCCCAACTGTTGAACGTGCCGCGGACGACGCACGACGTGCTCGCCGGCGACCAGACTTTGAAGACGGTCCCGCCGCCGACGGGCGTGGAACCAAGCGGCGCGTGCTCGAGCGTTGAGAAGTTCAGCGTGAACGGCTGCGAGAGATCGAGGTTTTCAGTCATCCCCTTTGCGGAGTAGAAATCGGTGTCGCTGCCGTCGGTGATTTCGAGGACGTAGTTCAGCGTGGAGGACACGGTCGAGGGGATTGCGGCTTCCCAGAGGTCGTAGGGCCCGCGGCTGCCGATGATCGATGCATTTGCGTAGTGAACCGAACCGTCGTCGATGCGGGCTCGTGCGCTGGAGACGTCGCTCCTGAAAGTCTGGAAGCGGATGGCGAACGACTCGCCGCTACGCGGCACGCGCGGACGCCGATCGTTCCACCCGGTGTGGCTCACGCCCTGCCACTGAACGTTGTTGTCGAGTTGGGCAACGGCGATATCGGACCAGCCGATCGCTGCCGCAAGGAATAGGAATTGCGTCGAGCGGCATGTGGCGAGCATGGTGAGACCTTTCCTGTGTGAAGATCGAAACGCCACGGGCCCGCCCGAAGCCAGTGAGATGTATACGCCGCGGCCGGGCGTGGGGTTCCGTGACTTTGGATGTCGAACCGTGAGCAGCCGTTCCTACGCGTTCACAACCCGTCCCTCGCTCGCGAGCGCCGCCTCGCGCACGCTCTCGTGCATGGTCGGGTGCGCGTGCATCGTGCAGATGATTTCTTCGGTCGTCGCCTCAAGGCGGCGTGCCAGCGACATCTCCGCGATCAACTCGGTCGCCTGATCGCCCATGATGTGCGCGCCGAGAATCTCCCCCCGCGGCAGGCCCCGGATGATCTTGCAGAAGCCGTCCGTGTTCCGCGTCGCGATGGCCTTACCCAGCGCCGTGAACGGGAACGAGCCGACGTCGTAGTCCTTGCCCTTCACGAGGCCACGCTCTTTCAGCGCACGCTCGGTAAAGCCCACGCTCGCCACCTGCGGGTGGCAGTAGGTGCAGCCCGGGATGATCGTGTAGTCGATCGGAATCGGCTCGTGGAGGGGGTGGGGGGGGTTGCCGTGCTCCTGCTTCTTGTCTTTCCACGCGATGCGTTCAACGCACAGCATGGCCTCTTCGCCCGCGACGTGCGCGAGCCAGGGCGGGCCGATCACGTCGCCGATGGCGTAGACGCCCGGCAGATTCGTCTTGTAATCGATCGCGCGCGGTTCGGGCTTGCTCGCGTCGTAGTCGGTCTTGATGTGTTCCTTGAACGTCTCGAGTCCGAGCGACGGATCAAACAGCCCGTCATAGCGGCCTTTCACGCCGATCGCGAGCAGCACCTTCTCGGCTTCGAGCACTTCCTTCTTGCTGTCGTCCGGCTTGCCGTTCAATATCGGGGCGACCGTCACCTTGACACCAGCAGGGGTCTTCTCGATGTTCGTCACGCCGGTGTTGGTCTTGATCTCCATCCCGTGCTTTTTGTAGAGCCGCTCCATCGCTGTGCAGACGTCGTCGTCTTCCACGGGCAGAATCCGCGGCAGCATCTCCACCACCGTCACCTTGGTTCCGAAGGTGTGGTAGAGATAGCCGAATTCCATGCCGATCGCGCCCGCGCCGACGACGATCAGGCTCTTGGGCTGCTGCTTGTTGAACATCGCTTCGCGCGCGCCCCAGATCTTGTCACCGTCGAACTTTGCGAAGGGGAGTTCGCGCGCCACTGAGCCGGTCGCGACAATCACGTACGTCGCGGTGATGGTCTCTTTGACGGCTCCGGGCGTCGCCGGCGCGCTCGTCAGCTCCGCCTGGACCTTGCACTCTTGAATCTGGATCTTGACCGGATTGTTCGGGCCGGGCGCGGAACCCGGCTTGCCCGTGCTCACGATCTTCGCGTTCGCGTTGAAGAACTCGATCTTGTTCTTCTTCATCAGGAACTCAACCCCCTTGTTGAGCTTTCCCGCCACCTCACGGCTGCGCGTGATCGTCTTCCCCCAATCCACGCCCACGTCCCCGTTGATCATGAGACCCCAAGTCTCGCGTTCCATCAGTTTTTCGAAGATCTCGGCGTTCGCGAGCAGCGCCTTGCTCGGGATGCATCCCCAGTTGAGGCAGACCCCTCCAAGCTTGTCGCGCTCGATGATCGCGGTCTTGTATCCGAGCTGCGCCGCCCGGATCGCTCCGACATACCCGCCCGGTCCGCCCCCGATTACAACAACGTCAAAGTGCCGCTCGGCCACTGGTGCATCCTTTCTATACGCGCCGGAAGGCCCCAACCCGGGGGTCTTGCGGCCGCAAGGAGGCGACTATAGGAAACAGCGCCCGTCGAGTCGGGGCGGCGGCGATCCGCGAACAACCCTTTGTGAAGCTTCAAAAAAAGCATTGAGCGTGCGGGAAATTCGCGGTAGCGTGGAGAGATGTTGCGGACCCGGCAACCGCAAGGGAGGGATCAGATGGTGCGAATCGGAGTTATCGCCAGCGTCGTGATCGCGGGAGTCGCCAGCGGGCAGCTCGTCAACCGCGTTAATGGACGATTCGATCAGCGGCACTTTGTCGAAGACGCTGTGGTCATGTCCAACTTCGATGTCGTGCTCGCCGGGGAGCGCGACACCTACACGGGGGGTTTTCAGTCTGCCGCGACGCTGACGCGCGTGGCGCCCGATGGGCTGCCGATCTGGTCGCGCAACTTCGGTGTGGATGGCGATTATCAGAGCGGCGCGGCGGTGCGACCCCTGTCCGGCGGCGACATCGCATTCAGTTTCTACTCCGGCTTCAACGACTTCGCCCTCTGCCTCGCGCGCACCGACAGCGCGGGCACCCCGCTCTGGACCAGGCGCTATCCGGGCGCGTACTCGTATCCCACGGCGGGCATGAAGATCGAGGCGGGTACTCCGGAATCGATCGTTGTTGTTGGAAGGTTTTACGACGGTGGATCGAGCGGCGCACAGTTGCTTCGGGTGACCGCGGCGGACGGAACACCGTCGCTCGACACCGCCTACTTCGGTCCGCCAGAAACCACGTTCGATACCTACTTCACCGACGAGGCATTCGTTCCGGGTGGAGACTATTTCGTCGCCGGCGGCGCAAGCTACTACGTGCCCGAGTCGGACGAATACAAGACCGACATGCTGGTCGCCCGGATCGATCGAAACGGAAACGTTGTTTGGTGCAACCTGTACGATCAGATTCTGCCCGACTTTGATTCCACCGACGAGGGGCGCGGCATCGCGATCCTTGGTAGCGGCGATATCGCGGTTGTCGGTCGTACGAGCACTCCCCCCGAGTATGTCGGCCAGGTTTCGGCGATGCATCTCCGACTCGACCAGACAACGGGTGCTGTACTCGCAGTGAATGTAATAGACGATGTCGAGGTCGCGTCCGCATCGCTCGAAGTTGTGGCGAACGGCAACTTGCTCTCCTCGGGCACACGCATCTTCGGCGACGGCGACGGCGCGGCGCAGATGTGGGTGGTAGATCCTGCCAACATGCAAGCGCAGTGGCGCGCCGAGTACCCTGACGGGCGCAGTTTCGGGTACGACGCGGTCGAGCAGCCGCAGGCGCGCGATGGATCCAACTACGTGCTGGCCGGCTCCAACTACCCCTATTCGGTAAGCCCGATCGGTTCGCCCGATCAGATGTTTATCCGCACCGACGAGAGCGGCAACGACAACTGCGCCGTGAGTTACCTGCTCGTCGCGCCGATCCCGGTCGAGGTCCGCGTGAAGCCGTTCGTGCTTACGAGGATCGCGCTCGAAGACCCGGTGCCGTTCGAAGGCCAGACCTACGCGGACTTTCTTGAGACCCGCCTTGTCTGCGCCGAGTCTTCGTGCCCCGGCGACCTGAACGGAGACGGCTTCGTCGATGATGCCGATTTCGTCATCTTTGTCAACGCGTACAACATCCTCGATTGCTTCGACCCGTCCATGCCGCCAGGTTGTCCGGCGGATCTGAACGGGGACGATTTCGTCGACGACGCCGACTTTGTGATCTTCGTGATGGCGTACAACGAGTTGATATGTCCGTAGTGCGGTTTCGCTGTTGGCTCCTTCGGTCGCGAAACGGCGTGCCCGGTGTTTTTTATCGCTTTCGGTGCGACGAACCTCACGTTTCGTCCGGTTCCGCGAGGCGACGCGGACTTTGTGATCTTCGTCGCGGCGTACAACATCCTCGACTGCTCCGGCCCCTCCATGCCTCCGGGGTGCCCGGCAGACTTGAACGGCGACGGCGTTGTCGACGATGGAGATTTCATCGTCTTTGTCCCGGCGTACAACGAACTGGTTTGTCCCTAGCCGCCCAATGGCAGTTTTTCGCTCGGGGGTTTGCGGGTGCGCGGATGGCGCGCGTCCGATACGGCTCCGTTTCCGCTTGATACATACACTCGACTTCAGCCTTCGCAATCGCGGGCAACGCCCCCTCACCATGCTGGGCTGCTCGACCGACCGCGTTTGAAGGTGGAGTTGTGCCGCCGCTGGCCCAAGACAACGGCTTGCGCTGCCGCTGATGGGCCCGACCGGCGATCGTCCGAGAACTCGCCTTGATTATCGGAACTTTTTCCGAAGGCCGCGGACGATCTATTGCCGTATGGTCTGTCTGAACTTCGCTGTAGACTCAAGAGCCGGTCCGGGGCGGCGGAGGACCCCATGATTTTCGGAAGATTTCTCGCCTTTGTGGCGGCGCTGTTTCTCGCCACAACCGTGTTCGCCGGGCCCCGAAAGCCAAAGGTCGTTTACATCCACACCGAAACATCGTCGCCGGCGAGCGCCGCGGATGTGGTGTCCAAGATCCTGGCTTCCGGTCGCTTCGAGTCGGTGGATACTTTCAACGCCAATCTCGCGACGCCGACGATCACACAACTCAAAGCGTACGACGCGGCGCTGGTGGCAAACCGCAATGGCTGGTTCGATCGCAACGCTCTGGGGAATGTTCTCGCCGACTACGTCGATGCAGGCTACGGCGTGGTGCTCGCGCCATTTACGAACGCGGGCACCACGAACATGAACCTGGGCGGGCGCTGGACCGGTTCGTACAACAGCATCCTCTTCAGCAGCAACATCACGGGCACCGCGACACTGGGGGCGTTCACGCTGCCCGATCACCAGCCGAGCGTCGGCGTTCAGACTTTCAACGGCGGTTCGTTCTCGTATCGGCCATCGGGTACGGCCCTGCAGACCGGCGCTCTTGTGGCGTTTGCTTGGTCTGATGGCAAGCCGCTTTCCACGATCGGGCCCCTTCTGAATCGCGCCGATATCGGCTTCTATCCAACTTCGAGCGATATCAACCCGGGCTACTGGAGCACTGCGACCGACGGCGCGAAGATCATGGCGAACGCGCTGCTGTACGTCATCCGGCCCAAGGTGCTCATCTGTGCCGCGGCGGCTCTCAACAACAGCATCGTCGACCCTCGCTTCACCGATCCACGGAACAAGATCCTCAGCATCGGCGTGTTTTCCGCGGTCGATCTCTACGACGCGAACCTGGCCACCCCGACGCTGGCTGAACTCCAGAAATACGACGTTGTTCTTACCTGGAACAACGTCAGTTACAAGGATCCGGTCGCGCTGGGCAACGTGCTCGCCGACTACGCCGACTGGGGCGGAGGCGTGGTGGTCGCGATGTTCGCGTCGAGCGGAGGCTCGATGGGGATTCAACCGCTCCAAGGACGCTGGCAGACCGGCGGATATCAACTCATCGATTCACAAGGCGGGAGGATCCGAGACACCAACGCGACGCTCGGGCCCACCGCCTACCCGAACCACCCCATCCTGGGACTTGTCACATCCTTCGATGGCGGAGCCATCAGTTTCCGGCCGGCCTCGACCGCGCTGCCCGCACACGCGGTTTTGGTGGCCCAATGGTCCGATGGCAAACCATTGGTCGTTACTTCAACCATTCGTCGGAATCGCTGCGATCTGGGAATGTACCCGCCTTCTTCGTTCGTCGATCCGGGCTTCTGGCAGGAAAGCACAAGCGGCGCACGCATCTTGGCCAACGCTTTGCTGTACACCGCGCGCCCGTATGTCGGAATTCTGCAATCCGGAACAATCATTCTTCCCGCGCCCACGCGCAGCCGGCTGCAGTTGCAGCGACGCTTCTGCAATGTCGACGTCCTGACATCGCTCCAGACCGCAAACCCGTCCGCGGCTGAACTCCGCCCGTACGGAGCACTGCTTGTTTGGGGGGACAACAACTTCATCGACCCGACCGGGCTCGGAAATCTCCTCGCCGATTATGTCGACGCGGGCGGAAGCGTGGTTGTGGGCTTGTATTCGAACGCCGCCAATCCCGGCGCGAACAACCGACCGAAGGGGCGCTGGACCTCGCAGGGGTATGACATCACTCCGGAGTCCGCGCTGGCGCCGACCATTTCCGGAACAAACGCAACCCTCGGAACGATCCTGGCCCCAACTCACCCGCTGGCGACGTATGTCCGAAAATTTGACGGTGGCACCAGCAGCATCCGCCAGAGCACCAACCCCCTAATACGGGGCCGACGGCTGATGCAGTGGTCCGATGGCAAGATGCTCGCCAGCGTGCACAATTTTCTTCGTCGCGTCGACGTGGGATTCTTTCCTCCGGCGACACCGGAGTACCCGGCCGGCTGGCAGGTTCGGACGGACGGTTCGGTTTTGCTCGCCAACGCGCTCGACTTCGCCTCGTCTATGAAACCCTGTCCGGGGGATTTCAACGGCGATGGCTTGGTAGAAGACAGCGACTTCGTTCTCTTTGCGGATTACTACCAGACCTTCTTCGACATCCGCGGCGACCTGACCGGTGACGGAGTGACTGACGATGCCGACTTCGTCCGATTTGCCGCAAGGTATGACCAGTTGGTTTGTCCGTAATTTCACCCAGACGCGCGCCGCAGCGATCCAATTAGTTACTGGACGTTCGCAAGTCCGTCTCGGCGTGCAGCATTCATTTTTTTTAGGGTTGAGCACCGGGCGGTTTTGCTGTATTCTGACCGCTTCAGCGCTCGCTCGTCTGCGGGCAGTCTTTTCATGAGAGAGGGAACGCATGCGCGGAAGCATTCGGTGTGGCACCCACAGGATTTTTTCGATTTCCTGTGCCGGCGCTTTGTTGTCAGCAGGTTTGTGTGTGTCGGCCTTCGCCGCGCCCGGCGAAAACGGCCCGGTGAAGAGCGACAAGGTAGGAATCTACGAGCCGTGGGAAATCCTTTCGCAGAAACTCCCCGACGCCATGTTGAGCGACCGCGCGTTCATCCGCCCCGCCGGCGGCCGCCAGGTTCTGCTCGAGTTGAATCAGATCAAGACGCTGCTCGCCGGTGCGCCGCTTGAGAGCGCCAACCGCGGCGTGGGAATTCAGGCCGCCCCCGTTGTAATCGCGCTCCCCAAGCCCGACGGCACGTTCGAGCGGTTCGAGATCTTTGAATCCCCCGTGTACGAGCCCGGGTTCTCCGCAGAATTCCCCGATATCAAGACCTACCGAGGCGAGTCGCTCGACAGCCCGCAGTCCAACGTGCGCTGCGATGTGACCCCGTTCGGTTTCCGCGCCCAGGTGCTCAGCTCCGAAGGCTCGTACTGGATCGATCCCGTCTCGTTCGACGACGTGAACCTCTACACGTCGTATTCGCGCCGCGATTTGCAGCGATCTGGGTCGTGGTCCTGCCTTGTGACAGAGGACGAAGCCCTGCCGGGCATCCCTCAGGCCGACAACCCCTTCGAAGATCGCGTCGCCACCGATGCGAACCGCAAGAACTATCGCGCCGCGGTCGCGGGAAACTTTGAATACACCAGCTTCCACGGCGGCACCGTTGCCCTCGGACAGGCGGCGATCGTCACCGCGATGAACCGCATCAACCAGGTCTACGAGAACGACCTGAACATCCACATGAATCTGGTCGCGAACAACTCTTCGATCGTCTGGGCGACCAGCGCCGATCCTTACACCAACGGCAACGGCTCGACGATGCTCAGCCAGAACCAGACCAGCATCGACAGCATCATCGGCTCCGCAAACTACGACATCGGTCACGTATTCTCGACCGGCGGCGGCGGCGTCGCCGGCCTCGGCGTTGTTTGCACCGCGGGCAACAAGGCCCGCGGCGTCACCGGCCAGGGCTCGCCCACCGGCGATCCATTCTGGATCGACTATGTCGCTCACGAAATGGGTCACCAGTTCGGCGGCAACCACACCTTCAACGGCGCCGATTCGAACTGCGGCTCCAACCGCGCCGCCTCGGCCGCCTACGAGCCTGGCTCGGGTTCGACGATCATGGCCTACGCCGGCATCTGCTCACCCAACGACCTGCAGTCCAATTCCGATCCCTACTTCCACACCAAGAGCTTCGAAGAAATCACCAACACGATGAACGCCAAGTCGTGTCAGACCACCAACAACACCGGCAATACCACGCCCACGGTTTCGGCCGGAAACTTCTACACGCTTCCGATCCAGACGCCCTACACGCTGACGGCAACCGGCTTTGATGCCGACAACGACGCTCTCACCTATTGCTGGGAGCAGTACTTCCTCGGTGGCTCTCAGACCGCCAGCGGCATCCCCTCGAACTTCCCCGATACTTCGGGCAAAGGACCCTACCAGCGGTCGTGGAATCCGACTACCAGCCCCAGCCGCCAGTTCCCGCGCAATTCCAACCTGCTCGCCAACAACCTCGCGTTCGGCGAGACTCTTCCGCTCATCACCCGCGCGATGGCCTATCGCGTTACCGTGCGCGACGGCAACGGCGGTGTCAATGTTGCCTCGGTCAACATCTCCACCTCATCCGCCGCCGGACCATTCCTGGTCACCAGCCCGAACACCGCGGTCTCTTGGGCCGGTTCGAGCACGCAGAATGTGACCTGGAACGTGGCCAACACCACCGCAGCCCCGGTGAGCTGCGCAAACGTTGACATCCTGCTTTCAACAAACGGTGGCGCCACCTTCCCGACCGTGCTTGCTTCCAATGTTCCCAACAGCGGTTCGGCCAGCGTGGTGATTCCGAACTCGGCTTCGACCACCGCCCGCATCAAGGTTCAGGCGTCCGACAACATCTTCTTCGATATCAGCAATACCAACTTCACCATCACGGCCGTCGCCAATCCGTCCAACCCCACGGGCCCTTCGGCCAATCCATCGTCGGTCTGCTCGGGAGGCGACGTGACGCTCTCGGTTGATGCTCCTCCGGGCGGCGTCGTGATTGATTGGTACTCGGGTTCCTGTGGCGGCACGTTCGTCGCTACCGGCACTTCCATCAACGTGAACCCGGTCGCCGCGACTTCCTACTTCGCCCGCGCCCGTCGCACTTCCGACAACGCAATGTCGGCCGGTTGTGCGTCCGCTTCCGTCTCGATTCTGCCTAGCCCCGTCGATCCGACCGGCGCTTCGTCCGATCGGGACAATCTCTGTCAGTTCGATGGCGGCAACGTCGTTCTCACCGCCGCCGGCGGATCGGGCACCACGCTCCGCTGGTTCGCCGACTCCTGCGCCGGCACCCAGATCGGTACTGGCAACGGACTCTCGATCGCGGCTCCCTCGACCACGACCACGTACTACGCCCGCTGGGAGACATCCTGCGGCGTGAGCGAGTGCGCCTCGGTGACCGTGACCGTCCGCTCCTGTCCGGCCGACTTCAACTGCGACGGCGTTGTTGAGGACTCGGACTTCGTCATCTTCGCCAACTCCTACGACATCTTTGATTGCGGCGACGAAGCCATGATCAACAACTGCGCCGCCGACATCAACGGCGACGGGTTTGTCGATGACACCGATTTCGTGATGTTCGCCGGCGCTTACGACGCTTTCGTCTGCCCCGAGTAATCTCCATCACCCCGACTCTTCACGCCGCCCGGGACCATTCCCGGGCGGCTTTCTTTTTGTCGCCGCCAGGCTGCGGAGTGCCGCGGCCGACCGCACTTGCCTGAGGAAGTCTTCACGCACGGGCGCTCGCGCCTATCCGCAATTCGACCGAAGAGCCTCAAGTGGCAATACGAAGAATTGATTGGGAAACGCGATGCGGGCCTGTAAACTACAACCCCGCTCTGGAGTCTGATTCCGTATGAAAGCCCCCCGCTGTATCCGTGCGCTCGCCGCGACCGCTGCGCTGGCCTCGCCCGCATTTGCCGATCCGCTCGATGTTTCGGACGACATCTTCTATCAGTTCATGCCCATCAGTTGGCGCGACAGCGATAACGATCAGTATCGCTACGGCGATTTCAACGGCATGACCGCCAGCCTCGATTATCTCCAGTCGCTCGGCGTCACCGCCGTCTGGATGAACCCGATCTTTCCGTCCGCCGCGTATCACGGGTATCAGCACGGACCCGGCGACACGCTCGATTCCAAGTTCGGCACCGAAGCGCAGTTTCTCGCCTTCGTCAGCGCCGCGCACGCGAAGGGCATCAAGGTCTACCTCGATTTCGTCGCATACGGCATCAGCCAGAATTCGGTCTGGTATCAGTCCGCACGCAACAATCCCTCGAGTCCGTACGACCAGTGGCTCGCCTTCACCAACGGCTCCAACACGCAGTACGTCGGCTCGGTCTACAACACATGGAGCGGCGCGAGCGTCGGGTTCATCCACTGGAACCTCAACAACGCCAACCCCGTGAATCTTCAGATCGCTTGGGGCCAGAAATGGCTCGACCCAAACAACGACGGCGACACCTCCGACGGAGTCGACGGCTACCGCCTCGATCACGCTTATTCGAACGCGCCCGAAGGTTGGGGCGCCACGATCAACTTCTGGTCAACCTGGAAGCAGGGCCTGCAAGCCGTCAACCCCAGCGTCTTCACCTTTGCTGAGCAGGGCGATTGGGGCAATTACGGCACCGACTTGCTTCCGGCCTTCGATGGCGCATTTACCAAGCCGTTCGAATTCGCTGCACGCAGTGCGCTCGCAAGCGAGAATGCGTCCAATCTTTACAACTCAATGGCAGCGACCCTTGCGGCGCTGCCGGGCGGCAAAGCCAAGCCCGGGAGCACGTTCCTCGCGACCATCGCCGACCACGATGTCGACCGCCTCGCTTCCAACATCGGCGCATCTGGCGGCGCCGCCGGTCGATCCAAGGCCGCCGCAGCCGTCCTCATGCTCCAGCCCCTCCCTCCCGTCATCTATTACGGTGATGAGATCGGCATGACGGGCACCAAGGGCAACTGGGGCAGCGACGCCAATGACATCCCGATGCGTGAACCCATGAAGTGGACACGCGTCGAAGGCGCGCCCATGTCCAACTACTGGATCCGCAATTCGAGCGCCTACAACAACCGCTCCGCTCGCGATAACGACGGCAAGAGCGTCGAAGAACAAAGCGGCGTCTCCGGCTCCCTCCTCGAAACCTACCGCACGCTCGGCGCGCTCCGCAAGAACAACGTTGCGCTGCGTCGAGGTCTGTACAACCCGGTTCCCGCATCCGGTGGCAAAGTCTGGGCCTTTACACGCGATTACAACCCGGTGGGGGGGCCGCGGAAGACTCTGCTTGTCGCGATCAACGTCGGCGCCAGCACTCAAAACACCAGCCTCAACTTCAGCGGTTTCACGATTCCCGGCGGCGGCTCGCCCGTCACCGACATCGTCACATCGCAGAATCTGGCTTCCATCACGAACGCCAACGCGGCTTCTTACCCGCTCAGCGTCCCCTCCTACTCCTATCGCGTGCTCAGCGTCTCCGTCACGCCTCCCTCGCCGCCGGTCCCTTTGGTTGATGGTCTCAGCGTGCCCACCGATCTCGGCGCGCCCGCTTCCGGCCCCGGCATACTCCTCGCCACGCAGGCGTGCGCCACCTCCTTTGGCGACAACAACGCCGAACTGGATCAGTTGTTCGCCCGCTCCACAAACGACGGCCTCTTCGTCGGCATTACCGGAAACCTTCCCACCGACGGCACTGCGCTCGCGCTCTTTGTTGACACCGGCGCGCCCGGCCAGAACATTCTCAACACCGCTTCGCTCGGCTCGCCTCCCGGCGGCCTCTCCGATCTCAGCGGCACGCGCTTCGATGCCGGCTTCGCGCCCTCATCGATGTTCTTCGTCAACGCCGCGGGCGCGCTTTATGTGGATTACATCGCGCTCCCAAGCGGTCAACCCGCTTCGAAAACCTACCTCGGCGCCGGCGCCGCGGACACCGGCAACGGCACACTCTCCGGCGGTTCGAATCCATACGGCGTGCAGATCGCGCTCGATCGCACCAACACCGGCGGCGTGACCGGCTCATCCGCTGCCAACGCCTCGACCGCGACCAAGGGCTTCGAATTCTTCATCCCGTATGCGCAGCTCGGCATGTCCGGGGCGCCCGCAAACTGCGAGAGCATCCGCCTCGCCGCGTTCATCCTGCGCACCGACGGCACGATCGGCAATCAGGTCCTGCCCTCGCTCCCCGCCGGCTCCGGCGAGCTTGGGCTCGACCCGAACTTCACCACTATCGCGGGCGCGCAGTTCGCCACCTTCACGCTCCCGCCCGCCGCCGACTTCACCGGCGACGCCATGGTCGATGACGCCGATTTCGTCGTCTTCGCTGCGGGCTACAACATCCTCGATTGTTTCGATCCCGCCATGACTCCGGATTGCCCCGCGGATCTGAACGGCGACGGCTTCGTCGACGACGCCGATTTCGTCATCTTCGCCGCGGCATACAACGCGCTGGTCTGCCCCTGATCCGCTGCTCGCCCGACACAGCATGTTGACACGTGCTCTACGCTCTTTGCCGGAGGTAGCGATGCGTCTTCACATGTTCGTTTGCGCGACCGCGCTCTTTGCTCTTGTTCTTCCCGCCGCGGCACAGACCTGCGCCGTGAAAAATCACATGCGCCTCGTCAACCGCGTCAACGGCGGAACCGAGCCCGAAGTCCGGATCGACACCGGCTGGCAAACCGTCGCATCCGGCACGTCCCTCGTCACTCCCGGTTCCGCCTACGACTCCAGCCCCCTGGGTACATCTCAAGGAAGCTGGACCTCGACCTCCACATACGGCTCGCTCGCATTCAGTGGCAGCGGTTCGGGCACCAACTCGCCCGGCAACGGAATCTTCCTGTGGCTCGACGAATGGATCGGGGGCGAGCCCAA
>JAHBXG010000016.1 GCA_019636565.1 Phycisphaeraceae bacterium
CTGGCGGATGATCCAGTGCTTGCTGGCGATGTTCGGGTGGGCCAGCAAGTCCTTGAGAAGACGTGAGTAATCGGGCTTCGTGGCTTGTGTATCGGAGCGCGAAGTGACTTTGGTAGCGGGCGCCCATTCCGCGTCGCGGGTCGGAGTGGGGATTCCGTCGTGAAGGAAGGTCATGGGAAGTCGGCCGACTTCCAGGTCGCCGTAGCGGAGGACGAGTTCCGCGCCCGGGGTTCCGAATTCACCCAGATCCGCGAGCTCCACGCCTTCCTCGTCGCAGATCTGCTGCAATTTCGCGACATTCGCCGCCGGCACGGCGAGGACCATGCGCTCCTGTGCTTCGCTGATCCAGATTTCGGTGTATGAGAGTCCGGCGTACTTGAGCGGCGCGCGATCGAGTTGAACCGTCGCGCCGACCTTGCCGCCCATTTCACCGACGGCGGAAGAGAAGCCGCCCGCACCGCAGTCGGTCATGCCGTGATAGAGCGGACCTCCGGCGAAATCGCGGGCGCGAAGGATTGCGTCGAGCGTCCGCTTTTCTTCGATCGCGTTACCGATCTGCACCGCGTGCGAGAATTCGTCCGCGTGCGTGTGCTCCATTTCGGCGCTTGAAAAAGTTGCACCGTGGATCCCGTCGCGGCCGGTGCGCCCACCCAGCGCGATGATGCGATCGCCGGGCTTGCTTGCGCCGTGCACCATGTTTCGCGGGATAAGTCCTATGCAGCCGGCGAATACCAGCGGGTTGCCGATGTAGCGATCGTCGAAGGCGACCGCGCCGGAAACCGTGGGAATTCCGATGCGGTTTCCGTAGTCGCGGATTCCCCGGACGACTTCGCTCAAGACCCGCTTGGCGGGCAAGCAGCCCGGTGGCAGTGGTCGCACAACTCGAACATTGCTCAACTCGTGTTCGATATGCGGAAGCCAGATGTCGGGATCGAGCGGCTCGGTTTCGAATTCCTTATGCCCGTCCGGCAATCGCTCGCCGCGATGGACGATGATCTCAACGCGTCCATCAACGACTGTTTCGCCCGTTCGCAGTTTGAAAACGACGTCCTTACTTGTCAGGGCGCCCATCAATGTCCAGCCTGCGGAGGAGTGCCGCACATCTTCGATCGGGTTCGCAAAGACTCGCTTCTTTCCGTCCGACCGTTCCTCCGGCATCGCGACGCAGAATACATCTGTGCTCGCGATGGGCTTCGCGCCAAGTCCGGTTCCGATCACGTCGCGGATGCAGCCACCGATGCCGGTGGCGCTGCCGCCGTACGGCTCGATCGCGCTTGGGTGGTTGTGCGTTTCGACCTTGATGCACACGCCGAACGCATCATCGAACGCGATGACGCCGGAATTGTCCTTGAAGACGCTGAGCGTCCAGTCGATTCCGTCGGCGATGAGTTCGTGTGTTGCCGCGGCGACGGTGGACTTGAGGAGATTCTCGATTGTGACCGAGCCGTCCGGATGAACCGTGTGGCCCGGGCGTCCCTCGAAATGAAGCGGATCTTCCGGCCCTTTGCCACTCTGCCCCTCTGCCACTTTGCCACTTCTGTACCGGATATTGCTTTTCAGGGTCTTGTGGACGCAGTGTTCCGACCAGGTCTGAGCGATGGTCTCAAGTTCGATGTCGGTGGGGTCGCGGCGCAGTTCCCGGTACTCGTCGCGCACGGCGCGCATTTCTTCAAGGCTGAGAAAGAGGTGCGCATCGCGCGACATCTTCTGCAATTGATCGTCGTTCAGATCGCGGATGGAGATGCGGGCGACCTTCGCAACGTAATCGTGTCCGGTCGCGAGCGCGTGGGGCAGAAAGGGCTCGAAGTGAGCGGCCTGAATGGCCGGGTTGTACAGGACGCGGCGGGCCAGCAGTTCCGCCTGCATCTGTCCGCCGGTCAGGCCCAGCAGGTCGTAGCGGTTCCCCGTGGACACGCGAAGGTGCATACTCCGGAGCAGTTCTTTGGCGGCGCTCTCAACCGATTGAGCCGCCGGGTCCATGACGCCCGCGAGCGGGTGGATTTCGATCGGGCAAGCGCCGGAAGCGGCGGGAGCAGCGCCGATGACGGCACGCTCCGTGACGGGATCGGCCAAAAGCTTGTGCGCGAGTGCTTGGATCTGTGTCGCATCGACGTCGGTTTCGATGAGATAGACCCGAGCGGAGGTCACGCTTTCGAGTGAGACACCGATCGCCGCCGCGGCACGGGCGATGGAGGCTCCCCTCGCATCGAGCGACTTGTTCCGGGGCCAAACTTCGACTCGATGAACCCGCACTCCGGCGGGAGGCGAAAGTTGCGCGTGAGATGACGCGGATGCTGTGTGGCTCACGGCGCGATGGTAGGAATCGCGGACGTCGGTTCCGCGCCGTGTTGCGCGAAGATTGACATCGGCTAGACTCTCGCCCGATGGCAGATGCGATTTCTATTCCGGGAGCGGCGGCAGGTGGCGACGAAGCCGACTCGGCCCGGCAGAGCGAGGGCGCTTCGCTATTCGAGATTGCCTGGGAGGTGTGCAACCAGCTCGGGGGTATCTATCAGGTCATCCGCTCCAAGGTTCCGTTGATGATGGAGCGATGGGGCGATCGGTACACACTCATCGGACCGTACAACGAGCAGAAGGCCAGCGTGGAGTTCGAGGCGACGACACCGGGCGGATGGATCGGGCGGGCGATCGAGCAACTGGCGGCGCAAGGCCTGAAGGTTCACCACGGGCGGTGGCTCATCCCCGGACGGCCCCGCGTGTTGCTGATCGAACATTGGGTTCCAAACTGGAAGTTGGGAGAGATCAAATACGGACTGTGGGAACAGCACGGAATCGAGACGCCCGGGACGGACTGGCTTATCGATGGAGTGGTTTCGTTTGCCGATGGGGTTCGGCGCGTGCTGGAGGCGCTTTGCGAGCAGCGAGCGGTGGCGAGCGGGACGGCGAAGAAGACGACGCCGCGGGTGCTGATCGGGCATTTCCACGAGTGGATGGCGGGATTGGCGATCCCCATGATTCGGCGCCAGAACCTGCCGGTGGCGACGGTTTTCACTACGCATGCAACGCTGCTGGGCCGCTTCATGGCCATGGGGATGGACGATTTTTACGAGAAGCTGCACACCATCAACGACGCGGAGGCAGCGAAGAAGTACAACATCGTTACCCAGCACAAAATCGAACGTGCGTGCGCCCACGGTTCGCACGTGTTCACAACGGTGTCGGCGATCACGGCGGAAGAGTGTTCGGCGCTGCTGGGGCGGCCAATCGATGTGGTGCTGCCGAACGGGCTGAATGTCGAGCGGTACAACGTGGCGCACGAGCAGCAGCAGATGCACGCGACGTACAAGGATCGCATCCACCAGTTCACGATGGGGCACTTTTTTCCCAGCTATTCATTTGATCTGGAGAAGACGCTCTATTTCTTCACGTCCGGACGGTACGAGCCACGCAATAAGGGGTTTGATCTCTGCCTCGAAGCGCTTGCCCGGCTGAACGCCGAGATGAAGACGCACAAGATCGACAAGACCATCGTTTTCTTCATCGTGACGAGCAAGGCGACGCGGAGCCTCAATCCACTTGCACTCGAGAAGCGCGGCGTGATGAACGAACTCCGCACGGTGTGCCAGAACATCACCGAGGGCGTTGAAAGCAAGCTGTACGCCCGTGCCGCGGCGGGCGGGAAGCTCAAGCTCGACGACTTGCTGGAGGAGTACTGGACGCTTCGCTACCGGCGCACCCAGCAGGCGATGAAGCAGCACTGTTTGCCGATGGTTGTGACGCACATACTCGAAAGCGATGCGGACGATCCGGTGCTCAACCAGATCCGGCAGTTGGGGCTCATCAATCGGCCGGAAGATCCCGTCAAGATTGTGTACCACCCCGAATTCATCAGCCCTTCCAATCCGCTGTGGGGCATTGAGTACGACCAGTTCGTGCGCGGATGTCATATGGGTCTGTTTCCCGGAAGCTACGAGCCGTGGGGGTACACGCCGCTTGAGTGCATCGCGATGGGGGTGCCGAGCGTGACAAGCGATCTGGCCGGTTTTGGTCGTTACGTTGCGGAGCATCATTTGGGCCACGACGAGTGGGGGCTGACTGTGCTGCGCCGGCGCGGCCGTGCGTATCACGAATCCGCGGCGGAACTTTGCTCGAAATTGCTGGACTTCTGCCGCATGGATCGGCGCGAGCGGATCGCGTTGCGGAACGCGGTCGATCGGCGGAGTTGGGACTTTGACTGGGCGCACCTCGGCCCGGCGTACCACGAGGCGCACGACCTGAGCGTGGAGCGGTTCTTTGCCTCGGGAGGCGCGGGAATCGGCTCGCTGTTGGGGCCATCGGCGTGAGCACCAAGCCCCACGTGGAGTTGTACACCGATGGTGCTTGCTCGGGAAACCCCGGCCCGGGCGGCTGGGCATTTGTGTTAAAGCATCCGGCGACGAAGAAGGAATTGGAGACCTCGGGTGCAGAGGCAGAGACGACCAACAACCGCATGGAGCTCATGGCGGTCATCCGGGGGTTGGAAGCGCTGAAGTCGCCGTCGCTGGTGGATCTCTACAGCGATTCGCAGTATGTGCTGAACGGGCTGAAAGAATGGATGGCGGCGTGGAAGAAGCGGGGCTGGCGGACCGCGAGCAAGCAGCCGGTGAAGAATATCGACCTGTGGCAGGAACTCGACGGGCTCCAAGCAACGCACGATCTTCGATTCCATTGGGTCCGCGGGCACAGCGAGCATCCGGAAAATGAGCGGTGTGATCAACTCGCAGTAGCGGCCCGCGAAAAGCTCGTGCGCGGCTGAACTTCCAGGGAGGGATGCGCGTTGACGTTTGTTCGACACAACAAGCGAGGACACGCGACTGGGCGGCGGTGGTTTCTGCGTGCGGTGGCGTTGGTGATCGTGGCGCTTGCTGCGGGTGAGATCATCGCCCGCGTCGGAATCGGGCTGGGGGATCCGCCGTTGTTTATCGCGGACAGCCGCATCGAGTATTTGAACAAGCCGGGAACTTACAACCGTTATCACCACCTGATTCACATCAATCAGTGGTGCATGCGCTCGCCGGATTTTCCGGAAAAGAAATCAGATTCGAGCGAGCTGCGTGTGCTGGTCGTTGGGGACAGTGTGGTCTATGGCGGCGCGTGGCTTGCGGATGAACAGGTCGCGACTTTTCAATTGGCGGAGAAGCTCGAAAAGGCTTCGGGCCGCAGGGTTGTGGTGGCCAATATTTCGGCGGGCAGCTGGGGACCGCCCAATCAACTGGCGTATCTTGAGCGATTCGGCACATTCGACGCCGACGCAATGCTCGTGGTCTGGAGCAGTCACGATGCGTGGGATGTGCCGACGTTCGCTCCCCTCGGGAAGGACCATCCCACCGTTCGGCCGGTTTCGGCGCTCGAAGAATTCGCGTCGCGCTATGTCTTCCCTCGGCTCATGCTTCCTGCCGAATCGCCTGCGGGGATGTCGGTCGAAAATGCAGACGTAAGCCTGCGGGCCGCGCGATCCATTCTCGAACTCGCGCGGGCCCGCCGAATACCGGTCGCGGTGATCCTGCACGCGACCCGGCGGGAGCGAAACAATCCCGACGTGGAGGGGCTGGAGCTGCTCCGTTCCGTCGCCAAGTCGGAGGGCGTGCCGATCCGAGAAACCGCGTCGGTCCTCAGCCCGGAAGCGACGAATGGGCGCAATTTGTATCGGGACGACATCCACCCGGATGCGGAGGGGCAGGCGGCCGTGGCGGATCTGTACTTCCGAACGGTGGTTGAATTGTTGTCTGGGCCGGGGCCGGCGTCGGGCGCAACGCCTCCGCCCTGATCGTGGGGCCGTTTATTCCGTCTGGTCCGGCAGCGAGGGAAGCGCCGGGCGGGCCGACATTGTCGTCGTGAGGCACACCCAAGGCGGATGCCGTAAAGGCCGATCAACCTCCAGCGGTTTTGCACGCGCGATGTGCACAGGAGGCACCGGTGGACCTGAACACGATTCTCAAGACAGCATTTGAAGCGGACGCGTCGGACGTGCACCTCATTGCGGGCCAGCCGCCGATGTGCCGCATCCACCAGGTGATGACCAAGATGGACTTCCCGGTGATCTCCTCAGAGAACGCGGAGAAGTTCTTCCGTCAGATGGCCTCCAAGGAAGCGCAGTCGACCTTTGAAAAGGTGAAGGACGCGGACTTCTCGTATCTGGTTGAGGGAATGAGCCGCTACCGCGTAAACGCGCACATGCAGCGCGGGGTGATCGGCCTTGCAATGCGTTCGATCAAGACGAAGGTCCCGGCGCTGGTGAAGCTGAACCTGCCGGAGGTGATCGCGCGATTGACGTATCTGCCGCGCGGATTGGTGCTGGTGACAGGCGATACCGGTTCGGGCAAGTCCACCACTCTCGCGGCGATGATCGAGGCGATGAACCAGAGGTACAAGAAGCACATCATCACGCTGGAAGACCCGGTCGAATACCAGTTCGAGAGCAAGCAGTGCGTGATCGAGCAGCGCGAACTGGGGCAGGACATGCCCTCGTTCGGCAGCGGCCTCAAGCACTGTCTGCGTCAGGACCCGGACATCATTCTGGTCGGCGAAATGCGCGACCTGGAAACGACGAGCCTGGCGATCTCGGCCGCCGAGACCGGCCACTTGGTGCTCAGCACGTTGCACACCGTGAACGCCTCGCAGACGGTGGAACGAATTATCGATATGTATCCTGGTGGGCAGCAGAACCAGATCCGTTCGATGCTATCGAACACGTTGCAGGCGGTCGTGAGCCAGACGCTGTTCAGCCGAACGGACGCGGGCGGCATGGTGCCGGCGGTAGAGGTGCTGTTGTGCACACCCGCTGTGCGGAACTTGATCCGCGAGGCTCGCACGTTCGAGATTCCGAACGTGATCGAGACCAACCGCGCGATCGGCATGTGCAGTCTCGATACCGCAATCGCGTCGCTCTACTTCAACGGGATGATCAGCCGCGACGACGCGATCGCGCAGGCGGCGTTCCCTGACAAGCTCGATCGCCAGCTGGCTGCGTAGTTCGGGCAATCTGCTCCGGGCCGGCAGGCACTAGGAAGCCCTGCCGGTTCGAACAAGACTTGATACCCGGCATCCAGTGCCTAGTGGCTGGTGCCCCCAGTGTCTGTGAGACCCATGCCCAACTACCGCTACCAAGTTCGCACGGCCCAGGGTCAGATCACCAACGGGGTGGTTGCCGCCGACTCGGCGACAAGTGCCGCGGCGATTCTGCGCAACCAGGGTTCGCACGTTCTGAGTGTTTCTGCGGCACTCGGCGCCGAGCAGGCGGCGGGTTTGCTGGAGAAATTCCGAGAACTGAACGCTGGCAAGCCGAACCAAAAGCACGTTCTCGATTTTACGACGCAGCTAGCGGTGATGATCCGAGCCGGTATTAACTTGCGCTCGGCATTGGAAGGTATCGCGGAACAGACCGAACACGCCGGGTTCAAGAAGGTGATCATCACCCTGAAGAACGACGTGGAAGCGGGCAAGCAGTTTTCAGAGGCGATCGCCAAGCACCCCAAGCTCTTCAACCCGCTGTACATCAACATGACGCGGGCGTCGGAAATGTCGGGCAGCTTTGCGAAGATGCTTGACCGGATTGCGGGCTACATCGGGCAGCAGATTGAGACGCGAAAAATGGTGGTTGGCGCGGCCATCTACCCGGGCGTGATCGGCACGCTGGCGGTGGCTGTGACGGTCTTCCTGCTGACGTTTGTGCTCCCAAAGTTCTATGCGGTGTTCGAGGGCAAGGAAGACGTCCTGCCGTGGGCTACCACCTTTCTGATGGGCGTGTCACGATTCTTTGTGGCGAATTGGCCGTTTCTGCTGGCGGGAGTGGCCGTGGCCGGCGGCGGCGGCTACGCGTTCACGCGAACCGACATCGGCCGTTTCTGGGTAGACAAACTGAAACTGACGATCCCGATCGTCCGCACCATGTTCCGCTCGCTCTATATCAGCCGCTCGCTACAGACAATGGGCCAGTTGATCAACGCCGGTGTCCCGATGCTCGACACGCTTGCGATCACGGGCGAGATCAGCGGCAATCAGCTCTACCACGCGATGTGGAAAAAGGTGTACTCCAACGTCAAGCAGGGCAAGAAGATCACCGGAACACTGACCAAGGACCCCTTGCTGCCGCGTGCCGTGAGCCAGATGATCGCTGCGGGTGAAGAGTCCGGTAAACTCGGCGAGGTGCTGGACGAAATCAGCCTGTATTACTCCAAGGCGTTGAAAGACAACATCAAGGCGGTCACGAGCCTTATCGAACCCATCATGATCCTCGTCATGGGCGTCATTGTCGGATTCATCGCCATGGCAATCATCCTGCCCATCTTCAAGATGAGCCAGATCGTCAAATGAATATCCGATAGTTCATGGTGGATGCCGCACGCACGGCGCGCGTGCGGGCGGCGAGGGAGAAACTCCGCCATGCCCTGCGCCCGAACCCGTCCAATCCGTCCGCCTCGTCGGCGTCAGGCCCGCGCCTTCACGCTGATCGAAACCAGCCTTGCGCTCATCATCATCGGTGTGGGTGTGCTGGCGTTTATTGATGCACAGAGGGCGTTCATTGAGAACAACAACTGGTCCAGCCGCGCCGCCACCGGCGCGCTGCTCGCGAACGAGGTGCGGGAGCTCACGCGGCACCTGCCGAAGTACGACCCGGTGCTGGGGCTGACGGCGGGGAGCGGAAACACGGTGATCGGCTGGGGCGCCGGCTCGGACAAAATCATCGTCCGTGACTTCAATTGCCTGACCGACTTCGACGGCAAGATGTTCGGACGCGACGGCAACATGCCCGGGCCGATCGCCGCGGCGGGCACCGTGGTCCCGATGTCGGATGCAAACGGCGTGCAGCAATTGGACGGCAACGGAGATCCAAAGGCGCTCGAGGGCTGGGCGCAGTCGGTCACGGTTGAAAAAGTTGATCCATTGAACTTCGCGACTGTGCGGGCCAAGGGTTACTTCGTCGCGCCCTCGGGGAATGACCCGGGGATTGCCATCGATCAATTTCCGTTGAGGGTGACGGTCGTGGTGACTCACCAGGACACATATGACACCCAGCCGATCGAGGTGACACGCCTCGTTTGGATTACCCCGTAGCGCGGGATCCGGGACCCGCGCTTATCGAGCACGGGCCTTTCGGGTCTATTCGAATCTGCTTCGATCGCGTGCGACAGGACGAACTCATGAAACGCAACCGACTGCTTCCGAACCCGCTCGCTCGCACCGGCCGCGCTGCGCGCCGGCGATCTTCGACCCGCGAGCGCGGTGTGGCCTCGATTCTCTCGATGATGTTCCTGATTCTGTTCGGTTCGCTCGCGGCCGCGATGGCGATCGCCAGCAGGGGCAACATCCGCACGGCGTCGACGCACGTGCATGTTGTGCGGGCGCTGGGGGCCGCAGAGACCGGGCTTCATATCGCTTCGGCGCGCCTGCACGAAGCGGCGCAGCGGTTTGTGATCAGCAAGAGCAATATCACCGGCGCACTGGCTTCGGAACTGTGGAACGGAGACACGAGCAACGCCGGCACCGTTCAGGTCCAAGTACCTCTGACTTCGTATCCCGAATCGTCCACGCCGAGTGGGATCGCGCAGGCCGTGGCCAATCGACACGCCTGCGATCAGAACGTGATTACCGGCGTGGGTGTTGCGCAGCCAACCTTGGGCAACGCCATCAGCGGCGCGGACCTGTCGGTGTACGCCTCTACCGGCTGGCTTTATACGCCCGTCGTCGGTGTCGATGCACCGGGTTCCAATGGCAAGTCGACTCTGGGTTTTTCCGTCACCTACGCGCCGCTCGCGGACGGCAAGACTGTCCGCGCAATCGTCACGGGATTTGACTTCGGCTACACCCGGGCCGGACAGCCGCTCGCGCGGACCATCATGCAGGACTTTGAGCTCAGTAAACGCGTCAAGCAGGCGATTGTGAGCCCAACCCGCATTATGCTGGGGCGGAATGTCATGGTCACGGGCGACCTGGGGTGTCGCTTCACGCAGGTTGACAAGCAGCACGGTGAGCCGCTGACGATGCGGTCAGATTTTTTAGGGATCGATCCGATTCTCGATCAGAAACTCGCGGATTTCTTCGCGGGCGTCGTCGCGTACGACACGGACGGTGACAATCGGTTGCGGGTGAATCACCCGATCGAATCTCTTGGCATCCCCGCGAACAGCAAGGACTATGACGGCAGCGGCAAGCCGAGCAACGCGTTCCTTGACATCCTCGACAACGGCTACATCGATGACTTCTCCATCTTTGTCAAGCACTTTGACAAAAACGGCGACGGCCGTCTCGCACTGTCGAAGGCGCTCACGCTCGGTACGCCCGCCGAGAACGAAACGCCCGAGTTTTCGCTCGATGAGGATCTTGCACTCTTGATTGACTCTGCAATTCCTGACCGCAACGTGAACGGGGCCTCGGGTTACAACGATGCCAACCTGAATGGCAAATGGGACAAGGGTGAAACGATTGTTGATTCCGACGACGTGACTCTCGGCTGGCGCGACGGTTACATTGATAAGAAAGACCGCTACGCCAAGGTTGGCGGGCGGGTGATCTACAAAACGACACAGGCTGCTTGGACCGCATCGCTCGGTGCCGTCGCCAATCAGGTCCAGGGCGCGATCGTTCCGGGGGGCGGCAAGGCCGCTCAAACCTTCGGGGCATCAGACACCTTGCTCCCAAATCCTTCCGATGCGGTCTTTAGCGCCGAACAATCTGTGCTGGCCGGCCTTGCCGATGGTGATGCGTTTAGCACGCAGGTTGCGACCAACCTCGGCGTCGCGGCATCGGCACTGCCGACATACGTCGAAACCAAGCCGCGATCCTCGACTTCGCCACGCTACGAACGGGTCGATCCGGATCTCGACAACGACGGTCGCCCGGACAACTACGCCACGGCATACTGGGAGAAGATGCCCTTCAATTCGCCGACGTACACGGACATCTACTACCGGCCGGTCTACCAGAACATGACATTCAAGAGTCCGGTCATCCCCGCCGGAACCAACGCACTCTTCGTGAATTGCAAATTCATCGGTGTCACGCTCATCAAGACAACGCTCGACAACACGCACCCGCTCTGGTCGAGTTACGGGCTGATGACCATTCAACCCGACGGCTTTCCTGGGGTTTCACCCGCTCGTTCGATCTACGCCGGCACCAAGTATCCGACGATGCTGCCTTCGACCGCGATTCCGCCCAATCAGGTTCTGACCCTCGCGGCGACTCCGCTGGACAAGGCGGATATTCCTTCGGACCAGGTGTCGTTGGTCACCGGATATTCCGCCTTGGCGGCGCCACTGGTGGTGAACGGCAAACGCATCGTCAACACGAAGTCGCTCAGCAACAACGTCCGATTCCACGACTGCACCATGGTGGGTTCGGTTGTCAGTGACAACCCGTCCGTCTTTACCAATATCCGGAACAAGGTACAGTTCACGGGCAAGACCAAGTTTACGACCAAGAATCCCGATTCACCCGACGATCCGAACAAGAACCCGACTGACGCGCAGTTGGCCGAGATCACCAAAAGCAGCATGATGCTGCCCAACTACTCGGTGGACGTTGGCAACTTCAACGCGCCGCCGGACCAGGACATTCATCTGCAGGGGGCGGTCATCGCTGGGCTGGCGGACTTGCGAGGCAACGTCACCGTTGATGGGGCGCTGATCATGACCTTTGATCCGCAATTGGGCGCCAAGCCGCTTGTGGACGTCGGAGGAAACCCGGTCGGCAACCCGGCGGATTTCAACCTGAGCGTCGGCTACTTCGGATCGTCGGACGGCGAAAAGGAAGGCATCGACCCTGCGACACTTCCGATCGTGAACGGACAAAAAATCGTGGGCTGGGATCTGAACGGCGACGGACTCCCCGATTTGCCCGCGACGACAACGCCCACGCAGGCGCAGATCGATGCCGGCGCCGCGGCTGTTCCGTTTTATGGCTACGGCCGAATCCAACTCAGACTCAATCCGCAGATGACCCTGCCGGACGGCATCATGCTGCCGCTCCAGTTCACGGCGCTGCCGCTCACGTACAAGGAGGGCAAGCCTTGAAGCACTTCACCCGTTCAAACCGCGCGTTCAGTCTCATCGAAATGCTGATCGCGCTCACGATTACGAGCACGCTCATGGTGGCGACGATGACGGCCCTGCACGCGTCGTTTCGGGCTTACAAGTTCACGACCGACGCCGCGTCAACACACGTCGTGTCGCGCATTGTGATGCACCGACTGCTGACGATGGTGCGCACCGGCGACCAGTTCGGACCGTACCCGGCGGACGTGCTCGCCCGGAGCCAGAATCCGGTAGAAAGCACGTATCTGGAGTTCGTCTCGTACTACGACGCGAACACGATGGAAAAGAAGATCGTCCGCGTGGAGCGGCGCGATCCCAAAGCAGGCGAACAGGGCCCCTACACGCTCTACATGGTGCAAAAAACCTACTCGAACGATACCCTGACCGACACGCAGGATCAGCCCTTGCTGCAGGGCGTGACCGATGTCAAGTTCACACTCGAGTACGACATTGGTCCCCGCCTGCGCCGTGCAACATTGGACCTGACTGTGCAGCCGGCGGATACGAAAGACACCTCGCTGCACACCGAACTCTCGGCACCGACGATCCGACTGGTGTCGAGCGTGATGCCGCGGCGGCTCGAAATCGTGGAATGACGGTTCGACCAGGATCGCACACGCAACATCGGCCTCGTGACGATCGACATTCGGCCGTTCTATCTCCTCAGTTTGTCGAGTGCCGCGGGAAGCAGGTCCGCCAATTCGTGCGCAACGAGTCCGGCTTGAGCGTGCTGCTTTGACCACATCTCTCCCGCCATCGCATGAGCCTGAACGCCCAGGCAGGCGACTTCGAACAGGGACAGCCTCGGACGTGCGGTGGGTTTGCTGTACTGAGCAAGCAAGCCGCCCAGGAGTCCGCTGAGAACGTCCCCGGTACCAGCAGTTGCCAGGCAAGCGTGGCCGTGATCGCATTTCCACGATTGCTGGCCGTCGCTGACCACCGTTCCGGCACCTTTCAGAATGACGATGCAGCCAACGCGGCGAGCGAGCGACTCGCACGCGGCCAGGCGGCTCGCATCGTCTTCTCCCGCAAGCGGAAGACTGAGCGCGGTCGCAAGCCTCTTGTGTTCGCCGGGGTGTGGCGTGAGGATTGCCGCTGCGCGGAAATCACGGGCAAAATCGGGCGTGGACGCCAAGGCCGTTAAGGCGTCGGCATCCACGACAAGAGGTACGTCGGCGTGGAGAATTGCGCGGAGCACAATGGCGCGAGTGCCCTCGGCCAGCGGGTCGAGCGGATCGGCGGCCCATCCCAGACCCGTACCGATGACGATGGCGTCCGCACCTTGTGAGTAAATGTCGAAGATTTCGGCGGCCTCGTGAGGGATGAGAGCGCCCGGCGGTTCGTCCGTTCGGGCTGGAAGCGCCACCCCTGTGGCCGACGGGGTGATCTGGATCACTTCGTTCAGGATGGGCCCCGGGCAGAGCACCCGGGCCAGACCGGCACCAGCGCGAAGCGCGGCAAGCGCCGCAATGGCGGGCGCGCCGATCATGCGGGAGCGGGAGTCGGCGCAGCCGCCCACGATTGCGACGGTTCCAAAGGTGCCTTTATGGCCGTGCGGGTCGCGCGCCGGGAGTTTCAGCGTGAGAGTCATCGGACGACTCTAGAGGGAGCAGAAGAACGAGACGATGGAGGATCGTCAATTCATCGGAGTCAAGCGGGCACATTCGAAGTGGGTGGACTTGGCTTCGCGTCCTATTCTGAAGCGGTGATTGACACGCATTGCCATCTGACCTTTCCGGATTTTTCGGGGCGCGTTCCCGCGGTGCTTTCGAAAGCGGCGGAGAACGGGGTCACTGGGTGTATCACGATCTCGACGACGACTCAGGATTGCCTTCAGGCGATGGCGATTGCGGAATCGTTTTCCAATGTGTGGTGCACGTCGGGTGTCCACCCGCTTTACAGCGACAAAGGGCCGCATGAATGGGGCAACCTGCGGAAAGTTGGTGCCTCGGCTCGGTGCGTGGCTTGGGGCGAACTGGGACTGGACAATCACTACGACAAGCCCCTGCGTTCGCGCCAGAACCAAGTGCTTGAGGAGCAACTGACCCACCTCGCGGCGTGGAAGGCCCAGGGCGTGGAGAAGCCGATTGTGCTGCACTGCCGCGAGGCGTTTGACGATCTCATCCCCATCCTGCGTCGGACGGTGTTCGAGCCGGGGCGATTTGTTTTCCACTGCTTCACCGGCGGCGTAAAAGAGATGCGTTCGCTGCTGGATTTCGGCGCGATGGTGTCGATCACGGGGGTGGCGACGTACCGAAACGCTGAGGACGTTCGGGAGGCCATCCGCCTGGCGCCGTCCGACCGGATCATGATTGAAACCGATGCACCATTTCTGTCGCCCGATCCCCACCGGGGCGAGCGGCCGTGCGAACCGTGGATGTCGAGCGTGACCGCACGATCAGTCGCGGCAACGCGCGGCGAGACGTGGGGTACTTTCCACGATCAGATCAATGCGAACACGAAGCGGTTCTACGGGATTGATGCCCACTAGCGCCGCTACACTGGCTCCCGATGCCGACGCTGGCTTCCTGGCTGCATGATCTCAGTCCCTTCGCGATCAAGTTTTCCGATGGTTTCGGCCTGCGCTGGTACGGGCTCTCGTATGCCGCCGGCTTTGTGGTCGCGTATCTGCTCATGCGCTCGCTGGCGGTGCGTGGCCTCATCCTCATACCCAAAGATCGCATCGCCGACGCCATGACGTGGCTGATCCTGGGTGTGGTGGTGGGCGGGCGCCTCGGCTACGCATTATTCTATGATCCCGAATTGTTCACAACGTTCTCATCGTCGTTCCCGTGGTGGGGGATGCTGGCGCTGAACAAAGGGGGCATGGCAAGCCATGGCGGGATCGTTGGTGTGATCATCGCAAGCTGGTGGATTTCGCGAGGTTTCCGGGACGAGGACGGGCACGTCGTTGGCAAATGTTCCATGCTCCACGTGCTCGACGTGATGGCGGTGGCGGCGCCGCCCGGTCTCTTCTTTGGCCGGATTGCGAACTTCGTAAACGGAGAATTGCTCGGCAAGATCGCGGCGATGCCCGGCGAGAAGGGCCCGTGGTGGGCGGTGCGATTCCCGCAGGAAATCTTGTCGCCTCCCATGAGCCAGGGTGGCCATCGGCCCGCGCTAAACGCGGCGCAGCAGCACGCCCTGGACGAACTGCTCCTGCGCCACGCCCTGCCGACGGACGGCTTTGAACGCGCGTTCCAAAGGGTGCTGGATCAATTGCAGCGGGGCGGCGAGGCGGGGCGTCGGCTCGAATCGGAGCTTTCACCCCTCATTTCGGCGCGGCACCCTTCGCAGCTTTATCAGGCGTTTGCAGAGGGAATTGTTCTTTGGGTTGCGCTCATGCTGATCTGGCGGCGGCCCCGAGTGTCCGGTGTCGTGGCGTCGTGGTTCCTGATTGTCTACGGCGTGCTGAGGGTCGCGACGGAGTTCTGGCGCCTGCCGGACGCGCAATTGGCGGTCCAGCGAATCGCTGGGCTTTCGCGGGGGCAATGGTTGAGCGTGTTGATGGTGGTCGCGGGCGCCCTGCTGCTGGCCGGCTCGCTCGCTGTCGCGCGCCGGACTTCGCCGCCGGTATTCATCGGAGGCTGGGGGAAAGCAAAGCGCTGAGCAGGCATGATGGGGCCGGTGGTGTATCCGGTCGATACACGTAAGGAACGAATTCAAGTCAGGAGCCGAGATCCGTGAGTGTGCCGATGAGAGTGCTGGTCACGGGGGGCGCGGGCTACATCGGCTCGCACGCTTGCGATGCGCTGCTGAGCGCCGGTCATTCGGTTGTTATTTTGGACAATCTCTCGCGGGGCCACCGGGCCGCCGTCGACATTCTTTCGCGACGAGCTGCCGGCCGGCTGGCATTTGTCAAAGGCGACATGGGAGATCCGGCTGCTCTCGAACAAGCCTTCGTCGGCGGTGTTGATGCCGTGATGCACTTTGCCGCTTTCGCCAATGTGGGGGAGTCGTCGGCCCAACCTGCTTTGTACTACCAGAACAACACCGGCGCCATGACAGCGTTGCTCGCTGCAATTCGCAAGCACAGGGTCTCACGCATCGTGTATTCCTCGAGTTGCTCGGTGTACGGCCAACCGCCCGAGGAACTGATTCCCCTCTCCGAAGATGCACCACTGGCGCCGCTCAGCCCTTACGGACGAACGAAGCTGATCGGCGAGCAGATGTTGCAGGACGTCGTTGCTGCCCTGAAGCTCGAAGGCGTGCCGACCGCGCTGACCGCGCTGCGATACTTCAACGTCGCCGGTTGCGAGCCGCGCGGCGAACTCGGGGAAGATCACAATCCCGAGTTGCATCTCCTGCCGGTGGTGCTGCGTGCCGCGATGTCGGAACAGCCAAGCATGAAACTCTTCGGGACCGACTATCCCACGCCCGACGGGACATGCGTGCGTGACTATGTTCACGCATGCGACATAGCGGATGCCCATGTGCGGGCGCTCGATCGGATCGCGCCCGGCGAAACGGCGATCCTGAATCTGGGCCTCGGACGCGGAATCTCAAACCGTGAAATCATCGACGCGGCGCAGCGGGTGACCGGGCGCGCCATCGAGGTTGAGCCCGCCCCGCGTCGTCCGGGCGATCCGGCGCGCCTCTTCGCCGACACGGCGCGCGCGAAGGCTCTCCTGGGGTGGTCGCCCCGATTCACGCAACTTGAGCAAATCGTTGAGACGGCGTGGAAATGGTTCGTGGCGAACCCGCGCGGCTATCGCGCATCGACCACGTAGCAAATACGCGGCGAGCTCCCGATCAGTTCTGCAGAAAACACAAGAGTTTTCCGCTTGCAGTGTCGAAGATCGCACGGACAGTGCGTTGAATTGCCACAGATGGACGTTGTACTGAGCCCATATCACCTCACCACGCGGGAACCCCCCGCGATGGCGGCGCTGCTCCTCGCCGAGCGCGTAGTAACGTTCATTCCGTCGCCGCTCTCGGGAAGCGACAACGAGAGTCTCGGGCGTGCGGTCGAGCTCTCACCGAGCTATCTCCGTTTCATGGATTCATGGCGCTGGAGCATGCCGCTGTGGGATTCGGGGGTGGTCAGCGCCGCTTTCCGCAGCGCGGACGCTTCGGGCGATGTACGCCACGTCTGCTCCGCTCTGTCGAGCGATGAACGTTTTTCTCCTTTGCGGGCACTCCTGCACGAGGATCTCTTTGAGGATGAAAAGCGCTACCTCGATGCGGTTTCGCACGACCTTCTTAAGGGCGGGCCCGATCCGGGCGTGAGTCTGCCGGTCAGTGCTGCCCTCGATCGATTCGGCTGCCGTAATTCACTGGTTGTCATGCGTGCACACCCCACTTCGGTTGCTCAGCGCGCAGAAGAAAAGCTCTCACGACGTCTCTTCACCGTGGCAATACCCGCCGTGGTGCAGGCCGATGCCAGGCGGCTGGCGATCTATCGCAAGGAACTGAAAGAACCGCTGGCTGACCTCCGCAAAGCCTTTTCCGAAGCCGCACGCCATGCGTATCGCGATGCACAAGAGCCTCTCGACCGGGAGACTCTGGCCGAAGTCGACCACGCGGCACGCGCCTATGCAATGGAGTTTGATGCCCTCCGCGAAGATATGGCCACCGATGCCGCAGACGACGAGGTCCGACTGATCGATGCGACAGTCACGCTTTCAATGACCACCGCTCCCGTCGATGCAGTGCTGCGATCGGGCCTGACCGCGATGAAGGCCCTTGTGGGCGTGCCGCGAAAGTCCCTCGGTGGCCACGCCCGGAAGGAGGCTCGCGTCGTCGCCCTCGCGCGTCGGGATGCACTCGAAGGCCGCAGCGTCATCGCTCTGGTGGTCAAGCCGCTTGGTCGTCCGAACGCGGCAAAGCGCTGATCTACACGCCACTCCCGGACCTCCAACACTTGAGCGATGAGCAAAGGCGATCCAACACCGGGCGGGACGCGGCGTGCCAATCGGCTTGCCGATAGCACCAGCCCGTATCTCCTTCAGCACGCGTTCAATCCCGTCGACTGGCGACCATGGGGTGAGGAAGCCTTTGCCGCGGCCCGCCAGCGCGATGTCCCGATATTCCTCAGCATCGGCTACTCAACGTGCTACTGGTGCCACGTGATGGAGCGTGAGAGCTTTGAGAACGAGGCGATCGCCGCGATCATGAACGAACGCTTCGTCTGCATCAAGGTCGATCGCGAAGAGCGACCCGATGTGGACGACATCTACATGACCGCGACCCAGGTCATGACCGGCCACGGCGGTTGGCCGATGAACTGCTTTCTGGAGCCGGAATCCCTGCGACCGTTCTGGTGCGGGACGTATTTTCCACCGGTGTCTCGCCCCGGGTTGGGCGTGCCCTCATTTCCGCAGGTGCTTACGAATATCGGCGATGCTTTCAAGTCGCAACGGGCCGAAGTTGTGGAGCAGGCCGTGCAGATTGCGGGCATTGTGCGCGAGCGCATGAAGCCGGTCACGCAAACCGATCCCATCGACGGGATCGGGGCAATCACCGAGGCGGTCTCGGGCCTGCTGCGGATGTTCGACCGCAATCACGGCGGCTTCGGATCTGCTCCCAAGTTTCCTCAGCCCGTCTACCTGGATCTGCTCCTCGATGTTCGCGAAAGCGCTGGTTCGCCTGCGACGAAAGACGCGATCGATCAGGCGCTGCGTTTCACGCTCGATCGGATGATGATCGGCGGCATCTACGACCAGATCGGAGGCGGTTTCCATCGCTACAGCGTGGACGGTCACTGGACCGTGCCGCACTTCGAGAAGATGCTCTACGACAACGCACTTCTCGCGCGTGTCTACGCGCGGGCGTCGGTCGCATTCGGCGATTCGCAGTACGCCCGCATCGCCCGCGAAATCTGCGAGTATGCGCTCCGCGAGATGCGGACGCCCGAAGGCGGATTCGCGTCGGCCCAGGATGCGGAAGTCGACAGTCGTGAAGGACTCAATTACCTCTGGACCGAAGACGAAGTGGCCGCGGCGTTGAGCCCGGACGATGCGAAGTTCGCGATCAGTGTCTTTTCGCTTGGGGTCGGCGCGAATTTTCGGGACCCTCATTATCCGGACGACAGTTCCCGCAACGTGCTCCGGCTGACCGATCGACCCGATCGCGTTGCCGAGACGATGGGCATGGAAGTTGACACGTTTCATGCGCACCTGGCGCGCGTGCGAACCGATCTCCTGGCAGTTCGAAACAACCGCCCGCAACCTCAACTCGACGACAAGGTTCTCGCCTCATGGAACGGGCTGATGTTCGGCGCGCTCGCGTACACAGGCCGGATGCTGGACGAACCGCGATTCATCGCCGCCGCGTCGGAAGCCGCCGACTTTGTGCTCAAGCACATGATCACGCCCGACGGACGATTGACGAGATCAAGACGATTCGGGCTCAGCAGCGGACCCGGCTATCTTGAGGACTACGCCTTTGTGATAGCGGGCCTGCTGGATCTCACGCGCGCTCTGGAAGACGAGGCCAGCACGAGGGTGTGCGACGACGCCGCGCACCGGCTCGCCGAAAAAGCGCATGATCTGTTTGCGGATGAAGCCGGAATCTATTTCGATGTTGAATCAGATTCGGAGAATCTCTTCGTTCGCGCGCGATCAACGCACGACGGCGCGATTCCCTGCGGTACTTCCGTTCACTTTCACAACTTGCTGGCAATGAAGCTCAGCGATCGCGCCGCCGGACTCTTCTCGGGTATCTCGCAATCGATCCGGGAGATGCCGCTCGGCATCGCCAACGGCACTCGTGGGGCGCTCCGTGTATTGACCGACGCCTCTTTCAATCACACCACGCTCGCATCCCGGCTCCGCGGTGCCCCTGCGCCACAAGCAGGCGGAGACAATTCATTCACGCCCGTCGAGATTTACGCATCTGAAGAGCGACTCTCGGTCGGCCGTGATGCGCCAGCCTCGATGAAACTCGTTCTTCAGATCGCGGCCGGTTACCACGTCATCGCGGCCGACCCGTGGGTGGACGATCCCAAGTCGTCGGCGCGCGGATTGCTGCCCCTGCGCGTGCACGTCGTTGGCGGTACCGGCGTGAAGGTCTACGCCGATTATCCCGCGGGGACGGTGTACGAAGCGGCGCCCGATGTGATGGGCAAGCCGCGAGTTCACGAAGGCCGCGTGGAGTTTGAGGTTGCAGTGGAACTCGACGGCGAATTGCAAGGCCGGCCGATGCTCGCCGTCACCTTCCAGGCCTGCAGCGGCACCGAATGCCTCACGCCGCGCACCGCGGAACTCGATATCGCCATCGACAGGATTTAATCTAGCGCAAAATGGAATGCTCGCGAAGCGCGGCGCGAATCTGCGCCGCCGTGTCGCCGGTGTGATCGATCTGGACCGCACGCCACCCGCGAGCCCTCGCCGCGAGGACGTTCTCCTGAAGATCGTCAAAGAACAGAATTGATGAAGGAGCGAACCCGGTCTCCCGTTCGAACGCCGCGTAAATCGCGGCGTTCGGCTTCAAAAGACCCAGCAAATGGCTCGCGTGCCGATGCTTCAACTTCGCCGCAGTCGGAAAGTGGGGGATTCCGTTTTGTCGCGAAGGTTCCGTGTGCTGGCGCTCCCAGTGAATTTCGGTCGTGTTCGACAGCAGCGCGGTCTCGATGTGCGGCAGGGCGTTCAACTCGTCCACGATCAGCCCAACGCCCGGATACTCCTCGATCAGCCACGCGTGGTTGATTCGTTCGAGTTCGTCAACGGTGTACAACCCCGACGTCGCCCGACTCGCGGCCTCCAGGAACTCCGCTCTTGACATCTTTCCCATCGAGTACTGATTCGCCAGCCCACGTCGGGCCGCGATCGCCTCCGCTCCGTCCGCCCCTTCACGCAGATCCAGTCCCGCTGCACGCACTCCCTCGGCGAAACTGCGGCAAAACCGGAGGATCACACCTCCCCAGTCGAAACACACGCAACGGATATTGGGTTCGATGCTCACTCGTGACCCTCGTCGGTCGATTCCGCTCCCTGAGCAGGCGAGCGTCCCACTTTCATGATTTCTTCGAGCGCCACCGTCGCGAAAGCCCCCCGCGGCAGGTCGAACGCCACGCGGATGTACTGCCCGTGTTCGTCCAGACCGGCCTCGATCTCGGGAAACTCCAAGGGAACGCGGAGCGGTCGGCGTGCTCCCTCGATCAATTGTCCCGCCGCCTTTTCGAAGGCCTGAAGTTGCCCCATGGTCACACCAAGTCGTTCGAGTGCCGCTGTCTCCGTGGCGTCGACATTTCCAGAGGCGCGGCGCATCTCCGCGCTCCACATCGGGCCGCTCGGGCTGATCTCGAACTTGGTGAGCCTCTCCGGCGTGGTTGGGTCGGAGGCCACAGCGTCATCCACGTCAAAGCAGGCGCGGCTGTCGTGCTTAAAGGCGACATCGCCCGTGTGCAACTGATTGAGCGTGCCGGCCTTCAAGCGATCGTCGAGAACGAAGTTGAATGCCGCGGATTGGAACGCGGAAAGGAAGAAGCGAAGTGTTGAACGGTCGAGCGTCTTGATCGCACGTGACGGACGCTGACCCTTCGCCAGAGCGCGGAGCAGGCTGCGTTCAGCATGGGAAGTGTGAGGCAATTCGGCCAGTGCGTCGCCGTATCTGCCTTCAAGGAAGAGAGCCTTTGATTTGGCGTGCGCCTCGGTGGTTGCTTGCTCCGGCGCGAGCATCAGCCGGATCGCTCCCTCGAAATCGGAACAAATGAGCGCGCGCCCGATCAAGTGGTTGTTCAGCGTGCGACCGAAGCGCTGCGGACCAAAGCGATTGGGAACGCCGAATTTCGCGAGGCGATCAAGCGCGGCCTTGGCGGTGCGGATCTGCCCGACTCCGACTTCGCGGATGCGGATACTGAAGCGATTCCCGGTCAGATGTCCAAGGCGGATCTTGTTGGTGTGGCGATCGGCCCATTGCACCTGGAGCCGTTCGTGGTCGAGCTGCGGAAAATCTTCGGGCGCCTTGCCCGGTGTGTGCACCGAAAACAACTGCCGCGTGATCGCGACGCGATCCTTCATGCCGGCAAAGCCGACCGTATCGGGCGCGACGCCGAAGTGCGAGGCAAGGAGGCGAGCCGCCTCAAGCGTCGAGAGGTTGCGTTTCTCAACATAGAGGTAAAGGTGATCTCCCTCACCAGACGGCTGATACGCCGCCGTCTCGTCCACAAGAAAATCTTCGGGGCGCTGCTTGAGGACGCCCCCGATACCGGGAAGATCCGACGTGATGTAAATCGAAGGAGAGACGTGCGGATCGGTCTCGAGACTGATCGGTCCCACGGGCAATGGATTCTCGCTCACTCGTCGTCCTCGTCGAGATGATCTCCGTCCGAGGTGCCGGTGTCCAGTTCGGGGTCCTTGCTCGCGGCCTCCAGCACGTGCTCCTCGACGTAGATCGGCACACCCTCCGCCACTCCAAGTGCGATTGCATCGCTCGGACGGCTGTCGATGTGCAGCAACTGTCCGTCGGCGGCCTTGACATCGAGGGTCGCGAAGAAAGTGTGATCGGAAAGATCGTTGATCGTGATCGAGACCAACTCGCCGCCCATGTTGCCGATGACGCTCGCGAGCAGGTCGTGGGTTTGCGGCCGCTTGATCTGGATCCCTTTGAGTCGGCGCTCAATTGCTGTTGCCTCGGGAAGCCCGATGACGATCGGGAACGACCGGATGTCGGCCTGATCCGCACCGTTGGACGCAACCTCACGCAGCTCGATGAGCTGCATGTCGTTCAATTCTCGGATCAGGATGCGGCTCAATTCCATGCGAACAGGCATACCGCCTCCGTGGACGACTCGACCCCGCCACCGGTCAATGGTGGTGGGCGAATTCGCGAAGTCAAATGCCTCTCGCGCCCTCATCAGTCCGCATTGGTTATCCGCACGCCCACCGCCTCAACGAGCGTTCGCGGGACGCCGATGTCGGCGATCACCACCCGCCCAAGGTGCTCAATCGCATCGGGCGCAAGCATCCCCTGCTTAAGTCCGACAAACGTGACGGTCATGTCGGCGTGGACCGCTTCTCCGAGAACCCGACCTGTCGCGCCATCAAGCCCGCTGGCGATGTCGATGGAGAGAATCCGCGAGCCTCTCGCGGCAAGTGAATTCATCGCGCGAATCGCGTCGAGCGCCACACCCGTGACCTGGCGCGAAAGCCCCGTACCGAAAAGCCCGTCGATCACAACGTCGGGAGCTCGCCGCCCAAGGCGGTGAAGCGCGGAACGAAACGCTGCCGGCCAGCGAGACTTTGCCGATGTCATCGCAAGCCGCATGCGCTTGCACGTCTTCCACTGGGCCGCCGCTTCCGACGAGAGCCCGGCGCGATCGCCCACCAGCACGATGAAGACAGACGCCCCCGCATTGGCAAGATGACGAGCCGCGGCCATTGCATCGCCTCCGTTGTTCCCTGTGCCCGCAACCAGAAGCACGCGGGGAATCGAATTTCGAGGGGCAAGCAGGAGCGTCGCCTCGGCGATGTGGACGGCAGCGTTCTCCATCAGCACGAGCGTGGAGATGCCGAATCGGTCGGCACAGGCGCGATCGATCTCACGGGCGGCTTTGAGAGAGAGCACATACACCGAGGGCTTCGCTTTGACGAGTCGGCGCATCGGTCAACAGGATACGGCAAGCCGATACCCGGGCCCCGGACATCGGCTAGCCTTGACGGGATGGGAATGTGGTGGCAAATCGCAATCGCCTCGGCGCTCACGCTCCCCGCGATCGGAGCGATCGTGTGGTGGGGGCTTGCGCTCGGCTCGATGCAGCGCACACAGGCGATCCTCGGCAGCGCGGACGACGGATTGACCGGGACCTCGGCCAACCCACCCATCATCATCGTTGTTCCGGCGCACAATGAACAAAACGTCATCGGCGGCCTCATCGCATCGCTTCGCGGGCAGGACTACTCAAATTTTCGAGTTGTTCTCGCGCTCGATCGGTGCACCGACCAGACGCTCGCGTCGGCACTCGACACGATCAACTCCGATGATCGGTTCGAAATCGTTGAAGTGACCGAGTGTCCGCGCGATTGGGCAGGGAAAGTGCACGCGATCCACGCGGCGCTTTCCGGTCGCGAATCAGTTCCGCACGAGGTGCTGCTCTTTGCCGATGCGGACACCATCTTCCATCCGTCGTGCGTCCGCTCGTGTGTGAATCTGCTCGAGTCTCGCGCGCTGGATGCACTGACGCTATTGAGCACGCTCACATACGATCGAGGCTTCGAGCGCCGCGTACAGGCCCCCGCCTCGATGGAATTGCTGGTCCGCTATCCGCCCCGTAAGGCCAGCCGCGATCGGCGACGCCGTCCCTTCGCCAACGGCCAGTTCATCCTTATCCGACGAAGCGCTTACGAAAAAATCGGACGTCATGAGGCATTTCGAGAGGAACTGTTGGAAGATCTCGCCATCGCGCGTGCCCTGTGGCGTGAGAGACTGAGAGTGCACGTCCTGCGCGCGGGAAAGATGCTCGCCTGCCGCATGTATCCCGATCCCGCAGCGTTTCGTCGTGGCTGGACCCGCATCTTTATCGAAGCCGCGAAGCGCAAGCCCACCCGATTGCGCGCCTGGTCCATTGGAGTCGCGACCCGAGGCTTCGTGCAGCCCTTCGGCTGCATTTTGGGTGCAATGGGCTCGTTCTTTGCGGTGTGGATGGGGTGGTCGCCGTGGGTGTTCGCGATCGCAGGCGGCTTGTCAGCAATCGGTTTGGTCTTCTGGCTCGCATCGGTACACCAGTTTTTGCTGCTGTGCGGCGTCGACCGCTGGTGGAAGCGCGTCGCCATCGTGCTCTGGTGGCCCTTCGGCAGTTTGGAACTCGCCGGGTTGCTTCGCCGGGCCGCCGCCGATCTGCGCCGGGGCATTCCCACAGGCTGGGCGGGCAAGAACTATGTAAGGCCCGCCCGTTGAAGGGGTGAACCCCCTGGGAAGGCTGTCGCGTACGATGTCGGAGAGCGGGCGCACCGTTCGCCGCTTCTCCAACACGATGGCCGACCACCGGACCAACACCTCGTTTCTGATTGGGCTCGCGGTTTCGGCCTGCGCGCATATCGCCGCGCTCATCGGGCTGCAACACGTCAAGATCGAGCCTTCCCGAACGCACATCTCTTTGGCTTCGCTCAAGCCCGTCACCGGCTTGCCCCACCAGTTGCGACTTCCAGATCTGCCCCCTCCGCCGCCCCCCGATCCGACCACTCCCCTGCCCCCTCCACAAGAAAAGCCGCGTGATATCGATCGGGACGTCAAGTTCGGCATCGATGATTCGAAGATCGACAGCAAGACGTGGCTCGGGTTTCTGGAAGGCGACACTCCTTCCGGTCGTCAGGGTGAGACAGATCAGGCCGCCATGGCGCTCGATCCTGGCGATCCAGGCGCCGCTTCCCCAGGCAACCCGGGCTCGCCAGGAGCCCAGCCATCTGCGGCCTCGCCCGAATCCACCGCCAAACCGGCCGTCGCGAAGCCCCCGGACCTGATGAACGTTCGACCGCCCACGCCGACGCTCGCCGAAGCGGCAAAGCCCGCCGAAGATTCCGAGCCGAAAAAAGCTGAAGAAGCCGCGCCGGCTCCCTCGCGGAGCGCGCCGGCAGAGGCCGCGCCGCCGGTCGGGCAGTCGGGCGAGAAGACGGACGTTGCCGATCCGCTTGCGCCACGTGCGGGGGCAGAGAAGTCAACTGCGGGTGAACGTTCCGACGCGATCAAACCTGTCGATGCGCCAAAGCCCGACGGCATCACTGAAGCCAAACCGGACAAGCCCGATGCGAAAGAGGGCGAGGAGCGTGAGGGCGAGATTCGCGATGCCGATTCGGAAAAAATGAGCTCGGAAGACGGCAAGGGCGAAGCGGAAAAAGAAGTAAAGGAAGTCGCGGCAGCGTCTTTTGTGGCAAAGCCGGATGAGGCCACGCCGCCGGTCGCGACGGCTCCGGCGGCGCCCGCACCGCCTGAGGAAGAAGCGCCCGAGAGCGAGGCTTCGCCATCTTCCGGCGCTTCGTCCAGCTCCGCGCCCACTCCGGCGACCGGCGGGCAATCGAAGCAGAAGGGGATTCGATCGGATCGCGAGTCGGAGCCGTTTTCAAAGAAGGTCATCGACGCGCCGATGCGCGACGGGCGCGTACAGGCGGGCAAAGGACTGAACATCATCACGCGGCGGGCCGACTTCACCAACACCACGCTCCTGACCGCGCCGCCGCGGGACACCATGATCCGAATCTCCTTCCAGAAATCCGGTCGAGTCAAGCGGGCGGAGTTCATCAACGGCTCAGCGACGGGCAACCCAAACGTGGACGATCCGTTGATGAATGCGATCTACCGTTGGCGTGCTTCGGGGAAGGACCTTCACGCCCTCGGGGTGGAAGAAACGCTGTCGGTTGTGGTCCGAGTGACCTTCAAGTGATGACCCGCATCCGCGTGGTCGATAGAGGTGATCGTGAGAGTCCGAATCGCCAGCCTGATCGGGATTTGCGCGCTCGCCTGCCCGGCAGGGCTCGGGCAAGACGCTTTGCGCCCGAAGATGAAGCCGGTCGACGCTGGCGTTGCCGATATGGGCCCGCTGTCTGGTCCCGGGCGGGTTCTGTCGCCGGGCCTCCGTCAGCCTTCCGGCTTTGACCGGGTGTACGAGGTCGAGATTGACGGCAAGAAGTACTACGCAAGGCAGAACGGCGCGATGGTTGCTGTGTTTCCCCGGTCGTCGTACCAGTCGGTTCGAGGTTCCGCAACCCCCGTCGTTCCGGCGGGAACAACGTTTTATCTCAACGGCTTGCCCGACAACGCTCGTCCCATTTCGCCCGAAGAGATGCCTTCCAATTACGCCGGTCGGTCTCAGGATCTCGCAAAGCAGGTGAAATCTCAAGACACGCGCGTCGACTTGTCGGCCGGGGCATTGAGCGCGAAAAATCAACCGGCAGCGAAAACTCGTTCCTTGGATGTGCCCGCCAGCAGCGGGAGCGTGTGGCAGAGCGAGGCGTATCGGGTGCAACGTACCGGCGAACTGATCGATGCGGCCCTTGCCGCCCAGACGCGCCGAGGCGCGTAACTACTTGGAAGAATCGGGGGCAAACGCCGCCAAGCCAATTGGGATGTCGAAGCGATCCCTTGTGCGGCAGTAGGTCGTGCCGCCCATCCGTCCAATGGCATCGAGCTGCTGCGGATCAACGTGATAGCGGTCATTAATCAGGCCCGCTGCGGCGGAGACTCCAACCACTTCGCCAATCACGATATTCCCCGACATCGCCACCCCCGGATTGGTTCGGATCACTTGGCGTGTAACGCATTCGTAGCACAACAGCGATTCCGCAACTCGAGGCGCGCGCACTCGAAAGCTCGGGGCGGGGGTGAGTCGGGCCGGTCCAAACTCCGGTTGTTCGTATGGGAGCTGTTCCGCCGCCGCGGCAGTATTGCGTCCAATCGCGTGCGACACCACGTTTACAACGAATTCGCCGGTGCCTCCATCGGCGGCGAGCTGCACATTCCGCAGGGTGTCCTTATCTTCCCCGTCCGGGCGAGTGACCGGACAAAAGAGCAACGTCATCGGATTGGATCCGACTCCGCAGAAAAACGAGAACGGCGCGACATTTGCAATACCCGTCGGAGAAACCGACGAGACCAGCGCAATGGGCCTCGGCACCGCCCCGCCGATAAGCAGTTTGTAGCGATCAGCCGGAGCGAGTTTGGTTGGGTCAATAAAAACTGGAGATAATGAAGTCACGACCGAGTTTAGTGAGCAAATCGGCAAATCCGGCCCGAGAACCATGTCGTTTGGAATCCGCTAGGCTAAATTCTTACGAGGGTCGAGCTGTTCTGTTTGCTTTGTCTGGATTCTGAGGCATGTTGATCTAGGAGCAGTGTTTTCTCCTTGAAACCCCGTGGTGTACCTGCGATACTGCTCGCGCGGGTACGAGAGAGCCCGTCTTGGGTGTCGTTACAGGCACCCTTCAAATTGAGAGTGGAGGAGAGAAAGATGCGTCAGATGAAGACTTTGGCTTTGGTTGCGGCTGCTGCCGCCGGAACGGTGAGCGTCGCACAGGCCGCGACCACTCTCGTGACGTTTGGATACAACAACCTTCAAGGCACGTACACCGCTGCTGGCGCAAACGCCGGCAATTTCTCTGCCGTTGCGGTGGATCAGGGTGTGGGCGGCCTCCAGACCGATGGCTCGGTGAGCCGTTTGGTTCCGGGTGCAGGTCAGTCGAAGTTTGCTGCCGGCTTCAAGAGCCTCGCAACCTTTGCTGATTTCAGCATTAATATCAGCTTCGCACGCATCAACGCGACTTCCGGCACCGGCGCTGGCTCGTTCACCGCGACCGATGCTCTCGGCAACACCGTTTCGGGCAGCCTTGCCGGCGTGTGGTCGCTCCAGCCGACGATCGGCATCGCGTTCAACGGCACGCTGAGCAACGTGAACATCACCCCGAATGCCACCTTCACGGGCACCGATGGCTCCAGCACGAACTGGAACACCAACCTCCCGTCGCCCGCGCCCTACACCGGTGCGCTCACGCAGTTGATCTTCAACGGCGGAGCGTTCTTCACGGACGTGGACATGCAGAACGTCGCGACCCAGGTCAGCGGCCAGATCGTTCCCTCGACGGGCACGCTCGCCCTCTTCGGCCTCGGCGGCTTGGTTGCCGGTCGTCGCCGTCGGGCCTGATCGATTTCGGTTTGAACTTCAAGAGGCCCGTGCAACTGCACGGGCCTTTTTCGTTTTGAACCCCGCGTTCGCCGTTCGTGCTATCTTCGGCCTCCGATGGACGCGCGAATCTCAACCTGGTCGGGCCTGCTCGCTGCTTGGAGCGAATTTGCCCGAGCCGCCGGAGCGCTGCCAAAAGACGGCAACCTCGGTCTGCTTCGGCGCAGCGTGCCCGCGATCATCGGGTTGCAGGCATTGACACACGCCCTTGAGCACCTGGATTGCCTCCCACCGGACGAGTATTGCGCCGGGCAGGATCGGGCGGCGCTGACCATTCGAACACTCCGAAGCGAACTTGAATCGATCTGGCGAGACGATGCCATGCCCGCAGTTCTGTTGGAACTAATTGGGGATGCGGAGTCGGTATTGCTGCAGTCCCGAAGTGCCGGCTACGAATTTGTTCCCGAAAGAGATCCCTATCTGATGCCGGTTAGAAGTATGGAGTTGAGCGAATGGCGGGCGCGCCGTGCGTTCGTCGGATTGTTACTAGCAGCGCCTGCCGCAAAGAGAGTGCGGGCGGGACTTCCTGTGCTCTTTGTGATGGCAACCAGCGGCAAGCCGCTCGCTCGCGAAGACTTGCTCGACCTTGGATCGCTCATTCCCGGTTGCCTGTGGGGACGTGTCAAAGCAATGCGCCAGGTCTACGAAACTGCTGATCCACGCGGGCTGCGCCAGGTCGCGTCGGCACCAGGTCGGACGGATCTGGGCACCGAGTTGCTTGTAGGTCTGGCCCCGGAATCGTTGAGTACGGCGCGGCACAAGCCTTTCGAGGTTCTACTACCCCGGGGCGCCGGAAACGGGGCTTCGAACGCACACGGTTCCCTATAGTCGCCCCCCAATTTTCAACCGGCCGCGAGATGCTTCGCGGTCCATCGCGGAGGCACTATGCGTCGTTCCAAGATTTCCATCATCGGTGCGGGAAACATCGGCGGTACATGCGCCCACTGGGCAGCGGCCAAAGAACTCGGCGACATTGTCCTGCTGGATATTCCGGACAAGGAAGGTGTCGCGAAGGGCAAAGCGCTCGACCTCGCCTGCTGCGGTCCGATCGAAAACTTCGATTCGAAGATCATCGGCACGAGCGATTACAAAGACATCGCCGGTTCGGAAGTGGTGGTGATCACCGCCGGCATGCCCCGCAAGCCCGGCATGAGCCGCGACGATCTCGTGCAGGTCAACACGGGCATCGTGAAGTCGGTCGCCGAAAAGGTGAAGGAATACGCCCCGAACTCCATCGTCATCGTCGTGAGCAATCCGCTCGATGCAATGGTGTACGTCGCATGGAAGGTGACGGGATTCCCGGCGAACCGCGTCATCGGGCAGGCCGGCGCGCTCGATGTTGCACGATATAAAACGTTCCTCGCGATGGAACTCGGCGTCAGCGTCGAAGACATTCAGGGTGTACTCCTGGGTGGTCACGGCGACGACATGGTCCCTCTGCCCCGACTAACCAGCGTCAACGGCATCCCGATCCACGATCTCCTATCCGCAGAAAAGATCACTGCGGCGGTCGAGCGTGCCAAGGTCGGTGGCGGCGAGATCGTGAAGTTGATGGGCACCAGCGCGTTCTACGCCCCTGCCAGCGGCACCATCGACATGGTCGAAGCCATCGTGCGCGACAAGAAGCGTCTCATTCCTTCCGCGGCGTACTGCGAAGACGAATTCGGGGTCGCCCCCGGCCAGAAAGGCCAGGGGTACTTCGTGGGAGTGCCGGCGGTGCTCGGAGCCGGCGGCGTCGAAAAGATTCTTTCCTTCAAGATGGACGCCACCGAAAAGAAGTTCATGGACGAGTCGATCAGCCACGTCAAGGACCTGGTCGGCGTCGTGCGGAAGTTGTTCCCCGAACTGGCTTGATAACTCAAATGCGGACACTGTCCGAGAACTTGGTTGAACTTTCTGGTCGGCTTTGCCGAACGAAAGACCCTGTGAGCGCGCTGGATGGAATCAGGAGGCCCCGGATGCAGTTGAACCCGAAGATGGCGTTGGTGGCGATGGTGGTCATGAGCGGCCTTGCGATGGCCGACGAACCCGCACAGCCGGCAACAACGCCCGCGGCAGCACCCGCCGCACCAGTTGAAGCTCCGAAGCACGTTCGCGAGCCGCTGGCTCCAATCACGTGGAGCGACCCCGAGATCGAAAAGATCTCCAAGATGCTGATCGGGAGCTGGAAGTCCACGGCGCCGCTTCCCGAGGGCGCGGATCCGAAAGAAGCAGTCGAAGTCGCGATGTTCATCGCGCCCGCTCGGTCGCCCGATCTTCAGGATCTTCTGTACGTCGAAGCGGCGCGCCTGGACTCCCTGCAATCTCCCTTCCGCCAGGCGTTCTACCAGATTTACCGGCACAAGGACGGTCTGCGTCTGCGGACCTACGAGCCCATGCGCCAGATCGGTGGCTCGCTGGTCGGCCTCTGGGCGAATCCCGATGTGTTCCCATCCGTTTCGCGCCGGGATTTGGTCGCCACGATCGATCTTGACCTCACGGCCGATGCAAACGGCTACACCGGAAAAACGCCGTATCCCTTCCCGACCGGAAGGCTCGGCGCCGTAGAAATGACCAGCGAAGCGACGATCCGCCCCGACAAGATCACCACCGCGGACAAAGGGTTTGACAGCAAGGGTGAAGTCGTCTGGGGCGCCAAGAACGACAGTGCATTCGAATTCACGCGGTTTGAACCGCCCGTTCGCACGTTCACGAACGACGGAAACGTGTTTGTGATCGAGTATCGCCGGGGCGACGATTCGCGCTCGTGTGAATTGGGCGACGAAATCTCGGTGCATTACCTCGGCTTCCTGGCGAACGGCTTCCGGTTCGATAGTTCCATCGATCGCCAGCCGCCAAATCCGCTTACGTTCCTCGTCAACGAGAAGCAGGTCATCCCCGGCTTCATTCAAGCGCTGCTCGGCGCCAACGTCGGAACCGTTCGGCGCGTGTACATCCCTTACGAACAGGCGTACGGCGAATTCGGGAATTCCCGCACACGAATTCCGCCGTGGGCGGATCTGTACTTTGATTTCGAGGTCATGCGCCTGAAAGAGCCGACCGTGAAGGACGCTTCGATCCCGACAACGGTGGGCGGCGCCGATCCTCGAACGATCAAGAATCTGGTTCCGATCGGACCCGACGGGCAGCCGGTGCAAAAGCCGACCGAGGCTCCTTCCCAGCCCGCCCCCCCGAAGTAGTTTCAACCCGACTGATCAAGCAGACGGCCGGACACCTCGTCCGGCCGTCTATCGTTTTGGCGCGCGTTCACTCGCGCCTCGAACGGACTGCGAATCAAGGATGAGCGACAAAGATCTCTACAGCGTGCTGGGCGTGGCCAGGGGTGCCTCCGACGACGAAATCAAAAAGGCGTACCGCAAACTCGCGCGCCAATATCACCCCGATGTGAACAAGTCTCCCGACGCCGGCGCCAAGTTCTCGCAGGTACAAGAGGCGTACGACGTGCTCTCCGACGAGAAAAAACGGCGCTATTACGACCAGTTCGGCGTGGTGCCCGGCTCCGCAGCTGCGGAAGCGGGCACGGCGGGTGCCGGGCCTCGTACCCCATGGGAGGGCGGCCAGCGAGTTCGCGTCGACCAGATGGACATGGACCCCGAAGAACTCGGATCGATGTTCGAGACTTTCTTCGGTGGGAGAAGAGGGCAGGACCCATTCGGGGGCGGCCCATTCGGAGGCGGTTCTCGCGCCGGAAGCGGTCGAAGTGGGCGCGCCGGATCGCACCGAGCCGTTGAGCCAGAGCCCCTGGAACACGAGCTTTTCCTGACGTTCATGGGCGCCGCCCGCGGCGGCACCGAAGATCTCAAGCTCAACTTTGACGGCCGGGCGCGGACGATCGAGGTGAACATTCCCGCCGGTGTTCGCGATCGGCAGCAACTGCGGATGCGAAAGGGTGCGGGCGATCGCGATCTGGTCCTCAACATCCGGGTAGGCGGGCATCCTGTCTTTCGGCGTGAGGAGGGGAACGACCTCTCGCTCGAACTTGCGCTGACGATCTCCGAAGCAATTCTGGGTGCGACCGTGAGCGTACCGACACTGGACGGCTCGGTGGAATTACGCGTGCCGCCGGGAACATCCAGCGGTGCGAAACTCCGATTGCGCGGCAAAGGAATCCAGCCAGCCAAGGGCGAGCCCGGCGACCTGTACGCCACCGTGCGGGTTCTCGTGCCCAAGGCCGACCTGCTGAGCGAACCGGAAAAGCAGGTGATTCGGGACATCGGCGCGAAGCAGGGAAACGTGCGCCCCGAGTAGGCGTCGATCGCCATTCCCCTACGATGTCTTCGAATGAGTGAGCGGCGATTCCAGGTCATCGTGATCGGCGGCGGGCACGCCGGTGTGGAGGCGGCGTGGGCCGCCGCGAACATGCTGCGCTCCGAGAACAGCGTTGCACTGGTGACAATCGACCCATCGAAGATCGGTGTGATGAGCTGCAACCCGGCGATCGGTGGCTTGGCCAAAGGGCAACTGGTGCGAGAGATCGACGCACTCGGCGGCCTGATGGGGCTCGCGACCGACGCAACGGGCATCCAGTTCAAAGTGCTGAACACGAGCAAGGGCCAGGCCGTGCGAGGTCCCCGCGCCCAGTGCGACAAGCACGCCTACGCGGAATGCGTGCAGGCAATGATCGGCGCAAGACCTGAAATCGAGATTATCTCGGGAACCGTCGACGAACTCATCGTTGCCGGAGGGAAGATCCTTGGTGTTCGGATCGGAGAGACGAGGCTGCAGTCTGAGTCGGTCGTGCTTACCACCGGCACGTTCATGCGCGGCCTGATGCACACCGGCGAAAGCAGGGTGGAAGGAGGTCGCTACGGCGAGGCCAGTGCCGTAGGGATTTCAGGTGCGTTGCGTTCGCTCGGATTTGAACTGGGGCGGCTGAAGACCGGCACGCCGCCGCGATTGAAGCGGGGCACGCTTCGGTGGGATGAACTCGAAGTGGCGGGGGGCGATCGCGAGCCGATTCCGTTCAGCGATCTGACAATGAGTGGCGGCGCCGACTCCGCGATGCCCTCGATGAACGGGTTTCCCGTGCTTGAGCAGATCAATTGCCGTCAGACGCGGACGACGGCGCAGTCACATGAACTGATCCGCGCGAATCTGCATCGCGCACCGATGTATTCGGGTCAGATCGAATCGGTCGGTCCGCGCTATTGCCCGTCGATCGAAGACAAGGTGGTTCGGTTCGCGGAGCGAGAATCGCACGGCGTTTTTCTGGAGCCCGAATCGCTGCGGGATGATTGGATCTACTGCAACGGGATCTCGACAAGCCTTCCGGCCGACGTTCAGGACCGGATCGTGCGCTCGATGCCAGGCTGCGAATCCGCGGAAATCTATCGGTACGGCTACGCCGTCGAGTATGACATGGTCCGTCCGCATCAGATCGCGGCAACAGGAATGACGCGTCTGGTCGAAGGGCTTTTTCTGGCCGGGCAGATCAACGGAACGAGCGGTTACGAAGAGGCCGCGGCGCAAGGTCTGGTCGCCGGATTGAACGCCGCGCTGCGTTCGCTGGGACGCGAGTCGATCACGTTCGGGCGCGAGCAGGCGTATATCGGCGTGCTGATGGACGATCTGGTCACCAAAACTCCGGTCGAGCCGTACCGGATGTTCACCAGCCGGGCGGAGCACCGTCTGATTCTGCGGGCGGACAACAGCGCAGACCGTCTCACGCCCTTTGCGAAGGAGTTGGGGTTGCTCGCAAACGAACTGGGTCAGCGGCGTTGGCGCTGCCACTCCGTGCGTGCCGAGCAAATGATCGCTGTGAATCGCGGACTCGATCGTGCATCTCTCAACGGTGAGCGCCTCTCCAAGCTCGTGCGCACGCCCGAATTTGATGCGGCGCGGCTGCAGGATGCGCTGACAAAGGAACCTGCTTTGACCGACGTTCCTTCGTCGGTGTGGGAAACAGTCTTCGCCGAGCGGCGGTACGCGCCCTATGTTGACCGCGCCCGCAACGACATCCGACGCGGAATGGAAATGGAGCGCCGCCGGCTGCCCGACGAGATCGACTACCACTTGCTAACGCCCCTTCGCACCGAGGCCAGGCTTGCGCTCAGCAAGTTTCGGCCAGAGACGTTCGGACAGGCAAGCCGACTGGAAGGCATCACTCCGGCCGATGTCACGCTGCTCGCGGTGCTCGTCCAGAGGTACCGGCGCCCTCCCGCCGCGCAGGTGACCGCTTGATCAGCCCCGGTCTTGCGATTCTCGCGGAGCAGGCCTCCTCGGCCCATTCGGAGCACGGAAACACGGCCGTGGGTCTGGTCGTCATTCTGGTGACGGCGGCTGTCGTAGCGACGCTCTTTCGGCGGTTTCGCCTCCAGATCATCCCCGGGTACATCATCGCGGGTGCGCTGGTATCCGTGCTGGCCGCTGCTCTGCGTACGCGTTACGACATCGGCCTGGGTGAAGTCGAAAACATCAGTCAGTTTGCGACGGTGCTGCTGATGTTCACCATCGGTCTGCAACTGGAGCTGGATTCGCTGCGCCGTTCGATGATCTCGGTCTTCGGGCTGGGGGTCGTCGCGACGACGGCGTGCGCATTGTTCCTTTGGGTCGCTGCGATGGGCTTCGGGCTCTCGCCTCCCGTCGCCCTGGCCGTCGGCATGGCCATGTCGATTTCTTCGACGGCGGTCCTGCTCCGCGTTTTGCAGGAACGCCGCGAACTGCACCAGACCCACGGTCGATTGTGCGTGGGAGTCTCCATCGCCCAGGATCTCATGGCGATCCTCATGCTCGGGCTGATGCCCGCGATCGCGGCGTGGCACGCTTCCAACACGCAGGTCGCCGGTCCGATGGCGGCGCCCGATTTCACAAAGACCGGGATCACGGTTCTCGTCGGTATTGCCGGAATGACCCTGCTTCTGATGATCGGTCGCTATGCACTCCCGGCCGTGCTCGAGTTTGTGGCCGATGTCGGCGCGCGCGGGTCCAGCGGAAAGTCCGGCTTCGGTTCCAAGGAGCTTGTGCTGGTCAGCTCGGCCGCGATCGCGCTCGCCGCGGCCGTGACCACCAGCGTGCTCGGCTTTAGTCCCGAACTTGGCGCATTCCTGGCGGGGCTGTTGCTCGCGTTCACACCCTACCGCACCCAGTTAGCCGGTCAGCTCGAGCCGCTGCGCGACCTGCTCATGGCGATTTTCTTTACCACGGTGGGCCTGGGAATCCACGTGCATGAGGTCGGCGCGTATCTCGGACCGATCGCCGCGGGCGTAATCGTTCTCATGGCTATCAAAGTGTTTGTGATCTGGGCCAGCGTTTGGGCGCTCGGCAGTTCCGCGCCGCTCGGGATCATCACCGCGATCTATCTCGGCAACGCCGGTGAGTTCAGCCTCGTCTTGCTCGCGGCAGCATCTCAAACCTCGCCGGCTCCGATCCTTTCCGGGCCGCCTCTTGGCGCGATGATCGCGGTCATCGTGCTCTCGTTGATTCTTTCCCCCTTCCTCTTTGCTTGGGCGCACCCACTCGCGGCAAAGATGCAGCGGATCGGCCCTCCGCCCTGGAGCAAGCGGCTCGGCACGCTGCTCAAGCCCGATACGCACGAAGGGTCCGCGGCAGAGAAGGACGCACCCGATGCAATTCACGCACGCCATGTGATCATCGCGGGTTTCGGTCCCGTCGGACGAAGCCTCGCGGCAAGGCTCGACGTGCAAAAGGTCTCCTACACCGTCATCGAGCTGAATCCCGAGACCGTCCGCCGCCAGCGACGCCTCGGCCGATCGATTCTCTACGGAGACGTGACCAATCCGGAAGTGCTCGAGGCGGCCGGTGCGCGAATCGCCGACGCTGTCGTGATCACGATCCCCGACGACGAAGCGACGCTGCGTGCGATCGCAACGGCGAGGGGGCTTTCACCCAGCACGTTCATCGCTTGCCGCACCGGGTATCTGAGCGGAGCCTTCCGTGCGTACGAGGCCGGCGCGGACCATGCCGTTGTGGAAGAAGTCGTGACCGCCGACGCCATGGAAAAGCAAATCTTCGAAAAACTGCAAAGCCGGCGCGGGCCGGATCTTGTGCCGCAGCCTCAGGCTTCGTGAGCGCTCACCCGGCGGGCTTGTCGGGCTTGTCTTCGCCCGGCTTCTTGTCGCCGTCGGGGTTCGACGCGGCCGGCAGGGGCGTCGCGGTCTTTCCCATCATCTTGAGTTCGTCGCGCAGAATGGCGGCCAGTTCGTAGTTCTCGTTCTCGATCGCTTCGGCCAGACGGGTCCGAAGTTCGGCGTGCTGGCTGACCGGCAGTTTCGGAACGAGCGATTCGCGCATGCCGCGGAGCATGTCTGCTTCGGCGGAGGCATCGAACATCTGGGGTTGGCCGACGCTGGAGAAGTACTGGCGCAGCGACTCGAGCCCCTGGTCAAGCGCGAAAACGGCGGCCTTGGGTTCGTTGTCCTTAAGAGCCTGACTGGCCATGGCGCGGGCTCGGAGCATCAGGATGTACGGCCGAAACTGCTCAAGCACATTGCGGTCGCCCTCGGTCTCGGCGTGGGCGGCACAGAAGTCGAGAACCCGGAGATTGCGGGTGGTATCCCGGACGACGCCCTCAAAGTCCTCCAAAGCCAGCAAGGCGAGATAGCGGTGGTAGTACTGCACGGCCTCTTCGCGGAGCAGGCGGCAATCCTCTGGTTCGAGCGAGAATCGCTCGGCCGGGGCGCCTTCCTCTTCCTCGGCCTTGGAATCAAGTTGGGCCTCGAAATACTCCAGAAGGCTCGGGAAGCCGTGGGGACGCTGACCGTCCGGGCGTCCGGTCGGGAACATTTGGAGAATCCCTAAATCAACCCGGATCTGGATTCTGGGCTGGCCATCGTCGCCTTGGATGAGGCGAGCGTTGATGGATCCGGGCTCGTAGTCCCAATCTTCGAGGAGTTTGCTGAGGTCGTTGTTCATCGGGAGCAGAGGAACCGTAGCTTTGTAGTCCCGAAACGCCTTGGTTGTTCGCATTTCGATCGGTCTAGAAGGGCATCTTTCAAAGAATCCGGTGAATTCGGCTGTACGGACTGCACTGTTTGGTGAAATATTTCGCTTTTTCTGGTTGCCGGATTTGCATTTGGCGCAGTCTGTGTCATGGTTCAAGTAGGAGGAGCTGCGCAAAGAGTTAGGACACGGTCATGTGCTCGATGAACAACGTCGATTGCAACCTGTCCAGGACTTCTTGCGTAGCCTTCTGTGTGGTGTGCCCGGGCTTGTATGGCCGGGCCGAGGAGTTGAGAGGGGTGTGGTGCCCCGGAAGGTGGTAGAACAGTGGCAGCGAGTTCCGCTCGGGCCCGTCAGGGTTCTGTTCAGGTCCAATCAGACCTGCACGTGTATTTCCAGGAAATCAATCGGACCAAGCTTCTCACGGCAGACGAAGAGAAGGAGCTTGGGTGGGCGATCATCAACGAGAATTGCCCGAAGTCTCGCGAGCGGATGATCCGCGCGAACCTTCGCCTCGTTGTTGCAATCGCGAAGAACTACGCAAACCGTGGTTTGCCCCTCAGCGATCTCATTGAAGAGGGCAACATCGGTCTGCTGCGGGCCGTTGAAGGATTCGATCCTTCGCAGGGTGCCCGCTTCAGCACCTACGCATCGTGGTGGATCAAGCAGGCTATCAAGCGTGCCTTGGTCAATGCCACGCAGCCGGTGCACGTTCCGGCCTACATGGTGGAACTCATTGCCAAGTGGAAGCTCGCGGCCCGCAAGCTCGAGCAGGAACTCGGCTATCCGCCCAGCCTGCAGGATCTCGCCAAGGCGATGGACCTGCCGGTGAAGAAGCTCCGCGTGATCAAGCGCGCCGTCAAGGCCTTCCAGAGCCCCGGCAGCGATACCCGCGACATCGACGGCGACCTCCTGAAGATGAGCGACATCCTCGCGGATTCGCGTCATTCCACGCCGCACGACAACATCCTCCGCGACGACGAGCTCGAAACGCTCCGGCGTCTGCTCGAGACGATCGACGATCGCGAAGCCCGCATCCTGCGTCTGCGTTTCGGCCTCGACGGCTGCGAGCCGCTGACTCTGAAGGAAGTGGCCGAGGAAGTCGGTATCAGCCGCGAGCGCGTCCGCCAGATCGTGGACGAAGCACTGACCAAGTTGAACCAGCGTCTCACGGACGATCGGCCCAGCCGATTCTTCCGCGAGGGCGAAGCGGGCCGACGCGACGAAGCCGCCCCGCCCCGTCAAACGCGATTCACGAGCCCGAACTTTGAGGGCAGCCGCGCCAGTTGATGGGCTCGGAATGATGAAGGCAAGTCAAGCCGGGGCTTCGAGCCCCGGCTTTGTTTTTGGAAGGCGTTTGTGCCTTCGGCTACGATCGGAACATGCAGACCCGACTGGTACGGTTGATTACGGTGCTGGGCATCGCTCTTGTTGCGCCGCTGGCGTGCGCACAGGGATTCGTAGCGAGCGTGAATGCGCTCTACGCCGACATTCCCGCCGCCAAGCGGAGCGACACAATTCTCATCCCGGCCCTGGCCGCGATGGAGACTCCCCCTCCGGCGATCGAAGGCCTGGAACGGGCCCGCCTGATCGTGCCCGGCATGCAAGGCTGGAAAGAAGCGGTGGATTGGGCAATGAAGCCCGCTCAGCGCGCCGCGCTGGAGACGCTGGCGAAGGCCACCGCTCCGCAGGCAACCGGCGCTCCGATGGCCTGGGGACAGGGTTATGGCGTGGCCGCTGTGACCCCGGCGCTGGTGAAAGCGAGGCTGTACACCGAACTCGGTGATCCGCCGCTGCTGGCCGGCGCCCAGTTTCTCTACATTCCCAGGTTGACCGACCTCTGCATCCTCGCGAACATCGAGGCCACACGGCTGCAAGAAGAAGGCAAGGTGGACGGCGCGATCGCGGTGATGGGGCGCGTCGTTGCGCTCGGTCGACAAATGGCCGATCGTCAGTTCTTCAAGGAGGCGCGCTGGGGCCTGGAGACAATGGTGCGGTCGCTCGAACGCATCCGCGACATCGCCTACGTCGATTTTCGGGGCAAGCGGCTTCTGACACAGGAACAGATCCGGCACATCATCGAGGCTCTCGACGACAAGGGTGAAGCCAGAGTTGACCGCATCCTTTTTCCGAAGGGAGATCTGATCGGTGCGGAGCAAGCCATCGCGATCGTCATGGTGCCCAAGGGCGGCGTCAACGAGCGGACGTTCCCGACCACGATGGCGACGCTGACTTCATCGGATCAGCCCTTGCGGCTGTTCAGCGAGGCCGCGGCCTGGAAAGGCGCGGGAGTCGGCCACGCCGACTGGTACGCATCGAACGAGGAAATCGCGAAGATCACCGAGGACTACACCAAGCGCTGGCCCTTGGAGTGGTTCCACACACTGAATTCGCTTCCCTTTGAGCGCAACAAGCTCGACGCGGCCATGTTCGCCGTCATAGTCGCGACGGTGCCCGATATGTCCGAACTCTTCAATCTGCGCCAGGCAGTGCGAACCGAGATGGTGGGTACTCGTGCGGCCCTCGCGATCGTCGGCACCTATTACGCCTACCGGGCGTTCCCGCCCAAACTGTCTTCGATCGCTCCGGAGTGGATGGAGCGACTCGATATCGATCCATTCAATCCCAACCTGGCCCGGGGAAACCGCCCTCCTCTCGAATACTTCGTGCCGATGCGCGATCAGGTGGTAGATGAGAAGAGCGAGCCCCAGCCCCACGAAATCAACATCGTGGGTGAGAACGGCGTGAACTTTTCCATCAAGCTCAAGAACGACACGGCCGTTATCTACAGCTGGGGCGCCGACAACCGGCGCGGCTGGGTGCAACGCGTGCAGAACACGGTCGAAAAAGCACCCGACGTCGATTATTTGCTCTGGCCGAGCGAACTGAGTCTCTACCGCCAGCATCTCAGTGAGATCGGGGAACTCAAGTGACTCAGGCCGGTGGCGTTCAGAAAGTCGTGATCATCGGAAGCGGCCCGGCGGGATGGACCGCGGCAATTTACGCCGCGAGAGCCCAGCTGGAGCCCACCGTTTATGTCGGTATTCCCAAGCAGGACCCCGGACCGGTTCTCCCGGGCGGGCAGTTGATGCTGACCACCGACGTCGAGAATTATCCGGGCTTTCCCAAGGGCGTTGCCGGACCCGAGATGATGTCGCTCTTCCAGCAGCAGGCCGAACATTTCGGAACGCGTGTCGTGGGAGAAGACATCGTGCGTTGCGACTTCTCGAAGCGACCCTTCGAGCTGCACGTTTCCAACGGAGAAGTGGTAAGGACGCACAGTGTCATCATCGCAACAGGCGCCGTCGCGAACTGGCTCGGGCTCAAGAACGAGATGCGCCTTGCGACGCTGGGGGGCGGCGTTTCCGCCTGCGCCGTCTGCGACGGCGCGCTCCCCATCTTCCGCGGACAACCCCTGGCGGTTGTCGGGGGCGGCGATACCGCGATGGAAGAAGCAACGTACCTGACGAAATTCGCGTCGACCGTCTACGTCATCCACCGGCGCGATTCCCTTCGCGCTTCCAAGGTCATGCAGAAGCGATACCTCGATCGCCACAACGCCAAAGTGCTCTGGAACAAGGGTGTCGAAGACGTACTCGGCGACGAGAAGATCACGGGCGTGAAGTTGAAGGACACCGTCACGGGCGAACTCTCAACGCTCGAGGTCAAGGGACTCTTCATCGCGATCGGCCATACGCCCGCGACCAGGTTCTTGAAAGACAGCGGGGTAGAATTGGATGCGGGCGGGTATGTCGCCCTCAAGCATCGCAACAGCTACACCAACATCGAGGGTGTGTTCGCCGCCGGCGATGTTGCAGACAGCGCTTACCGGCAAGCCGTGACCGCCGCGGGCATGGGCTGTCAGGCTGCCCTCGACGCCGAACGGTGGCTCGCGGCGCAGGGCATCGACTGACTCTCATGGGAGTGTCAATTACGCGAAGCGAAGAACAAGGCTGACCGGCCCGTCATTCAGTACTTCCACTTTCATGTCCGCACCGAAGCGGCCCGTTTGCACATTGTCGAGAGCGGGGCGAAAGAGCGACGCAAGTGCTTCGAAGCGAGGTCGAGCCAGATCGGGCGCTAGTGCGCCCGTAAAACTTGGACGGTTGCCTCCCGTGGTGTCCGCCGCGAGCGTGAAGTTTGGGATCAGCAGAATGTTGCCGCCGGCTTCGACAACATTTCGATTCATCTTGCCGGCATCGTCCGCGAAAATGCGCAGCGCAAGCAACTTCGATGCGAGTTTCGCATCGAGCGAGGGAGCATCTGAGGTTTCATAGCCGACAAAAACCGCGATGCCCGGTCCGATCTCGCCCGTCATGTTGGATTCGACCTCGACCCAGGCGTGCAGGCAGCGTTGGACCAATGCGATCATGCCGCGAGCGTATCGGATCAGTGGTCGCTGGCATCTTGCCCTGCCGGCAGGTCGCACTCCCCAAAGATCCGAAACTCCTTGCGGCGCAGGATCTGCCCCGCAAGCGTGGGATCGTCGACCGCAAGCGCGATGGTGGGGGTCCCGTTGGGGCGGAGCATGAGCGGGTACGCGAACTGGATGAAGAGCTCGGCGCCGAGCAGGCACAGGCACATGCTCGCAAGGGTGTGCCCCCGTGACAACTCAACAACCAGCACGTCCTTCTCGGAGAAGGGGAGTTTCTCGTCGTGGAGAACCTTGCGGGCGCAATCGGCGCTGTTGGTGATGAGGCGAACGACCGCGTGATCGGTTGCCTCGTGGACGGAAAGCGCGCAGATGGCGCAGGCGGAACCGTCAAAGGCCTCGACGAGATCGAACAACTTGCCGACCTTGTTGGTCAGAAAGACGCTGAACTGCGTCACCATCGGGGGCGCATAGCCCTGGGTCGTTTCGTAGCCGATCGAGGCCTGGCTCATCGCGAAATCCTTGCGAACGCCGAGGTCTGGGAGCCGGGCGCAACCCTTCCGGTTGTCCGCAGCCGTCTCGAAACGGCAGAACGCGGACAAATCCGGGACCAAAGGGGCCGAGCACAGTTCCCACTCCGCATGCCGTTCCCAAACCATTGTCGGAACCCGGCTTGCAGACCTAGTTTACCGGAACCTGACCAAACTGACAAGCCCGAAAACCCGGCATCCCAGTCCGCCGGAATGAAGGCTGCAATCAAGCAGAAAAGCTCGAACCGCACCCGCAGGTGCTGGAAGCGTTCGGGTTCTGGAAAACAAAGCCGCGGCCCATGATCTCGTCTTTGAAGTCGATCGTGACACCAGAAAGGTACAGCAAACTCTTGGGGTCGCAGATGATGCGAACGCCGTGCTGTTCAAAGAGCTCGTCGGTGTCCTTGCGGGTTTCGGTGAGGTCGAGGATGTAACTGAACCCCGAGCAGCCCCCGCCCTTGACCCCTACGCGCAAGCAAACCTTGGACGCGTCCAGTTCCTGCTGCTGGATGATCGTCCCGACTTCGCGAGCGGCGGTCGCGGTGAGAATGACAGGGGACTGAGTTGAGACTGAGTCTTGAGTGGTTTGGGTGGACACGGGCTTCTCCGATGAGGAAAGGGCTTCTTGCCAGAGGAATATACGTGAGCACGACGCCCAAAGTTTTAGGTCCTATAACAGAATTAATCTCTCCACATCTTGCGTCCAAATAACACACCGGGTGTTGACCGCACGGAATTAAGATTTATTCTGCGAAAGTCTTCCCGCCTTTGGGCAGACCTCGCGTTTTCCGCCGCGAGTCGTATTGGGAGTTGAGAGGAGACAAGGCTATGAAGAATCGCGTTTTTGGTGCGGTGGCGCTGTGCGCTATCGCGGGTTCATCCATGGGCGCTATCCGCACGATCAACTTTGATCAGGATGCGAACGGCAACGGAATTGCTGATCTCACGGAAATCAACAATCAGTACAGCGCCTGGGGCGTCACGTTCTCGCCGAACGCGTTTGTTGGAGGCTCGTGGGCCACGAACACCGGCATGCACGCGACCAGCACGGATGTCGGCGCGGGATATGACCCGTCGTTGGGCAACATTCTGCATGCGTTCGACACCGATTGGCTGAACGAGGACGGCGATCCCTCGTTTCTGATGTCGTTCACCACCGGAATCACCTCGTTCCAGATGGACGTCATCGGTGACACCGGCGGCATCGACGGATTTGAAACCTTTGCGGCGTTCTACGACGCGAGCTTCAATTTCCTTGGCTCGGTTTCGTGCAACGGCATTGGTGGCATTGAGACGATCGGTGCGTCGGGCTTCGGCACAGCGTACTACGTCGCAATCGCTCCGGGCGAATACCTTGATTGGGTCGGCATCGACAATATCGTTTTCGAGGAAGTCCCGGCTCCGGGCGCGTTCGCGCTGCTCGGCCTGGGCGGCCTCGTGGCGGGTCGTCGTCGTCGCTGATCGGTCAAAAGATTTCACATGGATTTTTGACGGGATCAGCTTCGGCCGATCCCGTTTTCTTTTCAGCCGCGTCAATCCCGAAGGCTTTCTCGGGCTCGAACGGAAGCAGAAAACCGGTCTTTGCCATTAATATGGCCTAATTTGATGAAGATTGCGCGTTTTCTCCTGCGTGACTCGCCCCGTTCAGGGTACATTGCTATCGCGGGGGGTGTTTTCCCCCTGTCCGGTGTTTCCGCCGCCGGCGAATTTGTGTGTTTCTTTTTGAGTGAGGAGAGAGAGATGAAGAAGTTTTTGTCTGCCTTTGCGGGCATGGCTGTGGCAGCGTCCGCAGCAAACGCCGCGATTTTCAACATCGATGTGTCCGGCATCTACAGCAACGATGAATACGGCTCGCCGATCAACGTTGTTCAGTACCTGAACACCGCGATCGCGAACGGCCACGTTGTCTCAATTGGCTGGGACGTCCAAATCTACGCCGACTCGCCTTCTTGGCTCTCAGAAATCTCGGTGGCGTTCGAGAACAGCGGCCAGTCGGCCGGCGTCTTCCTGGCTCCGGGTACCGGCGATGATTTCCCGGGAACAAGCTCGTATTCAAGCGGCGGCTTGCTCGACCTGATCGGCCTGGGCCTGGACTTCAACCTCGACGCGAACGGCATTCTCCGCCTCGAGTACTTTGAAGGCTACGACGATTACTTCCAGGATTGGGATGGCCAGTGGCTTACCGGCACCCTTTCGATCGAGATTCTCGAAGTTCCGGCTCCGTCGGCCTTCGCGCTGCTCGGCTTTGCCGGCATCGTCGCTGGTCGCCGTCGTCGCTGATTCGGACTGACTTCAACAACTAGAAAAGCGGGGACCGGTTCGCCGGTCCCCGCTTCGTTTTTTGCATTTCGGTGCAGGTTCGCGTGTCGTCGGAAGAACCCTGCCGATCAGGCCTTTGAGCCGGCGCTCGCTGGCGACTCCGCCACGATTCCGTTCTTGGCTTTGTAGTCTTCGATTGCCGCGTGGATCGCGTCTTCGGCGAGCACTGAGCAGTGGATCTTCACCGGCGGCAGACTGAGTTCCTCGACGATCATGGTGTTCTTGATCTGTGCGGCCTCGTCGACTTTCCGGCCCTTGAGCCATTCGGTGGCGAGGGAAGAGCTTGCGATCGCGCTGCCGCAGCCGAAGGTCTTGAACTTGGCATCCTCGATCACGCCGTCCTTGCCGACCTTGATCTGAAGTTGCATGACGTCGCCGCACTCGGGGGCGCCGACGAGGCCCACACCGACGTCCTTTCGCTGCTTGATCTCGGCCTGAGTTCCGAACGAGCCCACGTTACGCGGGTTCTCGTAGTGATCGATGATTTTGGGGCCGTATGCCATGGCGTTGCTCCTTGCAAACTAGTGATGAGCCCATTCGACTTTGGAAAGGTCGATGCCTTCCTTGTGCATGTCGTAGAGCGGCGAGAGGTCGCGGAGCTTCTTGACGGCTCCGACGATCTTCTCGATGGAATAGTCGATTTCCTGCTCGGTTGTCCAGCGGCCGAGGCTGAGTCGCAAACTCGAATGCGCCAGATCATCGCCGACACCGATGTTCTTCAGAACGTAACTCGGCTCGAGGCTGGCGCTGGTGCAGGCCGAGCCGGACGAGCACGCGATTTCCTTCACGGCCATCATCAGGCTTTCGCCTTCGACAAACCCGAAGGAGATGTTGGTGATGTGCGGCAGGCGCTTCTCACGGTGCCCGTTCACCTGGCAGGTATCGAGGCGCGAGGTAATGGAATCCTCCAGCTTCTTGCGGAGTTTTCCGAGGCGGATAGCGTCAGAAGCCATTTCCTGCCCCGCGATTTCGCACGCCTTGCCGAGGCCGACGATGCCGGTGACGTTGAGCGTTCCCGAGCGGAAGCCGCGCTCCTGTCCGCCGCCGTCGACGAGCGGGGTGAGGCGAACGCGAGGCCGCTTTCGCCGAACAAACAGACCGCCAACGCCCTTGGGCCCGTAGATCTTGTGGCTGGAGAGGCTCATGAGATCCACGTTGTCGGCGTAGACGTCGGTCGGCATCTTGCCGACCCATTGGGTCGCGTCGGTGTGGAAGATGATGTCGCGTGACTTGCAGAGCTCGCCGATCTGGCGGATCTCGTTGATCGTGCCGATCTCGTTGTTGGCGTACATGATCGTGACAAGGACGGTGTCGTCCCGAAGCGCGGCCTTGACCATCTCGGCTGTCACGATTCCGTCCTTGGGAGGTTCGAGGAACGTGGCCTCGAAGCCCTCTTTCTGAAGCCGCTTGCAGGGATCGAGGACCGCCTTGTGCTCGATGGCGCACGAGACAATGTGGCCCCGGCATTTGCCCGAACCCTCGGAAGCCTTCTCGTACATGATCGCGGAGCCGCGGATGGCGAGGTTGTTGCTTTCCGTCGCACCCGAAGTGAAGATGACTTCCTTCTCGTCGGCCTTGATCAGCTCGGCCACCTGATGGCGGGCCTTGTCCACACCTTCTTCCGCCTCCCAACCGAACCGATGGTTGCGCGAACCGGGATTTCCGAAAATGGTCGTGAAGTAGGGGAGCATCGCCTCGACCACGCGCGGATCGCAGGGCGTGGTCGCCGCGTGATCGAGGTAAATCGGGAGCTTCAAATTGGTTGAATTGTCGGGCATGTTGGTTCCTTTGCGGCCCGGAGTGTGCGGAGGCCAGCCGACCCGCGGCAGGCCGCGAGCCGACTGAGATTCAGTCTCATCTTAGGTATGGCGAAGGTGCCGGGTCACGGGGCCGGCGCGGGCTTGATGTAGACCATCTCGATCCGGTTGCCCTTGGCGTTATAGCGCACCTCGGACATGTAGTTCCGGATGAGCATGACGCCCCGGCCGCGGGGGATTTCGAGGTTCTCATCCAGCGTGCAATCGGCGACGGCGTCGGCCTGGAACCCGGGGCCCTGATCTTCCACGGCGATTGTAACATTGCGCTGCGTGACAGAAAACTCGACCGTCGCGGAAGTGTCGTGGGGCAACCCCTTGTGCCCGTGGTTGAACGCGTTGGCGATCGCCTCTTGGAACGCGAGTCGAACGGCAAATAACGAAGCCTTGCTGAACCCTGCGGCCGACATGGCTGCGTCGAGGGAGTTCTGAACCGACTCGACCTCGTGGCGGTTGTGGCGGACCACCACCTTTCCGCTCATCGGTGGTTGCGCCGGATTGCTGGGCCGCGGGGTGCTCATCGAGTGGTTCGCCGGAAAGGAGCGGAAGCCTGAGAGGGGATCAGGCGAAACTCTTGAGCGCGTCTTCCGGAGACTCGTGGATCTGGAAGAGTTTGTTGAGTCGAGTGATGACAAAGACCTCGTAAATCTGGGGATCGATGCTGGCAAGCCGGAGCTGGCCGCTCTTGTTCCGAACCTTGTTGTTGATGGTGATCAAGGCTCCGAGCGCGGCCGACGAGAGGTGGTCGACATTGGCGAAGCTGATGAGGAGCTTTGGCGATGTCTCCTGATCGATGATGCGCGAGATTTCGTCGCTGATGAGCTGGATGTTGGCCTCGTCCAGGATGTTGCGGTCGATGAACTCGACCCGGACGACGGCGTCCTGCTTTCGGACTCGGAGGCGGGAGTCGGCGGATGGCATATCGCTCGTGCTCCTGTCCCGCGCGGCCTTTCCAAACAAGGATCGGGCACGCGGGTGGTGGAGATGATAGTACGGAAAGGCCTGCGGACCCGAAAGAAAACGCCCCGGCCATTTTTTGCCGGGGCGTCGAACGTTTCGACTTGGAATTCGGAATCAGCCGCCGAGGCCGGCATTGAGCGAGTCGATCAGGCCCGGGTGAGCCTTGTTCTCCTGCTCGCTCTGAATGAGGATCGTGGGCTTGTAGAGGATGAGCAGGGTCTGCTCGGTCTTGGACTCGGTCCGGTTGGAGAAGAACCGGTTGAGCACCGGGATCTTGGAGAGTACGGGCACGCCCGACTCAACTTCCTGCTCGGTCACGATGCGTTGACCGCCAAGCAGAATCGTTCCCTGGTCCGGGATGGTCACAGTGGTCTGGACGCTGCTGACCTGAACCTCGGGCAACTGGAACTGACCGGAGGGAATCGCGACGGCACCGCCCCCGCCCGCCACACCGCCGCCGCCAGCAACGGCCGCGAAGGTCGTTCCGGTGCGGAACTGGACGAGCTGGGAGATCTGCGTGGTGATATCAGTCGTGACGTAGCGACGATCGGCGGAGATGGTGCCTCTTACCAGCATCAGCACACCGGTGTTGAGGGTCGAAGTGACAGGCTGGAAGGCGACGGCACTCTGGTTTGTGATCGGCGTGAGGCCGGAGATGTAGGTCTGCTGGTTTGTGATTTGGATATTGGCCTGCTGACCATTGGTCGTCGTCAGGCGGGGCGACTGCAGACTGATATTGCGCCGATCGGCCTGGGTGGCTTCGATCAGGAAGTCGACCTGGATGTCGTCGAGAAAGGTACCGGCCACAGCGAAGGCACGGCCCGCGGCCATGACTTCAGCCGCGAAGGGGGCTGTTGTAAGAGCGTCAACAATTCCCAGAGAATTGTTCTGCATCGCGACTGGACCGAAGCCTTGGGAATTGACGACCGACGTATTGACGGGAGTGTTGGCGATGGTGAATGTATTGGTTGTCGTATCGATTCCCGTGACGACCGGGGTTGGCTGGCTGTTGAAGTTCCGGACGGGCGCGCCGGTCTGCGGATCAAAGAAATCGGAGGCGCGGAGCGTCGGGTTGTTTGTGGAAAGACCAAACGGGCTGTTGGGGTTGATGTTGTTCGGATCAATAAATGTGCTGTTGGCCTGCGGCACACTGGTCGTCCGGCCGTTGAGGTTCAGATTGTTGTTGTTCAGGTAGACATCGATGTCGAACCCGATCTGCTCGAAGAAATCCTGAGCGACGAGCAGGAAGCGGGATTCGGAGTTGACCTGCATCGCCCGGATCTCGCGGAGCCGGCGCAGGAGCGAGCCGATGGCACGGTGGTTCTTGGGCGTGTTGGTGATGAGCAAGTTGCCCTTGAACCGGCTAACGAATCCGACGGCACCGCCGTTTTCGCGCCAATTGTCGGGGTCGATCTGCTCGGTCAGGATGCGGACCAGTTCGTCTGTCCGCTCTTCCGGTGTGCGGGCGTTTGGATTTGGCTGCGTCTGACCGCCGCCGCTGAAGGGGCTGGAACCGCTGCCGCCGCCGCTCGATGCCTGGAGGGCGCTGTTGAGGTCGAACTGCGGGACGTTGTTGTAATCGGGCACTTCGATCAGCAGGTCGCGGATGTCGTAGATGACCATCAGCGTGCTCTTGTTGATCGCCTCTGCCGAAGCGAAACGCAGGACGCCGTCCTGCACTTCCCAGGCCGCGGCGCTGGTGGGATCGGGACTGATCTTGCTCACGATCAGGTCGAGCAGGTGGTCGAGCCGGATGGTGGAAAGATTGACCGTGACCGGCGTGTCGCGGTTGATGCCGACCTTCTCAAGGGAAGGCCAGTCAATGTCCATCTTGACGCTGCCGGTCTTGGCGACCCAATCGACCGCTTTTTCCAGCGGCGTTTCGGTGAAATCGACCGGGCGACGGGTGTTGGCCAGCGTTGAAAGCGTGACGCGCGTCTCGACGGATTCGGCGAGCGTGACGGGCTCGCCGCGGTCCTTGATGATCTCGGGCCAATCCATCGGATAGTCGACGATTCCCTTCGGTGGCAGAGTGGTAGCTTGCGTCTGCAATGACTGCTCGGCGATCAGGGTGCTGCGCTTGGTGTTGGTTTCGTACCACTGCTTGTAGATTTTGGCGCTCGTGAGCACGTCGCGAAGGAGCAGCCCGGTGGGGTTGATCGGATCCAGGAACAGGATCTGATCGACGACCTGAAGTGCCTCCTCATACTTCATCTCGATCTGGAGGGCGCGGACGCGGTCGATTGCCTCGCGAATCTTGCGATTTCGCTCGCTGGCCCCCTGATCAGCCACGCGCTTGGCCTCGGCCTGACGTTCCGCGGCGGTCTTCTGAGCCTGCGAAGCGGCGAGCGTCTGTTCTTTGGTGTCCACTTCCTTCAGGAATGTGGAGACCTTGCTCTGCATTGTCTGGAATTCGGTCTCGGAGAAGCGCTCGCGATTGGAGTTGAGGATGAGACGAGCGCGGGCGGCCGAGTCGCGGGCGCGGATCACATCGCCGGACTGGAGTGAATCGGTGGCCTGTGTCAGTTGGTTGTTGAACTCCGCCTCGGCCTGCTGACGGGCGACGGTTCCCTGCTCCACAAAGCCGGCCAAGTCGCTGGCGTCGTTGGTCGTGCCGCGCAGGCGCAGCTTGGACTCTGCCAAGCGATCCTCAACGGTCTTGGCTTGCTCGGGCGTGAGGAAATCGCGGAATTGGGTGCGGATGCGACTGTACTTCGCCTGCGCCTCGTTGTACTTGCTTTCGTTGAAAGCCTGATCGGCCTCGTTCAGCAGGTTGGTGGCTTCGATCTTCCGTGCAGCGACAACCGGGTCTTCCGGCATAGCGGGTGCCGGCGCCGGCGGGGATTGCTGGGGATCGTCGGTGACGACTGTGTTGGCGGAAGCGAGGACGGGGACGGCTTGTGGCGTCGCCTGCTGGGGTTCTGGGCTGCGGCGTTCGATTACGCCCGGATCGGCCAGCATTCCAGCGGCGATGATCGTGGCCGCGGAGTTGTCATCGGCCTTGAACGGTCGGCCGCGCTCCTGCTCCAGGGCGACGATCTTACCCTGCATGAGATCGAATGCATCGCGCTGGGCGGGTGTGAGATCGACTCCCCATTGGGAAACCGTCTGCAGAAGGCCCTTGCAACGGGAGTAGTCGCGGGCGTTCAGCGCGGTGGTCGCTTCGGCCAAGCCCGAATCCACGCCGGAACCGAGTTCGCCGCGGCGGAGCTGAATCTGCTTGAGCAGCGCATCGGCACCGGCCTTGTTGCCGTCATTGGCGCCGCGAGCCACGCCCGTGGCCAACCGCTCGGCAGCAGTCAAGTCATCGCGATCGAGCGCGAGTTTGGCGCGCTGAAGGTTGACCAGCCGAGGTTCCATGACCCGGATCTTGTCTTCGGATTGCTGGAGAAGTTCGATGGTGCGGGTGCGCTCCGACTCGCTCATGTCTAGCGACGAGATCGCGAGGAGCATTTCGCGTGCGCCCACGGGGTTGCCAGCGGCCAACTCACGCGATGCGACGTTGAGCGCCGAGGCCGGTTCGACCGCGTTTGGTTGGGCGGGTGCAGCGCATGCGACCTGGGCTGTCGTGCCTGAAATCGCGGAAAGAACGGATGTAGAAACGATGAGGCCGATGCGTGTGCTTCTCATTCGACTGCTCCGAATCCATTAGTCCCGACGCGCGCTGTGGCGCAGTTCCGGGTGCGGAATGTAGCAACTCCGCGGGCACGTTTCCCGCCGCTAACCGTGCCCGACTCCGGTCGGATCGCGGTCTTCGGCACTTGTTCGATCGGGCCCCGCTCTTTTGCGGAGAGACGATCGACCCCCCACGAGCCCCACGTCCCTCGGGCTCATCAAGCCCTGACCCCACCTGCCGGAACCGATCCACGAGGTTGAATGAATTCCGGCACCTTGCCGGAGCATCTCCCGTGACGGTTACCCGCTCCGTACGGATCAATCATCGGCCCGCGCCGAGGATTGCGCTTCGAGATGCTGTCGCCCGCCTGTCCGCCGTGCTCCACGGCCGTTCCGCGACGTGACTCCAAATTCGCTTGCCCGGGCCGGCCGGTTGAGGGAATGTTGGAATCGGGCGCCAAGATACAAAGGAAACGCAAAGCACGCAAGGCCCCGGCATGCGATCCCGTGGCAATCAGGGAGGGGGACGGTATTCCTTAATGCTTACAAAGACTCAACTTAGAGTCCGCGCGAGCCAGATTTCGCCGGCTTTGAGATCGCCGGTTTCGGGAGGTGCCGGGTCGGGAACGAACGGTTCGTCTTCGGCACCCTTTTCTTTCGTGCGTTTGAGGCGGGGCCGGCGCTTCGTGGCCGCCGACTTGAGCAGATCGGAAAGTTGCTCGCGGCTTAGTCGGTCGGCAAGGACGATCGCCGGCTGGTGTGTGTCAGGGTTGACGTCGCCCAAGAGGCGGGCGGCGGCGTCCACCGCGTTTTCCTCGGCCTCCCGCAGATTCGGGGCAGCCAAAGCAACCTCCACATATGTAGAAGAGGCGTCGTCCTCCGGGTCAAAGCGGACGACGATGCGCCAGGCGGTCGTGCCGAGTTCCTTCCCGTCTTCGTCGACGTTTTTCTCGCCGTCGACGTTTAGCAGGAGGTGCCATTCGTCTTTGAGGGACTCGACAATTTCGTCAAACCGCAGGCCATCGGCGGAGCGATCGCTGAGGAGAACACCCCGGTGCTCGTGCGCAGCCGAATCGGCTCCGGCGGGCTCGCTCATCTCTTCGAGATCAAAGGCCGCGAGGATTTTCTCGATGCGTTCCTTGAGTTCGGGCTGAGCACGCACGGTGATGATCTTGTGTTCATCGACGAAGACGTAGAAAAACGGGTCTTCGCTCATCGCCCCGAAACCGATCATTCCGTCCTCGAAGAAGAGATCGCGGCATTCCCGAACGATTTCCAGAAAGCGGTCGGCTCCGAGCAGGTCGTACGAGATATACGGGTCGATCTCTCGATAGGCGTCCTGGCCCAGGACGTCGAGAATGGGGTAGATCCGACCGGGGATCAGCGAGAAAAGCATTCTGCAAAGCGGTTCAACGCGATCGGCGGGGACGACGATGTCGAACACGTACCGATCGGGCCATTCTTCCCATTCCGCGGTGCCGTCTGAGTCGTCGCCACCGTCGGCGGGCTCGAAGAGCACGGTGTAGCCGGCGCGGGGCGTCATCTCCTCAACGGGGTAGACGCCGAGGGGAAACTTGAAGCCGCCGACTTCGACGCGCTTGATGCTGGGATCGGCTTTGCAGCGGGGCAATTGGTCTCCGTGGGAATGGTGGGCGGGCGGTCCTTTGGACAGTCTAAGCCAGTGGCCGCGACGTACGCTGGGTGAATGACGAATGACGCAAATGCCAATGGCCGATCGGGGATTGAGGGAACGCTGGTCGCGGTATGCGTTGGGAATTCTCGCGCTCGTGTGGGCCTCATCGTCGAGGGCCGAGTTGAGGAGGGGCGATCGATCACGCATGCGGAGGCTGCGGAGGCGTGCGAGAATCTGCGTGAATCGAGCGGGGCCGGAGCGTTTGTCATCGCGAGCGTGAACAAGCCGGTTTCGGTGAAGCTGGAAATGGAACTGGAATCCAAGGCTGGGGTGTATGTGATTGGACGGGACCTGGAAATCCCGATGCGGCACGCGCTGGACGACGCCTCCACCGTGGGGCAGGATCGCCTGCTCGATGCGGTGGGGGGTTATGCGCGATTGAAGGAAGCGTGCGTCATTGCCGATCTGGGGACCGCGATCACGATCGACTTTGTCGACGGGGAAGGAACTTTTCAGGGCGGGGTGATAGCACCGGGGGTGCGGGCGATGATGCGCTCAATGAACGCCGCGGCGAGTGCGCTGCCCGAGCTGGAGTTCGAGGTTCCGGACGCCGCACGCGGACCGTTCGGAAAGGACACTGCGCACGCGATGCGTCTTGGCGTTCGCAATGCCGTATCTGGGCTTCTCCGGCACACGGTGGAGCAATTTGCCGAGCGCTTCGGGACATTTCCGACGGTTATCGCGACCGGGGGCGACGCGGGGCTGGTGGAAGAAGACCCGATGGTGGACAGGGTCGTACCGGACTTGCAGATGATGGGAGTGGCCGAAGTCTGCCGCGTGGCTTTGGGTGGAGCGGCTCCGGAGGGCGGGGACGATGAACCTGCCGATGCCGAATGAACGGCGTGCGTTGGAGTCTTGAGTCTCCAAGCGGCGTTGGAGCGGTTGCGGTCATCGTCTTGTCGGGTCCGACTCCGGAGGAACTGGATCGAACTCTGGAAGAACTGGGGTTTGGAGGGGTGGGGGTCGGCACGCTGGCGCTGCGGGATTTTCTGGGAGTTGATCGGGGAGTATTTGCGCGTTGGAGCCCCACGAGCGCAGCGCTGATGCCGCACGGTGGGGGAGCGGTGGTCCGTGCACTCTGCGAAGCGCTGAGTGAGCGCCATGTAGCGAGGGCGGAGCGAACGAAACCCGGGGATATGTATCCGGAAGCAGGCGGTGAATTGGAAGCGGCGATGCTGGCGGCGCTCGGACGCGCGCACAGCCCGTTGGCGGTTTCCTTGCTTTTGGATCAGCCACGGAGGTGGTCACGAGCGGGCGCGGCAAGCGATGCGGAGCGCGATCTGGTTCTGAGAAGGCTGATCGAACCGCCGTTGGTGGTTGCGCTCGGTGCGAGCAACATCGGGAAGAGCACGCTGGCCAATGCGCTTGCCGGCCGGCAGATTTCATTGGTGGCGGACGAGCCGGGGACGACGCGAGATCATGTCGGTGTGATGCTGGATCTTGCGGGGCTTGTTGTGCGGTACGTGGATACCCCGGGCGTTCGAGACGGTGCGCCGGCGGCAGAAGCCGAAGCGGCACGAATTGCGAGGGAAGTCGCGGAACGGGCGGACCTGATCCTGCTGTGCTGCGACGCTGGTTCGCTGCCGGTGGATGTGGCGGGGTTCGCTCGTGCCCCGAATGTACTTCGGGTGGGTCTGCGGAGCGACCTTGGCTTGCCCTGTGGCCCTGTAGACGTTGAAGTGAGCGTGCGCCGGCCCGAGTCGCTCTCCCCGCTCGTTGATGCGGTTCGCGAGCGGCTCGTTCCGGGGGCGGCGCTCGCGCATCCGGGCCCATGGCGGTTCTGGAACGAAGGCGAAGTCGAAGGGATTCGTCCCTAGAATCTTGGCCCGTCCGGGTGCCGGCGTTTGGATCGGCCACTGGTGGGAACGATTTTGAGGACACCATGGAAGAACAACGCAAGAACATTCAGATCCGAGAAGGAGCGGGCCTCGAAGAGGCGCGTCTCAATCAGGATTTCATTGACTTTGTGACGAAGTGGAGCACGCCTCTGCTGCTTCTGCTCGCCCTTGGCGTTGGCGGTAACTACCTGTATCAGCAGTACACCAAGCGGCAGTCGGATCGGCTGGCTCTTGCGTTCGAGCAATTGGCGGCTGCGGCGGCGGTCGCCAATCCGAGCCCCGAATCACTCCGCCAGGTCGCGCTCGATTTTGAGGGCGTCGGCAGCGTGGCGGAATTGGCACGCCTGAAGGCGGCGGACGCGTACATGCGATCGGTGATGCGCGGGGTCAAGCCGGGCGCGGAAGTAAACGCGGACGGCACCGTGAAAGGCGTCGGCGACGAACTCACGGCGGCGGATCGCGAGAGTTTTCTGAATCTCGCGGCGGAGCAGTACCAGTTGGTTGCGGATGCGACCAAGGGCGTCGCGAACAAGGAATCGCTCTACATCGGCGCGTTGTTTGGATTGGCGTCGGTTGAAGAATCGCGCGGTAATGCCGAGGGCGCGAAGAAGTTTTATGAGCAGATTCGTTCGGCGGCGACGGGCGTGCCGGGATTTGCGGAGTTTGCTTCTATCGCGGCGGATCGGATCGAGAGCCTGCCGCGGGTTCTTGCGGTTGGAAAACTGCCGACCAAGGCGACATTGCCGCCCGAGACCAAAGAGGACGAGAAGCCGGCCATGCCCTTGAACATCCCGACGGATCTTCCGTCGGGCCCGTCATTGCTCGGCCCGGTCGGCCCAGCGGCACCGAGCCAGCCGGCGCCGGCACCGTCGGATGGCAAGCCCGACGCGCCCGCGACTGAGCCGGTTCCGGAAAACGCTCCGGCACCAGCGCCGAAGTAGGGATTGTATCTGCCGCTGGAAGCACGATGAGCCGCGGCAAGCAGCCATCTCGCAAGCCTGAAGACCGACAGAGCGATGCCGCGCGCAGGGACGAGGAGGGCGACGAGGCTGTTGAGATTGAGACGGGGGAAAAAGAGAAATGGGATGCCGGGCCGTTGGTGAAAACGGGCGGGCGCGTGGATGCCGCGGCACTAGAGCGAGCGATCGCGGAAAGCGAAGAAGGCGAAGACGACGCGGAAGTGCGAACCGTGCGGTTCAAACTCCTGCGCGACCTGGACAAGCGGCTTGACAAGTATCTGTGCGATCGCATCACGTTCATGAGCCGCACGCAGTTGCAGAAACTGATCGACGATGGCGGCGTGAGCGTGAACGGCCGGCCGCCGAAAGCCTCGACGAAGTTGAACGCGGGCGATGTGGTGGAAGTGGTGGTCCCGCCGCCACCTCCGACGGAAATTCAGCCCGAGGACATTCCGCTCGAGGTGATGTACGAGGACGAGCACATTCTCGTCATCAACAAAGCGCCCGACATTCTGGTGCATCCGGCACGGAGTCATAATCACGGGACGATGGTGAACGCGTTGGCGTTCTACCTGCGGGAAAAATCAAAGGTGGGCGGCGCATTGTCGGGTGTCGGCAAGGAGTTGGCGCGTCCGGGCGTTGTGCATCGCCTCGATCGCAACACGTCGGGCGTGATTGTCTTTGCGAAGACCGAAGAGGCGCACTGGAAACTGGGGCATTCGTTCGAGCACCGGAAGGTGGACAAACGTTACATCGCGTTTGTGCACGGGCTGGTGGAGCCGGATATCGATGTGATTGATCTGCCATTGGGGCCGCACCCGTCGCGAGAAAAGGGGTATCGCGAGAAGTACGTGGTGCGGCATGATGAATTGGGGAAGCCGTCGGTGACGGTGTGCCGCGTGAGGGAGCGGTATGGGGCGGCCATGAGGGACAAAGGGGCGGAGGGGCAAAGGGGCAAAGGGAGTGGAATTCCGGAAGTCTCCGCGGGGTGGCGGACCTCTGGGATATCTGCGGTGCGAGCGGCGAATGCGGATCGTGCGAACGAGGGTGGATATTCGCTGGTCGAGCTCGAATTGAGGACGGGCCGGACGCACCAGATCCGCGTGCATCTCTCGCACTTGGGCTGGCCGATTGTGGGGGACGACATGTACGGCGGGCGGGCGTATGCGGATGCGACGGGGAATGTGCTGATCGCGCGGCAGGCGCTGCACGCGTGCGTGCTTGGTTTCCCTCACCCGATTTCCAACGAGAGGATGCAGTTCACGGCGCCGCTGCGCGGAGATATGCAGGCCTTGCTCCGTGATTTGCGGAAGACAAGCGGCGACCGGACGGAGCGTCCGGAGACCCCGGGTGCGACGGTGGACCTCGAGAAAATCGCGAGCTAAGCAATGACCATTCAAACGCGAATGGCGTCGGCACCGCTCAGGTATGGACGCAGCGCCTTTGGAATCGCCACGCTTCCATCGGCCTGCTGATGATTCTCGATTAGCGGGATGATGAAGCGGGGGCTGGCGAGCACGGTGTTGTTGAGCGAGTGACAGAAGGCGGTTTCCGACTTGCCGCCGGTCGCGCTCGTGCCCCGATACCGCATGTTGAGCCGGCGGCACTGGAAGTCGTAGAGGCGGCTGGCGGAGTGCGTCTCGCCGAAGGCGCCCTGTGGGCGGCCGTCTTTATCGAGGTCTCCTCGGCCCGGCATCCAGCTTTCAATGTCGATCATGTCGGCGTTCTTGGGGCCAAGGTCGCCGGTACAGCATTGCAGCAGGCGGTGGGGGATTTCGAGGCTCTGGAGCAGTTCCTCGACGTATCCGATCATCTTTTTGTGCCAGGCGCGGCTTTCGGCTTCGTCGGCCTTGCAAATGACGACCTGTTCAACCTTGTCGAACTGGTGGATGCGGTAAAGCCCGGCGGTGTCCTTGCCTGCGGCGCCCGCTTCGCGCCGGAAGCAGGTGCTGACCGTGACATAACGCAGCGGCAACTGCGATTCGTCGAGAATCTCGTTCATGTGCAGGCCCATGAGGCCTACCTCGCCGGTGCCGGTAAGATAAAGATCGTGGCTGCCGGCTCCTTTTTCGTCTGCGGCGTCCGGATTTCGGCGCTGGGTTTCGGCGATGTGATACGCCTGCTCGCGCCCTGCGGGGAAAAACCCGGTACCGATCATGGCTTCTTCGCGCACCAGCACGGGGACGCTGATGGGCGTGAATCCGTGCTTGTCGGTCATGAAGTCGGTTGCGTACCGGAGGAGCGCCAAGTGCAGGCGCATGCCCATGCCGGTGAGGACGTAGCTGCGGGTGCCGGCGAGCTTGACGCCGCGTTCAAAGTCGGCCAGTTTGAGGTCCTTGACGAGTTCCTGGTGCGCTTTTGGCTTGAAGCCGCGATTTGCTTCGAAGGACTTCGAGAAATCGAAACTGGGGGGTGCCCAGCGGCGGATTTCGACGTTGGCTTCGCTGCCCGCGCCGACGGGAACATCCGCGTCGGGAGGCAGTGGGATCTGTAGCAGGAGCGCGTTGAGTTCGGGTTCGAGTGCGGCGATTTGGGGCTCGATCGCGGCGATTTCGGACTTGAGGTGGGCAGGCTTGATCTTGAGTTCGTCGAGTTCGGCTTGAAGTTTCGCGGCGTCTTCACCCGTCGCTTTCTTCAGCGCACCCGCCAACTTGCCCATTTGGGGTCCGGATTCTTTTTCGAGCCGTTTTTGCTCCGCCCGCAGGTTTTCGGCGCGGGTCATGAGGGCACGCCGGTTCTCGTCGAACGCGAGCAGCCGGTCGATATCGACGTGGATGTTCTTGGCCTTGGCGCCGGCCTTGAAGCGGTCGGGATTCTCGCGGAGTTGGCGGAGGTCGATCATGGGTGAATTGAAATCTGGTGATTGTGGAGCGGTGAGTGAGCAGGTGACCGGAGCCGAACCGGGGTTGGAACCGCGTCCTGCAAGGTGCGAATCCCCGTGCGGAACGCGTTTGGGAGGCGAAAAAGCACCCCCAAGGCGATCGGGACGGCGACTGTAGGTGGTTCGCTCGCATCTTCCGCATAGTCTGTAGACTGGCCGCGCTGTTTGAGACGTTCGCCGGGATTGCCCGGCGGAGGGTTTGAAGAAGGAGTTTCGCAACCTTTGCCTTCGTTTTATCTGAAGCCGATCCGGGGAAGTGCTGCGATGATCCGACTGGGTAAAGACCCGGTGACGATCGGACGCCACCCGGACAACACGATTCCGTTGTCCGACGATTTGTCGAGCCGATTCCATTGCGCCGTGGAGCCCGACGGCGTGGGTGGGTTCAGTGTGCGCGATCTGGGCTCGAGGAACGGGACGAAGGTCAACGACCAGCGCATCAAGGAAACGCGGCTCAAGCCGGGCGATGTGCTCCGCGTTGGCGGGCACGAATTTGTACTGACCGAGGACATGGAGAGCGATCGTGCGGGCTTGGTCGAGAGCCACGAGGACGTGGCAGCGCCCGAGAATGAAGACGAAGACAAGAGCTGGGCGGCACAGTTGATCGACGTGATCGAGGAACTGCCGCCGAAAGATCTGCCGGTTGAATCGCTGACGATCATCGAAGCGGGAGGCCGGCCGTCGGCGGCGCTGGCGGGCAGCAGCGATGGACCTGCGGCGGTGCGGCTGCTCTTGCAGACGGCGAGCAAGTCGCGAGCGACTGACGTTCACATCGAACCCAAGTCGGAGCTCTATCACGTCCGCCTGCGTGTCGACGGCCAGATGGTGGCGGTTGCGACACTGCCGGGGCGGGTGGGTGAACTGGTTTACGGGCTGGTGAAAACGGCGTGCCAGATGCGGAGCGCAGCGCGGGACGCCATGCAGGAAGGGCACTTTTCGGCGAAGTTCGCCGATCGGCGTGTCGAGTATCGAATCAGTTTCACGCCCTCGGTCTACGGGCAGAAACTGGTCATGCGGGTGCTGGATGATCGGACTTCACCCAAGTCGATCGTGGAACTGGGCATGGCGGGGTACATGGCCGATCGTGTGCGCCGAGTGTGCTCGCAGGATCACGGGCTTCTCCTGGCGGCCGGACCGACGGGTTCGGGCAAGACGACGACGCTTTACACGGCGCTTCGGGAGATCGACCGCGAGAGCCGCAACGTCGTGACGATCGAAGATCCGGTGGAATACCAGATCAGCAACGTCACGCAGATTCCGATCGACGAGACCAAGGGCAACAACTTCGGCACGCTGCTGCGTTCGGTTCTGCGACAGGACCCGGACGTGATCCTGGTCGGTGAGATCCGCGACGAAGAAACGGCGCGCACCGCGATGCAGGCTGCCATGACGGGGCATTTGGTTTTCTCAACCGTGCACGCGAAGGACACGATCGCCGCGGTGTTTCGACTGCTGGACTTGAAGGTTGAGCCCTACCTGGTCGCCAACGCGCTGGATCTGGTGCTCGGGCAGCGGCTGGTGCGTGTGCTGTGCGACAGCTGCAAGCGCGCAACGCCGGTTTCGCCGGGCCAGGCGACGAGGCTGGGGCGCTATCTGGGCGGCAAGACGCAGATGTACATCAGCACCGGCTGCCCGCGGTGTCTGAAGACCGGATTCCGTGGGCGTCGGTCGCTTTACGAACTGCTTGATTTCAACGATGAATTGCGGGATGTGGTGATGCACGACCCGACGATCGCGGCGATGAAGAAAGTGATCGAGCAGGGTCTCTTCACCACGCTTGCGCAGTTCGGCTGGAAGCTTGTTGCCGAGGGTGTGACGACGCTGGAAGAAGTGGACAAGGTCGCGGGGCAGGGATAGCGCGGCTTATCGCGGCGCCTCTTTCCATGCCGGGAACTTTGCGCGCCACGAATCGACCAGTCTTCGGTCGATCTCCACGCTGAGAACCTGCTCTGTCTCGTCTGCCTCCGCGAGGATGTCGCCCATCGGGCCGATCGCAATGCTGACGCCCGGGTATTTCAGCGCGGGGTCGCGCCCGGCGCGGTTGCACCCCAGGACGAACGCCTGATTCTCGATTGCGCGGGCGGTAAGCAGGGTCTTCCAGTGATGGACACGTGTATCGGGCCAGTTGGCGGGGACGATGAACATCTCGGCGCCTGCCGCGAGACCTTGGCGGAAGAGTTCGGGAAAGCGAAGGTCGTAGCAGATGGTGGGGCAGACGCGGATGGATTGGGAATCGCTGCGCCAGCCGTAGAGCGAGAGTTTGGTGCCGGGGTAGAAGCAATCGCTCTCGCGTTTGCCTTCCGGACCGAGGCTGAAGGGGTGATGCTTGTCGTATTCGGCGAGGGTCTCGCCGGTCGGGCCGATCACGGTGGAGCGATTGCGGCCCTTGCCGTCGCTTCCCTTGACGGTGCGGCAGCCGTGCACGGTGATCGACCACTTCGCCGCGAGTTCTTTCTGAAACGCAAGTGTGGCCCCATCGGAATCGGGGCTTTTCAGAAGGTCGATTGTGAAGCCGGTATCAAAGACTTCGGGAAGGACGACGAGATCGCCCGTAGCCGGTTTCGCGGCGGCCACCATTTCGTGGACCCGGGCGTAGTTGGCCTGTTTGTCTTCCCAGCGGATATCGAGTTGGACGAGGTGCGCCCGCATGAAGAACAGTAGAAGTGCGAGCGATTGGGCAATTTGCACCGAACGCACACCCGGCCGTCCATCGTAAACTAGGGCGTGCCCTCGGGGACCAAGCCAAGCCCGGTGCCGCTCGCGATGGGGATGCCGGAAGAGGTGCCTTTGCTGTGGCTCGCGAGCCGCTCGCCTCGGCGGAGGCAGTTGCTCACCGAGGCCGGCCTGAGGCACGTGGCCGAGCATCCGGGAATCGAGGATTCCTATCTTGTCGCGCGTGCCGGCGCGAGGCCGGCCGAATGGGTCGCGTCGCTGGCGTACCTGAAAGCGTGCGCGGGCGCGGCCATGGCGCGGGAGCGCGGCATTACCGAGCCGATCTTTGTGCTTGGTGCCGATACAGCATGCGTGCAGAACGGCAACCTCATCGGCACACCGACCAGCGCAGACGAAGCGCGGGCGATGCTTGAAGGCTTTCGATCCGCAGCACACGAAGTCGTCACCGGTGTGGCGCTGACGGGCTTGGAGACTACTGACGCCGGCGTGCCGCAGGTGCGTTCGCTGTTTGTGTCGTCCGCAGTGGTCCGATGGGGCAGCATTCTCGATGATGAGATCGATGGATATGTCGCGAGCGGCGCGTGGCAGGGAAAGGCGGGAGCGTACAACCTGCGCGAACGTTTGGATGCGGGCTGGCCAATCGAGTGCGACGGAGATCCGAACGGGGTGATGGGGCTGCCGGTCGCGGCGCTGGCCCGCAGGATTCAGTTGCTGAGCAAGGCCGGCGGAGGCGAGCGATGAATTCCGCTCCGTTGCTTCCGGCGTGGGTGGTGCTGCCTGTTGCGGCGATCATGCTGCTGGTGGTCGCGACCCATCTGATGGTGCTGCTTCGCAGCGACATGCCAGCGAGTCGAAAGCGGATCCGTACTCTGAACGGGTGGATCATGCTGTTTCTGGTGCCGATCGGTGCCGCGGCATTCGGAGTGGAGTCGCCGAGCGATCCGAGGCTGTTTGTGCTTGTCTGGTCGATCGTGATCCTGATGCTCGTGCTGCTGATCGGGCTTGCGTTGCTCGACATGATGAATACGACGCGGCTGTATCGTCGCGAAAGGGACAAACTTGGCGATCACTTCGGCCAATCGCCGCGCGAGCCGGAGAAGCGGGACCAATGAGCGAATCGCAGCCGCCCTCGCCATTGCCTCGTGCGCTCCGGTTTCTCGGGACGCCACTGGCGGCTGGTTACTCACGCATCATCGGATCGCGGAATGCCGCGTTTGACGCGGGTCGCGGAGTGGTGGAGATCGATCGGCCGGTGATCAGTGTGGGCAACTTGAGTGTGGGCGGGACCGGGAAGACGCCGATGGTGGCGTGGGTCGTGCGCGCGTTGCTGGAGGCGGGGCATCACCCCGCGATTGCCATGCGGGGCTATTCCAAGGGCGGGGCGGCGAGTGACGAAGCGGAGGAGTATCAAACTTCGCTTGCCGGCGTGCCCGTGATTGCTCAGCCGGATCGCCTGGCGGGGTTGCTATCCCTCTTCGCGACCGAGACTGGGGAGGCGTGTGATTGTGTCGTGCTCGATGACGGGTTCCAGCACCGACGGCTGGCGCGGCAGCTCGACATCGCGCTGGTTGATGCGACGCGAAATCCATTCGGCGATCGATTGCTCCCATCGGGGTGGCTGCGCGAGCCGGTTTCGTCGCTTCGGCGCGCGGGGGTTGTTGTCTTGACGCACGCGGAGAGCGCTGCGGCAAGCGACGTCAATGGCCTCAAGGGTGATGTTGCGGAGATCGCACCTGATGCGCTGGTTGCGGTCGCGAGGCACGTCTGGAAGGGGCTGGTGGTCGCCGGTCGGGACGGACAACAAGAAGAAAACGTTACTTGGCTTCGGGGCAAGCGGGTCGTTGCCGCGTGTGGCATCGGGAACCCAATTCCGTTTGTGAGAGCGGTTGCGGACGCGGCTGGAAACCCTCCCAAGGAGTTCGTGAGGCCGGATCACGATCCGTTTCTGCCCCGGACGCTCGAGCAACTGGTTCGCATGGCAAATGACGCGGATGCGATCGTGGTAACCGGGAAAGACTGGTCGAAACTGAAGAGGATTCGGCCGGACGCGTGGCCGTGCCCGGTGGTTCGGGCGAGAATGGAAATGTCGTTCGATTCGGGCGGCGAATTGGTCAAGAGAGCCGTGCTGGAAGCCGCGGGCGCGGCACTTCCGGCGCGCGAACAATAACGGGTACCTGTGGATCCATTGCTCGCCAATCTCGAAGACTGGAAACCTTTCACAGCGCTGGTTGTCGGCGACCTGATGCTCGATGAGCATCTGTACGGCGACGCGGAGCGGCTTTCGGCGGATGCGCCGGTACCGATTCTCCATGTGAGGCGGAAGGAGCATCGGCCCGGTGGCGCCGCGAATGTGTGCTTGGATCTGGTTGCGCTCAAGGGCAGTGTGATCGCCGTGGGCGTGGTGGGGGATGACGAAGCGGGCCGGTTGCTGCGGCGCGAATTGCGCGAGCAGGGGGTGAGTGACGAAGGGATCGAGGTCGATCCGTCGCGCCCGACCACCATCAAGCAGAATCTAGTGGGCCTTGCGCAGGCGCGGCACCCTCAGAAAATGTTCCGGATCGACTTTGAATCGCGCGAGCCGATCGGCGGCGATGTGGCAAAGGCGGTGCTGGAAAAAGTGCGTTCGCTTATCGGCCGCGTTGATGTGGTGTGTCTGGAAGATTACTCCAAGGGCGTCTGCACCGAGGAGATTTGTCAGGGTGTGATCCGCATCGCGCGCGATGCAGGCAAAGAAGTGCTGGTCGATCCTGCGAAGATCGCGACATATGCGAAATATCGCGGCGCGACGAGCATGACGCCGAATCGGACCGAGGCGGAGTTTGCCACGGGGCTTCGCACGCACGGCGACGGTTCTGCGGAGCACAACACGCTTCTTGCCAAGCGGCTGCTGAAGGAAGCGGATCTTGAAACGGCGATTATCACGCTGGACAGGCACGGCGCATTGCTGCTTGAGAAGGGCAAGGAACCGCTCGCGGTTCCCACGGTGGCGCGCAAGGTGTACGACGTCACGGGCGCGGGCGACATGATGCTGGCGGCGCTTGCCGCGGCACGGGCGAACAAGGTTGATTGGCCGGATGCAGTTCGGTTTGCGAACGCCGCGGCCGGGCTGGAAGTGGAAATCTTCGGTGTGCAGCCGATCCCGCTGGAGCAGGTGCATCACGCCGTGTTGCAACTCGCGAGCGGCGATGGAAAACTCCGCACACTCCCGCAGGTGCTGATCGAAGTCGCGGCGAGGCGTCGAGCGGGGCAGAAGATCGTTTTCACAAACGGATGCTTCGACGTGCTCCACGCCGGGCACGTCGCGCTGCTGGATCAGGCGTCTAAGCACGGCGATTTCCTCATCGTCGGCATCAACGAAGACGCATCGGTGAAGCGCCTCAAGGGCGAGGGCCGTCCGGTGAACAATCAGGAAGACCGGGCGAAGGTCCTCGGCTCACTCGGAAGCGTCGGCTCGGTTGTGTTCTTTGGAGATGACACACCCTTGAAATTGATCGAGGCGATCAAGCCCGATGTGCTCGTCAAGGGCGGGGACTACACGAAAGACAAGGTCGTCGGATACGAGGTTGTCGAAGCGCAGGGTGGCGAGGTTGTGCTGATCGATCTGGTTGAAGGGCGCAGCACGACGAACACGATCAAGAAGATGCAGGCAAGTAAGCCGTAGCTTCGCGTCACCACTTCAGGACAACTTTTCCGAACTGTTCCGCGGCTTCGAGCCTTGCGTAGGCCTTCTGTGCGTCCGCAACCGGAAACACCTGATCGACGACCGGTTTCAACTTGCCCGTCGCGAAGAGCGAAGCGACTTCCTTGAACTCGTCATTGCTGCCCATGGTCGAACCGAGTATTCGCAGTTGATTCCAGAAAATGCGGGCGAGGTCGGTGGTTGCGTCCGGACCGCTGGTGCAGCCGGGGGTGGCGTAGCAGCCACCCCGAGCGAGCGACTTGATGCAGTTGAGGTGCGTTGCTTTGCCGGAGGAATCCACGGCGAGATCGACGCCGCGCTTGTTCGTCCATGCGCGGATTTCCTTGCTCCAGTCCTGGCCGGAATCGAGCACGCACAGGTCGGCGCCGAGCGATTTGGCTTTGTCGAGCTTCCACTGATGCCTGCTGGTGACGGCGACGGGACAGGAAAAGTGCTTCGCGATGGCGAGGGCGCTGGTGGCGACGCCGCCACCGATGCCGGTGACCAGCACGCTCTGCCCGGCACTCAGCCCGGCCTTGGTCGCCATCATCGAATATGCCGTGAGGGCGCAGAGCCCGAATGCCGCGCCCTCCACCGGATCAACCGAATCGGGCATCGCAGCGAGATTGTCCGCTGGGATCGAGAAATACTCTGCGAACATGCCGTTGTGGTGCTCACCGATGAGTTCGTAATTGGGGGCGAGTGTCGAACCCGGAGGGTCGCCCGGTCGCGGCGCATCCGGCACGCGAGTCGCGGCATTCACGATGACCTTGCGGCCGACCCATTTCGGATCGACGCCCGGACCAATAGATTCGACGATGCCACAGCAGTCGCACCCGCTGACGCGCGGATAGGTCAGGTTCACACCCGGAATGCCCATGCCGACCCACAGATCCATGTGGTTAAAAGCGGACGCAAGGGCCCTCACCATTACCCACCCCGGCGCGGGGGCGGGAAGATCCGGCCAATCCGTCTGGAAGCGGATGTTGGGGGTGACGGGATTGCCCTGCTTGGTGACGACGACGGCTCGCATACGCGAAGCGTATCCGGATTGTGTGCTACACCTCCGCGCCGACCGCCGCGAAGAACTGCCGCAGTTTTGTCGCGTCGAGTCGTCCGTTTGTTCGCACGCCCGAACACAGATCGAGCCCAAACGGCCGAACCGCACGGATCGCTTCTGCGGCGTTCGACGCATTCAACCCGCCGGCGAGAAAGACCGGCACGCGCACAGTTTCGCGGAGGCTGGCGGAAATCGACCAGTCGTGCGTGCGGCCGGTGCCCCCGAGTTCTTTGATGTCGGCTTTCGGGCGGCCGCTGTCGAGCAGCAGCGCGTCCACGTGCTCCTGCACGGCGAGTGACTCTTCAATGGCTCCACGATCCTGCACGTGAATGACTTGCACGATCCGGACGGTCGGGAGTTCAGATCGAATCGCCTCATAAGCGTCCGGCTCAACCTCATCGACCAACTGAACCGTGCGGCAGCGGGTCCGCCGCAACTGATCGATGATCGACCCGGCGTCGGACTTGCAAGTCAGCAGGAACGTGTCCACGCCGGGCGGTACCGAGCCTGCGATCTCGCCGATCAGTGTCTCATCGATAGGCCCTGGCCCGCTCGGCATGGTCGAGACAAGCCCGAGAGCATGCGCACCCATCTCGATCGCGATGCGTGCTTCCTCGGGGCTTGAGATGCAGCACACCTTGATGCGCATGGATTTGCTCGACTGGACTACTTGGTGGGCCAAAGAAAAACCCGGCGACGAATCGCCGGGCTTCAAGTGTAATCGGAGATTCTTTGCTTACTGCTGGGCCGGTTCGGCTGTGGCTGTCGCAGCGGCGGCGGGCTTCTTTTCGCCCGGAACTTCGATGTTCTTCAGGCCGCGGCGGCGATCGCGCAGGCGGCGGCTCTTACCGACGCGGTCACGCAGGTAGTAAAGCTTGGAGCGACGGGCATCGCCGTGCCGCAGCACTTCGATCTTGGCGATGAGCGGGCTGTTGATCGGCCACACGCGCTCGATGCCGACTTCGTCCACAACGCGCCGGACGGTGATCATGTCGGTCATGCCGCGGCCGGCCCGGGCGATCAGCACGCCCTGGAAAATCTGCACACGCTCTTTGTCGCCTTCGACAATGCGGTTGTGAACGTTTACGGTGTCACCGATCGAGAGGGAGGGCAGGTCCGACTTGAGGACCTTGGTGTTCACGCTCTCGAGGATCGACTGCTGGCTTTTGGCGCTCTGGGACATGGCAAATCTCGTTTCTACTTGCTTCGAAAAAGCCCACCCGGAGTCGCCGAGTGGGGTTGAGATACTAGGTCGAAGCCCAGCGGCCTTCCACCTCGGGAGCGATCGAAAAGGGTCCTGTTTGGGCCGTTCACGCGCGGGGCTTTGGCGGATCGAGCAGGTCGGGCCGCCTCGATTTTGTGCGCTCCAGCATGCGTTCCCGGCGCCATTGGGCGATTCTCCCGTGATCACCGGAAAGCAGTATGTCGGGAACGCTCATGCCCATCCATTCTCTGGGTTTGGTGTAGTGGGGGCAATCGAGCAGCGGGCGGGTGTCGGGGCCTCGGGTGGAGAAACTGTCCTGTTCGCTGGAGTCTTCATGTCCAAGGGCCCCGGGCAATTTTCGGATGATCGCGTCCATCAGCACCATCGCGCCGAGCTCGCCGCCGGACAGGACGTAATCGCCAAGGCTGATTTCCATTGGGGCGAGCTTCTCGATGACGCGTTCGTCCAGCCCCTCATAATGGCCCGCGATGAGGAGCATTCGGGGCTTGATCGCCAGTTCTTCCACGAGTTTCTGGGTGAGCGGCACGCCCTGAGGGGTGAGCAGAATTCGGGTGGTCGGGCGCGAGTCTCTGGCTTCGACGGCGGCTACCGCATCCCAAAGCGGTTGGCACATCATCACCATGCCCGGGCCGCCTCCAAAGGGGCGATCGTCGGTCTTGGAGTGCTTGTTCTCTGCAAAGTCGCGAATATTCGTGGCGTGCCATTCGACCAAACCCGCGGCACGAGCCCGCGCGGGAATGCTCAATCCGAGGGCCGACGGCGCTTCGTACCCGAACATCTCAGGAAACGTGGTGAGAATGTCGAAGCGGAGAGACATGGTGAAAAGAGCCAGAGAAGAAGAGCACCAATAGATCCAAATTTGAACTATGGCATTATTGAAATGAAAAGGCCCTCGAAATGAGGGCCCTTTGAAAGTCATTCACAGCCGGATGCGAAATCAGGCCTTGGCTTCTTCCTTCTTTTCGCCCGCAGCAGCCTTGGCGGCTTCGGCGGCCTTCTTCTTCTCGACCCGCTTGCGATCGTGCTCGCGGTCCTTTTCCCAGAGGGCGACATCGACAAGTTTGCGCTTCGCGAGGAAGTCGCGGACGGTGTCGGTCGGCTGAGCGCCTTGCGCGATCCAGTGCTTCACGCGCTCTTCGTTGATGTGAATCTGCTTGGCCTCGTCCTTCTCGATCGGATTGAACCAGCCGAGAGCCTCGATTACGACGCCGTCGCGCCGGGTGCGCTGATCAATCGCCGCGAGGCGGTAGAAGGGGCGGTTGTGGCGGCCAAGACGCTGAAAGCGAAGACGAACCATCGGGCACTCCAGTCCCCCGGCACCCCCGGGCTGGGCCCTGCTCTGTTCAAGCGGGGCGGCACGGGATTCAACGGGGCAATTCGGGTTTTTCCCATTCGACGCGGAGGAAGCATTCCGCCGTTCGCCGGTGGGCCAAGATTCTAGGCCGAAACCTGGCTTTCGGCGATCGAATTCCGAATGGCCCCGGTGGGACTTGAACCCACACTCCCGTTTCCGGAAAAGGGATTTTAAGTCTAGACCCCTGATCTGCAAAGGCTTATATAGAAGCCACATAGGGACGGAGGGCCAAAACGTCTAGGTTTATGTCCGCGCTTCTACTAGGGAAGGCGTCCGCACGTCCTGCCTTTCCCGCATGTATTCCTTCGTGGCGCTCCACCAACCGTAGCCCTCGACCCATTCATCGCCGGCGATCGTGTTCACGGTGCCCGGCATCAGGGCGTACATCGTTCCAGATTGCCGGTTCGTCCACCCTTCCGGCCCATAGTGCCCCGAATTCCACAGGGCCAACTCATCGAACTTGCCCGTGGTAGATGCCAGCGCCCCGGCGAATTGCTCTTTGCTCTGGTAATCGAACCGCTCGGGTCCGAAGCTCGCCCCGGTCTTTCGGGGTTGGAGCATCCCGATCCGCGGCATCCCCGGGTAGAGCCGCTTCAGTTCGTCCCCGATGCCGCCGAAGATCGCCGCCGTGAGCACAGGATCGGCATAGTCCCGGTAGAGCCTACCCAACGCGCAATCGAAGAGGCTGGCGATTCCGTTCGGGGCACCCGGCACCGGTTCCAGCATCGTCACTTCATTGGTGTCGCGCCACGCCTGCACCCACTTCGCGCCGTTGTCCGGCCGGAAACTGCCTTGCGTGTTGTGGTAGAGCATGATCCGCGCCGCCCTGCCACGCGGCCGACTTCGAATCGCCTCGACCATCCGCACGATTTCCAACTGAGCCGCGAGCCGATCTGGTGCTGGCGCGTACCCGATTCCGACACCTCGATTCACCGCCAGCCTCGCGATCAGGTACTCAGTATCGAACAGGGCGTTGATCCCCCACGGGAGTTCGTCGCAGATCCGTTGCACCTTCACCACGTCGATGCGCCTTGCTTGCGGGGGCGAATCGTCGGCCCAGATGAGATTGCAGTATCGACCGGGTGCGAGGCCGCGTTCCTCGGCAGACGGAACCACCGGTGCCTTCCCGCTCGGAGTCGGCGCGGTGTAGCCCATGAAGTCGATGATTCTGAATTCGCTCACGTTGCGATCACCTTTGCGTTGCGGAGTGAGTTCAGCAGGTCGTTGATCTTGGTCTGAGTCTGCCCGAGCGTTTCGGACCCGGCCATGTTCGCGACGGCCACGCCTTGCCCCGGCAACTCCACCCACGCGGAGCCGTTGTAGAGCATCGAGCGCGTGCCGGCGTTGTCCCACACGCGCAGCCCGGCCTTCGGCGTGATGAGCAGCCAGCCCGAGCCGTAGTAGGCCGCGATCTTGTTCGCGTAACTCACCGGGGTTGACCAGATGCCAGTGGGGGAGCCGCCAACGAGATAGCAGTCGCCGGCGCTCGGACTTCCCGGCGGAGTGTTCGTTCCCCAGCCGATCATCGAAGCATGGAGAAGCGCATCGGTGCGATTCTGCCCGCCGTTGTGACTGATCTCAGCCGCGGCTTGCCCTTCTGTGAGAAGGTCCAGGCCCCAACGTGGTGTGAAGGTGCTCATATCGTCGCGCTCCCTGCCCGGCCGCGGCCAACCGCCGCGGACAGTTGATAGATCCGAACCGCAACGGGATCGCCCGGAGTCAGTCCGTCCGCCGTCTGATTCGCCGCGCTGTACGTCGCGGTCGGTGAAGTGGTGTCGATGGTCCTGACCACCGTGAGGCCGCTCAGGATGTCAACCTGGTACCGCTCGGACTCTTCCCGCAGCGGAGCCGGTTGCGACAGCAGCCGCACGAACTCGCGCGTCCGCCTGGTCCAGCCGATCGTGAGGTTGTTCGACACGTCGCGCGTGCCCGTGATCAAACACGGAGCGAACGGACGAAGCGTGTTCCCCTGCAAGGTCAGATTCGATTCCGTGACGCTCGCCACAGTGGCGCCCACTCCCACGCCCTTGAACTTTCGGTTCGCACCCACGGTCGAGAGTGCCAGCGGCGCGAAACCCACCGATCCGGTGTTCAGAGCGACGAACCGCTCGGTGCCCGCGTGCGTTCCGATGAATTGCTCAGTCCCCCGCAGTCCGCGCAGGAGCCCGCTCAGCCTCCACAGTCGCGAGCCGAGCGGAGTTGCGTTCCGGTACGCGATCAGTTCATCACCAACCATCGCCCGGTTCGCTCCCGCGAACACTTCCAAGTCCGTCGCGTTCGCGAGATCCCCGTGCTTCAAGTCCACGGTGAGCGAGTTGCCTTCATCCCAGAATCCGAAGGGTCCATCGGCGAGCGCCGCCGTGGTGAAGCCCTGCGAGGATTCGGGAACGAGCGACCCTGATTGCCCAAACGTCACCCCGTCCGCAGAGTCGTACATCGCGGCACCGATCCAGGCCGCATCGGGATCGAGCGCGCACATGCCGAAGTAGTACCCGCTGGTGTCCAGGTGGGCGGGCACGAGCGCCGGCGCGTCCATGATGTTCCAGAGAACCATCGGGGGCGTGTACAGAGCCGGGTTGTCGCGCACGTCGGACACATACGGGTTGCCCTGAATCGAGGTCTGCCCACGCTGGACGATGCCCTTGCACGAGAGCAGGTAGTTCGCCCCGCGCGTGACTTCGGTGAGCCGAACCGAGTGCTGTTCATTCCCGACGTACACCAGATAGATGTCGCCCTCTTGCGCCGCGAGGTAGGACGGGGGCAGCGTGAACTCTGCGCTCTCGCGATCGCCCCACGATGAGTAGAGCAGCCGCCCGGCCACGTCTTTCGCTTGTTCCAGCGTGAGCGTGAGCGGCATATCGACGGTGCGGGATTCGCCGCGGTTGATCGTGCCACGCCGCGCGATCACGCTTCCCTGTTCGTTTGCATAGTCGGGATTGATGAACCGAACCGACACATCGCGTGGCAGTTCGTTCTCGCTGGTGTCCGACAGCATCAGGGGCCGCTCGGTGTCGCCGCCCGCCTCGTGCGCGGCGAGATCAGCGGGGGCGACTTCGATCACGTCTTCGGAGCCGGCGTTGAAGAACTCGAGTTTCCCGCCCGACTCGCGAACGCTGAGGTTGTACGCCGCGATCAGGTATTCGATCGCGGCCGCGCCGGTCACGGGGCCGGACAGCACCAGCCCGCCGATGCACCCTTGCACGCGGGAAACGTCGTACTCGGTCGATGACACGCCAGAGCGTTCGAGCAGTCGCCCGAGAGCGCCCTGCAGGGACAGGCCAACGTCCCATCGCACAATGAACTCGAAGCGCGGCAACTGGTTCCCGAAGTCGGCCAGGGCGAGCCGTTCGATCACCACATACGCATCTTCGGTGTAGGCCGGGACGTTGCCCGCGCCATCGTACGCCTCGATGAGCGAATCGGGAGTGGTCTGCCCGCCGGGATAGAACCGGATCGCCGTCGATCGGTGGTCGGGTCCGCCGAACTCCCAGATGGTCTTTCCATTCGCGATGATGCGAACCAGCGACGCAACCGCGCCGGCCGGCGGACGTTCACCGAGAGAAATCGCGCAGTGGGCGTAGTACCGGAACGTCGAAGTGGTGACGCCGCCTCCGCCGCCGCCTTTGCCTCCGCCTCCACCATCCTGATTCACTTCCTCTTCGATGAGATCGGGTACCCAAATGATCGTTCCGGCGATTCGCACCTGCGGCCCATAGCAGTGCTTCACCGGGCTTCCGTCGCTTGCGGTCTGAATCGACAGATCCCCGAGCCGCGGCCCCTGGACGGGATCGCCCTTGCCGAAGAGCATCGGCATGATGATCGTCGAATCGAGGAACCCTCCCAGAGTCGATCCGAGAAGTCCGCCCACCTGTGCCCCGGTCAGGCCGAGCAACAGCGAAGCGCCACCAGTCGCCGGCGCCAATGCCGCTCCGATCGCCATTCCACCCGCGCCAAATACCAGTGTCGCCATTACGCACCCCCTTCGGTCAGTTGCATCACCGCGAGCAGCCGCGCGGGCCACGGATCGGCGTACACAGTCTCGACCACTTTCCGGGGGACAGCGAACGAATGAACCATGCCGTAATCGGTTCGGATCGCAACATGCTCAGGCACGTCGGGTGCGTTGTAAGCGAACACCATCACGTCCCCGGGCGCGGGATCTCGGTCGATGCGGACAAGGCCTGCGCTCTCCAGATGCTCGATCAGCCGCCCGTCCGGTTGCTTCCCATAGTCCACCCGATCGACAATCGGAAGCCCGAGCGAACGCGCGACGTGAGCGATCAGGCCCACACAGTCGATGCCGGTGCGTGGGTCGCGCCCCTGGTGCCGGAACTTCGCGCCCACGCACGCACGAGCCGCCAAGATGATGTCCGCTGTCGTCGCCATGCTCAATTCGCGTTTGGTGTCTGGTTCGCCTTGTCATCACCTGGGATGGTCGGATAGCCGCCGAATTTCGCGAGATTCGAGAACTTGGTTTTGCAGTCGCTCGCGTCCTTCGCACACCCTGCCACAACCGAGAACGTGTCGCCCGGAGCGATGTTCAGGGGCATCGGCAGTTGCAACTCGAATCGCTTTGTCCCGTCCAGGTAGAACTTCACCTCGACCTTCAGGCCTGAGTTCGCGCCGCTGGTGAACGTGAGTTCGCCGCCGTTGAAGTAACCGTCGCCGGATGGGGTAACCCCGGTCAGCGCGCCAGAGAGGAACACGAGCCGGGCAGTCGCGACGCTTGACACCGTGCCGGTGGCCGTGAAGCTCGCGAGCGTGACACCGCATTCGGTGGAGCCGAGCCGCTTGTAGCAGGTCGTTCGCGAGTAGACCCGGCCCACGGGCTGTTTCAGACGCGCCACGAGCCCATCGATCTGAGCGGTCCAGGTCTCGCCGGTCCGAGTCGTTTCACTCACCCAGAACACGAGCAGGGAGATCGCGCCCTTGAAGGGATACCGCCAGTCCACTACTTGCTCGGTCACTTTCGCGCCTCGATACCGGCCCGCTCGCAGATCCTCTTCGGTGATCTTGTCCGACACCACTCCCCGGAGTTCCTGATTCCGGTCCTGCAGCCCTGCGAGCCGTTGCTGGGCGCTGGCGCTGAGTCCGCCGGCGGGGGAGTAGGTGTTTCCGTCCGCGAGGATCAACGGGGAGTTGTGATCGGTGAAGCGCAGCACATACCCGTCCGTGCGTTCGATCGTCCAACAGCGGGCGAGCTCGTGCACCGAGGCATTCAGCGGGTCGCGGAGTGTGGCGGTGAGCGGGATCATCCGCAGCATCCCTTCGGAATGTCGGGCGAACGCTGAACCCGCTCAGAGTCTGGAATGCGCCGACGCTGAGCATCCTCGGCCTTGACGCCTTCAGCCTTCTCGGTGAGTTTGATCGAGAGCGGAGAGGGCATGATCGACTTCACGCCGTACACCCACGGCACCGAGACAACCCCGGCATCGGGGACGTAGGCCACAGAGCGATCGAACGCGACGTGGCAATAGCACGCGAGCAGGCGCGTTCGGAAGAACACGTCCAACTTCAGATCGCCTACTCGCGCTGGCACAAGGGGCTTCAGTTCGCACGCCAGGTCCGGGTCCGCGATGAGCGCCACCACGTCAAGATCGCCGATCGGCCGATGGGCGGTGAGGATTGCGGAGCCCGAGAGGAACAGCGTGCAGCGATCCGCGATTGGGGAAAGGGCTTCCCTGAGCGCGGGCAACTCGGGCGGGTCGTACAGAATGGCCGCGTCCAGGTGCCGCCGGATTGCAGTTGCACGGAACGCGGGGCCGCTCGCGAGCCGATTCACAGACCACGCGACAAACTCATCCGTGACCTTGCCGGTGGTGCGAACGTCGCCCTTCCGTGGGCAGACTTTTTCACAGTCGAGGCTCGAAACAGGAACGGGCAGCCCGACCACGCCGCTCATCGGTCGGCAGACTCCACAGGAATTGCGTTGGGCGCAGTCGATCATGTTTTCACCAGCGCGATTTCATTGCAGCAGTCATCCGAGCCGTCGCCGCATGAACTACAGCCAGAAATGACATAAGCCCACGAGTAGTTGATTCCATTCGAATCGGTCCACGAGCCGCCCGGTGCGCAGGCGCAGAGGTCGAAGCCGAACACCTTCAGCACCCACTCGCACGAAGCGGTAACGCTGTCACCGTTCCAAAGATCACCGAGGAACGGCCAGAGTTCGGCGGGCTGATCGGCAAGGCACTCGAGCAGTGCGTCCACATCGACAGCCGCCTGGCACGGGAAAGTCGGGGGAGGCGAGCAACCGGCGGGGCACTTGTCGAGTCCCGAGCCGGGCACGGTGACGCTGGTGAGGGTGCCGGGTAAGCCGTAGTACCGATCGACCTTGTAGTACGCGCTTGAATGGAGAATGACCTTGCCGACGAACGCGGACAGGTCCGCCGTGGTGAATAGGTCCGATCCGCTGGAGCACGGGCGAAGGCGGTAGTACACGCATGTTGGGGTGACGGCGCTCGAAACGGTCGGGTTGATCGTCGGAGCCGAACCCGCCCGCGAGAGCGTGAATCCGGTATTGCTGGTCCGAAGGCGAGTCTTCCAAGCGCCAGCCGCCGTGGAATTGTCGGTGAGGATCAATTCCGCGAACTGGCCGGCGGGGATGGAAACGATCGTTGCCGCGGCATTGTCTCGCAGCGTGATCGCGTTCGCGCCGACGTTGAAGATGTACGCGACGATGCCGGGCCGGCGAATCCAACGGGCATCGCACAGCGTCGCGGTCTTACTCGCACCGGTGGGGGAGAGGATGTACACGCGGGCGAGGTTCGGATAGACCGCCACATTCGAGGCAACAGTCTCGAATCGGGAGCCGCCGAAATAGTCGCCCGGTGTCATCATCCGACGTACCAGACCTTTCCCCCGATCGAATCGAGCGTGAGGAACAGGCGAACGCCGGTGCCGGTCGCGAGCGACACCGAGGGCGAGAGGTCGGTCCCATCGTGTTTCTTGATTGCGAATGCGTTGGTCGCTCCGACGTTCAGGATCGATCCGTGCAAGCCGGGAGTCATCGAAGCCGGGTTCGGCAGGCGAACGGTCAGGCTGCCCGCTGTGGCCGTAACGAGATAGACCATCGCCGCGCCGGCCGCGAGTTGATAGTCGGCGCTGATGCTCAGGGCTTGGCACCCGCCCGCGTCCCACTCATGGGAAACCGGCTTGTCGTCCCGTACCTCGATCAGCGGCACGTTCGGCACGCTGCCCGAGTCAAAGGCCACGATCGCGGCTTTCATGCTCTGGATGTCGTACCGCACCTCGACATCGAACTCGCACCCGGCCGTGACGTTCGCGCCGGCGGTGGGGGCCACGGTGAAGGTCACGATGCCGGTTGCGCGATCGACGGACCAGCCGGACAGTTGCTCGGTCCCGTTGATCGCCACGCGGACGGTCGAGGTCACGGGCTTCGATAGGTTCCGCACCACGGTTGTCGGCCCGCTGGTGTACCGCTTCACGAGTTGGAACTGGGTTTTGGTTCCGTCGCCGGTGCCGATCACCTGATCGGTGAAGGTCGAAGCGCCGCGACCGTTCGTGGCCGTGGTGTAGTCGTTCAGATCCTTCACCGGGAAGGAATGAAGCGGCCCGCCCCGTGCCCGAAAGTGGGACGTGAGCGCGTACATCTCGTCGCGGGTGCGGACGGAATATCCGGCGTCGAAACTGTGCCGACCCTCGGACCAGCGGGCGACGCGTTGCTCGGCCCCGGAGTCGGTTTCGAGGATTGCGACGTTGACCTCGGGACCGCCCGCGGAGCCTTCGTCGGTCACGATCGCGATCGGCACATCGTGGAAGGCCATTTAGTGGCCCTCCATGCTTGTTAGGACTCGTCGAGCGTTTCCAGCAGTGGAAGCGCTAAGCGGTGCTCGCCCTCTTCTATGGTCCGCTGTTCGACATCGACCACCGAACCGTTGAATATCGTGAAGCGGAAGATCTTGTGATGCCCGGGATACGCATACGCAAAGGCGTACTCGATCGCCTTTTCTCCACGCTTTCCGCCGAACCGACTGGCCGAGCGTTCGACTGGAGGGTCGAGTATCACAATTCGCTGATAGACCTTGTTTCGGATCTTCACCCGCGACGATTCGAGAGAATCGCGAATTGCATCGAGCGCGTCCTCTTGGGACATACCCAGACCGATCGTTGGCATCGGTCCTGAGAATCGCACCTGTGCGGGAGGGTTCCCAGTAATTGCATCCCTGAACCAGTCGGGGACTTGAAACGCCGCGTTCGCGGGTCGGGCGTTGTTCTGAGTCGCGTTGATTTTCCGCATCACGCGAAGCGAGTACCGCTCCAGCATGATTGCGAACACCAACCCAAAGACCACGAACGCAATACAACCAAGAAAGAGCCACACGGCTTACGTCGGCCCTCCGACTCCGATCACGGTGTCGTCCTGGATGAGCACCCAGTAGTACACAGGGGCGATGGGCCTGCTCACCTGATAGGTGTACTGAATCGTGTTCCCGATCTGCTCGGTTCGGTAGTCGCCGATCACCACGATGCCATCGCGGACCTGTGCCGCTTTGATCTTCGCACGCGCCTCGGGCCAGGGATCGCCGACGTTCACCTGCGGGAAGTGGCCCATGTAGGCCTGATCCTGCTTCCACTTCGCATCGGACTGTTCGGAGAGCACTTCGGACGGACTCTTGCATCCGCCAAGGGCCAACGCCGCCAGAATCACGAGGGGTATCACCTTCATAACAAGAATTGTACATCTATCCCCTCCCTTGCATTCGGCGTCGGATTTCGTCCGCGATCTGGCGGGCACTGCGGCGCATTCCGTCCGCGTCCGGCGTCGTTCCAGGCGGCATGTTGATCGTGACGTGAATGTCGCCGGCTCCGCTTGTAGAACGGTTGAAATCGGGCACGTTCGGCATGACGTAACCGGACTGCGGACCCATTCGGAGCAATTCAGGTCCGTTCTCTCCCACGAGATATTCCTGCCCCGAGTACACGGGTCCACCGCTCGCGCGCCCGGGAAGGTTTCGCGCATACCAACTCTGCGTGTAGTCACCCCCGCCGCCGCCGAAGAGTCCGCCGAGAGCGCCGAAGATGCCGGAGCCGATCCCGTTCGCGAGTGGCTTTGTGAATAGTTCATTGAGCGCGATGCGTTCCAAGTCCTGAAGAATTCCCTTCAGCGTGTCTTGGAAATTCTGCCCCTGCAGAATTGCAGTCTCGAATCCTCCCGCGATCGCAAGCCCGGCTTCGTCTGATGCGTTGCGCAGACGCTCCATGTCGTAGTAGGCTTGACGGGTTTGCAGCGTCGCCCGTTCGATCATGTCGAGGTCTGCCTGTGAGATGCCAGGCTCACGTTCAAGCGTCGCGGCTCGGACCGCAGCCGCGTCTGTTGCTGCGCTCCGATTCAGTGGTCCAAAACTCAGCAACCTCGTGTCAGTCGCCGTCTGCCTGAGCATCGCGTCGAATGCGCTGAGTTTCACCGTCGCGTCGTCGATTGCTTTCCCGGTTTGCTTTGCCGAATCCCCGACGAAGGTCAGCCCGCTCGCTGCGAGCCGTGTGGCCTCATCGACGCCAATCGCAGCCGTTTCCACCTTGCCCAATTCGGTCGCGAGGCCTGCGCTGAGCGACTGCACCGGACCCATCACGTCGCGCACCGATGCCGCCAGAGATGTCGGATCGAACAGGTACGCCCAAAGGTCTTTGCCCTCGCGCCCCGGATTCGCAAACTCCGCCTTTGCCGCAGACGCGATCTGATCTGCCGCCTGCCTCGCCAGCGTGATCGACTCCAATGCCGCTTGTATGTTCGCGTTTCGCTCCGATTGCATCGGAACCTTGCCAGCCGCGTTCGCAAACGCCGCAGCGCCGCGCATGGTGCTTACACCCGGTAGCCAGTCGGGAAGCCCATTCGCGAGCGTTGTAGTCGATCCCGCCGCCGACAGTGCTGCCTGCCCGATCGACAGCGCGGCATTCTTCCAGCCGAGTTCGATCAAATCCGCGGCCTGAATCAGATACGTCGCGGTCGAGTCGGCCGCCCCGCGCACCAGCGCAAACTCGCTGTAGAAATACTCCCCAATCTTCACGCTCGTGTACGCGATCCCGATCGCCTTCAGCGAAGTCGTCGCCGACACGCCGAACACCAGCCAAGCCGCGCCAGCCGTGCCGAGCGTGGTCTGCAACACCATCATCCGGTCTGCCACGTCCCCCGTCGCCTTGCTCTGCCCGTTCAGCGACAGGATCGACTCGCGCGCAGCCTGGCTCCAGTTCTTGACGGACTGGCCCAACCCCTCCTGCGAGAAGAGCAGCACGTCAACCGTCTTCCGCCAGTTTCCCATTTCCGATTCGAGCGACTTCGCGATCCGCTCGCTCTGGCTGATCGTCGAATTGAGGTTCCCCTGTTTGTCCTTCACCCGCACCAGCGCCTGCGCATACACGTCTGCGGACGTTGCCAGCGCGCCGAGTGACTTCGCGGCGCGCGGGTCTTCCAACCCCGCCGCTTCAAGGAACGTCCCAAGCGTCCCTCGCTCCGTTTCATCGCGCAGCCGCTGTAACAAGGCCGCGACAGCCGCGTCGCCATCCTTGAACTGCTGAATCCACGCGGGATCGGCCTTTGAGAATATCTTGGAAAGCCCCTGCGCCGCCTGTGGAGCCTCACCGCCGATGCGTTCGATTGCCGTCGCGAGCGCCAACGCGGCATCGCTCGTGACCTTGTACTGCTTCAAGGCGAACGTCAGTTCAGTCGCCCCGCGCAGCACTTTCTCGGGCTGAGCCGCGAACTCATCCCCCAACGTGTTCAAGTCCGCATTGATCTGCCGAATCGCCTCTTTCGCTTGGCCCGTCGCCGCCGCGTACTGAGACAGCGCGAGCACGCCCGCCCGAGTCGCCAGTTCGTTGCGCTCCAGTTCCCGGCCGTACAACTCGGTTTGCTTCACCAGGTCATCGCGGAACCCCACCTGATACAACGTCTGAGCAAGGTCCACCACGCCTGCCGTCGCCTGCGGCAATCGAAGAGACGCATCAAGCAAGCCCTCGATCTGCCGCTTCGATGCCGCGGCATTCAGGCCCATCGTGTTCTCTATCTGGATCTGCTTCTTTTCGAGCTGGCCTAGTTCCGCGATCGCGGCACGCGCTCCCAGCGTGATAGCTCCGAACGCGAGATAGCCGCCGAGCCGAGAGCCGACACCCTGCGCGGTGCGTCCGAAGATGGAGAGTTTCCGGTCGATGCCGGTCAACGCGGCATCGGCGCCACGGGCGTGCGCCCCCATGCTGTCGAGCGCTCGGTTCGTCGTATCAGCGCCGGCTTTCGCCCCGCTTGCCTCGATCTTCACCGACAGTTGCTTGAGTGGCATGGTTCGTCCGCTCCCTGCTGATCGCCAGCATCACCGCATCCATCCGCCTGACCATCCGCCAGAAAAACCCGCGTGCTTCACCCTCGAATCCGCTCAGGTCCAGCCAAGCCGTCACGTCGCTGACTGCGATCGTGCACGCGCTGAACCCGCACGCCCGCGCGTCCGACAACTCAAAGAACCCTTCCCAGATCCACTGCAAATCCTCGTGCAGCCGCTTCCGATCCCGCAATGCCGGAACATCCACGCCCCGCGCCGCCGCTGCCTCCAATGCCTTTGCGTGCTCGCCCCAGCGCAGGGTCCAGGCGAGAACGTCGGTCAGTTTTTTGCGGCCTGCTCCTCCTCTTCGCGCCGGTAGATGCCGAGGCTGTCGGCCACATTGCGAACGAACTGGTACAGATCTTCGAGGTCGGGATCTCGCAGGGCTTCCAATGCGCCTTCGTAGGTGTACGCCTCGTCATCGCCCTCCCATCCGAGCAGGATGTATCGCGCATACGCCGGCGCGAGAATCTTCACGATCTCGGCATCGTCGATCGTGCCGCTTTCAATGCGGTCGCGAAAGGGTCCGAGCAGGCGAGAGCGTTCGGCCTTGAACTCCGGAGTGAGCGCGCTCGCGATCCGCAGTTTTACACCAGTCTGGAAGTACGGAACAATCGTCCCGTTGTCTCGCTTGTTGCGATCGATTCGGAGTTTCTTCAGGGGCATTGTGTGTCCTTTTCGTGTGTCCTTTGGGAAAACAGAGCGGAGCCGGGTAAGGACACCAACCCGGCCCCGCCCCAGAAGGTGCAAATCAGGCAGCGGGGAACCGCACGATGCGGGTCGTGATGAGTTCCGTCGCGTCAATCTGTGCGGTGAAGTCCAGGTCGAGCATCGTGTCGGCATCGGCAGCCGTCGCGGACGGCTTCGCCTTCGTGAACTTCACGCTTGGATGCTCGACGATGTAGGCGTTTCCGACATTCGCCCCGCTGTGATCATCGAAGATGAACGCGAGGTTGCTCTTCGTGAAGTTCAGATAGGCGTCGTACTGGGCCTTTGTCGCAAAGTACCGCGTGATCGTGCCCGTGGCGACGTGCCGACCAGAGCCAAGCGACTCAGGCCCCCGCAGGCCTGCCACCTTCCGCTCTCGCAGGTTGTTGGTGATCGACTCGGTGAATTTGCTCACCGCGCCGTCAACGAAGTCGATCATGGCCTTCGCCACGTTGTCAACGCCCTGCATCACCGCATTGGTGTTCGTGGCATTCAACGTCGCATTCAGGGGAGAGGTCGAAGTCTGGCCCGTCTTCCCCATCAGATTGAACGAGATCGTGACGAACTCACCTGCTCCGAACCCAAAGTTCATTCCCGAGACCATCTGGCCGAGCAGATGCACGTACACGTTCGACAGGTCGGCGAACTGCTTTTGGAGGCTGAAGCTCTTCAGCGTCGTCCCGTTGACGATCTGTTCGCCCTGCTCGATCGTGACCGTTGCACCCGCCGCTTCGTTGACGCCGCTCCCGAGCGCCTTCACAACCAGCGTTGTGGTGGTGACGCTCACGATCTTGGCGTAGCCGTTGTTCGCAGCCGTCGCGAAGCCGCGGATTCGCACCCACTGGTTCGCCGCAAAGACCTGACCCGAGGTGAAGTCGCCCGACGATCGCGTGATGGTGAACTGGCCGGACCCAGCGGTGACGCTGTAGATCGTGCCGGTGACCGTCGCCCCGCCCGCCCACGCTCCGGATCGCAGGCCGTACCTCAGGAACGAGTCATAGGTGCCGTAACTCAACTCCCCGTTGATGTCGCCGGCGGTGTGAATGAACATCCGCTGAACGTCCGGCACTTGGCCGTCGTCGCGGATTTCCTTGCTGGTATCCGTCTCGGATTCCTCACCAACGGATTCGCCGGTGAACCGCAGTTTCTGCAGTGCGCCGGAGTCGAAAACGCCGTATGCCGCCTCTTCCCGCCAACCGAGTACAACGCGATTCGTGTCAGACATGGATCAAACTCCCTGTTGCTCATCCCAATAAAGCGGGCACCTCACGTCGAGGCGCCACCACTTTCCATCCCGCCCTCGGTTGGTCGTGTCCGGGGTGCGAAACGTGACTCGATTCAGTTTCTTGTTGAGGAATGCCCGCTCGGTGTCGCGTGCGAGCAAAAGCAAGTCCTTATCGCCCACGTCGGCAGGGCCGAAGAGCGTCACCTGGGCGATCCCGGTTCGTCGCACCAGCGCGGGAGCGATCTCGACCTGCTGAGCGCCGCCCGGGATGAACGAGACAACGGCCCACATGCCGGCCTTGTCCGCGTCGCCCAACGGCTTGGTGTTCTGATACTGAGTCTTCAGCGACTTCGGCGTCGCGACCACCGTGTCTAAGATGAATGCGACCAGAGCGCCGACGTACTGAAGATCGACGACGATCGCCGGATTGCCGGGGTCATCCTGGGGAAAGACGGGGCCGCTAGGCATTGGTCACCTCCAGCCCGAGTCCGCGTGCGAATCCCTCAATGTTGGCAGCCCACCACACTTCGATTTCGGCCAGCGTGACGCCGAGCATTCCCTGGGGGGCCTGAACCGAGAATCCATCCTGCACGAGCACGCGGCCCTTACGCCCGCGACGCCGGTCCTTCGACGGACCCGGGTTGGGCGGCACAAACTGGCCGAACTCGAGAACTTCGATATATGGCAGGTTGTTCGTAATGAAGATGTCTGAGAACGGCGATACGCCTCGGACGATCGCCGTGCCCGCGTTGAGCGCGAACTGAGTCGCCTGTGCTTCGGCCGATCCGCTTGCGCCGTCCCCAGCGATGAAGCCAGATTCGCCATCCGCCGGGGATCCGACCGTCACCATCCAGTTGCCGCGAGCACGCCCGCGATCGACCGGGGTTTTCTTCACCACGCGCGTGAGAACTTCCAGCGTCAACTTCCGATGCGCGACATCCGCACGGCGCGCGACTTCTCTCGCCTCACGCTTGCAGTCCGCCTCGAATTGGGCAACGCCTTCCAGTCCCACAGTTCATTTCCTCAGCACCAACCGCCACACCGCAATCAACTCGCCTGAATACACCGGCTCGATGGCAACGCATTTCCACGGCACGCCGTCGATCGTCACCACAAGCGAATCCTCGACGCGCGGAGTCCATGCAAGGCTCTGGTTCGGCAGGTAGACCTCGTGGTCGCCCACGAGGATGTTCTCGCCGTCAATCAGCCGCGTGCTCACTCCCTGCGGAGGCGTCACCTTGTACGTCGCAGTGCTCGGTGCACCAGCCGTCACAGTCCCGAGTCCGGGCTGTGCCACGCTGGTCGGGTTCCGAGTGATCGAAACGTCCTTCCCGTACTTCGCGACGATCGGAGGCAGTTTCGCAGCGATCTTCGTATCGAGAGCCGTCGCCACGCCTTACCCCCTTTCGAGTTCGTTGGAATCTGAGAGCAGGCCGGACAGCAACGCATCCACACGCGGGAATACACGCGGGGTCACGCCGCCCGTGAACTGCTCTGAGATCGAGATCGGCCCCACGGTGACGGATGAGCCTGTCACCGTTCCCACGTCGCTCTGGGCCGGCATGAGTTCTTCTGCGATCGCGAGAATTGCCAGCTCGCACGCCGCGTTCTTCACAGCGACGGGCACGCTCTCGGCATCGACCGAGTAGCCGTCCCGATCCGTCACCCACGATCGGGGCCAGTCCAGTGCCTGCGACTGGTATTTGCGCCGGCCCTTCCAGCGACCGCCGTATTCGAGATCCATGTAAAGCGTCGCCCGCCGAATCGCGATCTCTTTCGCACCCGTTGTCGCCGCGATCCAAGCCGCGGAGTTCTGCCGCGCGAGATTGAAAGCGTCAACGTCGGCCACGGATACATACGCATCCGCAGCCGAGTTGCCGCTTCCAGTCTCGACGGTCAGCGCCATGGGTTACTTGGCCCCCGCGTCGCCGTTGGCTTTGGCAGCGTCGCGCTCGGCCTTCTCTCGCGCCTTGCGCTCTTTTGCCGACTCGGGCTTGGATTCACCGGGCGTGTGGGGCGCTTCGGAATGCTCATCTTCGGACGAGTTGACACCCTTCTCGGTGCCAGCAGCCTTCTGAGCAGCGGCCGAGTATTCGTCCTTCGTGACGTAGCCCTTGGCCTTCCACTCAGCGATGGACTCGGGCGTGTCGTTCACACGAACAATGCCCGCAGGCCCGACCAGTTCGGTAGTGGGAACGGCCTTGCTCGGATCGCCCTTTGCTTCGTTGCTCATGGTCCTTTTCTCCGTGCCAGACTTGTGCGGCGCTGGCAGCCGAAACCTCTCGCGGGCCGTTTCCGACGCGCGAGAGGGGAGTAGGAGAGAGATTGCTGGACTAGGCGCCCATCAGCCGGAAGCACCACTCGGGCTTGATGACCCGCTTGCCCCAAAGTGCGGACAGGTGCCACGCGACCTGATAGTGCTCGCGCTTGATTTCGAGCGAGTACACCACGCCGGTCACGGGATCGACCTGGCTGATCACGTTCGCGCCCGCCTGCCGGAGCAGAGCCACGTCACCGGCTTCGCGGTTCGCAAACGCGATCGCAGGCCTGGTGAACGCGAGGTTGACCCGGTGCGACGCCGTGAGCGTCATCAACTCCGAGCCCGACTTCGCAACGGCGAGGCCCGGTTCGATCGTGACGTTGGTGTTTCCCACCGCGAGGGTCACGTTTGCCTGCACCGAGTAGGTCTGGGTGTCACCCGCGAAGGTGATGATGTCGCCCTTGACCAGCGGAGCGGCGTTGGTCGCTTTCGCGATGCTGATGGTCTTCGCACCGGCCGAGTGCGCGCCGTTGACGGTCGCGTTTCCAGCCGTGAGAGGCGTAGAGACGTGCCGCGGCACCTGCTGGTCGTAGTAGTAATCCACGCCGAACACGGTGCCGAGAGCGCCGGTGTTGATCGAGTTTGCGCTCCCACGCTTGTCTGCGTTCACGAAGTCCGCCGTGGAAAGAGCGTTGGTGCGGGCCGGACCATCCAGAATCACGCGACGCGGGCCGCGAGCCTTCTGGGTGTCGAACTGCAACTGAATGTTCGCGGCCTGAGCCAACTGGGTCGCGGCGAACGGGTTGGTGCCGGCGGTTCCGAGCACGTTGAAGATCCGCCAATAGTCGGCGAAAATATCCGCGTTGACCAGTTCGCGCATCGCGTTGAACG
>JAHBXG010000017.1 GCA_019636565.1 Phycisphaeraceae bacterium
ACCGATTTCGTCATCTTCCTTGCGGCGTACAACGAACTCATCTGCCCGTGACCTTCAGATCGCGCTCCCGCCGCGTTCGCCGGTCCGGATCCGCACGCACTGTTCCAGCGGCAGCACGAAGATTTTTCCGTCGCCGATCTCACCGCCGTTGGGTCCGCGTGCCGCGGCAAGAATGGCGTCGATGGCCCTCTCCACATACGCGTCGTTCACGCCAACGGTGATCTGCGCTTTCTGGGCCATGCGGGTACGGACCTGCTGTCCCCGGAAATACTCGATCTCGCCGGTGGCGCGTCCGTGGCCGTCCACGGAAGCGACGGTGAGGCGGTAGTTGTCGCCCTCGTCCAAAGTCTTCTGCAGCGCATCCTGCACGGCTTGCAGGCGCTCGGGCCGGATGATCGCGATGATGAGTTTCACAGGTGGTACCCCCGTTCGCCGTGGATCGTGATGTCGAGTCCGTCGCGTTCCTGTGCGTCGGTGACGCGAAGCCCGACCGTTGCCTTGACGATCGAGCCGATGATGATGGTCATGATGAAAGCAAAGGCAACAGTCACGCCCACGCCGAGCAACTGAAGGCCGACTTGTTTGAATCCGCCTCCGTTGACAAGCCCGACAACAGGCGTGAAGCAGAAAATCCCTGTCGCGATCGCACCCCACATGCCGCCGATCCCGTGCACGCCAAAGGCGTCGAGCGAATCGTCCTTGCCGTGCCTTGCTTTCATCTGCACAGCCAGGAAACACACGATTGAGCCGCCCGCACCGATCACGATGGCCCACATCGGCGTTACGTGACCTGCTGCGGGGGTAATCGCCACCAGGCCCGCGACGATGCCCGAAGCAACGCCGAGGCTGGTTGGCTTGCCTGTGTGCTTCCATTCCATCAACATCCACACCAGGGCTGCGGCTGCCGCGGCGGTCTGCGTGGTCGTAAAGGCGAGCACGGCGGCATAACCCGCCACCGGCGATTCAACCGCGACTGCGCTGCCGGCATTGAAGCCGAACCAGCCGAACCAGAGCAGCCCCGCGCCAGTGAGTGTCAGCACGAGGCTGTTGGGCATGATCGCGCCGTCCGGATAGTCGCGCCGGTTGCCGACCAGCAGCACCAGCGCCAAGGCCGACACACCCGAGGCGATGTGCACCACCGTGCCGCCGGCGAAATCGAGCACTCCCCTTTCGAACAGCCAGCCGCCGCTGGCCCAGACCCAGTGAGCGAGCGGGCAATACACGAATGTGGACCAGAGCATGATGAACAGGATGTACGCGCGAAAACTCATTCGCTCGGCCACAGCTCCGGCGATCAGCGCCGGCGTGATGATCGCAAATTTGCCCTGGAACATCGCGAACACCAGTTCGGGCACGTGCTTGTCACCATACAAGGCGTCGGGCGAGATGCCGTTGAAGGCGATGTACTCGGGGCTCCAACCGATGAAGCCTCCCACCGACTTGCCGAATGCGAGGCAGTAGCCGATGAGCACCCACTGCAAGCCGATGATCGCCATCGCAACGAACGAGTGCAGCATGGTGGTCAGCACGTTCTTGCGACGGACCATCCCGCCGTAGAAGAGCGCCAGCCCCGGCACCATGAGTAACACCATGGCGGAGGACATCAGCATCCAGGCCGTGCTGCCAGAGTCGATCTTCGACGCTGCGGGCGCCGCTTCCGCAGCCGTCGGGTCGACGAGCGCAAGCGATCCGACCGCACTCGAAACAAGTTCTGTCATACCCCCCGAGAGCAAGTCCAGCATGATTCCTCCCGAACGGCGCAGCGGGCGCGTCCGCCAGTCATCCGGATTCGCCTTCGCCGCGCGCTGCGGTGCAAGAGCCGATGCCCGGATGACCGATGGTGACAGCGGGCGATGCATTCGTCAAGTCGATGCAGCCCCGTCTTTGCTGCTATTCTCCGCGTGATGCGTTTCGGGAACGTTTCATCTCCGCTTCTTCTCACCTTGGGTGCCGTGCTGGTGGTCGGCTGCGCTACCAAGTCGCCCGACATCGAGGTCCCGGCATCGGACTACCCCGACACTTTTGCCGCAGCACGCGATGTGCTCCACTCCTACCGCTTCACGCTCGATCGGGTCGATGCCCGCGCCGGAGTCCTCACCACCCAGCCGAAATTGTCCGGAGGCTTCCTGACTCCGTGGAGCCAGTTGGAATCAACGCCAAGCCAGTCGTGGGAAGACACCGTTCACAATCAGCAGCGCCGCGTCGAGATCGTGTTCTCTGCCACTCCCCCGCCCACTTCCATCCCCGCCTCCAATTCCAGCCCCGCGCCAGACTCGACCGAGGCAGTTCTCAAGCCAAATCAGTCGCGGGAACTCGCGACCGACCTCATCGAGGCGCCTCGCGATACGAACGCTCACGTGCGTGTGAGTCTCGAGCGCATCTACCAATACGGTTGGCGCCCAAATACCCGCTCCATCTACCTCTCCTCAATCACCGAGAACACCCTGGCCGATACTCCCTCCCGCGTTGAGGTCGCGATTTCGGAAGACGAAGCCCTCGCCGGACGAATTGCCGCCGAGATCCGCTCCGCGATGAAGAAGCGCGCGCAAACCCGAACGGCCGAAGCTCCGTCCGTTCCGGCGACACCCTGACGCTCTACACGCTCTTGATTTTCCGGCTGCTCTCGCGGATTCTCACGCCGCGAGTGACGTGGCCCAGCGTTCGAGCAATCAATTCGCCACGGCTCGTGGCGTTTAGTTTGCGGTGCAGACTCTTCACGTGATCGTGAATTGTGTGCGCGCTGCGCCCGGTTTCTTCGGCGATCTGACGCACGCTCTTGCCCAGCACCAAGTGCCCCAGAATCTCCTGCTCTCGGGGGCTGATCCATTCAATGCCTTCACGCCCGGAACTCGAGAGCGCCATTCGCGCGCGGCGCAGCAGCGCCAGCAGGATCACCGTTACGAACACCATGTCGCCGACGATCGGGACATTGCCCTCCACCGCCCCAAGAACCCACAGCACCCGTGTCGGATCCGCGTCGGCAATCAGCCCCGCGCCGATCAACACCGCCGTCATGCCGCGCGACACCAGAAACCGACCCACCGGCGATGCCGCCCACGCCGCGGATGCACGAAGATCGGATTGCGGCACCATCGCGAGCTTTGAGTCGGCGCCGGCGATGCGAACGGTCGCGGGGATCGTGCCGATCCCTTGCAGCGTCCTCCGCAGTTCATTCGCCGCAACTTCTTCCTCTTCGCTTCCGCTCACGCCCACAGAATCAATCCGCTCAATGCCGGCATTGCAGAGCGTGCCCACTCCAACCGCAAGCACACCCGGCACTCCCGGCGGCAAGAGCGCATCACCCGCAGCGGCAGCGGCTTGATCGCACCAGTCGTGGGTCGGGATGGCGGGCAACCGTCCGATCCGCTCGATTGCGTCAACCATGGTTTCGGCCGTATTTGATAACTCAGCCACTGCGGGCCTCCGTTCTCTCGAAAAGGCTTTCATATCGTAACCCCTCCACCCAGGCAAGACCCGGCAGCCGCCGGGGGGTCGGAGATGGTGGCGGCAAGCGGCGAAATCGCCGGTATTTTGCCTTACCGGGCCTCCATTCTTATTCCAAATAATCGGATTGCGCAACTTTCGCGGCACAAACCCACCGGTCCGGTGGCGTATGCCCTGTTCTTGAGGCACATTACTGATGGTCAGAGGCCGCGGCTTAAGCGTCCCCGTTGCGCGCAAATAGCGACGGGCTCGCCACAGTTGTGGCTTTGTTCGCACCTCGGGCAACCGGGGGCGACGTTGGTCCGTCTCGCCGCCGGAGTTCTTCCGGCCGCCGTCTTTGTGCGCCCCCTTTTGCTTTCAAAATCATTCCGAGTCCGCCCCCGAAATTGGTGCAGTCAGATTCGTTCGATCGGTCACGATGAGCGCACTCTCCAGACAACCCGATTCGCCTCTGCTGGTCGCCGACTGGCAGCCCGAGGTGACTCAGCACCTGGAAGAACACCATCTCGTTGCAACTTCTGATTTCCCCGGGCGGCGCCTCCAGTTCGCAACCAGCCTCGGTCAGTTCCTCGGAATGCAGCGCGATACCGAAGTTTGTCCTTTCTACGGACGCTTCATCACCGATCTCGAATCCTTCTGTTATCAACTCGAGCGTGCAGTCCCCGGACCGTTGCTCGATCGTCGCATCGACGGGCCCGGCGGCATCGCGGCACTCCTGCGCAACCGCATGATCGTCCGCGGCAAGCCCGCCACCAAGTTCCGCTACTACATCTGGCACGACGCCGACTTGCTCTTCAAACTCCAGCCGGAACTGTTCGCCAAACTGGTCGACGCGCTCTGCGGAGTCGCGGCCGAGGCCGAATACGTCTCCGACGACCTTCTGCTGATCCACCGGTCCGTCTTCGTGGGCGGTCCCTCACTCAACGATGTTTCCAACGACGAGAGCGGCCCCTTCCGTTCCTGGCTTGCCGATGAATTCGGCGAACCTTTCTGGAGCGTGGTGACCGGACTCGAACGCCCGCCCTTCCTGACCTATTCAATCGATACGCTCGCGAAATAGCCACACACGAGCCGGCGCCGACGTTCGCCGCCGGGCTCGATCTTGATCAACGCCAGCGACGCCTGTCCATTCACGGGCGTGCCGGTTCGAAAGAACCGTCACCGCCCGCACGAGCATGGAGAGAGGCGCCGACGAGTGCCCCGTTTGGTTTCCGCCCCGGGGCGCTAGCCGAGAGCAGGTTCTACCTGCCTCGCGTCGGCGCGCGCCCAGCGAACTTGAAGTTCCAAATGGCCAAAGTTCCAAAGGGCCAAATAGCCAAATTGATCCAGAACCTCCGCGCGAGAAATTTGGCGCTTTGGCCCTTTGGCTATTTCGCCATTTGATACCCTTCCCCATGCGCATCATCGCGGGGGAATTCCGCTCTCGAAAACTCTTCACGCCCCCCGACGGCGAGATCACCCGCCCGATCCCCGATCGCGTGAAGGAATCGCTCTTCGCCATGCTCCGGGGTCACCTAGAGGACAGCGACTTCTTCGACGGCTTCGCCGGCACCGGCGCCATCGGCCTTGAGGCCCTTTCGCGCGGCGCCAAACGCGTGGTCTTCGTCGAGCAGAACCGCCAGATCGCCCGCCTGCTCCAGCAGAACATTGATCACTTCAACGTCGGCGATCGGGCCGAATTGGTCCAGGGCGACACGCTGGGAATCGGCGCCATTTCCCGGTGCCCGAATCCGGTTCGCGTTGTGTTCCTTGATCCCCCCTATCCGCTCGCCGAAGACGCCCTTGGCTGGCGCCGGATCACCAGCGCGATGCAGGAGCTCGCCAAGAACCTGACGCCCGACGGTTTCGTCATCGTCCGTACCCCGTGGCCTTTTCTCGAAGCCGCGCCGGAAGAGGAAACCCCCGCCGCCGCGCTGCCGCGGCCCAAGGGCAAGTGGAAGAAGGAAAAGAAGGACCGCTGGAACAAATCGGCCTGGCAAGGCGATGCGGAGATTGATTCCCGCCGCTCGCCCAAGAATGCCGGACGCCCTGCCAAGCCCGGACGCGATTCACTCCTCACCGGCCGGGCACGCGACGAAGACAATCCCTTCGGCGACGAGTGGGATGAAATCGATCCGACCGAACCAGAAGCGGTCGAGCAAGAGGAATTGGACGAGCCCGCACCCGCATCGACGGGAGTTCCCAAGGCCGAGCGCAAACCCGCAAACCTCGCAATCCCCGGTCTGAAAGGGCCCGAGACGCACGTGTACCGGCACACGGCGGTGCACTTTTATGCACGGGCGTAGCAATACAGCGTCGTTTTCGGCCACGATTCGCTAGCGCAATCGGTCGCTGGAAGCACGCCGCAGCCTGTCCAATTGCGCCTCGACCGCCGTGCTTGCGCCCGAGGTGGGCATCCATGCGTGCACTCGCAACTCCAATGCCTCCAACTCGTCGGGGTGCAGCGGGCGAATTTTCTGGATCGACCGTAAGGACCGTTCGACGAGATACGACATGACATTTGGGTTGATGAGTTCGATCATCGCCGGCACCGCGTCGCTCGCATCGGCACGCAGTTTCCCGAGGGCATCGATTGCAAAGATCAGGTTGCCCGACACGCTACTCGGCGTCGCGCTCGGTGCTTCCGCTTGCAGAACGCGCACAAGCCCTTCGGCTTTCTTCGACGCCGGAATCTTGAGAAACATCACCAGCGGCGATATCTGGTATCGCTGCGGGGCGGTCGCGGCGTTAGTGTTGTCTGACTGCTCGATGTACGCGAGCCAAAGGTCGTATGCCTCTGAATCAAATCCTCGAATCGAGAGCGCACCGACTTCGCCGCACACTTTGAACGTCGGATACTTCTTGAACTTCGCGAAGCGATCCAGAGCAGGCAGCAGAGGTTCGCTGGCCTCCCCCATTCCCATTGCCAGGCACGTCCAATCCGGAATCGCCTGCAGGTCCGACTGCTTCATGTCCTCCCGAAATGATGGGACGATGACGGCGACGTCGGTTCCCAATTCTGCTGCGCAATAGGCGGCGTATTCAGCGAACGGCCACACCCGGATCCTCAAGTATCCCAAAAGTCGTTCGCGGTCGGCCGCACGCACGAGATTCTCTCGCCAAAGAAACGCCATGGCCCCCGAGTCTGCGGTGGATCCATTTCGTGGATGTTCGATGAGGTAGAACGCGGTTTCGCGCAATTTCTCATCCGACGCACCCCAAGCCTGCAAGCGATCCAGCAGGACTTCCGCCTGTGACGGCGTGCCCCGGCCGGAAAGAACGGCATCAATCGCCGGATCTACCAACTCCTTCATTCGAACATCCCAGATCAGCGGAAGTCGTTCGCACGCATACAAATAGTTGCCGGCGTCTTGCGGCGCTGCGAGCGCGACCGCCAGGTCGTGCGCGATCGAACCAGCCTGCTCACCGAGCCGCGGCATTGAAGTCATCATCAGGATTCCGCCGTGCTTTCGGCGCTTGACCGGGTCGCGAAGCACTCGCCCAATCATCCAGGCAAGTGCGCTTCGCTCCGCCCGATCGAGACGCTGAACCTTCACGATGTCATCAACAAAGAACAACGCCGGACGGCTTCCTCTTGCCTTCCAGCGGTCCCACGTCTCCGACAATTCCGGCGCGAATGCGATCGTCAACGTCCGCGGCACAAATCCAATCACCCCATTCTTCTGATACAGCGGCCACTTGAACACCGGATAACTCGCGAGCACCAGCAACAAGCCCGCACCCACCCACCGCCACTTCCGATGCTTCCGAAACAGCCTCCGCTCACCCTTCACCTCGCGCCCGCACTCCGGGCACTTAAGCCCCGCCGTCGCGCTCATGTCGTACCAGCATTTCGGGCACCGCCTCATCCGCTTGCCCGGGTCACGCCATCCAAATTTCCACGCCACAAACGCGCCGCCGATCAGCAGCGCCCACCCCGCGATCAGAAAAAGCCATTCGGTCATGGAAGGCTCCGGGCCGCGGCATCCTTCAAGTCCGCCATCGCCGCATCGACTCCATCTCGACCTGTCGCCGTAAGCGACCAGCGCGCCACCGCTTCCTCCACGGGATCGATATCAAAGTTGGCGCCGCCCCTGATCTTGGTCAGCGCATCAAGGATTCGGCAAACAAAGAAATCGGGAATTCCCGGTTCGATCAGGTTCACCAACGCCGGCACCGACGCAACAGCATCGCCGCAGAGTTTGCCCAAACAGTCAACTCCGATCAGCTCGCCGCCGCTCACGCCTCCAATCACCTTTCCGTATTGTTTGCGATCTCGCTCAATTGCGAGCACAAGCCCCTCCACCTTCCAATCCGTCGGCACATCGGCATACAGAATCAGCGGCGTCATCCACTGGTGCGGAGGTGCATCGGGGTTCGTTGCGGAATCGTTCTCGATGCACGCGATCCAATACGCATAGGCGGCATCCGCCTCTCCACGGATCGACAGCGCCGCCAGAAACGCCGAGCTCGCGATCAGCGGGTTTCGATGGTTCGAAAGCCCGTCGAGCCATCCGAGCGAATTTCGGGCAGAGCCGCCCATTGCCATCAGTGGCATCGCGACCGCGTTCACAAGACTCGATGACGGCTTTTTCGTTTCTGCCACGATCTCATCGATCGCCGGCGCACCCGCCAAACCCAGATCGGCAAGACACATCGCCGCAAACATCGATGCGTGCATGCTCGGGTTCGAAAGCTGCTTTTCAAGATCGCACAGACTCTCGGGCGATGCACAGTCGAACAGCCAAATGAACTCGAGCAAGTGATCGACGTTGCCAGTCGGTTTCGAAGCACGCAAGATGCTCGCCGTAACCGCGCGGCAATCCTCCCGCGAAGCACCCCACCAACGCATCCGTTCTTCAAGATTGCCCGGAAAGCCCGGGTGCCCCCCCGTCCTTTCCACAAAGGCTCGAATCGGCGCAATCAGTCGAGCAAATCGCTCATCCCGAACTCGCGGAAGACTGGATGCGAAATCCGCGGCATACGCCGCCGACGATTTACTTGAAAGTAAAACGATAAGCGGATCAACAACTTCTCCGGCCTGATCTCCGAGCAGACTCGCTGACCAAAGGCTCTCGGCTTTGCGCTTTGAAGAATCAGAGCTGGCCAGCGCCCGCCGGACCGCCCGCGCGTAGGCGTATCGCTCCATCAGGTTGAACGATTGAGCTTGCGACAGTTTCAGCGCGAGAATATTTCCAGACGGTGCTCCGCGCGGTCCATGCTCCCGAATCAATTCAGAGATTTCGGGTAGCAGCGCCAATGTCACAGCCCGCGGCACAAAGCCGATCAGCCCATCCTTCTGGTACAGCGGCCACTTGAACACCGGATAACTCGCGAGCCCCAGCAACAAGCCCGCACCCACCCATCTCCACTTCCGACGCCTTCGAAATAGTCTCCGCTCACCCTTCGCGTCGCGCCCGCACTCCGGACACTGGAGCCCCGCCGTCGCGCTCATGTCGTACCAGCATTTCGGGCACCGCCTCGTCCCTTTCCCCGCATCGCGCCAGCCAAATCGCCATGCCACAAGCACGCCGCCGATGAGCAGCCCCCATCCCGCGATCATGAACAGCGTCTCAGCCACGCCTCCAGCCTACGAAAACCAATGCTGCCTGTGTTCAAACCCAAGTGAGGTATTCTGGACTCGTGCCTCAGCCCTTCCACATCCGCCCCGCCACCCCCGCCGATATGCCCGGCGTTGCTTCCATGCAGCACGCCTGCTGGATGAAGGCCTATCCCGGCGTCCTCGACGATTCATTCCTCGCGCAACTTAGCCCCGAAGGCATTGCCGGATATCACGCGCGGCATTTCCATGAGAACGGCAACCACGCCGCGCCCGGCATGCCCTTCTTTGTTGCAGAGGCCCCCGGGCGCGCCAATCCGATCATCGGAATGGTGCGGGGCGGCCCCACCCGCGCGGAATCCGCGGCAGGCGACACCGTTCCTGCCGAGATCGTGGCACGCTATCCCTTTGAACTCTTCGGGATTCACGTCGCGCACGACCTGCATCGAAGCGGCGTAGGACGTGCGCTTTTCACGCAGTACGCCCGGGCTGGCCAATCTCTCGGCCACAACTCTCTCGTGCTCTGGGTGCTGAGCAACAACGCGCCGGCCATCGCCTTCTACGAATCGCTGGGAGGCAAGCCGGTCGGGAGCAGCCCCCTCACTCTCGGCGGAAAGGCCTATCCGCAAACCGCCTATGCCTGGTCCGATCTCGTTCACCTACGCCGCATGACCTGACTTTATTTGCGAATTGCTCACTTGAGCTTTTTCTACTGCCCCCCCGCTTCCCACATCAGCGTGTTAAACGTGCCCGCCGCTTGGGGCGAATCGGGTTCGGCGTCTTCGCTCGCCTTCCGCAGAATCGATGTTCCATCGGGCTGCAAATCCCACGCGTTGCGATGATCCAGCAGCGCCACCTCGAAGATGCGGTTGAGTTTCCGGCGTGCATCCCGATCGCGGATCGGCACCGCCACCTCGACGCGGTTCGACAGGTTCCGGTACATCCAGTCCGCGCTGCTGATAAGCCATTCGCCGTCCAGCGGGTCGGCCATGCCGCTCTGGAAGTGAAAGATGCGTGAGTGCTCGAGAAAGCGTCCGATGACGCTGACCACCTTGATGTTCTCAGACAACCCCGGCACACCCGGACGCAGACAGCAGAAACCGCGCACGATCAGCGTGATGGGCACGCCCGCGCGCGAGGCCTGGTACAACTTCTCCGCAACCTCGCGGTCTTCCATCGCGTTGATCTTGGCCGTGATGCCGCAGGGCTGACCCCGCCGTGCATACTCGATCTCGCGATCGATCAGGTAATTGAACCGCGAGCGCATCGTGAAGGGCGCCACCAGCAGGTTCGAGTAATTCTGCGGCGCGGAAATACCTGTCAGGTAATTAAAAAGCGTCACCAGGTCATTTGTGATTTCCGGGTCGCTCGTGAAAAGCCCGACGTCGGTGTACAACTGGGCCGTCTTGGGGTGGTAGTTGCCCGTGCCCAGGTGCGCGTAGCAGCGCAGGCCTGTCCGTTCATGTCGCACCACCAGCGAAGTCTTGCAGTGCGTCTTCAGCCCCGCGACGCCGTACGCCACGTGCACGCCCGCCTTTTCCAACTGGCGCGCAAACCGCACGTTGCGTCCTTCATCAAACCGCGCTCGCAATTCGACGAGGCACGCCACCTGCTTCCCGCTTTCCGCAGCCCGGATCAGGTTCTCGACAAACGGCGAATCCGGCGTCGTGCGATAGAGCGTCTGCTTAATCGCCACCACGTCCGGGTCGCCCGCCGCCGCGGCAATAAACCGCTCCACCGAGTGCTTGAAACTCTCGTACGGATGGTGCACCAGCACGTCCTGCTTGCGGATCGAGGCAAAGAAGTTCGCCGCGGCAGACTCGGTTGCCACCGCAATTCCCGGTGCACCCAGCGCGCCCGTCCCCGCGTTCTTCATCGAGGATGCAAACCGCGCCGGGATCACAGGGCGGTACGGACGCTCCTTCAGGTCCGGTCGGTCCACATCGGCGATCTCAAAGAGCGACGCAAAGTCGATGACAGGGTGCTCGTAGATATCCTGCGGCACAAGGCTCAGTTTGTCCAGCAACCACTGACGCAACACCTGGCTCGCCCGCGAATCCAGTTCCAGCCGCACCGCCCGTGCAAAGCGCCGCTGCTTCAGGTCTTCTTCCACCGAACGCATCAGCGAGCCCGTGCCCATCTCGATCACGTCGTCGCGCTGCACACCCGCCGAACGCGTCACGCGAAACGCCGCCTGCTCGAGGATCCGCACGCCCGGGAAAAGATCTCCCAGGTTGTGGCTGATCACGTCCAGCAGCGGCACAAACCGGTCCACCCGCTTCCCTGCCCGCGCCCCCGGCCGCGTCGGAATGGGTACAAACCGGCGCACGCCCGCGCCAACCGGAATCTTCACCCGCGCAAACCGTGGCTCATCTTCGTCCGCGCCGGGCAAACTCGCCTGGTGCCCCACCCGCGGCGCCGGCGAGGCCAGAATGCTGATGTTGTCCGACAAGTTCGAGATAAACGGGAATCGGTGCCCCGAATCTACCGCCAGCGGCGTCAGCGATGCGAAGATGTGCGCGCGATACCACTCGTCCACATAACGCCGATCCCGTGCCGGCAGGTCCTTGTAATTCACGATGTGGATGTCAGCGGCCGTCAGCGCCGGCAGCACGTCTGTTGTGTAGATCTGTGCCTGCTCGGCCATCAGTTCGTTCACGACAGCCCGGATCGCGATCAACTGCTGCCGGGGGGTCATCCCGTCGTGGCTCAGTGAATCGGGCTCACTCTGCATCAGCCGACGCAGCAGCCCGACGCGCTTCATGAAGAACTCGTCGAGGTTGCTCGTGAAGATCGCAAGAAACTTCATGCGCTCCAGAAGCGGCACCCGCTGGTCGGCCGCCTGCCGCAGCACGCGCCGATTGAACTCGAGCCACGACAAATCGCGGTTGAAGAACCGCGGCCCCTCCCACGTCGGCTCGGTGCTCTCCGGCGTGCCCGAGATCGACAGGGGCGGCGTCGCTCCGGTTGAAACAACGGAATCGGGTTTCACGAAGTTGGATTCGGCCTGCGTCACGATTTCTCCACCCGGTACGTTGCGATACACCCCGGCGCTTCGGTCACGCTCACACTCGCCACTCGCGCGTGCGGCTTGAGCGCCTCGTCCAGCCGCGACGCCATCTCCGTCGCGATGTACCGCGCCACGTGCTCCGCAGACGGATTCACACCGTTGACAAAGGGCTCCCGGTCATCGAGATTCTCGTTCTTGAATGGATCGCAGATCTCCTGCAGAACTTCCTCGCAGGTGTGAAAATCACAGAGCAACCCGTCGGGATCGAGCGAGCCGCCCGCGATCACTGCCTTCACCTTCCAGTTGTGCCCGTGCAGTTTCTCCCGCTGCCCCCCGATGACCAGCGAGTGTCCCGCACAGAATTCGGTTTGAACCGTAATCTCGTACATCCGCGATCCTAGTGATACCCCCTCTCCCGGTGGGAAAGGCAGAGAAGCGCGGCAAGCGCAATCCCAACAATCAATCGACCCGTACCGCCCCTTGCCAAACCCTACCCTCGTTGTTTTCGGAACTTGAATGATCCGTTTGCAGCGCGTTTGGTTCAGAAATTGCGCCTTCCGCCTCCCTCCCACGCCCGCCATGCCTACCCAACACCACCCATGACAAGCCCGCACGCCAATTCGCCGCTCATGCTCTCCGTTTCCGGCCTTCGCGGCATCGTGGGCCACTCGCTCACGCCCGAGGTCGCCGCACGCTACGCAGGCTGCTTCGGCGCCTTCCTCCGCGAGCGCTCGCCCGGCCACACGCCCATGGTCGTTTTGGGTCGTGACGGGCGCGCGGGCAACGCCATGCTGCATCACGCCGCGCTCGCGGGCCTGACCGGCTCGGGCGTCAACGTGACCGACATCGGCGTCGCCATGACCCCGACCGTTGCCATCACCACCGATGCGCTCGCGGGAAAGTCGAAGGGATCTGTCGCGGGCATGGTGCTGACCGCGAGCCACAACCCGCAGCAGTGGAATGGCATGAAGTGCCTCCTCGCCGACAACCGCGATTCTTTCGGCTCCGCCGCGTGCGCGCCCGAAGCATCGATCGCAAGCGCAATCGTCGAACGCTTCCGCGCGAACACGCCATCAATTGTGGAATGGGACTCTGTCGGACGCGTGAACGCCTACACCGAGGCCGATGCCCACCACGTCGCCCGCGTGCTGCAAGCCATCGAAGAAGTTGGCCTCACCGATGACGCACCCGCGCTCGGAGAGGGATTGAAGTTCGCCGCCGATTCCGTCAACGCCTCGGGCGTCCAGGGCTGCCAGCAACTCCTCGAAGCGCTGGGCGTGGACGAACTCTGCCACCTCGGCAACGAAACCTCCGGTCTATTTCCCCACCCGCCAGAGCCCACGCTCGACAATCTTTCCGCGCCCGGCGGCTTGTGCGACGCGGTCAAACAGAACGGCTGCGCCGCCGGGTTCGCCCAAGATCCCGATGCCGACCGCCTCGCGCTCATTGATGAACAAGGTCGCTACATCGGCGAAGAACTCACGCTCGTCCTTGGAACGCTCGCGATCCTCGAGTCCATGAAGCGCGCCGGCGAGACAACGCAGGGCCGCACACTCGCGACAAACCTCTCCACCAGCCGCATGATCGACGACGTCGCGGCGCGGTACGGGTGCACGGTGCTTCGCACCGCCGTCGGCGAGGCCAACGTCGTCACCGCGATGAAGAAAACGCAGTCCATTGTCGGGGGCGAAGGAAACGGCGGGGTGATCTGGCCCCGCGTCACGTACGTCCGCGATTCGCTCGCCGCGATCGCCCTCACCATTGGCCTGATCAAGATGCTCGGCAAGCCCCTTTCGCAAATCGCGGGCAGCATCCCCGCCTACTCAATCGTCAAGCGCAAGGTCGATCTGAGCGATACCTCACAGGCCAAGATCGCCGCCGAAAAAGTGGCCAAGCACTTCGCCGGCGACCGTCTCGACCGGCAGGACGGCGTGCGAGTCGACATCGAAAGCAAGCGCGCCTGGCTCCACGTCCGGGGCAGCAACACCGAGCCGATCATGCGATTGATCGCCGAGGCCCCCACCGCTGCGACCGCAAACGCGCTCCTTGATGAAGCCGCTCGCGCAATCGCGGGTTGATGAGGCTCTGCACGCCAGGTCCAGCTCTCGATCCGCCGCGCCGCCCGCCTCACGCAAAGATCGACTTCATCCCCAGCGCTCGTCGCAAATCCGCAATCTGCCCCGCGTGAAACCCGTTGTGAAACGCCATGCGCGCCACGATCTGCCACGCCGGCGCTTCGTACTTTGGAAAGAACCGCACGCTCGTGTTCAACCCGTCGTCCGTGAGCAACCGGATCGCGTTTGCCAAGTGCTCCGCCGCCTCCGAAAAAGCCTCGCGGCAGCGCACCAGTGTCGGAAACGCGTCGCCATCTTTCGATGGATCGCTGCCAAACGCCACGCTCTCGGTGCCAAACCGCGTCGCATCGCCCCGATCCGCACCCACAAGAAAATCCGACTCCGGCAACCCACGCCCATCCACCTTTTCCGCGATGCGATGCATTACGAGCGCACAGTGGCCCATACACCATGCCGCGTGATTCGGAAGCCCCGGCGCTGTGCGAACCCGGTCCGCTTCCTCGAAGCCCACCATGTACCGGAAGAAATGCTCACGGCTGCCCAGCACCGTTCCCGCCAGATAGTCCTGTGGTTTCATGACCGGAGTGTACTTTGATCCGCCTTCGCAGCGTTCTGCCGACTCCGCTCAACTCGCGGATCGAGCGAGGGATGTCGGATCGTCCGCGGCCGACTTCGGAGCGATTTCAATTTGCGCTGGCACCGCACCGCCTTCGGCCGGCTTCGCAGGTGGATTCTCAATTCGCACCCGCACCAGCCGCGTCGGTTCGGCTTCCAGCACGCTCACCAGCATCTTTGATCCACCGGCGCGAATCTCGAACTGCTCGCCCGTCTCGGGGATGCGTCCCAACGCCACAGTGATGAACCCGCCCACGGTGCTGTAGTCCTCGCTCTCGGGGATTGAAAGGCCCAGCGGCTCCATCGCTTCGTTCGCATCCGAGATATACGAACGCGCATCCAATTCCGCGGATCGGCGCACCTCGTCCGTCTTCGCGCCCGGCGAATCCTCCGGTTTCTCGTATTCGTCATGCACGTCGCCGAAGAACTCTTCGACGATGTCTTCCAGCGTCACCACGCCGGCCGTGCCGCCGTATTCATCCAGCACGATCGAGATGTGCACCCGCTTCTCCAGCATCTCATCCAGAAGGTCGCGGATCGTCTTGGTCTCGGGCACGAAGATCGCCGGACGCAACTGCGCCCGCAAATCAAACGTCTTCCCGCCCCGGCTGCCGCCAACCCCCGCCAGCCAGCGCAGCAGGTCCTTGATGTAGAACACGCCGATAATGCGATCGACCGAATCCTCAAACACCGGGATGCGGCTGTGCCCGCCCTCGCGGATCGTCGAGGTGATCCGGCCCAGGTCGTTGGTCAGTTCCAGCACTTCCATTTCGGTGCGGGGCGTCATGATCGCCCGCACCGTCGTGTCGCGGAACTTCACCACCGCGCGGATCATCTGGTGCTCGGTCTCATCGAGCTGGCCTTCTTCCTTGGCCTCCGCCACCACATCGAGCAGCTCGGCCTGCATCGCCTCCATCTCGCCGACTTCTTCCTTGCCCGCGAGCAATCGCACCGCCGCGTCGATGCCCCCCACCAGCAATCGCAGCGGCGCCGTGACCACATACATCGCCCGCACCAGCGACGCAAAGCCGTAGATCGTCGGCTCCGCCAGGTGCCGCGCCACGCTCTGCGGGATCACCGTCCCCGCCAGCCAGATCATCCCGCACGTCAGCGTGATGCCCGCGATCGTCCAAACCCACAACACCGTCACCGAGGTGTTCGGCGCCGACGTGTGATCCACGATCCACATCAAAAAGCCCGTTGCCGAGATGATCGAGAGCGCAACACGCGCCAGCGCCACCGCCGCGGCATGCCCGTCCGGGTCGTCGATGATCTTGCGTACCCGGCTCGCTCGCTTGTGATCCACCCGATGCTTGATGACCTCTTCGAGCGCTGAGCGTGAAAGATCTCGGAGCGAATGAAAAATCGCGCCAAAGACGCCCATGGCTAACAGCGCCACGATCGCGATGAACATCCACGCATTGGAAGAAAGCAACTGGCTCACGCCCCGCCCCCTTCCGCCTTGAATGCCGGACGCGCAAACACCGGCCCGACCCCGATCGCCGTCAGGATCGCGTCCTCCGCATCGTGCATCGCGCGGAATGATGCTTCTTCGTGATCATCGTGCCCGAGACAGTGCAGCACGCCGTGCAGCGCGTACAGAAGCAATTCGAGTTGAGGGGTCGTTCCGTGCCCGCGCACGTTCGCCTGCCGCTGCGCCTCGTCCAGGCAAACCACGAGATCCACATCCAGCGGCGGGGCCCCATCACCCTCATCCACCGACATATCGAAAGTCAGCACGTCGGTCGTTCCCGGAACGCCGGCGTACTCCTCGTGCATCCTGGCCATCTCATCGTCGGCGACGACCCGAACGCGCACTTCGCCACCTCGAACCCGGCCGCCGGTCCGACCGCTCTCGCGCCGGCACGCCTCCGGCAACGCTTCCGACAACCGCTCCATCAGCCAGCCGCATGCGGGTTCAGAAAGCCGCCCGGTCCCGTCGGCGAGGTCGATGCGCAGAGACTCCTCCTTGCCGGGCGAGGGCGCCGGACCGTTCGGAATCTGAGTTCTGCCACCGTCTTCCATGCCGTGCCAGTCGAACCCGTCACTCGCAAGTCTGCCAAAGTTCCATACGCGCCGAAAGACCGACGGGTCTGGACGCACCCGGCTTTCAAACCGGATACCAAAGGGATATATCGGAACAGGCATCTTACCAGAACAGCCGGTCGAAAGGGCAGTCGGAGGCGAAAAATCCAAACAAAAACCAAGTATATTGCGATCTATATGCGATCAAAATAAGTTATCGGTCTATCCAAACACTCGATCCGGAGCCGTTCACCCTCTTGCAGCCGTCCCCCCGCATCTCCATCAAATTGCCAAGGACCAGCCCCCTCCACCACCACCGCCTTTGCGCGGCAGCGCACCGCTGCCGGATGCTGACCCGCCGTCCTCATGCGGCAGCGGGCCATCCAGCGCAGGATTCCGAACCGTAGCCGTAGCGGGAAGAACGCCACATCGAGCAGGCCGTCGCCGGATGGTGACACCTCCCCCTGAGCACAGGGATCGAGGCCGAGGGCGTACGGGGTGTTCGCCCCCACAACCAGCCAACCAGCGTCGTCGGCGATCTTTTTGCCGTCCGCCCAGATTCTCAGGGGCGCGGGACGGGGGTGGATTGTGGCCTCGAGCGCCTCTGCAAGCACCGGCCGCAGATACGCCCAATGCCCCTTCGCGCCGCGCGGGCGGCTGCACAGGCGTTCGATAACCGCTGCGTCGGGCCCGAATGAGACCATGAGGGCAAACCTTTTCGCTCGCTCGAATTGGTCGGTTTTTGCCACCACACCCACATCCAGAACGCCCGTCTTGCCACCAGCGATCGATGCCGCGGCAATCTCGACATCCCGCACATGCCCGCAGGCCCGCGCGAACAGGTTTTGGTTGCCGCAGGGAACGTGATACAGCGGCACGCCGGTGCGCGAGCAATCTTCCAGCGCTCGGTTCACTGTGCCATCGCCTCCGATGATCACTAGACCGGCAACCCCCGGCAGCAACTCCGGCAGCGGGATCGGGTCGGCCGTCGAGACTACGCGACAGGCAATTCCGCGGGCCTCCAGCGCAGCACGCAGACCGGCGGCGTAGGACTCAGCGCGGGAGCGTCCCGAATGGGGATTGAAGAGGATCAGCACGGACATCAGCGCGAATGCTATCGGAACACGCCTGCGTCGTTCCTTATGCTGGAGCCATGCCCAAGGCGCACCCCGACTTCAAGAACCTCGTCGAGTTCGACCACCCCCTGATCCAGCACAAGATGTCCTGGATCCGCGACGAGGCCACCGGCCATCGCTCTTTCCGGGGGCTGCTGGCGCAGATCGCGGGATTGATGGTCTTCGAGGTCACCCGCAGTTTTCCGGTTTCTCCGGTCAAGGTGCGCACGCCGCTCGAAGTCACGGAAGCGAGGCGATTGAGCGCGAACATCACGGTCGTTCCGATTCTGCGTTCGGGCCTTGGCATGATCGAGGGCATTCTGTACGTCATGCCTGAGGCGCGCGTGGGGCACCTGGGGATTGCCCGCGACCACGACACCCTCGAGCCCGTCGCTTACCTGAACAAACTGCCGAAAGACCTCGCCGCCGGGCCTGTGCTGCTGGTCGATCCGATGCTGGCAACCGGCGGCTCGGCGTCCTCTGCAATTTCCATGCTTCGCGAAGCGGGCGCAAAGGACTTGAGAATGATCTGCCTGGTCGCCGCGCCCGAGGGTGTGAAGCGGCTACTGAAAGATCATCCGGACGTGATGGTCTACACGGCGGCGCTCGATCGCGCGCTAACCGATAAGGGATACATCACGCCGGGATTGGGCGATGCTGGGGATCGGATGTACGGCACGGGGTGAGCAGAACCGCTCTTCACGTCCCCGGCGGCTTCCCCAGCGCCTGACGCTTGTCGATGATGAACTTGCGGTGGTGCACCACGTGCTCGACGTAGTCTTCGACGAGTTGTGAGAGCGTCACCAGGCCCCGCACGCTGTGAACACCCGCGCGCTCGAAGGCGTCGTCGGGCAGCATGGAGAGCAACTCGGCGGTGTGTCTTCGGTTTGATGCGAACAGATCGCACGCCTTGGAGGCGTCGCGCTTGTCATAGAACAGCAGCCCGGCGTAACGCGACTCGTCGTAGTTCATGAGCAGGGGCAGGTCCATCGCGATGATCCGCTTCATCCGGTCGGTCGCCACCAGATCGCTGTCGAGCGTGTGGAGGACCACCTGCTGGATGCTCCACGTGCCCGGAACCGGATGGGAGTTCAGTTGATCGCGGGTTAGCCCGGCGATCCACGCCTTGGGTTCGTCCGCCTGGGAGAGGTACGTATCGATGTGGGTGCGGTCCATGGCGTTTCCTGCATCGGTTGGTGTCGGTCAAAACATCTGTGCCTGGAAAACAATACGATTGCTCCGTGCTCATCCTCACCGTGATCCAGGGCCCCGACAAGGGCCGCACCTTCCAACTGCCCGACCACGAGCCGCAGTTGATCGGTCGCTCGGGTGAGGCCCTGCCCCTGACCGACACCACCGTCAGCCGCCGGCACGCCGAGATGACCCCCGACACCGGGGCGTGGTACATCCGCGATCTGCAATCCCAGAACGGCACGTACATCAACGCCGACCGGATCAAGGATCGGGTGCGCCTCCGCCCGGGCGACCAGATCCGCGTGGGGGCGACCCTCATGGTCTTCGGGTACACCGAGACCAGCGACCCCGACATCGTGCGGATCGCCAAGCCCGGTCAGGTCGAAGCCTCGATCGAGCACACGCTCGCCGGAGACGTGCTCAGCCCGCGCTCGGCCGTAGATGCCAATGAGGAATCGCTGGTGATGGCCGAGCCCGAGCCTCGGGCCGCCGCGGCGACGCACCTGCGCGTCATCTACCAGCTCACGAGCCTCACCAGCCAACTGACCGACCGGACCGAACTTCTCAAGTCGGTGATGGAAATGGTCTTTCGCGAGTTCAAGCCCGAGCGGGGCTTCATTGTCCTGACCAAGACCGGCGAGATCGAAAAGTCCCGCCCCGCCGTTGTGAAGTACCGCAACGCGCCGACCAACGAAGAAGACGCCCGCATCCACGTGCCGCGCACGATTCTTCAGCACGTCATCAAGAAGGCCGAGGGCGTGCTCTCCACCAACGCGATGAACGACCCCCGCTTTCAGGCCGGCGACAGCGTTCAGCGAATGCACGTCCGCTCCGCCATCTGCGCGCCCATCAGTTTCCGCGGCACGACCTTCGGCGCCATTTACATCGACAGCACGCTCGCCAACTACACCTTTACCGCCGGGCAGTTGGCCCTGATGAACGCCGTTGGGCAGCACACCGGCCTCGCCCTCGCCAACGCGGAGGGCTATGCACGCCGCCTCCGCACCGAACGCCTCGCGGCGGTGGGCGAGACGGTGGCCAGCCTCTCGCACTCCATTAAGAACATCCTTCAGGGGATCCGGGGCGGAGCCGACGTGGTTGAGCTCGGCCTCAAAAAGGACGACCTCAAGATCGCCAAGGGCGGCTGGGACATCTTCAAACGCAACCTCGATCGCATCAGCAGCCTGACCAGCAACATGCTGGCCTATTCGCGCCATCGCAAGCCCGAGGTGGAACTCACCAATGTGCAGCAACTGGTGGACGATTGCCTCGAACTTCTGAAGCACGCCGCGGACGCCAAGCAGGTTGCGGTAATCGTGGACATCGATCCGGAGATGCCGCCCATCGCGATCGACCCGGGCCTCATGCACCAGGCACTGCTCAATTTGCTCACCAACGCGGTCGAAGCGGTCGAACCCCAAAAGGGGGTCGTAACAGTTCGTTCCGGCTACACGCTCGCGACACCGGGCGCGGCCCCCGCCGATTTGAAGTCCGGAGCCATCGCGTCGGGATCTCAGTCGGGCGCACTTTGGGCCACGCTCGAGGTCATCGACAACGGACCGGGCATTGCCAAGGCCAAACAGGCCTGGGTCTTCGAACCATTCAATACGACGAAGGGGCTTCGGGGCACCGGTCTGGGTTTACCCGTCGCCAAGCGTGTGGCTGAGGACCACGGCGGGACGCTGATCATCGAAAGCGACGAGGGCAAAGGATCGATTTTCCGGATGCTGGTCCCCGCCGACCCCCACGCCGCAATCGATCCGTCGGCCACCACGGGCGAACGCGATGGCGGACCAAAAACTCGAAACGTCTGAACGCCGCCCCGGTCAAAAACCATCCGGCACCCCGCATCGCTCCGCCTCGCCTAGCCTTGCCCTTCCAAATCTCGCGCCAAGACGCCGGACCATAACCTTGAATTCATCGAGCAATTCTCATCCGCACGGCTCGCACCTCAATGGTTCCGCCGGCTCGCACACACATTCCAATGGGCGTCCGCCGGGCAACCGGCTCGTCGAGCCGCGCCGACCGGGGGTTTCCGCCGCGCTCTCAGCGCACGCCCGCTTCCTGGCAGAATTCATCACCAACCCCGGACGCATGGGTGCTGTCGCAGCGAGTTCGCCCGGCCTGGCCAAACGCATCGCCGATCAGATCGATTTCACCACCGCCCGCTCGATTGTCGAGTTCGGACCTGGGACGGGGGTCATCACGAAGGAACTGCTGGCCCGGATGCAACCCGGGACGCGCTTTTTCGCCATCGAGCGAAGCGCGGATCTTGCGAAAATCTGTCGCAAGCGATTGCCGCAGGTAAAGCTCTACGAAGAGAGCGCAGAACTGGTGGATGAACTCTGCCGGCGCGAAGGAATCGAGAGTCTCGATGTGGTGGTCAGCGGGCTTCCGTGGGCGAGTTTCCCCGATTCCCTCCAGGATCGCATCCTGGAGGCCACGCTGCGGACGCTCAAGCCCGGCGGCCGGTTTGTCATGTTCGGGTATCAGGTGGGGCTTCTGACGCCCGCGGGCCGTCGCTTCCACGCGAAATTGCCGCTTTATTTCGACCACGTCCGCCGATCGAGAAGCGTGTGGCTCAACATCCCGCCAGCGCTGGTCTTCACGGGCGTGCGGAAAGAGAAGATTGATTCCGCTTCCGCTCGCACCAAGTCCTCCACATCGATCTGACCGCCTCCTGCCACCGGGCCGCGTACGCCGGGCCATCGCACAGGGCCGACGCGAGAAACTTCTGACGAAGCTCCGTCCGCGGCTGGGTTGATTCCTGCGCGCTCGTCGCCGCGGCAACCGCCTTTTCGATGTAATCCTCGCGGCTCGACGCCAGAAACTCGGGCACGCCTGCCGCGTGCAGTAGACTCACGCCCACCCGCGCAGCATGCGGTGCGCCTTCGAGCGCGATCACCGGCACGCCCATCAACAAAGCCTCGCAAGTCGTAGTGGTCCCGTTGTAGGGGAACGAATCGAGCGCAACATCCAGCAGGTTGTACCTCGAAAGATGATGCGCCACACTCGTCTGGCTGCCCATCAGTTCGATCCGCTCTTGGGTTATTCCCGCACGGCCTAACCGCTCCAGGATCCGCTCCCGAGTCCGCGGCGCCGCCAATGACCCGTTCTTGAGCAAGAGCCGCGAATCGGGCACCCGCTCCAAAATCCGGGCCCAGATCGCAAACACCTCGTCGGTGTACTTGATGATGTTGTTGAAACTTCCGAAGGTCACCCGGCCTGTCCCATGCACCGGCGACGGCTCCGGAGCGGGCGCTTCCAACGGCTGAAAGCAGAGGAAACAAGGATCGAGCCGAACCAGTTGCTCGGTGGCGAACGCATCGGCCTCACCGGGCCGATCGGTTCGCGAATCGACGATCCGGTATCCAACCGTGCGCAATCCCGTCGTGTTCGCGTATCCGATCGCACTCACCTGCACCGGCGCAACCTGCGGCACCATCGCCGTCAGTGTCGCGTTTCCGGTCAACCCGCCCAATTCGAAAAGCACATCGATCCGATCCTTGTATACCTCGCGGGAAACGACCTCGGCCCGCGTCGTCCGCACCGAGCGCCACTCGTCTGCCAGCGGGCGCAGGCTCGCCGTGTATCGATCTTCCACCGGGTAGGTGTAGTACACCGCGATATGAACTCGGGAGCGATCGTGATGCTGCAGAATCGGCTCCACGAACCGTGCAACCGGATGTTCGCGCAAATCGCTCGTCATGAGCCCAACACGGATAATGCGCTCCGGATCGGGGGCGTTCTCGTAACTCAACGGATCGATCACCGGAAAGTTGGCTTCGTACCGCCGCCCAAACTCGCGATACAGGTTGAATACTTCGGCGCGGTCCGCGCCATCAACATAGTTCAGCGTCGTGGCAAGTGCCACCAGAGTGTTCAGATGCCCCGGAAACTGCGCAAGCGAGCGGCGAAGCTCCCGCTCTGCCTCCGTCGCACGCCCCTGATGCAGAAGGTTCAACCCGAGCGCCGATAGCACAAACGGATCGGGCCCGACGGCCCGCACGAACTCCTTCAAAACCGCCTCGGCCTCTTCACGCCGCCCCACGTTTTGAAGCGCGGTTGCCGCGAACAGCACAAAGTTTGTATCGCGGGAGAACACCGGGAGCAAAGCGGTAGAACGCTTCACGGCATCCGCCGATCTGCCCGCACAAATCAGCACGTGCACAACGAACACTGCTGCGGATGCGTCGCTGGGTCGCAATTCCAGAGTTCGCTCGGCGGCATACAGCGCCCGATCAAATTCGCCCGCCTCGGTGTACGCACGGGCGAGACCGTCGCTCAGTCGCGCATCCTGGGGGTACCGGCGCTGTAGCGCGAGCAATAACTCGATGCCCTCTTCTCGCTTCCCGCCACGCAGCCGATCGATGGCGCTCTCATACTCCTTCGTGGCGGCGTGCATCGCGTCCTCCCGTGTTCACGCCCTCAGGCTGTCGCCCCCGAAGCCCGCTTTCGGGCGCACCAGGTCCGCCAGCATTCCCTGATCGCGCCGCACCACCGACCGGCATACGCGGCACCGTCGCACAACGAGGATTCCAGCATTTGCTTGCGGATCTGCTCGCGTGCCGCGCCGCCTGCGATCACTTTCGAGGCAAGCCCGACCGCTCTTTCAACATACTCCTCCGGCGTCTGCGCCAACAACTCGGTCATTCCCGCGGCGTGGAGGAGGCTTACGCCCACGCGCCCCGCGTGCACGCATCCTTCGAGTGCCACAACCGGAACGCCCATCGCCAATGCCTCACACGTGGTTGTCGTTCCGTTGTACGGATACGTGTCGAGCGCGATATCGATTCGGTCGTACATGCGCAGGTGATCCTGCGCCCGATCCTGCAGCCCGGCGAGTTCAACGCGGTCTCGGGGGATGCCGGCTCGCTCCAATCGGCCGAGCATGATCTCGCGCACGTCCTCGCCATCCAGCGCTGCGGTCTTGATCAGCAGTTTCGAACGCGGAACCCCGTCCAGGATGCGTGACCAGAGCGCGAACGCCTCGTCCGTGTACTTGGTGATCTTGTTAAACGTCCCGAACGTGACGAACCCATTCTTCTGCGCGGGCGAAGTTCCGATTGGTGGCAGATTGCGGGGGGTGTAGCACAAGAAGCACGGATCGATCCGCACCAGAGTTTCCGTCGCGTACCGGTCCGCCTCGCCCGGCGGGTCCGTCAGCGAATCAACAATGCGGTAGTCGATCACACTCATGCCGGTGGTGTGCGGATAGCCGATCGCGCTGACTTGCACCGGCGCCAGACGGGGCGACATGGAAAACAGCGGCGAATTCGCGGTCAGCCCGCTGAACTCCACCAGCACATCGGGCTTTTCCTCACGCACGACCTCCGAAATAACGCCCGGTTTGCTGGTGCGGATCGTGCGCCAACCGTCGCACAGAGCCCGCAGTTCCACGGTTACGTCGTCGTCGGTCGGGTACATGAAAATGCCCGTCAGATGCACCGATCGCTTGTCGCGGAAGCGCATGATCGCCTCGACAAACCTCGCCACCGGATGTTCCCGGAAGTCCGGCGAGATCACCGCGACGCGGATCGGCCGATCCGGATCGGGATCGTTCGCAAACGAGAGCGGATTGACAGGTGCGTGGCCCGATTCGGCGCTGCGACCGAACATCCGGTGCAGTTCAAAGTTCTCGGCGCGATCGGCCCACGGAACGTAATTGAGCGTCGCCGCCAGCAGCCCGATCGAGGTCGGCTCGTCCGGCGCCATGCGAATGGACTCGCGGAACGCCGCCTCGGCTTCTCGCAACAATCCCAGATTCAGCAGGATGCTCCCGCCGTAGCGCACCATCGCCGGCACCGGTCCGTAGATCTTCATGAAATCCGTGAGCAACTGGTGCGCGCGGCTGTAGTGCGAAAGCCCCGCGTGGGTCGAGGCGAGCACGAGCACAAAGTGCGGATCACTCGAGAACCGCTTGAAGAGTTCATCTCCCTTTGCCGCGGCTTCCTTCTTCTTCCCCGCCAGGCCCAGCATATGGATCAGGTTTCCCGCCGCCACCCGGTCGCCCGGGTTGAGCGCCAGACACCGCTCGACGTAATACACCGACTGCTCGTAGCGCCCGGTTTCCGCAAATGCCTTGCCCAGTGCGTTGCAGACCGTCGTGTCCTTCGGGTCGAGCCGCTGCAGCGCCTGGAGCCGCTCGATCGCGGCGTCGTACTTCCCCGCGTGGAGCAGTTGCATCGCCTGCTGGAATTTCACTGGGCTCACGGGCACGGGCGAACGGTAAGGCGAAACCGGGGAGATCGCCATCTTGATTCACCGACAAAGCGTCACGCCCTCGACGCCGACGCCTCCGCAATGATCGCTTCCGCCCAGCGTTTCGCGTACGCCGCCCCGTCGCAAAGTGCGCTTGCTCGAATCTGTTCACGCAGCCCGGCACGAATGGCCGCGAGCGCTGGCGGGTCGTTGGCGAGCGATTCCGCGGTATGCAGGTAACTTTCTCGATCCCGAGCGACCAGACGCGACATTCCGGCGGCATACAGCAAACTCGCGCCGACGCGCGATGCGTGGGTTTCTCCCGCACGCGTTACCACGGGCACTCCCATCCACATTGCTTCGCACGTCGTCGTTGTGCCGTGATAGGGAAAGGTATCGAGAGCGATGTCAATGTCGTGATAGCAATCCAGATGCTCACGCGTCGAGCCCTTTTTCCCAAGTAGCGTGAGCCGGTCGGCCGCGATGCCGGCTCGGGATGCTCGCTCTTCCAGATCGCGGCGCGTGCCCGGGTCATCCAGCGCCAACGCCTTGATGTGCAGCCTGGAGCCCGCCACCCGCCGGAGCAATTCGCTCCAGTCGGCGAGCATCGAATCGTGGAGTTTGCTCAGCGCGTTGAACGAGCCAAACGTGACAAATCCGTTGCGCTCCGCTGGCAGGGCGGACACATCGGGCGCCGCATCCGGAGGCTGAAAACAGAGAAAACACGGGTCAATCCGGAGCAGCTTCTCTGTCGCGCGTCGGTCGCTGGCCCCGGGCGGATCGGTGACCGAATCGACGATCCGAAAATTGATCGTGGGCAGGCCGGTGGTGTTGGGGTAGCCGATGGCCGACCCCTGCGACCCTGCAATCCGCGGCATCATGAACGGCAGCGGAGAATTGGTCATGTGGCCGCCGAGTTCGATCAGCACATCGACCTTTTCCGCGGCGCAGATCTCCGATAGCCGCTGCCAGCTCATCGGCCGCAGATCGTGCCACGAGTTCGCGAGCGAAGCGAGCCGTGTGCTCGTCGAATCGGGCCTTGAACTCATCGAGATGAGCGCGACACGAACGCGCGTGCGATCGGCGTGCCGCACGATCGGCTCGACAAACCGCGCCACCGAGTGCTCGTGCAGGTCGGCCGAAATCATCGCGACCGTCAGCGGGACGGGCGGCGCCGTCCGGACTTGCCTGGGCGCCGGCGGCTGGCGCTTTGCCATCGCCTGGCCGTACTCGACGTGCACTCGAAAGTGCTCGTCGGGATCCGTGCCGGGGACATTGGTGAGCACCGATGCGAGCAGGCTGAGCGCAAAGGGATGTCCCGGCGTCCCGGCCAGAATCGCGCGGAGCGACGAAGCAGCCTCGGCGCCATGCCCCATCGCGAGCAATGCCGACGCCCGGATTCCCAGCAAATCGTCGCTCTTCACCCCGGCTTCCAGCCGCTCGCCCAGCAGTGCTGCGCACTCCGACACGCGCCCCACATGCAGCAGCGCGGCACCGAGCACCAGCACCGCGCCCGGAGAATTCTTTGCCTTCTCGTAGATTCTTTGAGCCCGAAGGATCGCTTCGTCCGTTTTTCTCGCGGCGAGAAGAACATCGACAAGCGCGGATTGGGCGCGCAGGTCGTTCGGCAGGAGCGCCGCACGGCGTTCCGCGGCGTACGCGGCCTGCTCGAATCGGCCGGTCTGCGAAAAGAGCGAAACCAGAAGTGCCGCGAGGTTTGGATCGCCCGGCGAAATGCGCCCGAGTTTGGCCAGTTCGGTTTCGACCTGCTCGAAGCGCCCCTGATCGAGCAGGCGCGAGAGTTCTTCGAGTTTGAAGGGTGTAACGGCCATGAGTAGTCAACCGCGAACGCCCGAAGGCTACGGCGCGCCGGCCCGCTCATCCGTCGGAGGCTCCGGAATGAAAAGACAAACGATCAAACCCGGAATGTACAACAGCCCAATCCACCAGAGCGCGTGCGAAACACCCTGCGCGGTCGCCAGGCTGCTGCCCGCCATCATCGCCAGAAGCGTTCCCGCAGCGGACACCAGCCGTCCGACGTTGTACGTAAAGCCGGCGCCGAGCGTTCGCACCAGCACGGGGAACAGCGGCGGGATATACAACGGAAATAATGCGAACAGCCCCAATGAGAAGAACGCGATAAGGCAATAGAACACCAGAACATTGTCGAAGCGCGGCGGCACGTGAAACGTCACCCAGAATGCGGCCAGCCCAGCGCCCATCAATAGAAAAAACGCCTTTCGGTATCCGACGAACCACGCCAGATACGTCGCGAAGTAGTTCGCAACGATGTTGACGGTCAGATAAATGATCGAGATCCAAGAGACGACCCTTTGCACTTCCTCCTTGGGTTTGCCGGCCATTTCGGGCAAGCGCTGCACCAGTTGCGGCCCAAAGAAAAGGAAGGCCCACGCAGTGGTGAGCGCAATGGATGTCAGGAGCGTGAGCAAGATCGTTGTACGGGCGAGCGCACCGGAAAACAACGCTGCGACTCGGGGCGGCGCGGCGCGCCTGGACGCCTCCACCCAGTTGGCGGGCTCGGGCACGGCGCTCCTGATCCAGAGTGTGAGCAGCGCGGGAACGATTCCGACCAGAAACGGAGTGCGCGGATCAAGGTGCGACATCCACTTGGCGACAAAGGATGCCGCGATACAGCCGACGATGTAGCCGGTTTGCAGTGTCGCGCTCGCCCAGGCCCTGTGCCGATTGTGCAGCGTTTCGCAAACCAAGGCCGATCCCGCGGCCCACTCGCCCCCGATGCCCAGCGCCGCGATGAACCGAAAGATGAGCAGGTGCCACCACGTCTTGGCGAAGTAGACTGCCCCGGTGAACAGCGCGTACGTCAGCACCGTGAGCATCAGGGTTCGCGACCGACCGAGCCGATCGCCGATGCGCCCGAAGACCGCGCCCCCCACCGCCCACCCGATCAGGAACACCGCCTGGATCAGCGCGGCCTTCCAGCCCACTTCTTTCAGTTGTTCCGCGTTCAGCGGGCCGCCGTTCTCCTCGGTCAGCAATCTCGTGACCAGAGGCATCGCCAGAATGACGTAGAGATACCCGTCGAGGCCGTCGAAGGCCCACCCGAGCCACGCGGCCACAAGCGCCTTGGACGATGATGGCGATCGCGCTTCCACTGTCGCAGACTATCCAAAAACCGGCAAAGCGTTCGGAACCCGGCCCCTGCGCCCCGCGCCTTCAACCCTGTCGCACTCGCTTTTCGAGTCCCGATTTCACCGCCGGCCATTCCTCGCGGATGATGCTGAAGATTGCTGTGTCGCGCATCCGGCCGCCCCGCACCAGCATCTGCTTGCGAAGTACGCCTTCTTTTTTGGCTCCGAGTTTGAGTATGGCGGCGTGGCTGTGAAGGTTGAGGACATCGCACTTGAGTTGCACCCGCTCGCACCCGAGCACCTCGAACGCGTGCGTCAGCATGAGGAGTTTGGATTCGGGGTTCACGCGCGTGCCGCGGTGTGCCTTTGCGATCCACGTATAGCCGATCTCGATGCCGTGGTTCGCCAGGCGGATATCGCAGTATGAAGAGCTGCCGATCGCTTCCCCGGACGCACGCAGAACCGTCGCGAAGGGGACACGATCGGGCGTCGCGATTGCCTCGCGGATGAATCGCTGCATGCCCGCGAGCGTCCATTCGGGATCTTCGTATCGGAAATAGGTGAATGCGTCGCGGGGTGTGTGCCGGAGGAGCGCATCGGCGTGGAGTTCCGCCAGCGGGACCATCTCGACGTGTTCTCCTCGGAGAGTTGTTGCAAGCTCGGAATCGCTCATGGGAGAATCAGATCTCTCGGGTTGGGTCGGTTGCGGGCTCTTCGTTGATCGTAGAACGAATCTCCAAATTTGGACCGTCGGATTCTGCACCGGGTCAACGCGAGCATTGAGTGCCACCGGATACAAAAGGAAAAGCCGTTGCGATTCTGCAACGGCCTTGCCTTGAGATGGGGTCGCGATCAAATGAACGAACCGGGCGACGTCAGGGGCAGATCAGATCGTTGTACTGACCCACGAAGATGGAGAAGTCTGCGTCTTCAACCAGCCCGTCGTTGTTGAGATCAAACTTCGGAAGGGCCGGTGGGATAGTGAGCTGGTTGTACGCGACGATGAAGAGCGAGAAATCGGCATCGTCGACCTGACCGTCGCAATTAAAGTCGGCCGCGCAATTGAAGCGGAACGTCAGGGCCTCATCATCGAAACCCGCGGGGTTCGTCGCGCGGACGGTGACGTTGTAGTTTCCCGTGCGAGGAACAGCCCAGGAAATCAGCCCGGTTGAGGCGTTGATCGTCATCCCGGCGGGATTGCCCGAGACGAAAGACCAGGTCGGGCTCGTGCCTTCGACCAGCGTCATCTGGTAACTGAGAGGCGCCGCGGTGCAGGGATCGACGATCCCGATGGCCGTGACAAGAGGCTTGAGCCAGAGCCGCATGGTGTAGTTGCCGGCAACGCCATTGTTGTTGACGACACAGAAGCCGTCCTTGCCGCTGGCGGATGCGGTGTACACGATCGTCTCGTCGACTCCGTTGGTGGCGGAACTGGATTGCCCGTCGTTCACGGCACGCCGACCGTTCAGGCGGTTTGCGGCGAAGCGGAACAGGTCGTAGTTGGCCGTGCCGGTTGTGATATCGAGCACGGCGGCGTAGGTCTTTCCGTTGACGACGGTGGCCTGGAAGTTGTCGATCAGGTCCGTCGCGGTGAAACTTCCGGCAGTCGCGGCCGTGTTGGTGGGCGAGATGGTGGAAGCCACAAAGCGCGTCTCGATGCGATAGGGCGGAATTGCTCCTGAATTGGCATAAGCGCGGGCCTGGTGGATCGCATCGCCGTAGAACGTTCCGTTGGAAGCGATGAAATCAACCAACGTGTTGCCGAAGGTGGCGGACTGGTACGGAGTACCAAAGCCGCAGGAATTGGAGGCCGAAATATCCACATCGTCGGCAGCGGCACCGCCATTCTTCACGATGGCTATCGAAGCCCATGTGTCGTTCACGATCTGCCACGTGAAATAGCGTTCCTGTGCGGCGAAGCTCTCTTCGGGTCCGCTGGAGATGTGGTGGACGTTGGGCTGCCCGAAGGAGGCGCCGCCGATCCACGTATCCCAGGTGGTGGAGGTATCGGCGTACTGGAGGTACATCCACGCGCCGCGCTCGTCTCCGGTCGGATCGATACCGATGCCCGAGTAGTCCCCCCAGCGTTCCGGGTCGCTGCTGGATGGGTTGTAGTACGCCTCGCCCGATTTCAGCAAGGAACTGCCCTGCATCGCGCCATCGGCGGGCTGTCTACCGGTATGGCGGATTTGGGTGAATCGGTCGGTGCCGCTCACCGCGATGACCATGTAGGCCTCGCTCTGGCTGTCGGCCGCGATGGACGGGAAGAAGTAGTGAAGCGTGTCGGCCCCGAACGTGCTGGTCCAGACGACGGAATTGGTGCTCGCGAGAATGCGGTAACTGCGGGCCGCGGCCTCAATGGAAGCAGGCGTATTCCAATCTTCCGCTGTGCAATGCGCCAGATAAATCGAGCCAGAGGCATACCACGGGTCCTGCGTGCGACAATCGCCGGTATCGATCAGCCCTGTTCCGCCGCTCTGCGTCGCATTCGGCGGGGACGAATAGGCGGTGACATTGATCTGGGTCGGCCCGGTCAGCGAAGGGCCGCTGGCCAGCGGATTGGTAATTGTGCGTTTGGTCACCCACGAAGTGCCACTGGAAACTGTGTTCATCAGATACATAGTGGGCGAACTTGTGGCGGTGAACATGCACGCGGGCTTCACGGTGAATGCCGTGGAATTGTCGGCGTTTTTGAAATCCCAAAAGTCCCACCAGCTTGCGCCGGCACCGTTGTAGACCTGATACTTGCGAAGAACGCGGACCTTTGCGTACTGGAACGAATCGCCTGTGGTGTATTGGTTGCCACCGATGTACAAACCGCCGCCGGAGACCGTGCTGCTGGTAGCGTTGCCGCTGTCGTATGCGAGTCCCGGGAAATCGGTCCAGAGCGCCGTGTCGGTGCTTCCGTCGATGTCGGCGCGGAGGAAATATGTCCACCAGTCACCGAGCGGATCGGCGGTCTTGGAGATGGAAATCGCCCAGTACACCGAAGCGAGGCGGCGGCCGTTGATCGCCATCACGATCCAGCGGTTTTCGTGCGGGTCGTAGGCGATCTTGGGATCAAAGAGATCGTCGGCGGCCGGATTGGTCGGCCAGAAATCCGCGAACTGCACAGGCCCAAAGGCGAGCGTTCCGTCTTTTAGATAGAACGCAATCTGTTTGTTTGTAACGACACCCACGTGGGTGCAACCGACCGCCAGGTGCGTATCCGAGGGGCGGCTGCTCACCTGACCCGGGCCGGCGAAACTCTCATAGGTGGCCGCCGAGCGATCTGTGAACACCGCGCCCAGATCGGGCTCGAGGTGATCGTTCGGGAACAGCGACTGAACGTGCTGTCCTATGGACAACTGATAACGCGCGTTCCGCTCCACCGCGCGCCACGATTCCTTGATACGCGCGATCTCGGCGGGATTGTCGGATAGCCGCGGCTCGGTTTCGATGAACGGAACAACCGGCGCACGGAATCTGGCGCGGGCGGCCACATCTTCCATCCGAGTGGTGATAGCCGGCGTCGGCGACGAGCCCGGAGCCGAAGACTGGGCGAACGCCGAGTTGAACGCGGTGGAGAAAGAAGCCACCGCGATCGCGGCCGCGCACGAGAAAATCGCTTTCATGTTGCCCTCGCTTGCCGGCGGGTGTTCGTGGTTGTCCCGCATCGGCCCGTTCTAGTGGAGCAAAGCCAGAGATGAAAGGCAAGATAAATCTGACATTAGTGCTTCTTCAGAGTGACACCGGCAATAGAACAACCTGCGCTGGAACGGCGCGATCGACCACTGCAATCGTTCGCTCTGCTTGCACTTGCGCAGTCCGTCCGCGTGGCATGTGGCTTGCTGCAGCGATCCGACTATTTCGTACGTTTGCTTATTCACCGCGCTCGCCCGTTTCGCTCGATCTGCAATTCCGACGCCCGCAGATTTGGAACCACAAAGTTCCGCGCCGGCGAGAAATGGGAAATGTCGAAGCGCATTCCCGACGCCGACTACGTGCCCAAGTACTGTCGCTACTTCATCGCCGCGATCGAGATCGCGAAGTTGCTTCTGATCCATGCTCGGCGCCATGCGAAGCGGCGCTGGCGTGCGACAGCGTTTCGCCGAACGCGTAACGCCAACCGGTTGCCCCGCCAACAGCAACGAGGATGGAGACGCAGCAGCCGCGGATTTCGTTCCGGTCGCAGCGGCATTCAGCGAACGTGATTGCCCGCCAGCCCGCAGCCGCCATCCATCGAGCCGACGGCATCATCCGATGGTTCGGGATCGAAGTCACAACGTCCGGTTCGCAGCCGTTGCGTAAGAATCACAAACAAAGCAGTCGCGCGCGGCTCTGAAGCGGTGCCTTCCGACCGCTTTGGAAGTCGCCGCGGCGTTCCAAAGTGGGCGGATTGACGCAACCCCTTGGGGAGTCGAACCCTACAACATTGTCGGACAAGAATGAAGGCCCGCCGGGCAGGCGGGCTTTGTTCGTCTCCGTAATTTCCGGTCGCCCATAGTTCCACGTCTGCAATCGCCTTCACACGGCAACAGGAGCCCTCCATGCTTCGTGATTCCGCCTCCTCCGAGATTCGTCTATTTGCGCTGGCGTTGTGTCTCGCGGCCGGTGCCGCGGTTTCGGTCGGCCCACGTGCGATCGCCCAGCCAAGCACGCCCCCCGCTTCACCCGCAGCCGCTTCCGGTTCGGATACGCCCAAACCGAAAGACGAGTCGGGACTCAAACCGTTTGACGAAGTTTCAAAGGGCTACGAGAAGGTCGTCAGCACCGCCGACGGCAAGGGCAGCCTGTACACACTCTGGAAGAAAGAAAAAGACGGCGGGCTTCTCGCCGAATTGCCCCCGGGCTGGAGCAACCAGAAGCACTTTGTTGCGATGACGATCGCGACGGGCGAGACCTTTGCGGGATTGCAGTCGGGCCAGTTGTACGTTTATTGGAAGCGGCTCGACAACCGCATGCTGCTCATCGCGCCCGAGACGGGCAACCGCTCCACCGGCGACGCCGAGAGCAAAGCCGGTGTCAAGCAGATCTTCACCGATCGGGTGCTGCTCGACGTCCCGATCGTCGCGATGGGCCCGGGCGGTCAACCGGTCATCGATCTGAAGGACATGCTGGCCGGAAAGGTCAAAGAGATGTTCGCCGCGGGAGGCGGTGTTGGCGGCTTCCTTGGCTCCGGCTTGTCGGGCGCGAACTCGAGGCTCGCGGGGCTCAAGAGCGCCAAGGCGTTCCCGGAGAACATCGAGATCAGTTACGAGATGCCGACCGCCGGCGGGCGGATGCAGGAGTTCCACTACTCCATTAGCCGCATTCCGGACAGTACGGGGTACACGCCCCGCGTCGCAGATGAGCGCATCGGATACTTCACGACGGTCTACCGCGACTTGGGCAAGTTCACCGAAGAAGACAAGTGGGTTCGGTACATCAACCGCTGGAACCTCGAAAAGGCCGATCCGCGTTTGAAGATCAGCCCTCCGAAAGAACCGATCATTTTCTACATCGAGCACACCACACCGGTGCGCTATCGCCGTTATGTGCGCGAGGGCGTGCTGCGCTGGAACGCGGCGTTTGAGAAGATCGGCATTGCCGACGCGATCCAGGTCTATCAGCAGGATGCCGCGAGCGGCGCGCACATGGATAAGGACCCGGAAGATGTGCGCTACAACTTCGTGCGTTGGGTGAGCAACGACATCGGCACGGCGATCGGACCCAGCCGCGTGCACCCGCTGACCGGGCAGATCCTCGATGCCGACATCATCCTGACCGACGGGTGGATCCGCTATTTCGCGCAGAACTACAGCGAGATTCTGCCCGAGATCGCGATGCAGGGGATGACGGCGGAAACGATCAACTGGCTGGACAACCACCCGGAGATCGACCCGCGCGTGCGCCTAGCCGACCCCGGCGAGCGCGAGCACGTGATCGAACGTCTCCGCCAGGAACGCCGCGACCCCGAAGCAGCGGCCCGGCGGGGCGTCATCGGCTTCGGCGGCATGCCGATGCCAACTTCGGTCGAACTCGCCTCGAACCCGGAGTTGCTCCAGCAAAGGCTGAATCTGTCCGCGGCGCTCTGCTCGGTCGCGCTCGGCAAGGGCTTCGACATGGCGATGATGCGCATGCACCTCGACATCATCGGCCTCACCGGCGATAGCACGGGCATCACCGGCACCACGAACGCGGGCGGCGCCAGCGTCAACATGCTCGACGGCATCCCCGAGTGGTTCATCGGGCCGCTGCTCGTCGATCTCGTCGCGCACGAGTGCGGGCACACGCTGGGTCTGCGCCATAACTTCAAGGGTTCGAGCATCTACACGCTCGCGCAAGTGAACAGCCCGGATGTGAAGGGCAAGAAAAGCTTCAGCGGATCGGTGATGGATTACGTGCCGATCAACATGAACGTGCCCGATGCCAAGCGGCTGGAGGAATACCTCAAAGCCCAAGCCGACACGAACAAATCCGCCAAGGCCGACCAGAAGGACGCCGAAGCCAAGGAAGAGTCAAAGGGCGATGCCTCCGCGAAAGCGCCACCCGCAAAGGGAGGCAGTTCTGGTTTGGGCGGACCCGAAAAGCCCCAGGATCTGGGTGACTACGCCCAGATTGACAACGGACCCTACGACTACTGGGCGATCGAATACGGATACGGCTTCGACGATCCCAAGAAGGTGCTGGCCCGGTGCAACGAGCCGGAACTTGCGTACGGAACCGACTGGGACCTCCAGGGCCCCGATCCGCTGGTGCGCCAGTATGACTTCACGGCCAACCCGATCGACTACGCGAACAACCTGATGGATCTGGCACGCTACCACCGCTCTCGCCTGCTGGAGAGATACGTGAAGGACGGCGACAGCTGGGCCAAGGCTCGCCGGGGCTACAACCTGACGCTTTCATTCCAGACCCGCGCGGTCGCGATGATGGCCCGCCAGATCGGCGGTTCGAGCGTCTCTTACAGCAAGAAGGGCGACCCGAACGCCAAAGACCCGATCACGCCATTCCCGGCCGAGAAGCAGCGCGAGGCGCTGAAATGGGTGATCGACAACACCTTCAGCGATTCAGCATGGGGACTTTCGCCGGAGATGCTGGCCAAGTTTACGAACGCTCGCTGGTACGACCAGGGCGGCTTCAGCGAGGCCATCGAGGACCCGGCGTATCCGATCCACGATCGCATCGCGGGCATCCAGACAACGGCGCTGGTTCTCATGATGAACCCCACAACGCTTCGCCGCGTGTTCGATAACGAGATGCGCTCGCCAAGCTCGCAAGAGGTGCTCACGCTTCCGGAAATGATGGAAACCGTGAGCAAGAGCGTGTGGACGGAGATCGACAAGGCACCGGGACAGCAGTTCACCGCTCGCCAGCCGATGGCGTCGAGCCTGCGCCGGAACCTGCAGAGGCAGCACCTCGAGTTCCTGATCTTCCTGACCGAGCCCGACGCCTTCTCGGGCGAGGCGAGCAAGCCGATCAGCAATCTCGCCTTGCTTCAATTGCGGACGATCCAGGACAAGATCAAGGCGATCCTCGAGAGCAAGTCGGCGTCGGCTCGACTGGATGCGTACACGCTGTCGCACCTGACCGAGGCGAACGAGAGGATCAAGGGCGTCCTGAACTCGACGTATATCTACAACAGATAAGAGCCAATCCACATCGCAATGCGGGCCTATCGGTCTCACCGGACCGATAGGCCCTGTTTCTTTTTGCGGGAGGGCGCCGCAGAATGCCTCGCCATCGCACAGAGCGATCGCGCCGGCCCCATTCCGCAACTCATGACCAAACTGGCGATATCACGGAGCATGGCAACCAACGCATTTCCAGTCGCGATCATCTCCGCCTGCTGCTTCAACGTTTCTGCTCAAACGCTAAGCGTGCCGCCGGATTCCGATCGATGGGATCTGGAGGGCAAGGCGGAGGTCTCCGAGTTTCAGGGTAGAAAGTGCCTGCGCATCGAAGGCGGCGGAGCCGTTCTCAAGGACTTTGAAATGAAGGACGCCGTGATCGACGTCGACATCGCCACGACAGCGAAGCGCGGATTTGCAGGTATTCAGTTTCGGATCGATCCATCCAATGGAAGCGGAGAATGGGTTTATGTGCGCCCGCACAAATCGGGCTTGCCCGATGCGCAGCAGTACACGCCATTCCTGAACGGCGGCGCCGCGTGGCAGATCTACAGCGGTCCGGGGTTCATCGGCCCCGTCGAGATTCCAAGCGGACAATGGTTTCACTTCCGGCTGGAGGTCACGGGGGCGCAGGCGAGGATGTTTGTCGGTGATATGAAACAGCCCTCGCTCGTGATCGACGATCTCAAAAGCGGCAATCGCGCGGGGCTGCTCGCGCTCTCGGTGCTGACGGGAACGACCTATTTCTCGAATTTCGAGCTGCGAGAGACGCCCCAGAATGCGTGGGAACGCCACGAGCCGCCGATGCCGCCGAAGATGCTCACCAAATGGAGATTGTCACCGGCGATGGATGCGCTCGACCGGAATCTGGAAAAGCCCCTGAAGGCGTCAGAACTCGATGCGATCCCGTGGGACATGGTTGACGCCGAAGCGCCCGGGTTTGTGGTGATCAATCGGTATCGCGCAAGCCCGGGTGTGAACGCCACGTTCGGAAAAGACTGGTCCAGGCGGCTCGATCCCCAGCCGGGCACAAAGGTGGTGTATGCGCGAACGACGATCAACTCGGAGCGCGACGAAGTTCGGCAATTGTCGCTCGGCTATAGCGACGAGGTGCGCGTGTTCCTGAATGGAGAGATTCTGTTTCGCGGACGGAGCGCACAGTACTTTCGCGATCCCGGCTTCCTGGGCATCGTCAGCGTTGAGAACGACTCGGTGTTTCTGAAGCTGAAAAAAGGGCAAAATGAATTGGTCTTGGCGGTGAGCGAACTCGGAGGCGGCTGGGGCTTTGTCTGCCGTCTGGAGGACGAACGAGACTAAAAGCACGGGCAACCCTGCAACCGATCAGGCAGTTTCGGTGCGGGTTCCCCAGATCGTGCGGAGCGCGGCATCCATCCGACCCGCCAATGCGGCCCCGTCGCAGAGTGAAGACTTCGTAAACCCTTCGCGCAGCAACCGTTTCGAATTCGTTCGAGAAACACTGCTCTGCGGCGCAATCTCCGCGGAGCGCCTGGCGGCGATTGTCACGAATTCTTCCTCAGAGTTTGCGATGCAATCAGACAAGCCGGCCGCGGCGAGCAGGCTCGCGCCGACGCGAGATGCGTGCGAGTTGCCCGCGAGCGTCACAACAGGAGTTCCCATCGAAAGCGCTTCGCACGTTGTCGTTGTTCCGTTGTACGGGTACGTGTCCAGCGCGATATCGGCGCGGTTGTAGGTTTCAAGGTGAGTTCGGTAATCGGGTGAATGGGGCGCGACTTCGATGCGGTCCGGATCGACGCCCCGTGAGCCAAAGACCGCGTGCAAAATCTCGCGCGTCCGCGGGTCGGAGAGAGTGCGAGACTTCAAGAGGAGCTTCGCCTGCGGCACGGCTCGGAGCACGCCCGACCAGGCATCCAGCGTAGCGTCGGAGATCTTCTGCTGGGCGTTGAATGAGCAGAACGTGATCTCTCCGGGCTCAGCGATGCTGCTAATCTCGGGCGTGCGCGCGTCGGGGGAGAAGCAGAGAAAGCAGCCGTCGAGACGGATGAGTCTTTCTGTTGAGAGTGCTTCCGCGTCCGGCGGATCGGTGATGGAATCAACGATGCGATAATCCATCGCGGGGATGCCCGTCGTGCCCGCATAGCCGAGATAGGTAATCTGAATCGGCGCGACGCGCCGGGCGAACACCCCCGGGCGCGCGGTGACGTGCAAACCGGACAGATCGATCGCGATGTCGACACGTGCGGCACGCACAAGCCGTGCGATCTCTTCATCCGACCTTCCCGCGGCATCGATCCACTCATCGCACAGGCCCTTTATCCGCGCCGTCGTCGCGTCGGCCGGTCCGAGCAGGCTGACGCCGATCACCGTCGCACCGTCGCGATCGCGATGCTCCAGCCACGGCTCCAGGAATCTCGCGACGGCGTGATCGCGGAAATCGCAGGACGTCAGCGCGATTCGGAGCGGGGCGCCCTGCCTGCGCTCCGGCGGCGTCCAATCGGACCCTCCCACCGACTTCGCAAGGGCTGTTCCGGCGCGCCGATGTATCTCTGCCAGCAACCCCGGCTCGAAACCGTCGCAATAGTGGAGCATCGTCGCGGCGGGGATGAGCACGCGGTGATCGGAGGGTGCGAGCTGAATCGCATGAAGCAACGCTTCACGTGCCGCGCTTTGGCGCAGGCTTTCGCCGAGCGCCCCGGCTCCTACAAGAAGCAGGAGAAGATCGTTCGGGAAGATCTTGAGCGCCGAGATTGCTTCGTCTCCCGCTTCACCCGATTTCCCGGCGGCGCGGAGCGCATTGATGAGGCCCGAGCGGAAGTTCGGCGTCTGCGGGAATCGAGTGATTCCATCACGGAAATGCCGCGCCGCTTCGTCCGGCTTGCCGCATTCCTGGATGAGTTCCGCCGCGACAATGCGGATCTGCGGTTCTCCAGGAGTGCCGAGCGATGAGGTGAGGGCACGCGACGCCTGGTACGCCGCCGGCTCCTTCTCGCCAACTCCTCGGAGCACGCGCGCGAGCGTGAGCAGCAACTGTGGATCGTTCGATCCGCGTGCCGCCCGCTCCAGAAGTGGCCGTGCCGCGGCGAACTCGCCCCGCGACAGGTGCTGCCGGATTTGATCCTGAAGAGACATCCCGGCGGAGAATACGCGCCTTGCGGCATGCTGCAGAGCGACTGCTACGGCGTGGACTTGATCTCGACGCTGATCACGCGAATCGCCGTGACGCCGATGTTCTCAAATGTGTGAGGTCCGAGCGGCGGCGACCAGACGGCCTCACCCGGACCGGCAACCGGAGCCCCTTTGCGCGAATCGGCGGTGACGTTTCCGTTCTCATCGCGCCGAACATATTCGCCCGGTTGAACGAAGTAGTGAGCGCCGGGCCACCGGTGTGTATGCAGTGGAACAGTCCGTCCGGGCGGCACGAGAGTTTCGAGTACACGAACCGTGGAATTCTCGAGGAGCACCCGATGAAAGTCAGGGGCCGCGATGACCGCATCGAGAAATTCCGGCCAGCTTTGCTTATTCATGAGTAATAGTTCTCGCCTCACCGTCCGACGCGGGGGATGGTCGCGGTTCAAACGCGGCCCAATCGCTCACGTCGTACCGGCAACTGGATGTGTACTTCAAAGTAGGTAGAGCCGTGCGCGAACGGACGACCGATCCAGGACTCAAACCCGGGATGATCGTCGGGCACGTAGCCGCTGCGCGGCAGCCACGAGCCGTAGAGCCAGAAAAGAGCCCGAAGTTCGAGCGCGATATCACCCCTGATCTCGACCTGCGCGACCGTCATCGCCGGAAAGCGGAAGCGGCCGATCTCGCCGCGCGGGTGACCGAGCTGCCGCACGCGTGAGGACGGAATCTCCACCGCGACGTGATAGCGGCAATTCTCGAGCGCGGTGACTTCCGGATTGTCCCACTGATAGCCCAGCCACTGACTTTCGGCAAGTCCGTGGGGCTCGGCCCAGGCGATGAGCCGGTTCATCGCACGAACGACCCCGTCACCCTGGTACGGCCTGTCCACCCGGATGTACGCCACCGTGCGAGCGGGAAGGTCGCGAAGGCGCACCCTGAATTCGTCCGGATTCGCTCGCGGCGGCAGTTTTTCAACCATGCGACCGCCGCGGGCTTCGTTCTCTCGCAACTTTGCGGCGTGCGCCACACGCCAGCCATCGACATCGAACGCGCGAGGGGATACTCCGTAACGCTGTTTGAATGAACGGGAGAAATCGGATGACGACGCGAATCCACAGGCGAAGGCGATCGAGGTCAGCGACACCTTGCGGGATCGCGCCATGAGGCCAAGGGCCTTTTCGAGACGGAGGCGTTTGGCAAAGTCGGCGGGCGTCTCGCCGATCACCGCCTGAAAGATGCGATGAAAATGAAAGGGCGAAAGCATCGCGATCTTCGCGAGCCGGTTGAGGCGAACCGGTCGATCGAGATGGGAGATGATGTGATCGACCGCGAAATTGACGCGTTCGAGGTACGCCGCGGGGGTCGCGGCCGATCGTTTGCTGGAGATTCGCAAGATCTGTCAAAACCTCCGGATGGCGATTTGTACGATATGAACAACTGGTTGAGCGTGCAACGCCATTGAACGTGGAGGTCATATGAAGGTGCGGGATGGTGCGAGTGCTGCTGTGATGGTCGCAGTCTTCTTGAGCGCGGTCGCGGCCTTTGCCGGGGCCCAGCCCGACTCCAAACCTGACTCCAAGCCCGAAGCCAAGCTCGAACCCAAGCCCGCAGCGAAAGTTCCATCGACCCTGGCGAAGGCGCTCGAGGTTCTTAGGGTCGATGAGGGTGTTTGGACCGCCGATGTCTCGTTCTGGCTCAGGCCGGGCGCCGAGCCGATCAAGAGCACCGCAAGGGTTCACGCCGCCATGGACTTGGGTGGACACTTTCTATCGCAGAGATTCGAAGGCGCGTTCGGCCCGGAGATGGGGAACAAGCCGTGGACCAGCCTCTCCTACACAGGCTTCAACGCTTCGACTGGCGAATACGAAGCCGTCAGGATGGCGACCTCCAGCGCAACGATGATCAACGTGCGTGGCAAGGCAAGACCGGACGGCACGATTGAACTCGCCGGCACGTACGAGATGATGGGCGCAAAGGGCACCGAGCGCGACGTCATCCGGCACGACGGCCCCGACAAATGCACAATCGAATCGTGGATGTCGTTCGATGGTTCGCCCGAATTCAAGGGCGCGGAAATGGTGCTGACGCGCGTGATCGAAAATGCACAGCCCAAAGAAGGAGATGCGAGCATGAACCTTGGAAACTTCTCGGTGAGTTTGTCCGTCAAGGACATCGGCGCATCCCGCGCTTTCTACGAGAAACTCGGCTTCAGAAAGGTTGGCGGCAATCAATCGCAGAACTGGCTGATCATGCAGAATGAGACCAGCACCATCGGCCTCTTTCAGGGCATGATTCCCAAGAACACACTGACGTATAACCCGGGCTGGGACCGCAACTGCGCGACGCTGCCCGCGTTCGACGATGTGCGCGAAATCCAGAAGGCTTTCAAGGCCCGGGGGATCGATCTGACGCTCGCGGCCGATGAATCGACAACCGGCCCGGCGAGCCTCATGCTTACCGACCCGGACGGAAACCCGATTCTGATTGATCAGCACGTCGCGGCACCCGCAAAATAAGGGAAGCCGCCCGGCATCGCGTGTTTGGCAAGCCGTAGACTGGAGCCGAAGGACAGTCTTTGCGCGGCTCCGGGAAACACGCAATGGCGAGCGATGATTCGACTTTTTCGTCGGAACCGACGATCGACGGACCGCAGGATTCTGCCGCCGCGGCGATCATGGCGGCGCACCTTTCCGAGGGTCCGGGCTCGAGAATCGGTCCATATCGGATTCTGCAACTGATCGGCGAAGGCGGGTTCGGGTCAGTTTTCCTGGCGCAGCAGGAGCAGCCGGTCCAGCGCCGGGTGGCGCTCAAGATCATCAAACTGGGAATGGACACGCGCCGGGTTGTTGCGCGCTTCGAACAGGAGCGTCAGGCTCTGGCGATGATGGATCATCCCAACATCGCCCGCGTGCTCGACGCCGGCGCGACCGAAACGGGCCGGCCCTACTTCGTGATGGAGCTCGTGAAGGGCGATCCGATCGTCGAGTATTGCGACAAGCACAACCTCAGCATCCGCGAGCGGCTTGATCTCTTCGCACAGGTGTGCACGGCGGTCCAGCACGCCCACACCAAGGGGATCATCCACCGGGACCTCAAACCCAGCAACATATTGGTCTCGATGCAGGATGGAGTGCCGAGTCCAAAGGTCATTGACTTCGGGATCGCCAAAGCCACGAGCACGCAGCTGACCGACAAGACGATCTTCACCGAACATCGGCAGCTCATTGGCACGCCGGAATACATGAGCCCGGAGCAGGCCGAAGGCTCCCTGGATATCGATACGCGCACGGACGTCTACTCGCTGGGGGTCTTGCTCTACGAATTGCTGACCGGCACCACCCCCTTCAGCACCAAGGAACTTCGTTCGGCGAGCCATGAGGAGGTTCAGCGAATCATCCGCGAAGTGGATCCTCCGGTCCCCAGCACGCGGATCTCTCGAAACAGCGACACGATCATCTCGATTGCCGCGAAACGTCAGACCGAGCCGCGCAGACTGGGATCCACCATTCGTGGCGAACTGGACTGGATCGCGATGAAGGCAATGGAGAAGGATCGCCAGCGCCGCTACGAGACCGCGAACGGGCTTGCGGCGGATATCCGTCGCTACCTGGCCGGCGAGGCCGTGGTCGCGGCGCCGGCGAGCGCGGCCTACCGCGTTCGGAAGTTCGTCAAGCGACACCGCGTGATGGTCATCGCGGGAGCCGTGGTCACCGCAGCCCTGGTGTTGGGAGTGATCGGAACCAGCATCGGGCTGCTGGAGGCGAACACGCAGAGACGCCTTGCGGAAAAGAATGCGGAACGCGCAACCGAGGAAGCAAACCGCGCGACCAAGGCTGAGAATGTAGCGCAATCGCGGCTGGCGGAGTCCGAAGCGACCGTCACCTTCCTGGACGAAATGCTGGGTGCGGCAGACCCCAATGCGCAGGGCAAGGATGTGACCGTCCGCACGGTGCTCGACAACGCGTCGAAAACCGTGGGAGAAAAGTTCGCGGCGCGTCCGCTGGTGTCGGCACGTCTCCACGGAACGATCGGCCGGACCTATGTCAGCCTCGGCGCGTACGAGCCCGCGGAGTTGCACCTGCGGGAGCAACTGCGGATCCGGCGTGAGAAATTGGGCGCGGAACATGAAGACACTTGCCGCGCCGTAAATGACCTGGGCATCTTTCTCACCAAGATGGGAAAACAGGCCGAGTCGCAAGCTCTTTTGAAGATCGCCCTCGCGGAACACACCCGCCTTTTTGGTCGCCAAAACCCGATCACGCTTCAAACGATGGATGCGCTCGCCGCTTCGTATGTCGAACAGATGCGTTCGGCAGAAGCCGAACCGCTCTTGCGGGAAGTCCTGGACATCCGCAAGGCAACATCGGGCGCTGACAACACCGAAACCGTTTCGTCCATGAACGGCCTTGCGACGCTGTACGCGGATACCGGCCGGTTCGACGAGTCGGAAAAACTCTTCGAAGAAGCATCGCAGATTCAGGAGCGACTGAGCGGGCGCGATCACCCGCTGACGCTGGAAGTTCGAAGCAACCTCGCCTGGCTCGAATACTGGGCCGCGATGCAGGAGAAGACATCGAACCCGGAAAATTCAAAGCGGCGGATAGCGCGCGCCCGGGCTATCGGCGAAGAAGTGTTCGAAGCGAAAAAGCGGGTGCTGGGCGAGGAACATCAGAGCACTCTTGCAACGATGAGCAACCTCGCCTCGGTGTACAAGCAGTTGGGAATGCTCGACGAGGCGGAGGCGCTGGCGCGAAAGGATCTCGAGATCATCTCACGCGTTCTGGGCGAAGATCACCCCGACACGATCGTTTCTCTCGCCAATCTCGGAGCGCAGTTGCGCAGCCGCGATCGATGCGCGGAGGCGCTGCCGTATCTGGAAAGAGCAATTCGCGGCTCAAGGAAGATGCTGCCGCCCGATCATGAGGGGACAGGATTCGCGCTCGGCTGGTACGCGAGTTGTCTCAGTTCGCTGGGTCGGTTTGCAGAGGCCGAGCCGGCGATGCTGGAGGGGCGTGCGATCGTGGCGAAGAAAATGGGGGAGACCAACGAGATCACCATCCAGATGACAAAGGACATCGTGAAGCTGTACCAAGATTGGGAGAAAGCAGATCCAGCGGCCGGACACGCAGCGAAAGCCGCCGAGTGGATGAAAGCACTCGAGTCGGCTGAAGCATCGCTAAAGCCCGCGAGCCGCTGAGCGGATGCACCGCGCCCGTGGGGACGCCTGAAAAACGATGCGTACCGGACGGGCTTACGCGCGGACCACGGCGCGCCGAAGCGAATCGCGAACGTGATTCCTGGCCTGTTTGTCCGCGTTCAGAGCGTCTCCCAGCACGCGCATCGGAGTCGATGCGATCGCTTCCATCGCGTCCACGACGAGCTCGCCGATGCGCCCAAACAGGATCTCGCCTCGGAGAAAAGCGAGCACCGCTTCCTCGTTGGAGGCGTTGAAAATCGCACCCGAAGTCCCCTCGTGACGGATGACCGTGTACGCGAGATCAAGAAGCGGGAACTTTTCGCGGTCGGGCGGCTCAAACTGCAACGCGGTTGCAATCTCGGCAAGGTCAAGAGGCTTCACCAGCGAAGGCACACGCGAAGGGAACGCCAGCGCCTGCTGAATCGGGCCCCGCATGTCGGGATGAGCGAGCTGCGCAACGACGCTGGCGTCCTCGAATTCAACCAGCGCGTGGGCAATGGACTGCGGATGAACAACGGCGTCGATCTTTTCGGCGGGAAGCGCAAAGAGCCAGTGGGCCTCGATAATCTCAAGCGCCTTGTTCATCAGGCTCGCGCTGTCGATCGTGACTTTCTCACCCATCGTCCAGGTCGGGTGCTTGAGCGCCTCCGCCTTGGTGGCCCGCTGCACACGAGATTTCTCTACCGCGCGGAAAGGTCCCCCACTTGCAGTCAACGTGACTTTCTTGACGCTCATCGGAGCCTGTCGCAGGGCCGGAATGACCGGGCCATTGGCGCAGTCCGGGCCCGATTGCAAACACTGCCAGACCGCCGCGTGCTCGCTGTCCACCGGAAGCAGCTTTGCTCCGGACTTGTGCGACGCGGGAACGACGAGTGATCCCGCGGCTACCAGCGCCTCCTTGTTGGCAAGCGCCACATCGCGACCGAGTTCCACAGCGGCAAGCGTTGCGGGCAGCCCCGCCGAACCGACGATCGCCGCCAGAACAACATCGCACTCGACTTCGCGCACCAGCCGTTCTGCGGCATCGGGTCCCGTGAACACGCCCATCGGGGTATCGCCGTTGCCATCGCACAGCGCAAGATGCTTCACATTGAACCGCCCGGCCTGATCCGCCAGGAGCGAAGCGCCCTTTCCCGCGGCGAGCCCGACAACCTCAAATCGCTTCGGGAACAGGCCCTTTTCATGCAGCCCGTTCAGGTGCGTAACGACTTCGAGCGTCTGCGTGCCGATCGAGCCGGTCGATCCGAGGATGAGAAGGCGAGTGTTCACGGGGCGAATCGGAATCGTAACGACTTGGGCGCGCACAGTCGCCCATCCCCGGCCTCCTTCCTCAGGAAGGAGGCTTCAGAGCTGAGCGATCCTGCATTACTCCGGCTTCGGGCGCTTGTTCAGTTCGGCGGGAGTCAATTTGCGGCGAGAGCCATAAAGCAGCTTCGGCTTCGGACCAGCCGGAGCCGGCTGAGACTGGACCGGCGCTTCGCGGGGTTGCTGACGCTGATTCCCGGCGTTGTTTCCGCCGGGCGCATAGCCGGAGTAGTCGCGATTGCCGCGGATGGGTTGCTGCCCCCCGCCGGCATTCCCTCCAGCATTCGGAGCACCGCCCTGCTGGCCCGATTGGCCTCCGCCCTGTTCGCCACCCTGCCCCCCACGACCTCCCCGACCCCGACGACCTCGACGACGTCGGCGACCGCCTCGCTGTTCGCCTTCGGCTCCGGGTTGGCCGTTTGCGTCGGACGGATTGGAACCCGCGTGATCCGCTTGGTTGGCGCGGTCATCACCATCCGGCCCCGGCTCAACGCCTTCAAGCGCGGGCTCCCCCGCTTCGGTCATAGCTCGCGGCTGACCGTTGTTCGACTGGCCAACCGGCTGCGTGCCGGGTGCGCCATCGCGTCCGCGCCCGCCTCGACGGCCACGCCGGCGCCGGCGGCGACGGCCGCCTTCGCCTTGCGGCCCTTCGGGCTGCTGGCCTTGCTCCAAATCTTGCTGGCCATCCGGGATCGCGTTGCCGTGTTGATGATCGAACTGGCCGTCCTGGTCGCCGACGAGATTGTCGTGCGCCGGGGCATCGCCATGAACCGGCAACGGGGGCGGCATGGTGCCGTCTTCATCTCCGTGATCCCCCATGAGGATGACCCCGCGTTCGGTCTCTACGCGCCGAACATCCTGCACGCGTGAAGGCTCGGGGAGCGGACGCTGGGGCTGGCGGGGCGCGTGATTTGCAGATTGAGCGGGACGATTCGGATCGCGCGGGCCGCCCCGGCCTCGGCCGCCCCGGCCCTGTTCACCCCGATTCGGTTCACCCCGATTCGGCTCGCTGCGTGCTTGCTCGGTTCTGTCCTGTGGAGCGCGGCCGTCTTCGCGCCCGCGACCACCCCGACGCCCGCGTCCACCGCGCCGGCGACGTCCCCCGCCTTGAGACTCGGCTTCGGCGGTTGCCGCGGCGGCTTCCTGTGCATCGGATCGGATCTGCTGGTCGAGTTCTTCATCGGAAAGAAGTACCGGCTCGTCACCGAGTTCGAAGACTTCTTCCGTCGGTTCGCCGGCGGCAACGTCGGCCTCGTGCGCCTCGTCGCGCTCGGTGGAGGAATCGGACGTGAAGCCGCTATCCTCGATTTCCACGGCGGGCTCTTCGACGACGATGAGCTCGGCCGGGCGCTTGCGGGGCAGGGGCTGGGTGAGATCGATGTCTGCGCCGAGGGTGTCGTAGGCGTAGAAGGTCACGCGATCGACCGGAACAGCCTCACTGACTCGCACGTCCACCCGCTTTCCGCTGGAGCGCTCGATGCGGCTGAGCAGGTGACGCTTGGCGCTGAGCAGTTCGCCGGCGACGCGGGGGCTGACAACGAGTTCGACGCGACCGACCTTGTCCACATCGAGGAGTGCCGCGAGTTCGCGGAGCGCATCGCCCGTGACGCTCTCGGGTTTCTGAACGAGGCCCCGGCCCCGGCAAGTCGGACAATCTGCGAAGTGCAGGCTTTCGGAGCTGGCCCGCATGCGCTGGCGTGTCATCTCGAGGATGCCGAACTGCGAGATAGTGGTGATCGTGGTGCGGGCGCGATCGCGCTTGAGACGCTCTCGCAAACGGCTCTCGACGTCCTTGCGGTGCGCCATCGAACGCATGTCGATCAGGTCGTTGACAACGATGCCGCCCTGATCGCGCAATCGCAACTGGCGGCAGATCTCGTCCACCGCTTCCAGGTTGGTCTGATACGCATTTTCCTCGGCGTCCCGCGAATCACGCGACTTTCCGCTGTTCACGTCGATCGCGACGAGCGCTTCGGTCTGATCGATGACGAGGCGTCCGCCAGAAGGCAGCGGCACTTCGCGGGCATGAATGTGCGCGATCTGTTCTTCGATCGCAAAGGCGTGGTAGATCGGGGTGCGCCCGGGGTAGTGCAGCAATTTGGTGCTGGTGCGGGGCGCAACGATTTTGAGGAAGCGGCTGGCGCGCTGGAGCGCCTGCTCGTTGTCGATCACGATCTCGTCAACATCGGTGGTGAGTTGGTCGCGTAGCGCGCGGACGAGCAGATCGCTCTCGGCATAGAGGAGGCGGGGTTTGTCACCCTTCGCGCGCCGGCGTTCCATGTCCTTGTAGAGCCGAACGAGGTACGCGAGATCGCGCTTGAGCTCCATCTTCGTGCGCTCGAGGCCCGCCGTACGCAGGATAAAGCCGAAGCCCTCGGGCAGATCCAACTGATCAAGGATCTCCCGCATCTTGCGACGCTGTTCCTCATCTTCCACCTTGCGCGAGACGCCCACCTTGTCCATCTGCGGCATCATCACAAGGAATCGGCCGGGGATGGAGAGGTAGCTGGTCAGCGTCGGCCCCTTGGTGCCGACGCCTTCCTTCAGAACCTGCACAAAGACTTCGTCACCGCGTCGCAGCGCGGCCTGGATCGGCGGGCGCTCGCGGCGCGGGGTCTTGTGACCCACCTGCTCGGTCGCGTTGTCGCTCTCGCCCGGGAAGTAGCGCGGGTGCAGATCGCTGACGTGGAGGAAGCCGTTGTCGCCGACGCCAAAATCGACAAACGCCGCCTGGATGGCGGGCTCGACGTTGATGACCTTGCCGACGTAAATGTTGCCGACGCGGCTTTGCGCCGCAAACTTCTCACTGGTGAACTCTTCCAGTTTGCCGTCTTCCACGATCGCGATCCGGCATTCCTCGCCGGAGACGTAGTTGATGAGCATCTGGGTCTTGGACTTTTCTTTGCTTTCGCGAACCATACCGAACTCCGAACTGGCGACGGGCAAGAGGCCCGGAGCGCCGTGCGCGGCGATTGCCGCGGGCAATAGAGTGCTCGTGGGTCCTTCATGCTTCAGAGAAAGTCCGAGAGACCGGCACCGGCAACGAGCCACGCTCGTCGCACCTCGCACGGCGGGCAGCGGACGCAACGCGCCCGAAACCCGACCGTCTCGATCGAAGCCGGAGACTCCCGGCCCGGGCGCTTTCAGCGCCCATTCGATCCGCCGGATGCCGCCAACCTGGCGGAAGGTCCGGTCTTTTTCTCCCCGCGCCCCGCTGCGCCGCGTGAGCGGCAAAGTCCGGGGGGGAAGCGATGCACTGTCGTTCGGACTTGCCCGGCTGGACGCCGACAAGCCCTCAATTGTCTGTTGTCTGACCTATTCGCCGGTACGCCCGTCGAACAAATCAGGCACAATCTTGCGAGCCCGGTCCCTCAAATACGAGGAAACCTGGGTCTCTGAATCGAACGAGAGCGCCTGTCGGGCGATCTGCTCGCACTGTTTCAAACTGACCGACCGGATGAGCCGCTTGAGTTGCGGGATGGATCCGGCAGACACGCTAAGGGTACGCAGGCCTAATCCTATCAGAAGCAGGGCGTATTCGGGGTCGCCCGCCGATTCGCCGCAGCAGGAAACCGGGGTATCGTGCCGCCGGGCGGCCCGGACCACATCCCGGATGAGCCGGATGACAGCCGGGTGGGCGGGGTTGTACATGCTGGCGATCGACTCGTTGGTGCGGTCGACGGCCAGGGTGTACTGCACGAGGTCGTTGGTGCCGATCGAGAAGAAATCCACTTCCCGGGCGAAGGTGTCGGCCATCAGCGCCGCCGAGGGAACCTCGACCATCATGCCCACCTTCAGGTTTCGGTCGAATTTGATGCCTTCTTCGTCCAAATCCTCCATCACATCGTTCACGATGTACTTTGCCTGGCGGAATTCGCCTGTGCTTGTTATCAGCGGGAACATGATCTTCATCGGACCTTTGGCGCTCGCCCGGAGCAATGCCCGCAACTGACGCTTGAACATGGGCTGGTTCTTGAGGCAGTAGCGGATGCTGCGGCAGCCCAGAAAGGGGTTGCGCTCCGGGGTCTCGGCCCGTTCCTGCGTGTACTTGTCGGCACCCAGATCCATCGTGCGGATGGTGAGGGGCCTTCCTTTCATGATTTCCACACAGCGAACATAACTCTTGTACTGATCTTCCTCGGTCGGCTCGTGCTTGTTGGTGAGGTACAAAAACTCGGTGCGATAGAGGCCGACGCCTTCGCCACCCAGATCGAGCACGTGCTGCGCTTCGTCGGCGAATTCGATGTTGCCGACGAGTTCAACGCGCTCTCCATCCGTTGTTACGGACGGCAGATCGCGGAGTTCGCCAAGCGACAACTGGAAAGTCGCGCGCTGCTTGATAAGGCCGTGGTATTCATCAAGCCGCTCGGCATCGGGGTTGAGGATGATGATGCCGCGGTCGCCATCAAGGATGATGCTCGAGCCGTCGGTCGCGGCGGCGGTCAGCTGGCGGCAACCCACCACGGCGGGAATACTCAGGGCACGGGCGACAATGGCGGTGTGCCCGGTGCGGCCGCCAAGATCGGTCGCGAACCCGATGACGCGCTTGCGGTCGAAACTCGCCGCTTGCGAGGGAGTGAGATCGCGTGCCAGCAGAATCGAGCCGATGGGGAGCTTTGCCATCCGGCTTTCGGCGCGCCCGAGAAGGTGATTGAGCAGTCGCGACGCCAGATCATCGATGTCGTTGACCTTGGTCGTGAAAACCGAATCGGGTGCGGAGCGAAACTTGTCCGCGAGTTGGCCCAGAACGTGGCTGACGGCGTATTCGGCACCGACCCGCTCAACTTCGATCATCTTCCGCATCGGGACAATCAGCGACTTGTCCTTCAGCATTCCGGCGTGGAATAGAAAGATCTTGGCGGCTTCGTCGCCCATCTCCTGCTTGGCGCGCACGTGGACGGAAGTGAGTTCTTCGATCGATGCTTCGATCGCGTCGTCGAGCTTTTTCTGCTCTCCGGCCACCGCGCCGTCGGCGATCGGGCGGCGCGGCAGTCGCCGGTGATCATCACCCAAAAGCGCGACATGCCCGATCGCGATACCGGGCGAAACTGCAATGCCCTTGATGATCTGCATCTTGGGGCCGACAGGAGGAGGTGTCTCTTCCTGCGGGGGCTGAGAGGGATTGTCTTTGTGGCCGGTCACGGGAAGGCGAGTTTACGGGGAGAGAAGGCACGAAGAAGCGAAGAAAGCCTACCTGAGAGCGCCCAATAGGTAACTTTCAAGCCGTTCGGTGAGGCGGGGGATGGTGAGGTCGGCGCCCACGCTTGCCGCGGCAGCGCGAGCATCGGACATCCAGCGGTCATCGAGAATCTTGCCCAGAGCGCCAAGCCATCCCTCCCGGGAATCGTCGCGGACGATCTCCCCCGGTTTGTGCGTGCCGCTGTCAACAAGGTCGCTGCCCGGAGCGTGTTGTGACGCGAGAAGCGGAATTCCGGCGCGGATGGCTTCGCAAGCAAAGCGGCCAGTACCCAGGCCGAGTTGGCCGAACGCCGCGATGGCAATGTCGGAGGCGGCCAGCAGCCGCGGAATATTGGCGCGCGTGCCGGCGAAGACAAGGGCATGTGCACACCCGGCTCGACGCGCAAGTGTGTAGAGCATGTGGGGCGATCGGCCCGTAACAATGAGGCGCAATCGCGCCGGAGTCGCGGGGATCGAATCCGAGGCGGGCGTCATGCGGCTGGGGGTCGCGACCCGCTCGAGCAAGGCAAGTGCTTCGAGAAGGTTGGCGGCGGTCTGCTCCGTGGCGTGCGTGCCACCAAGCAAAAATACGCGATCGGCATCATGCAGCCCAAATGCCGTGCGCACCTCTCGCCGCGCAGCGAGCCGTGCTTCACCCACCAGCGCCGTTCCTCGTGCGGCGTACCCGAGCGATCGCAGACTGGATTTCTCGGCGTGCGGACCGATGGTGAGGGGCTGCACGCGCCGACGAGGCGTGTCCTTTGCAGCGCGCCGTTCGGCGAGCAACTCATGCAGCACCCACGGGTGATGCGCCAGTTCCATCGCGGCGGCAACCGGGCTGCGCTCCGAAAGAATGCGTGCAACGACTTCGTTCGCCCGCGTGCCGATGGGCAGCCAGACGTCGCCGCAGATGAGGGGCGTGAGACTGAGGCAAACGCTCTCGGGGCGGGCCCTGAGCAGACTGCGCGCCCAGTAGCGAAAGAGAAACGGCTCGGCACCGAAGTGGCGGCGATTGGGGCGATGGACGATGAGCGGGAGCCCGGCAAACAGTGTCGGATCATCGCAGCCGTCGGCGGCGACTTCGACTTTGTGGCCTCTTGCCGCGAGCGCGTGCGCGAGATCCGGAGCCCACAGAGTTTCGGACCAGTCAAGGCTGCGAACGTATCCGGCGAGGACGAGAATGTTGAGGCGGCGGGGAGGACGTGCGCTTGCACGCGATTCGCTTGAGTGGGGAGAATCGAGAGTTGCCGCTGTGAGAGAAGACATGGTTTGTTCGCGGCAAAGCCCAAGCGAAGAAGAAAACCAACCCTTCCCCAGCCCCTCCTGCGGGGATCGGGCTTGAGAGCTTCACGCCTCCGGCCGCATGAGCGGGAAGAGCATGACGTCGCGGATCGTGCGCTGGTTCGTGAGGATCATGACAAGGCGATCAACGCCCAGGCCCATGCCGCCGGCAGGGGGCATGCCGACCTTGAGCGCCCGCAGGAAATCGTGGTCCATCGTGCGGAACGTGTTTTCCTCGGTGTTCTTTTCCGCGTCGAGGCCCTTTAACTGTTCCCTGAATCGCTCCTCCTGAATATCGGGGTCGTTGAGTTCGGTGTAGTGCGGGGCGACTTCCATTCCGGCGATAAAGAGATCGGCGCGGTCGGAGAGGGCGGGGTTGCTCGGCTTGGGGCGAGTCAGCGGCGAGATCGCCGCGGGATAGTCGGTGATGAATGTCGGTCGCGCGGGGTCGAGTTGATCCTCACCCTTCATCTCAAAGAGTTCATTGACAACCAGCCACGGGTCCATGCTCCCGATCGCACCCGCGTGCTGCGGCATGCGCGTTGCCAAATCCTTACGGGTGCGCTCCGTGTCGGTCATCGGGTAGCCAAAGGCCTTTTCGAACAGTTGCCCGTAGGTGATCCGCTCGAAAGGCTTGGTGTAGTTGATCTGAAGATCGCCGAACGGCAGAATCACATCGCCCGATCCGCCGTTGGCACGATGCACCATTGCCGCGGCATCGCGGATCGCGCTCTCGGTCAACTCCATCACCGTCTCGACATCGCCAAAGGCGTGATACGCCTCGAGCATGGTAAACTCGGGATTGTGCTGCTTGTCGAGTCCTTCGTTGCGGAAGTTGCGGTTGATCTCGAAAACCTTGGGCATCCCCCCCACCAGCAGACGCTTCAGATACAACTCGGGAGCGATACGCATGAACAGGTTGATATCGAGCGCATTCATCTTTGTGACGAACGGTCGCGCGGCAGCGCCCCCCGCCAGCGATTGCAGCATCGGCGTCTCGACTTCGAGATAGCCCCGGCTCTCGATGAAGCGCCGGAGTTGGCCGACAATCTTCGACCGCATCTCGAAGACCTTCATGGTTTCCGGGTTCGACCAGAGATCGGTGTAGCGCTGGCGGTAGCGGATCTCAACGTCGCTGAGGCCAGCGTGCTTTTCGGGAGGTTGAACCAGGCTCTTGGTGCCGGGCTTCACATCGTCCGCCCACACGGTGACCTCGCCGGTCTTGGTCTTCATGACCTTGCCACTGACGACGATGATGTCGGCAAGGTCCGTCAATTTCGCGAGTTTGAACCCCGCCTCGGCGCAATCCTTCTGGCTGATCGCGACCTGGAGATCGCCTGTCGCGTCGCGAAGATTGATCCAGAGCAACTTGCCGTTGTCGCGCAGCAGCATGATGCGGCCCGCGACGGTCACGCGCGGACGTCTGTCCTGATAACCGGGTTCCTTGCCTTTGGCGTTGTATTCGGTGTTGGCGCCTTCGTCGTACCGTGCGCGGGCTTCGGCGAGCGTGAGCAGGTTTTCGGTGCGGGTCCCGTAGGGGTTCATCCCGAGTTTCCGCACTTCGTCGCGATTGGTGCGGCGTTGCTGCTCAAGCACATGCGTGGGAACCGGCGGGGCATCCTGCGATGCCTGAACCGGGGGCTTGGCGGACGGGGATTCGGACTGGCTCGGGGGATTGCTCATGATGAAGTAGGCCGAACTCTAGAAGGGCGGAGGCCTGAAACCGCACGCGCGGGCTTCGGAAGAACTACCCTCGCGTGTTGATCGTCTCACCACCAGAATCCTCAAATCCCCACCTGCCCGTCGACGCCCCCGTTTTGGATTCCGGTTCGAAGCCGGAAGTGCCGCCACCCGCCATGGCCGAAGAGCCCAATCCGCATCCGGTGCTGCGCTGGGTCGGACGGGCCGGCCTTGTCATCTACCTGCCCCTCGCGCTCACCCTCTTCCTGTGGAAACGAGCCACCGTCGAGTTTCAGGACAGCTTTGTCGAGAAGGTGCTTCAGCCCGATGAATTGCTCTTTTTCCTGATCGTCGGCACTATTGGCGCCCTCTTGGTTTCGATCGGGATCGTGAACGAAATCGGGCGGCATCGGCTCGACGCCGCGTGGAAGATCGTGCGCGAAATGGGCGCGACAGCCGTGCTCGGCGCGCTCTGGACCATCAGCCCCGCCGTCCTGGGCATCACACTCCTTTGGTACCTGGGCCCGATTTCCGAGTTTCTCCGCACGCTCGGCCCGTGGGGATGGCTGGCATATGTCGTGATGTTCGTCGTTTCGGCCGGCGTCGGCTTCCTGCCCACTTACGGGCAATCTCTCCTCGGCGGATGGGTCTTCGGATTCCTCTTCGGATTTCCAGGAGCGATGTTGGGCTTTGTCGGCGGAAGTGTGATTGGATATGGGATTGCCAAGAGATTCAGCAAGCACAAGGTTGAGGACCTGATCGCGTCGAACGAAAAGGCCCGGAAGGTGCGCGAGGTGCTGGTCGGGCACGGGTTCTGGAGGACGCTGATGATCGTCACGATCATCCGCGTGCCGCCGAATTCGCCGTTTGCGCTGACAAACCTGGTGCTGGCCAGTTCGGGCGTGAAACTACTGCCCTACATCATCGGGACGGCGATCGGCATGGCGCCGCGGACGGGCATCGTCTCGTGGGTGGCGAGCGAGGCCGCCAAGCGTGCACCCGACATTCAAACGTTTTTGAGCCAGCAGCCCAAATGGCTCACTCTGGTCGGGATCGCGATCACCATGGCCGCGTTTATGGCGCTGTATTTCATTGCCGAGCACGCGCTCAAAGCGGTGACAAAGCCGCAGCCGGACCCAAACGCTAAATAGGAATCCGAGCGAACGGAGCCTGATCAGACCGGGAACGGCTTTCCGCATTCCGGACAGACACCGTCCCGCAACCCGTAGATGGCGTAGCCGCAGCGCGGGCAACGCCCCTCGCCTAATGCGCGATCGCTCCGGCGCTTGCGCCAGGCGCGTGCCGCGGGAGCGACCCAGCCGAGCGAGACGGCGAACAACGACCAACCGATGATCGCAAGAGCCGTATTGGCGATGCCGGGCCAGTTCAGGATCACTCGCTGTTCCCCGACCGGGGAGAGCGATTCGGCGATTCCGAGCATATTCCCGCCGCTCTTCGAAGCCAGCCAACCAACGAACGCCGCTTTCGCCCTCGCGGATTCATCCGAAGTGAGCGGCGTTCTGCGGAACGGGCGGAGGGTAATGGTGTATTCGTCTCGAAAAGACGTGACGTCGTAGAGGCCGGCGGCGTGTCGCTCATACGTCAGGATGGCGCGGATGACATCGTCCGGATTTTTCTCCATGGCGTCAAGGAGGCCCTGAGTGCTGCTCTTTTCCAAATCTTCGACGCGGAATCCGGCACCGTCGCGAACCAAAAACACCGAAAACGCCGAGAACGGTTCGGCCTTGGAAACCTTCAGGCCCGGCAAGGTCCATCCGCGAACCGAACAGGTGGTTGTGTCCGCGCTGGGCACGCGCCACAACGAATAGATCAGGAGCGCGAGCAGGACGCCGGAAACGGCCGGGCGCGTCAGAAATGTGCGGACGCGAAGCACCTGCAACTGTAAACACTTCTTTGGTTGACAGTCCGGCGTGCGGGCGGTACGTTTGGCCCCGTTCTCCGCCGGTTCTTTCGGCGGCACCCGATGGGGCGTTCCGTCGGGCCGGGGTTGGTTCACTCTTTCACGCGGGGTCAAGCCGTGAGCACGCCGATCGGATCCGGCATGGCATCGCACGCTGAAACCGGCCACGCGGGCCACCCTCCGCTTGCTCCGCTACCGTCGCGCGGTTCGGATCTACCCCGTCGCTCGGAGCCCGCTCCCGTCCGCCGCAGCACGTCGATGACACGCCGCCCCGCCTCCATCCCGACGATCAGCCCCGACCGCCAGTTGTGGAACGACATGCTGGAGCATCTGCGCAAAGCCCATCCGACGATCTGCCGGGCTTGGTTCTCCGAGTTGGAAGTTGCGGGCCTGGCCACCGGAACGCTGCACCTTCGTGCCCAATCCGAAATCCATCGAAACTATCTCCAGCGAACCTGCGCTAACGCGTTCAACGACGCGGTACGAACCGTCTCTCAGCGGCTGCTCTCGATCCGGTTCCTCGGCCCCGAGGAAGACTTCGCCTTCCCGCGCGGCGAGCCGGTGGACACGCACCCCGCCGCACCTTTGGGACCGGCACCCAGCGAAGTGGCAGCAGACGGTGCGGCGCTTCCAGATCCGTATGCACCGGTCGATCTGCCCCCCACTCCAATCGAGGCCGATGGAGCGGAGCGGATCGAGCCGCCTGTTGTGGAAGTGAAGCCGGCGGCGATCGCAGCACCTCTCCAACGGCCCGAGCCAACGCCCAGCCGGGTGGTGATCGAGACTGGCGAACGCCGCGAAGACTCGCTGGTCATCGATCCGGACTATTCCTTTGAGAACTTCGTGGTCGGGCCGGGCAACCGACTCGCGCAGGCCGCGGCAGTCGCCGTGGGCGAGAGCCAGGGGCGCCAGTACAACCCGCTGTTCATCCACGGTGGCGTGGGCCTCGGCAAGACGCACCTTTTGCAGGCGGCGTGCCTGCGCATCCTGAGCCGCAAGCCGCAGGCGCGGGTCTATTACGTCTCGTGCGAGGGCTTCATGACGCAGTTCATGGAGTCGGTGCAATCGGGCAAGATGTCGCAGTTCCGCCACCGCTTCCGCGATGTGGATGTGCTGGTGGTGGACGACATCCACTTCCTCGCGAAGCGCGACCGCACGCAGGAAGAGTTCTTCCACACGTTCAACACGCTGTACCACGAGGGCAAGCAGATCCTGCTCTCGTCGGACGCGGCTCCGGAAGAGATCCCCTCACTGGAAGAGCGGCTGGTGAGCCGGTTCAAGTGGGGCCTGGTCGCGAAGATCGATCCGCCCTGCTATGAGACGCGCGTTGCGATCCTGAAATCCAAGGCCAAAGACCGCGGGATCGCCTTGCCGGACGACTGCGCCTGCTTCATCGCGGCGCGGATCGACACCAATATCCGCGAGCTCGAGGGCGCGATCACCAATATTCAGATGTACATGTCGGTGCACCAGCGCGCGCTCGACCTGAGCCTGGTCAAGATCGCGATGAACGATCGCGAGCCGGAAGTGCTGCCCGAGCCGAGCATTCAGCAGATCATCACGGCGGTGACAGATTTCTTCCGGATTCGGCTGGCCGATCTGCAGAGCAAGAAGCGGCCCCGCAGCGTGACCGTGCCGCGCCAGGTGTGCATGTTCTTCGCCCGAAAGATGACGCGGCTGTCGCTCGAGGAAATCGGCGGCTACTTCGGTGGGCGCGATCACACCACGGTGATGCACGCGGTTCGGGCGGTTGAAAACCGACGCGACACCGAGACCGAGTTCGGCGGGCAACTGCGGGCGATCGAGGACAAGATTCGGACGAGTGCGTAAGGGGAGCGACGCACGTCACGGGGAACCCGATAATCGTCGATGTGAGCCGTCCGCGCTTCGGTCCCGCGGAATCCGCTGAATCGAGCAGAATGGTCGGTCGACAACCAACTGTGGCGCGCCACGAACCGGCCCGCGGCAGAACGCGTAGGATTTACACACGTGTACCGGGTCTACGCACTCATCCTCGCAGTGGTCGGGCTGATCTCGCCGTTCGGCCTCAATGCGCTTTTGGTTTGCGGATCGTGCCCGACCGCCGATTCTGTTGCTTCGTGCTGCGAAGACGACAGCGCCGGGATGATGCCCTGCTGCACCGACAACACATGTGAAACAAACTGCTCCGGCTGCGTGTGCGCGAAGCGAGTCGATCCGCCTTCGTATTACCCGCGGACCGATCGCGAAGCCGAGATTCCCCCGTTGGCAATCCTCTGCGTTGCGGCGCTCCTGCAGCCGGTTGCGGTGCCGGAACCGGGTTTTGGCATCCCCCGGCGCGCCACCGAGTCGCCACCTCATCTCGGGGCGCTCAAGACCATCCGACTTGCCATCTAGCACGGATTGATTTGCCGAACGTTGCTCCGGCGCGTTTTGCGTCGGAGCGCGAGTTCTCGTGCGCGAATCAACCGTGGCGATATACGTGCGTGCAATAAACGCAAGGATGGCTTGATGTCTCAGAACGATCTTTCCGGACTCGCCCGCGGCGGCGCCGATGCGGCGGCGCGCGTGCCGCGCCCCCCATCGCGCGCGATGACGCGTGTGATCGTGCCGGGCGCGGTGATACTGGCCGCGTCGGCGTTGCTGCTGTACACGGCGCGCGAGTCGCTCCGACCCGCTCTGCGCGTGACGGTTGCGCCGGCGGTGCTGCTCGCGGCATCCGAAGGAACGACGCGCAGCGCGCCGCCCGGCGAGATTGTGCAGGCCCCCGGCTGGATCGAGGCCGATCCGTACGACGTGGGTGTGCCGGCTCTCGAAAACGGCGTGATCCGCGAACTGCGGGTGCTGGAAGGCCAGCGCGTCGAAGCTGGCGATGTCGTCGCGAGCCTGATCGACGACGATGCTGTACTTGCAAAGCGCCTCGCGGCGGCCTCGCTCGGGAATGCCGAGGCGGCGCTCGAGGCGGCACGGGCGAACCTGGAGATGGAGATCGCCCGGGGCGAGGAGATCCGCGACGCGATCGAGCGACGCGAAACCGTTTCGATCAAAGGCGCGATCGCGGAAGGCGATCTCGCCCAGCAGAAACTCAAGGCCAAGACGCAGGCGGCGGCCATTCATTCCTCGAAGGCACAGGTGCTGCGTGCCGAATCGGAAGTCGGGCTCGCAAAGGTCTCGCTTGCGCGGGCGCAACTCGTACTCGACCGGATGCAAGTGGTCGCACCCGTTTCGGGTGTTGTGCTGGTTCGACGCGTCATCCCTGGGCAGCGTCTGATGTTGAGCGCCGACGACCCGATGGCCGGCGTTGTTGTGCGCCTGTACGACCCGGCGCACCTTCAGGTCCGCGTGGATGTGCCGCTGGCCGACGCAGCAAAGGTGCGCGTGGGTGATGAGGCCGAGATCACAACCGAAACGCTGCCGGGACGCACATTCGAGGGCAAGGTCACGCGATTCGTGCATGAGGCCGATGTCCAGAAAAATACGCTGCAGATCAAAGTTGCGATTGTCGATCCAGCCCCGGAACTGAAACCGGAAATGCTCGCAAAGGCTCGGATCCGGACGAACGCGGGAGCGGAATCCGCGCCCGCCTCGCCTGCTGGGAATGAACTCGAGGTGCCGCGAAGCGGGGTGACGGATATCAACGGCTCGGAGGGCGCCGCATGGGTGCTCGATCGTGCAACATCAACCGCCGTCAGGCGACGCGTCAAACTGGGATCAACCCAAGGCGATCGCGTGCGCGTGCTGGAAGGGCTGCGACCCGGCGATCGGGTCATTCTCAATCCGGCTCCGAACCTGCACGAGGGCGTGCGGGTTGTTGCAGCGGGCGAAAAGGAGAGCGCATGACACCGACGCTTATCGAGTGCCGCGGTTTGGCACGCACCTATCGGCGCGGCCCGGAATTGATCACCCCGCTGGATCAACTCGATCTCGATGTCGATCGCGGCGATTTTCTGGCGCTGATGGGTCCATCGGGCAGCGGCAAGACGACGCTGCTCAACCTGATCGCGGGGATCGATCGGCCCACCGGCGGCACCCTGACGATCGGAGGTGTCGAGATCAGCGGCCTCTCCAACGGCGCGCTGGCCGACTGGCGGAGCGCGGAGATCGGCTACATCTTCCAGTTGTACAACCTCGTACCCGTGCTGACGGCGTACGAGAATGTGGAGCTGCCGCTGCTCTTGCACAAACTGTCGCGCAGAGAGCGGCATGAACGCGTCGCTACCGCGCTCGCGCTCGTCGGCGTGGCCGATCGATCGAGCCACTATCCCCGCCAACTCTCGGGCGGGCAGGAGCAACGGGTCGCGATCGCGCGGGCCATCGTGACCGACCCGGCGATCATCGTGGCGGACGAGCCAACGGGCGACCTGGATCGCGCCGCCGCGGCGGCGGTGATGGAACTGCTTGTTCGCCTCAACCGCGAGATGTCCAAGACCATCCTGATGGTCACGCACGACCCCGGGTGCGCAGCGCATGCGAATCGCACCCTGCATCTTGAGAAAGGGCGTCTGGTTGAGAGCGGACTTGCCGCGGCTCATTGAAATCGCTTCGGAGTTCACGCCATGTTGTCACCAAAGTACATCCCTTACATCCTCAAGCAGGTTTCTCGCCACCCAGCACGCTCGATCCTGACGATGCTCGGTGTCGCCGTCGCGATGTTTCTGTTCGTGTCGGTGCAGGCGCTCCAACGCGGCGTCGCCGAGGCGACCGAAGTAACGGGCAAAGAAGTCACGCTGGTGGTGTACCGGGAAAACCGATTCTGCCCGGCGACAAGCCGAATGCCGGATTCGTACGCGCGACGGATCGCGGGCATCCCCGGGGTTGAATCGGTTGTGCCGATGAAGATCGTGGTGAACAACTGCGGGGCGAGCCTCGACACGGTGACGTTCCGGGGCGTGCCGCGGGAGAACATCGCGTCGATCACGGGCGGCGCGACGATCCTCTCGGGATCGATCGAAGAGTGGAAGCGGCGCGGCGACGCGGCGCTGGTGGGCGAGACACTGGCCGCGCGCCGGGGCGTGAAGGTCGGGCAGACGCTTTCCGCAGCGGGCATAGACGTCTATGTCGCGGGCATCGTGCGTTCTGAAAACGCGCAGGATCAGAACGTGGCGTATGTTGATCTCGCGTTTCTGCAAGGCACGGCCAAGCGCGGGGGCGACGGCATCGTCACGCAGTTCAACGTGCGGGTGAAGGATCCGGCGCGTCTTCCCGAAATCGCGAGCGCCATCGATGAGGAATTCCGCACCGATTCGGAGCCGACCGACACACGCCCGGAATCGGCGTTTGTCGCCCGGGCGGCGCACGATCTGGTGCAACTAGTCGGCTTTTCCAAGTACATCGGCTGGGGCGCGCTGGCCGGCGTGCTCGCCCTCGCGGGCAACGCGATCGCGCTTTCGGTGCGCGATCGCATCAAAGAACACGCCGTGCTCCGAACGCTCGGATTCCGGGGCGGATTGATCGCACGTCTCATCATCGCCGAAAGCGCCGCTCTGTGCCTCGCGGGCGGAGCGATCGGCAGCCTCGCCGCGTTCGCGGTGCTGCGCTTCGGGAACTTCAGCATGTCGGTCGAGGGGACGAGCATGAACGTCAACGCCGAACCCGTGCTCATCGCCATCGGCCTGGCTATCACGGCGGGCGCGGGCATTCTGGCGGCGCTGCTCCCAGCCCTGAGCGCTTCGCGCAGACAGATTTCAGAAAGCTTTCGGGCGGTGTGAATATGCGATTGCTACCCGTGTCATATGCAGTTCGGAACCTCGGGCGCTCGATCCCCCGGCTGGCGCTCAGTGTGCTGGGGAGCGGGCTCGTCGTGCTGCTGGTGCTCGGCGCAGGCGGCTTTGTGCGGGGCATGACAGAAAGCCTCCGACGCGCCGGCGATGGTGGCAACGTGCTCATCATGGGAATCGGCAGCGAAGAGAGCATCGAGCGGAGCGAAATCCCCGCGTCGACCGCGTCGCTCTTACAAGCGACAGTGCCGGGACTGCGCTCGGAGGGCGGAGCAGCGTTTGTTTCGCCGGAAGTTCATGTGCAATTGCCGATTGTCGCGGGGAACGGCTCTCGCGAAGGGCGGCTGATTCTGGTGCGCGGAGTAACTCCGGCCGCCCTGCTCGTGCACGAACAGGTGCAGATTGTCGAGGGAGATTGGCCGCGATCCGGACACGATGAGATTCTGGTTGGTCGCCTGGCAAACACGAAACTCGGCGTGCCACAGGATGCACTCGCCGTGGGACAGTCGGTGCGGATCGACGGGCGCGATTGGCACATCTCGGGCGTTTTGGCCGCACCGAAGTCACTGATCGATGCCGAGATCTGGATGCCACTGAACGATCTGAAGGAGGCCACCAAGCGCGAGACCGATTCGTGTGTCGTGGCAACCCTGGGGGAGGGACCCGAGGCGGCCGAACTGGCCGACATACAAACGTTCTGCCGGCGCCGGCTGGATCTTGAGATCACCTCGATGAGCGAATCGGCCTACTACAGCCGCCTCGCCGCATTCTTTGCCCCCATTCGCGTCGTAGTCTGGGTGACGGCGGTACTCATCGCGGCCGGCGGCGTGCTGGGCGGGTTGAACACGATGTACGCGGCGTTCGCCTCACGCGTGCGCGAAATCGGAATGCTGCGATGTCTCGGTTTCCGGCGCAGCGCCGTGATCGTGAGCCTCGTGCAGGAATCATGCCTCGCGAGTGCGACGGGGACTCTCATCGCGTGCGCCATCGGCGTGTTTTTCCTCGACGGCCTCGCCGTCCAATTCTCAATGGGCGCGTTCGGCCTGCGGATTGATGCGCCCGCGCTGCTGTTTGCACTTTCGATCGGCTTGTGCCTCGGCCTGCTCGGAGCTTTGCCCCCCGCGTATCGATGTCTCAAACTCCCGATTCCCGAGTCGCTTAAAGCGGTGTAGCCGTATGTTGAATCAGAACAGAAAACCATGCTGGAGAAATGTCATGCGTCAGTTCTTTGTCTTGAATCTTGCCGTGGTTGCCTTGATTGTGGGCGCCTGCGAACGAAAAGAAGCATCCGGCTCCACACCGGCACCGGCGAACACGACGGGCGCTGCGCCCTCGGCGATTCCTGCAAATGCATTCCTCGCCTCGCCCCCTGCCGATGCAAAGCCCGTGAAAGATGTCAAGGCACTCGCGAAGGGCGGAGACAAGGTAGTGCTCGTCGGGCGGATCGGCATGGGTGAAGAGCCCTTTGTGAAGGGCCGATCGGTCTTCACGATCGTCGACCTTGGCGTGAAGTACTGCGGCGAGGAAACCAAGGACTCCTGCCAGACGCCGTGGGACTACTGCTGCGAACCGTCCGACGTGCTCGCGGCGAACAGCGCGACCATTCAATTCGTCAGCGCCAACGGACAGCCAATCCGTGCCGACCTGAACGGCGTTCACGGCTTGAAACCTCTGGCGATCGTGTCGGTGGTCGGCACCGTGGCGGAGGGAAACGGAACCAGCCTCGTAATCAACGCTGATTCGCTTTATGTGAAGCCGTGATGCGCGCGGAGACACCGGGCTGTTGCCCGGTGTTCACCGCTGTGCGTGTGCGGAGTGTGTAACCCGAAGAATTACCCGACGGTTCGTCGGCGTCTGGCGACCAAGAGCCCGGCGAACGCAAGCGCCGCAGCGCCTCCCGGTGCCGGGACCATCGCGCCGAGCACCTTGTCCGACCCGCCGTTGGCGAAGCCCTTGAATCGCACGGCGAAGTCGTCACCACCCGAGGCAGCCGCGAAACTGGACGACGTCAACGCGGAAGCATCGCTCGCGGAAACAGTGAAGGTGAAGTTCGCGGTCGAGCCCACAGCGATGCCGCCATTCGGGCTGCCGCCACCTGACCAGTTCGCACCGAGCGCCGCGCCGGCTTTGAATGTGCCAAAGGGGGCGGCGTTCTGACTGGGCGCATTCTTGAATGCCGAGTTGCTGGCGCTCGTGAGCGTCGCGGAGGCTTGTGAATCGGCGCTGGCGATATTGAACACGAAGCCGGTGAGGAACCCGCCCCCGGCGACGGGGCTGGTGTTGGTCAGCGTGACCTGAAGCAGACCGGTTGTGCCGCTCTGGAACGTGTAGTTCAGCGAACCCGTGAAGAGACCGAGGTGCTCGGTGCTCGAGCTGCTGAGGCCGCCGATCGAGATCAGTGCCGCCTGGCTTGTGGAACAAATACCGACAGCTACGCCCGCGGCAATCGTTGTGACAATGACATGAGTCTTGGACAATGTGAATCTCCCCGCTGACCGCGCTCGCTTGGACTTCGGCGATACCACGCCGACCCGCCCGCATCGAACGTTGTCCCGCATTCAATATGGGGAACGGATCGTGCCCGGGCAATTCAGATGGCCGTGAAACTCGCGACAGAGCTCGGGATGGACTGCTTGGCGCGACTGTGCTGCCGAGAACAAGTTCGGCTCAGGCACGCAACGAAACAATTCGATGCGAAGGGACCGGATAAGCGTGAGGAGCGCTGCGGGTAGACTCACGCCGTGAAGCCGCACCCCAAGATCAGGAAGACGGTGAAGTGGGCGGGAGCCGTACTGACCGGCATTCTGCTGCTACTCGCCGCCTGCAGCGTGCCGTGGGTGGTGCGATGGCGCGGGCAGAATGGCTGGTGGGTCGGGCTGATCCCCTTCGCGTTTCAATTCGGTCATAACAGCTCGCCGAACGCCGGACCGTTCGGCTGGGACGGCTATGTGATCCAGAGTGATTGGTCGCCCTTCCTGCACTTTGAATTCAACACGCAAGACCGCTATTGGGGTACGAGCCTGACCGGCGTGTTGAGCGGCAAGGTAGCTTCCCCCTCCGGAACCCGTTACTGGTACGCGCGCGTTCCCATCTACGCGTTGCTCATTCCAATACTTCTGTCCACCGGTATCGCTTGGCGATTGGACTTCATCGCCCGCCGCCGCGCTCGCGTGGGGGCGTGCGCGATCTGCGGCTACGACCTCTCGGCGGCATCTCCGAATTCAAACTGCCCCGAGTGCGGCAGCTCGCGCACTCGCACCCCGCCCGCCAATTGAAAAAGGGGAGACGCCTCTCGCGCCTCCCCTGCTTCATTTCTTCTCTGTGCCTCTGCGCCTCGGCGGTGAACGCCTTCTCAATCCACGCCAAGCAGCTTCTTGGTCTCTTTGAGAATGTCCTGCGCCGTCAGCCCGCACATCTTGAGCATCTCGTCCGGCGTCTTGGCGCTCTTGGGAATCCGCGTCACATGCATCTGCTTCAGCCGGAACGCATCGCCGCTCTCGGTGAGGGCGTCGGCAATCGCCGAACCCAAGCCGCCGCCGTAATTGTCTTCCAGCGTGATGATGTTGCCGCCCGCGTTGTTGATGTGATCCAGCACGCCGTCGGTATCAAACGGGATGCTGTACATGTCGAGCAGCGTCGCGCTGATGCCGGCCTTATCAAGCAGTTCGATCGCCTTGTTCGCTTCGTGCACCATGTACCCCGTCGCGGCGATCACAAGGTCCTTGCCTTCGGTCAGCGTCTGGAAGCCACCGAGGTTGAAGACGTCCTTGTCGCTGTACAGGAACTCGGTGTCGGCACGGAGCGTCCGCATGTAGCAGCAGCCTTCGTACTCGGCCATGACGCCGACCAGGGCGTACGCCGCGAACGCATCGCTGGGCTGCAGGATGTAGAACCCGGGATTGCCCCGATGGTCCTTCATCGTGGTGAACGCACGGAACCAGGAGACATCGGGGAGCGACATCTGGCTCGGGCCATCGGAGGCGAGCGTGATGCCGCTGTGGCTGCCGACGATCTTGAGGTTTGCGCCCGAGTAGAGGCCCATCTCGATCTGGTCGTAGGCTCGGGTGAAGAACTTGCTGAAAGTCGCCATGAACGGAACTTTGCCCCCGGCGGAGAGGCCCGTGCCCACGCCGATCATGTTCTGTTCGGCGATCTTGCATTCAAAGAAGCGATCGGTCGAGCCCGGATCCTTCCGGAACATGTCGGTAAAGGTCGAGTTCTGCACATCGGCGTCCAGAACGACAACCTTCTTGTTCACGCGGCCCAGCGCGCGAAGCCCGATGCCGAACGCCCGGCGCGTCGCGATGACGCCCGACTGAAACAGGCTTTCCATGTCGAAGGCCTTCATCGCCTCGGACAAGGTCGGCATGTCGCCGGTCGCAAGGTCCGGCGCGCTGATCTCGGGCGGCGGCTCGATCGTGAACGAATCACTCTGCGCCAGGCTGCTGGTCAGTTCCATGCGCTTCTGGTCGAGTTCTCCCAGGGCTTTCTTGAGCGCTTCGCCCGTCGCGATCTTGCCGTGCCAACCGGCGCCCTGCATCGATTCGGCGCCCCAACCCTTGACCGTTTTGGCAACGACCGCCATCGGCTTGGTCGCCTTCTCGAACGCGTCGAACGCGTTCTTGATCTGCGTGGGGTTGTGCCCGTCGATCACCTTGACGTCGAAGCCATACGCCTCAAGCTTGGCCTCCATGCATTCGGCGCTCTGCTGGCCGCTGACGCGATCGGACTGGCCGAACTCGTTGCAGTTGAAAATGGGCAGAACGCGGTTGAGTTTGTGATCGATGATGTAATCGAGCGCTTCGTTGATCTGCCCTTCGCGCGATTCGCCATCGCCGATGATGCAGTAGATGTGCTTGTCGATCCCGTCCAGCCGGGCAGCCTCCGCCAGGCCCGCCGCGACGCTCAACCCCTGCCCCAGCGAGCCGGTCGCCGAATCAAAGAACGGGAAACCTTCCATCGGGTTCGGGTGACCATCAAGGTCGCTATTCGCCGAGCGAAGGGTCTTGAGGTCGTCGATGGTCAGGCGCTTGCGGTTGTTCGGGTCCTTGCCGTACATCACACCAAGCTTCGCGCACGCCGCGTAAACGGCGGGGACGGCGTGGCCTTCGGACAAGACCAAACGATCGCTGGTCGGGTAATCGGGGTAATCGGGGCTCCACCGCATCGTGTGGAACATGAGCACCGTGACCAGGTGGCCGATGCCCATGGACGAACTCGGGTGACCGCTGCCGGCGGCGGCGGTCATCTCGAGCGCGAGTCGATCGATTTCAATGGCTTGTGCGTGGACGGCGGCTTCGAATGACATCGGGTTGGACCTCCGCGGATCGGTTTGTTCGGTCCCACTGCTGTCAAAGGACACCGTCACCCCGCCGCCGACACGCGTCGGCGGTGGGACAAGCACCTACGTCGAGTCGGACGACTTTGCTTGGACCTCGCGACGGGAAGCCCTTTCGGCCCCTGCAAAGTCCTATAAGCCCGCACACCAATAGCGCGGCCCGCAATTGAACGGGTGAGTATCCGCAAACCATCCCCGGTTGACAACTCCCTTGCCGGCAGTTTTCGGATGAAATCTGACCCAAGGGCCGGCTTTCGCCCCCCCGCCCGCCGTGCTTGGACTCAAGAGGCCCCCTTGGGGCGGGAAAGCCCAATCTGTTTGGGAGCAGGATCAGGACAATCTATTCCTAGTGTGCCGCGCAGGATCGGCGAGTGGTACACTCCCGACCCGATGCCGGCCTGTCTGGGCGGCGCGGAATCCGTATTGCTTTGGAGAAGACGATGAAAGTCATCTGTGATCGCGGCGCGCTCCTGGACGCCATCAACCTCATCTCGGGCGCTGTTGCGGCGCGCACGCCCAAGGTTCAACTGACGTGCGTGAAGATCACGGCATCCAAGCAGGGGAACGTGGGCGAGGTAACACTGGTCGCGACCGATGCGGAGATCTCTCTCCGCCTGCGCCTTGCGCAGGTCGATGTGCAGCAGCCGGGCGAGGCGCTGATCCCGGCGGACAAGTTGCGCCAGATTGTGTCGGCGGAAGACTCCGAGCCGACCCTCACGCTCGAGACCGAAGCCGAGATGATCCACATCAAGGGTCAGGACGCTCACTTCAAGGTCTTCGGTTATCAAGTTGCCGACTTCCCGCCCGTGCCGGACATCGCCGGAGTGATCTCGGGCAGCGAAGGAGCGAAGGCAAAAGCGGTGTTCACCCAAAACGCCGGCCTGCTCACCAGCACCGTGGCCCGGACGCTCTTCGCGACCGCCCGCGAGAACAGCCGCTACGCGATTAACGGCGTGCTGATGAAGCGCGATGGCAAGAAGTTGGAAATGGTCGCGACCGACGGCCGCCGTCTGGCGCTCTGCCGCTCCACGCTTTCCGGAGGCGGAGACAAGGACGCCAAGACCATCTCGTGCATCGTGCCGACCAAGGCGCTGACCATGCTGCAGCGGTTGCTGGGCAACCCTGACGAGAACGTGCAGATCGCGATCACCGACAATCAGGTGTTCTTCGCCATTGGGGGCGGCGCCAAGAGCGAGTCCCCCCACTCGGTGCTCAGCTCCACCCTGGTCGAGGGTGCGTTCCCTCCCTACGAGGACGTCATTCCCAAGGATCAGGACAAGAAAGTCACGTTCGACCGCGACGTGCTCTCAAGCGCGGTGCGCCGGGCGGCGCTTCTGACCAACGAGGAATCGCGCGGCGTGCGCATGAACTTCTCCGCCAAGAAAAAGCACCTCGAACTCTCCAGCCGCGCACCCGAAATGGGTGAGGCCAAGGTCGATATCGATCTGGCCGGCTACGAGGGAGAGGACATCGAGATCGGGTTCAACCCGACCTTCATCACCGACGCGCTCAAGGTCATCAGCGATCCGCAGGTGATCATGGAGTTGAAGGCCGCGAACAAGCCCGGCGTCGTCAAGAGCGGCGGCGATTTTGTTTACGTCGTGATGCCGGTGAATCTGCAGTAATACCGCGGACCGGTTCAACTCAAACGCGGGCCGAGCGCCGGTGACGGTGAATCGACCGATCGGCGCGGATACTGCGCCCTCCGGGCGACAGCCGCCCGACCGGCAAGAGCGGCTCCGGACCCGCATCCAAGCGGGCCGGCGCAGTTTTCGGTGCGGGCGATTCGCTTCGAGAGAATGTGGCCGGTGTCCGAAGAGGGTCCTGCGCCGCGCTCGCACCCCGCTTGGCGGAAGCTCGCGGAACCTGCGCCGAAGCCTGCCGATCGGCCTGCCACGCCCCCAGACAAAGCCCCGGGAGCACAACCGCAGCGAGAATCGCGGCGAGTTGCCAAGTGGACAGCAAAGGGAGCGTTTCGGGCTGAACAAAGAACCAGACAAGGGCCAGACCCGAAAGCAGGGTCAGGCACGCCGCCGCGAGAATTCCCGAGAGCCGGATTGAACGAACCAGACGGTGCATGCAAGACCCCACAGGAATGTCCATCGTGCCGCGGCCGCGCCGAGGGGAGGCAAATCTACACCCGGAGCGGCACGAGTTCTAGCGATCGCCCCGCGGAGCCGTCCAACTTCAGAAAGTTTTGGAATTCGACGCTCTTGATCCGCGCGATCGGATTTGTGAAGAGTCGCAAGACGGTGTATCGTCCCCACCACGTGAAGACGCGTTCCGGCCAGTTGCTTCAGATCTGCGCGGTGTTGCCGCTGCTGGTGTGCTGCGCGATTGGATCGAGCGCGAGCGCTCAATCGCAGCCAGACGCGAAACCGAGCCGCCCGGTTGGAGCGCCCCCGACGGATGGACCGCTTCAGCGCGACGAACCCAAGCCCGGCACGCCCGATGTGCATCTGGAAGTTTTCCAAGGACGACCGGTGCGGGAAATCCAGCTCGTAAAGCCCGTGCGCCCGAAGCAGGACGGCGAGGCCGTCACCTTCGAACCGGTGGACGAAGAGACCGCAAAAATAGTCCGCAACCAGCTGCGGCTTCGCGAAGGTGCCGCGTACGACCAGGAGGTGGTGTCGGCCGACATCACGCGCCTGAATCGGCTGGGCCGATTCAAGCAGGTCGAGACGCGGGTTCAGCCCTACGACGACGGCAGCGTTGCGCTGATCTACATCCTGCAGCTCCAGCCCATCGTTCAGGACGTTCAGAGCGTCGGGAACCGCAAGTTCAGCGACCAGCAGATCAATAAGGAAGTGGACATTCTGCGGGGCACGCCGGTCGATCCGCTGCAATTGGAGCGAGCCAGCCGGCGCATCGAGGCCCTCTACCGGAAAAAGGGGTTCTACCTCGCCCGCGTCTCGGTGGACGAGGAGCAGCTCGAAAAGAGCGGCATCGTGATCTTCAACATTCGCGAGGGTGAGCGGCTCAAGGTGGTCGGCATCCGCTTCGAGGGAAACCGGAGTTTCGGCCCAAACGAGATCCAGCCGGTCATCAAGACCAAGACGGCGTGGCTGTTCAACCGCGGCCCGCTGGACGATGACGTGCTTGATGACGATGTGGGCAGCATCATCCGCTTCTACAAGGATCGCGGATTCCTGGACGTGCGTGTGGACCGCGAGGTGCGCCCGGCGCCGACCGGCAAGGAAGCGATCGTTACCTTCCTCATAGACGAAGGGCCGGTCTACACGCTCCGCAGCGTCGAGACGTTCTACATGGAGTACTCCCGATCGTTTCAGACGATCGCCGAAGCCCAGGCAGACATGAAGCCGGGCGAGAAGATGCTGGTGCTCGGGCCGGAATCCCGGCCGGGCGAAGCCAGCCGGAACGTGTTTGTGTCGCACGACGGGCAGATTTCATCCGATCAGGCCAAGGGCCTGATGCTCATCAAGCCCGGCGATGTGTACAGCGTGGACAAGCTCGACAAATCGATCAAGGCGCTCGCCAACGCCTTCGGCATGATGGGGTACGTGGACGCCCAGGTCACCCGGCGCGAACGGCGCGACACGACGCTGCCCCAGGTCGACATCGTGATCTTCATCACGCAGGGAAACGAATACAAGACCGGCGAGATCATCATCCAAGGAAACGACATCACGCAGCAGAAGGTTGCACGCCGTCAGATCGAGTTGCAGCCCGATCGCCCCCTCGACACGGTGGCCCTTGAGAACAGCACCCGCCGGCTCAAGCAGATCAATACATTCGACAATCAGCGGGTGCGAATCACCGCCCAGAAGGCGGAAGAAACCGACCCGGAACACCGCGATGTACTCGTCGAGGTCGCAGAAACCAACACGGGCGAGTTCAACGTCGGTGCCGCCATCAGCAGCGACGGCGGCGTGCTGGGCCGCATCTCGATCACGCAGCGGAACTTTGATATCGCCGACACGCCGGACACGGCTGGAGAACTCTTCAGCGGGCGCGCCTTCCGCGGCGGCGGGCAGACGTTCAACATCACCGCTCTGCCCGGCGACCAGGTGCAGAGCTACGGAATCTCGCTGGCCGAGCCCTACCTGTTCGAGACCGATTTTGCGGGCTCCGCGGCCTTTGCTTATAACCAGCGCACCTACGACCAATACAGCGAGCAGCGGGTTGGACCGCGCTTTGCCATCAGCCGGCGCTTTGGAACGCGCTGGCTGGCGACCGTTCCGCTCAGCTTCGAGAAGGCCGTCATCTACGACATTCCTCCGTCGTCTGCCGTCGATATCTACGAATCGCAGGGCTCTTCCAACATCTATCGGGCCGGGCTGGTACTGAGCCGCTCCACGTTCGATGATCCGGTCCAGCCCACGCGAGGATCCAAGATCGAACTCGGCGCTGATCAGGTTTACGGCACCTACAACTTCAACGTCTTCCGCGTCGAGCACCAGATGTTCATCCCGCTGCAAGAGGACTACCTGGGCCGCACAACCACTCTTTCTTTTCATACCCGCGTCGGCTACATCCCCCAAGGTCGTAGCGCGGTGCCGGTGAACGATCGGTTCTACCTCGGTGGTTCCGACCTTCGCGGCTTTGATTTCCGCACCGTTTCGCCCCGAACCGTGGCATTCGATACCGGATTGCCAAGCGACCAGCCCATCGGTGGCACCTGGATGTTCAGTTTCAATCCCGAAATCAAAGTCCCCATCTACGACGAGATCCTTGCCATGGTGTTCTTTGTCGACACCGGAACCGTGCTCTTCGATCCCGGATTCGACGACTACCGCGTTTCGGTCGGCACGGGACTCCGCATCAACATCCCTCAACTCTCGGGCGCGCCGCTGGCGTTCGACTTTGGTTTTCCGATCGTGAAGCAACCGACTGACAGCACCCGCCTCTTCACTTTCAGCGTCGACGTGCCTTTCTGATCGCGCCAGGGGCGATTTCGCCGGGTCCGGTGCTGTCCGACTCTCCCCCGATTTCTCCCGTATCATGCTCTCTGCGTCACCGGGAGGCGTGCCCCGCGTGACGGAATTTGTCCGCGCACGCCCTGGACACATCCTTCATGAATACTGGTCGCAGGTCCTTCGGTCGTTTGGCGGGTTGGATCGGTGCGGGCATCATCGCGGCTTCCATCGCCGGGGCCGGCGCGATGTCGGTTCACGCGCAGAACGCCGGTAACGCGAACACGTCCCGCATCGCGCTCATCAATATCGAAAAGGTCATCAACGATCTCGACGAAGTCAAGATGGGCCAGAGCAAGATCGCAGCCAAGTCGGAGGCCCGGCAGGCCGAATTGAACGTTCTCGTCAAGCAGATCGAGGAGGGACAAAAGAAACTCGAGCTCCTCGACCTGAAAGACACAGGTCGGCGCGAAGAAGCCGTAAAACTGATGGAAATGACTGCAACGGCCAACGCCAAGCAGCAGGCCTTCCAGGGCATCATCAACATCGAGAAGGGCGATCTGTTCAAGGAAGTGCACGGCCACATCATGGACGCATGCGCCAAGTACGCCGAGAAGAACGAAATCGATCTCATCATGGTCGACGATCGCGTCCTGACCTTTCAGGAAAACGATGACGTCAACAAGGTTTCGGCGCTCATCTCGCAGAAGCGCATCGTCTACGCCGCGCCTTCCCTCGATATCACCGACGCGATCATCAAGGTCATGAACACCAATTTCGCCGCCAGCGGGGGCAAGAGGCCCGCCGAAAAGAAGAAGCCCTGATCGGCGCCAACATTCCCATGCAAGCAACCGCCAACACCACGCCCGCTCCCGGCTCCGTCGCTTCCGGCCCTGCGTCCGCTGAGGACGCTGCCCCCGCGACGCCGGATTCCACGGTTGTCGCTCCGGGCTCGATGACCGCCGGCAAACTCGCGGAACTTCTGGGAGGCGAGCTGCTGGGCTCGGCCGAGGTTCCGATCTCCGGAATCGGCGCGATCGATCACGCCCGACCGGGCGATCTCACGTTTATCCGCAGCATGAAGTATGCGCAGATGTGGGATCGGAGCAAGGCTTCGGTTGCCATTCTGGTTCGAGAGATTTCGCCTCCGCGCAGCGTTGCAGAAGGCCGCGCGATCATCGTCGTCGCGGACGCAGATGTGGCGCAGTTGAAAATCCTTTCAGCGCTCGCGCCGGCACCCACCCCGGCGAGCCCGGGGATCGATCCGTCCGCCAAAGTCGATCCTTCCGCTTTGATCGATCCGAGCGCTCACATCGGTCCCATGTGCGTGGTCGGGCCACGGGCGAAAGTCGGAGCCCGCACCGATCTCGTTTCCGGCGTCCATGTCGGCGAAGAAGCCACCGTTGGCCAGGACACGGTGATCGGACCGGGCTCGGCGATCATGGACCGCTGTGTCATCGGAAATCACTGCCGTGTCGCGGGGTGCGTGGTCATCGGTGCCGACGGTTTCGGCTATACCTTGCAGAGCCACCCGAGCGGACGGGGCAAGTACCTGGTGCACTTCCCCCACATCGGCAACGTTGTCATCGGCGATCACGTCGACATCGGGGCCAACACCTGCATCGATCGCGCCAAATTTGGCAGCACCTCGATCGGCAGCGGCACCAAGATCGACAACCTGGTTCAGATCGGCCATAACTGTCGCATCGGCCGTTCGTGCGTCATCTGCGGCCAGGTCGGGCTCTCCGGTTCGGTCACGCTGGGAGACGGCGTGCAACTGGCCGGACGCGTGGGCGTGGCAGACAACATCCACATCGGCGCCATGGCGCGGGTGGGGGCCAGTGCGGGCGTGATGAGCGACATTCCCGGCGGGCAAAGCTGGCTGGGCGCACCCGCCATGCCGGCGAAAGAAGCGGTCCGCAATATGGCGCTCTTCCGCCGCCTCTCGCAGGTGCTGAAGAAGGTCAAACTCGACGGACCCTGATCCTTCAGGGCGCCCATGAGCACGCCGACAGAAATCGCCATCTCGGGCATTGGGCTTTTTTCGGCGTTGCCGGTTTCCATCGGGATTCGCCCCACGGGCGGCGCGACCGGCCTGCGGTTTATTCATTCCCCCACTTCACGCATCGTTCCCGCTCTCATTTCGCATCAACGGCAGGCCGGGGGACCGCTGGGCGGGCGAAACACCGTCCTCGGGGTTGGCGACTTCTCGATCGCTACCGTCGAACATCTCCTCTCGGCGCTCGCCGGTCTTGGCCTGTGGCATGCCGACATCAATATCGACGCGAACGAGTTGCCGATTCTTGATGGATCCGCGGCGGGATTTGCGTCGGCGCTCGCGGGCGGCTCGTTTGCTGCCGCTCCCGCGCGTGAAATCCGCCTGCGGCAGCCGATCCGTGTCGAGGATGAGGCCTCGGGCGCGTGGATCGCAGCGCGGCCGTCTGATCAGCTCCGATACCGCTACGAACTGCTCTATCCGGCCGGCTCGGGCATTCCCGTGCAGAGCTTTGAGTGGACCGGCGATGCCGCCCGGTACGCGAGCGAGATCGCCCCCGCTCGCACTTTTTCGCTGGAACGCGAAGCACTGGCGATGAAAGCCGCCGGGTTGTTCCCTCATCTCACTCCCCGCGACATGCTGGTCATCGCGCCGGACGGCCGGGCGATCGACAACTCGCTTCGCTTCCCCGATGAACCGGCCCGGCACAAGCTGCTCGACCTGATCGGCGACCTTGCCTTGCTCGGCGGTCCGCTGATCGCAGAGGTCAATGCGCACAAATCCAGCCATGCTCTCACCCACGAATTGTGCCGCCGAATCGCGGCACTCCAGCCCTGATAGGACCCCTATTCGCAGGCTGCGGCGGCTCCCTTCCCGCTTACACTCGGTGCATGAGCCACGAGTCGCTCTCGCCAGACTATGTCCGCCGCATCGCGAAACTGTCGCGTCTGTCACTCACCGATGAGCAGGTCGCGCAGTACGGCGCGCGAATGTCGGCCGTGCTTGGGTACATGAACCGGCTCCGCGAACTGAACCTGGAAGGCGTCGAGCCCATGGCCAACGTCGGAGGCACGACCAACCGCTTCGACGAAGACGTGCCGGGCCCGACTCTGAGCAATGACGCTCTCATGAAGATCGCCCCCGACACCATGCCGCCGTTTGTGAAAGTGCCCAAGGTGCTGGGGGAAGGGGGCGGGGCGTGAGATCGATCTTCTTCTGCACCCTTGTGTGTGTCACCTCGCTCGCCTTCGTCGCCTGCGACAAGAAGAGCGAAGACACGCTCGTCCAGGTCTCCAAAGACAATCCGGAAATGATCGCGGCACGCGAGGAAGCGCTCAAGAGATACCCGGAATTTCAAGCAGCGTTCGAGAAGCGCCGGGTTGGCGATGTATTTCTTGTGAAGACGGGTTTTGCCGTGCGAGGATCGGAAGATCACGAGTACATGTGGGTGGAGGTCCAGCAGATCAAGGGCGATGTGCTAAGCGGAACGCTCGCGAACGATCCGGTGGCCGACGTTGAATTGAGAAACGGCGATTCTGTCTCCGTCAATCGGGCGGACGTCTTTGATTGGATGTACGGGCACAAGGGCCGCAAGCCGATCGGCGGGTTTCAGGAAGCGGTGCTCCTCAAGCTCGAAAAGGAAGGCAAGTGACGCTGCGTGCCGCCACACTCTCCGGGTCGGCAACTGATCGCGTTTCCGCCGCTTTGAAACGCGCCGGCGAAGTCGAACCGAAGATTCATGCGTTCACGCAAGTGTTCGAGGAGCGTGCGCTCGCGTGCACCTCGCAGCCACAGTCAGAAGGCGCGGGTTCGCGGGCCCTGGCGGGCATCCCGATCGCGATCAAAGACAACCTCTGCCTCTCCTGGGGCAAGACCACCTGCGCCAGCAACATTCTCCGGAACTACGAATCTCCCTACACGGCCACGGCCGTCCAGAAACTCATCGACGCCGGTGCCGTCATCATCGGCAAGACCAACCTCGACGAGTTCGCGATGGGCTCATCGACCGAACACTCGTGCTTCGGGCCCACGTTTAATCCGTGGGATATCTCGCGAGTCCCCGGTGGCAGCAGCGGCGGCAGTGCCGCGGCGGTCGCTGCTGGAATCGTGCCGCTCGCGCTCGGTTCCGATACCGGCGGCTCGGTCCGCCAGCCCGCATCGCACTGCGGCATCGTCGGCGTGAAACCAACCTACGGGCGCATCAGCCGATACGGCCTGGTCGCGTACGCGAGCAGCCTTGATCAGATCGGCACGCTCACGCGCACGGTGGAAGATGCCGCGCTCGCTCTTTCTGTCATCTGCGGCCACGATCCTCTCGACACGACCTCGTCGCAGGAGCCGATGCCGGATCTGCTCGCGTCGCTCGACACACCGGTTGATAGCCTGCGCCTCGCGGTCCCCCGCCAGGCACGCAGCGATGCGAATCACCCGGAAGTTGCCCGCGTCTTTGAAGAAACCATCGCGACCTACAAGAAACTCGGCGCCACGATCGTCGATGTCGAATTGCCCCTGCTCGACCACGGAATCGCGGCGTACTACATCGTCGCGCCCGCCGAGGCCTCGAGCAATCTCGCCCGCTTCGACGGCATCCGCTACGGACACCGCGCGAAGCTGGCGCCGGGGGAAGACCTGTTTGATCTCTACTGCAAGACCCGCTCCGAAGGATTCGGTCCCGAAGTGCAGCGCCGCATCATGCTCGGGACGCACGTTCTGAGCAGCGGCTACTACGACGCGTATTACAACACCGCGCTCAAGGTCCGGCGCAAGATCAAGCAGGATTTCGACCGCGTCTTCGCCGATTGCCACGCCGTGCTCATGCCCGCAAGCCCCTCGCCCGCGTTCAAGGTCGGCGAAAAAACCAGCGACCCGCTCGCGATGTACCTCGAAGATGTCTACACCGTGACGATCAACCTCGCGGGCCTACCGGCGATGTCGATCCCAGCCGGTTTCGCCTCGGTCGAAGGGAAACAACTGCCCGTGGGCGTTCAGATCGTGTCGCCCGCGTTCGATGAAGCACGCATGTTGCGAATCGCTCAACAATTCGAAAGGGCCACTGATTGGCACGCCCGAAAGCCGTTGATCTGAGCCTCACGCCGCGGCAGTCAACACCAGGAACAGGATTCCCAAGATCGTCGCGTTGTTCAGAAAGTGCGCGACCATCGGGCCGATGATGCTCCCCCGCCACTCGCGGATCAGAGCGAAAACAAGCCCGATCGCAATGACCGGCCCGAGCAACTGCACCTGATAGCCGTGCATAAAACCGAACACGAGGGCGCTCGCGATCGCCGCGACCACGAATCCCACGTGCGCCCGCATCGCGCGAAACACCCCGCCCCTGAACACTGTCTCTTCCACGATCGGCGCCCAGATCGTCGCGAGCGTGAAAAGCAGCACCAGCAGGATCGTGTCGCCCCGTCCGGCAATCTCCAGGATCGGATTCTCCGGTGTCTCTGCGTCTTTTCCGCTCCACCAGTGAATCAGGAAATTCAGCAAGAGCGAAAAGAGCAGCGCGCCGAACACGATCGGCAGCCCCGCCAGATATCCGAATATTCCCGCCCCGATCTCTCGGAAGATCCCTCGCTCCGCCGTCCAGCCAACCAGCTTTCGATACTCGCCAAACTTCACGCCCCGAAGCAGCGGAAAGAAAATCGAAAGCGCCACAAGCCATTGGCCGCCAAGTGCGACGTACGCATACCACGCCGGGGGCGAGCCCGTTCCGGCCAGAACCGCGCCGAGTATCGTCGCGGCAACCCTGAACCCCAGAAACGCGACCAAGAACGCCGCGAGCAATTCCCAGCCGAAACTGCCCCCGGGCGCGGGCGCCACAAATCGCCGCCTGATCTTGCCTGTCGCGATCAGCACCACCATCGCGATCGAGCAGCCCATCCCGCCCATCGCCGCGACCAGACCCGCGACCACGATGAGCAGAATCCCGGCAATGAGCGCGCCGCCTCCCGAAAGAAGCGCCGCGCGCTCCGGATCGGATTCCGGCTTTCCGAACGTAAACGCAACCTTGGCGAACCAATCGTGCCGCTGGATCAGCCGTTGGCGCTGTTCTTCAGTCAGTGGTGCAGCGTCGCCCGCCCCTCCCAATGAGTAGACCTGCCGCAGCGTCGCGATGTCCTGTTTCGCCTGCTCGATGCGCTCTTGCTCGTCTTCCTCCAACTTCCGGGCAAGCCGATCCGGCCGATCGGCGAATTCCGACTCCATCGCGTCGAAGAGTCGATCCGCCTCCTTCGCGCCGTCTTCGCCCTTCAGAATCTCGGCGTGCACAATCGCTTCGCGCACACGCTCCACTTCCGATCGCTTTGCCGGATCGGTCACCGGACTCTGCGCCTGCGCCAACCACTGGGCCCGCGAGGTCTGATCGCCATTGTCGAAAAGATGGGCGAGCTTGACGACCATTTTCATCGCCAGCGTGACGGGATCGGCAAGGTCGATCGCCTGCTGCGTCGAGACCGCCTTCGCGGCTTTCTGGGTCGAGCTCGAAGCGGTCGAGACCTGATTCAGATACACCACCGTCGCAAAGCACACGACGGCGATCAATCCCGCCAGCCACGCCATCCCCGGGGTCCCGGGGTCCGGCACTCCGGGATGGACGGGCCTCACCACAGGGCCGGGCTCGGGCGGAAAGCGGCTAAATGGGTTCTGTGTCATGCTTGGTGGTGTTTCATAGCACATTCCGCGATATCGCGCTGCAAATCCGGGCGTTTGGAACTTTTCCGACCGTCCCTCCCCATCGACAGGACCCCGGAACCCGGCTATAGTTCGGCGTCCCTTTTGGGAAATTCTGCCGCGCGGCCCCCTCACAAGGATCGCCCGGCCCGCCCCACCCGGTAGGTGGCGAGACTGTTTCGGACGCCCTGTCGTCCCGTTGCATTGGCACCCCCACCTCTGGGAGTCCCGCTGTTCCGGAACGCCAGACATGCGGAGGTTCGCTATGCATCGTCGGCAAACATCACTTTTGAAGCCCGGCTCGGGCTCCAACACCTGGCGCGTCGTTGATGCCGCCGGGATTCCCCTGGGACGCCTCGCCAGCGAGGTCGCCATCGTCCTCATGGGCAAGCACCGCCCGGATTACACCGCCCACGTCCACTGCGGCGAGAACGTGATCGTCACCAACGCCGAAAAGGTGGAGTTGACCGGTCGCAAGGCCATTCACCGCCTCAAGATGCGCTACACCGAGTACCCCGGCGGCCTCAAGACCCAGACCTACGGGCAGGTCCGCGAGCGCGACCCGGAAACCCTCGTGAAGGATGCCGTTCGCCGCATGCTTCCCAAGAACCGCCTCAGCCGCCTCATGCTCCAGAGCCTGCACGTTGTGAAGGGCTCCGAACACCCGCACGCCAACCACAAGCCCAAGGAACTCAAGGTTTCGTAACCCCGGCAACTCTTTTTCACGCGCCTTGAGATTCAGCGAGAAACACACATGACGACCATGCAATCTGGTTTGAACATTCCCGCGGGCCTGAGCGCTACTGCTGTCGCGCCGGTTGTGGCCCCGATCGTCCGCCCCGTCCGCGCTGCCAAGCCCGCCGATCGGCACGGCTGGTGGTGGGGAACGGGCCGGCGCAAGTCCGCCGTCGCCCGCGTTCGCATCAAGCCCGCCAAGGGCAACGAAGCGGGCGTGCTCTTCGAAGTCGACCGCGAAAGCCGCGCCGGCAAGAAGGACCCGAAGAACGAGAAGCGCATCACCAAGACGGTGGAGCAGTACTTCGCCGAAATGCGCGACCGCAGCGATGTGGTCGAGCCCCTCAAGGCTGCGAGCCTTCTGGACAAGGTGACGGTCATCTTCCGTTGCCACGGTGGCGGCACGATGGGCCAGGCCCAGGCCTGCCGCCTCGCCGTCGCCCGCGCCCTGCTCGGTTACGACCCGACGCTGGAAGCCCGCTTCCGCGAGATGGGCGTCCTGACCCGCGACAGCCGCGA
>JAHBXG010000018.1 GCA_019636565.1 Phycisphaeraceae bacterium
AAGACCAACCGCAAGATGATGGACGAGATGGCGAACCACGCCACGCGGATCAGGCGTCACGCGGATGTGCACGGGCAGGATGCGGTGGAGCGGTTTCTCGATGCGTGCCTTTCGATCGAGCACCTGATCGATCCGCACTCGATGTTCGTGCAGCGCGATGCGGCTCCGGGCCGGGACGGAGAGGCCCCTGGAAAGTTCGAACCCCGGAAGCTTCCCGCCAAAGACTACATGGACCCGTTTATCAACCCACAACGGGCGCTCGACAAGGAGAAGCAGGAACACGAGGAGCGTCAGAAGGCAACCAAAGACCGCTACCCGGCGCATCCCACACGGGACATCCTGCTCTTTTTGCTGAAAAACGCCCCGCTGGAAGAGTGGCAGCAGGATGTGCTGGGGATCGTGCGCGACGAGGCGTACTACTTCGCGCCGCAGGCGATGACCAAGGTGATGAATGAGGGCTGGGCGACCTACTGGCACAGCAAGCTCATGACCTCGCACTTTCTCGAGGCGACCGAGATCATCCATTACGCGGACCAACACTCGGGCGTGGTGCATATGGCGCCGGGCGGGTTCAACCCGTACAAAATCGGGGTGGAGTTGTTCAAGGACATCGAGAGGCGGTGGAACACGGGGCAGCACGGCCCGGCGTGGGAACAGCTCGAGGCGATCGGGGCCAAGCAGGCGTTTGACGACAAGTCGATGAAGGGGCGCGAGAAGATCTTCGAGGTCCGGCGGATCTACAACGACATCAACTTCATCGAGGAATTCCTGACCGAGGAATTTGTCGAGAAGCACAAGATGTACCAGCACAAGCGCGACCCGCAGACCGGCGAGATCAAGGTCGTTTCACGCGATTTCCACCGCGTCAAGCAGACGCTGCTGCACCACCTGACCAACATGGGCCAGCCGTTCATTTATGTGGTGGATGCGAACTATCAGAATCGGGGCGAGCTCTACCTGGCGCACAAATTCGCGGGGCTGGAGATTGATGCGGCCAAGGCGCAGCAGGTGCTGCAGAACGTTCGATTGCTCTGGGGCCGGCCGGTACACCTGCAGGCGACGATCAATGAAGACACGCACCTTCTTACCATGGAAGAAATCGACGGGAAGCCCCGGAAAGAGCGGATCAATTCGGATACGCCCAAGCCTGCGCACAGCATGGAATAGCCGGCCCCCCTCTATCGCCCCCACCCCCTGCCCCCACCCCTCCATCTCGCTCCGTTCCGTGTGATCCAGCCCCTGGCGTCGAGCGGAATAGGTATTGGTTTGGGGGCTCGTTTGCAAAAATTATTGTTTGGGTGCGGTCGTTGCCCCGATGATCCCGCGGCTTGCCGTGGTATCTTGGCGATTCCGAGGGCAACCAGACATGAGTATGAAAAACTTCCGGGCGTATGCGTTGTTTCTATGCTCCTTTGCGTGCTGCGCCTTTGGAGCGGAGCCGAGCATTTCGAAGATTGACCGGCAGGAAGCGGCCAATCGAACTCAGTTCAAGACGGCGAAGTTTGACGGACTCGATACGTTCAAGTATTCCGTTTGGCGTCGTGCCGCGTCGGCGACGGTCTCCGTGGAACTTTCGGCGGACTTTGACGACTCGAAGCACGAGGTTGCGATCGAAGTCTCCAACAACTTTGCGGGCGCACCCCTCAGCTTGACGCTGACTCCGTCGGCGGATGAGCCGGCGCCGGGTGATTGGGCGCTGCGGCAACTGGGCACAAAGACCGACGCCGGAAAAAAGACCGTTCAGCTTTCCATTCAGATCGCCGACACGGCGCCGATCGGGCTCTATTCGTTCAGCGCGGTCGTACGGCTGAAAGGAAATACCACGGCCATAAACCGGGTCGCGTTTCCGAAGCCTGTGGTCATCCTCTTCAACCCGTGGAGCACGCGAGACAGCGTCTCGATGGAAGACAAGGCGTCGCGGGGCGAATACGTCGAGAACTCCAACGGCCTCTACCGCACCGAGGTGGACAACAAGGACCGCACCTGGCGCTTCGGACAGTTCGATGCGATCACGCTCGACACGCTGCTGCGGATGCTCTCCGCACCCGACTTTGACAAACCGAACGAGCAAATGTCGGCGGCGGTACGAGCGGACCCCATCAAGTTTTCGCAGGCGATGGCCAAGAGCATTGACCGTTATGTGCAGGGCGACTGGGTGCTGGAGCAATTCGGTGCGGGCGAGACCTCGCCCCGCACATGGAACGACAGCACGCGGCTGTTCGCCAAGTTTGCCAATCCTCCGGTGAAGTACGCGCGATGCTGGGTCTTCGCGAACATGCTGACCAGCCTGTTCCGCTGCGCCGGATTGCCCGCCCGATCGGTCTCGTGCATCCAGTCGGCGCACGAGCGCCCACCGGCCAACGGCTTTGTCGACATCTATGAGAGAAAAGTCGGGCAGAACTGGGTGACCGATACCAATTTCACGCTGGACAAGGCCTGGGGCTTCCATGCCTGGACCGAGGCGTGGATGAAGCGCCCGGATCGAACCGATTGCGACGGCTGGCAGGTCGTGGACGGAACCTACACCATCGGGCCCGCGCCCGTGAAGGCGATCGCCGCGAAAAGCGGCGGCGATTTCGATGTTGATTTCGTTGTGGGCGAGGTCAACCCGCCGATCCGTTTCTGGCGCAACAACAAGATCGACCGGATCGACACGACATCGATCGGCAAGAAGATCATCACCAAGAAGATCGGGGCTGCGGCGCAGGAAGACATTGTCAAGACCTACAAGCCGGGCGTCATGCCTCGGATACCGGGCGGGGACGAACCGTCGGTGACGTGGGATGTTCCCGAGGCTTCTTCACCGGGGCAGGACATCGTCGTCGTCGCGCACCTTTCCAATCCCGGCTTCTCTCCCGCCTCCATCGATCTCACGGTCAGCGCGTACGCCGAGTGCTACGACCAAACGCCTCGGGGCGAAGCATGGTCGCCCGAATCCCGCGCGATCGTGTTGGCACCGGGCGAGAGCGGTCATTCCGAGGTATTCACCATCCCGTGGTCCGCGTACGAGTCGTTCGCCCCGGTCTCGGATCATCTTCGAATCGACGCCTTCGCGGTGTGCGATTTGCTGGATCTGGGATGGCCGAAGGTGACGTACGTTGTGTTCGACGCCTCCGACCTTGCCGTGACGCGCACGTCGACCGCCGTCATCGCGCCGGGAGAAACAGCCACGTTCGCGATCGATTTTCACAACACGAGTTCGTCGACGCTCTCCGACTGCGAACTCACGCTTGAGCCGATTGGCGGGCTGGACAGCGGCGGGCCGCCCGAAGTGATCTCGCTGGGTTCCGTCGCGCCCGGTGCGTCGGCCTCCTGGTCCCGCTCGTTCACCGCCGTTTCGCCCGGGGACGGGGGGCTGGCGGTCACGCTGTCCTCCGGCCAGCAGCCCCCTTGGAGCGCCGCCGACAGCGTGTTGGTGACAGGCTGCGTTTGCGATGTGAATCAGGACGACTTCGTTGATGACGCGGACTTTGTGTTGTTCGCCAATGCGTACGACCTGCTCACGGTTCCGCCGGCCAACCCGTTGTGCGATTTCACGCGTGACGGGCTTGTCGACGACGCGGACTTCGAGTTCTTCATCGGGGCGTACGAGAACCTGTGGTGCGTGAGCGATCCGGAGGAGTAGTGGCGTTGGGGCGAGGATTCATGGCCGAACGAATCGGGTTCGATTCGTGGCACGCGTGAACCGTGGGTGCGCAAGGCGAGAGGCCGACGCATGACTCGGGATTCAGACGGCGATCGCGGATTCACAAGCCACTGGCAGGATTGAGATCCGAGGCCGCGGGGCACTCTTGTGGATTATGCCGCGTTCGGACGGTCATCGTCGCTGCTGCCGAGCAGCTCTTTGAGCCGGTCCATCTGGCGCTGAGCGCGGTCGAGCGAGTTCTCCGCCATCGCCGGGGCATTTTCGAATCGTCCCGCAAAGCGATAGACCGGTGCACCTTCGCGCCAACGGGCCAAATCGGCCCCCGTACCCCACGCCTGACGCGGGAACGGAATCGGGTCGAGTGCTTCTCTCAACTGAGCCGGATGAAACTTGAGTGTCGGCATGGTTCGAATCCGTTCGAATTGGGAGCGTCGAGCTCCTGTGACCCAGAATTGCCAGCCCGCCTTCGGGCAAGCCCCCTACCCCATCCCGCACGCCGGCCGCCGTCCTGGCAGCCTCCATTTGTCGGCCCTTCCGACCCCCGCCTCCAGTTCCCCATCGCCGGGCCCGCAATTCCGGGCTGTTCCGGACCATGGCATGCCGCACTATCCGCCTGATCGCTCCCAGGTCCCCAACCTCGCGCATCGGGACGGGCGTTTGACACCCTCTCCATCGGTTATCAGCCGTGAAAGGATTGCATTGCCGATGCCAAATATTTTCCGAACTTTCAGGCGGTTGTTGGCACCGGCTTCTCGGAACCGGCCTTGGGCTCGGTTCCGGCCCGCAATCGGGCGATGTTGCTCCTGTGCCGCCAGATCATGGTGGTGGAGACGATCGAAGTCAGGCCTGCGAGCACCAAGCCGGCGCTGGTCGCTCGACCGATCTCCATGCCGGCAGGACGCATCCAGAGCGTCAGCCCTGTTTGCAGCAATACGAACAGGGGCAGGCTTGCGGTTGCGCAGATCGAAGCCAGGCTGACGTAGCGCGAAACCTTGAGCACGAAGATGAACATGGCGAGTGCCGCCAGCCCGGCGAAGGTCAAAAGGGGGAAAAAGCCGAGAAGTGCGCCCAGTGCGGTCGCGACACCCTTTCCACCCTTGAACTTGAGCCAGGGCGTGAACATGTGGCCGAGGATGGTCGCGGCGAAAACCGCGCACCAGAGCATCGCCTGTTCGGGGAGTGGGGACCAATTCCCGGCAAGGCCCGCGAAGATTCCGGCTCCGAGCACCGGCCCAAAGCCCTTGAGGAAATCGCCGGAAAAACACACGAGCCATGCCTTCCGGCCGAACACGCGCCCGACGTTGGTCGCACCGATGTTGCCGGAGCCCAGTTTTCGGATGTCGACGCCTCGGGCGCGGCCGATCATGTAGCCGGTTGGGAACGAGCCGAAGAGGAACGCGGCGGCGATTGCCAGTAGCCATGAGGTGGCTGTCATCGGATGGAAGCGTACCGTCTTGTGGCTGTCCCGATCGAGGGGTCGACATAAACAGTTTTCAAGGCCGGTCAAGAAAGAAGCCGGCCCCGGTTCCCACGGAGGTATTGATGAACGCCAGCAATCCGATGCTTCGCCAGAGCGTGTTCGAGAAGCCCGTCAACGCCCCCCGGTGGGATGAACTTGGCGCGGCGGCCAAACCGGGAACGATGACGGTGCAGGGGACGGCGATCAAGGCCGGTTTTTTCCTGGCCGTCTGCGTGATGACCGCGATCTTCTCCTGGATGAAGTTCGAGCCGATGTACCAGGCGGGGAATATCGGGGGGATCGTGCCGTGGCTGATGGGATCGTCGATCGGCGGTTTTGTGCTGGCGATGATCGTGAGTTTCAAGCCTCGGAGCGCGGCGATTCTCGGGCCGGTGTACGCGGCGCTGCAGGGCGTTGTGATCGCGAGTTTGTCGCTGCTCATCGTCGCACAGATGGCGGGGAGCAAGGCGGCGCAGGGCTCGGGACAGGCTGTTTTGAACACGGGCCTGATCTTTCAAGCAGCATCGATGACGTTCGGGATTGCGGCGGCGGCCTTGCTGGCGTATGCGACGGGCATCATTCGCCTGAGCCCGATGGCCATGAAGATCATCTCGGTGGCGATTGGGGGTATCGCGATTTACGCCATCGGGCTCATGCTGCTGAACGGCATCTTCAACATGGGCTTGCCCAATCTTTGGGTGAGCAATTCTCCCATAGGAATCGGCTTTTCGTTGCTAGTTGTCGGCCTGGCATCGTTCACGCTGGTGATGAACTATCAGATGATTGACGAGGGCGCCAAATCAGGCCAGCCCAAGTACATGGAGTGGTACAGCGCGTTCGCGCTCACCGTCACGCTCGTGTGGCTCTATATCGAGATTCTCCGTCTGCTTTCCAAACTGAATCGGCGCGACTGATGCGCGCGGAGTCCGCTGTGTCGGTCAGGCTCGCGGTTTTCATTGCCCCGCTGCTTGTGCTGCAAGGCTGTGATCGGTCGGATGCGCGCACACCGGCAAGGCCGTCCTCTCAACCGGTTGCCTCTACGACCGTTTCACCCCCCGCCTTCGCTCCTTCCCGGAACGGTTTCGCGTTCGCCAACAACTTTCCCGGTGCTCCGCTTCCGACCTTTCTGAATTCCAGCAACCGAAACGATCAAAAATCTGCGTTTGGGCTCTGCGGAGGAATGGCGGCTGCCGCGGCGGACTATTTCATCGCGGGGTTTCCCCCACCGCCTCAGTCCGCGCTTCCTGAGCGAGGCAGCACGCTGTACGAGTATCTGTTTCTGCGCCAGGCGCAGTCGTTCGGTCCGGGGCTGGCGACCGCCCTCAAATTCGCCGAGTGGACCGCCAAGTCCGACGCCGAGCTGAACACACTGACGAACGCTGAAGTCGAAACGCTCGCACGATCCCTTCGTGGGCGCGCGGTTGTCCCGATTGGGCTGATCATCGCGCGCCCGGGCGGTCCGCCCGGCGCACGCAGTATCTCCGACAACCACCAGGTGCTCGCGCTCTCGATGGAACGGGGTGACGGAGTCGCGACGATCCGCATCTATGACCCGAATTTTCCGAAAGACGACAATGTCGCGATTATCCTGAACCTGCTCAACACCAAGCAGCCGGTCGGCATCCGCAATCGGCCCAAAGGCCGATCCACCCCGGTTCGAGCGGTATTCGTGCTGCCGTACGAACCGTCGCCTCCCCCTTCGATGAATTCGCCGACGCCACCGCAATAGGTTTCGCGAGCCTCCGTTGCTCCGGTGTCGCACGCGGCACCCGATGTCGGGCTGGGGCCCCGTGGTGCGTTCTTTGCCCTGCGTGAGCGGGCCATTCAACGCGGAGGTATCTCATGAATCGGGTTCGACATTGGTTTGCACCGGCATTGGTTCTAGTCGCGGTGGCGGTCGCTTCGGGATCGATCGCGGCGGGAGTCAGCACGCGAGGCACGGCTGAAGTTCCCGCGTCGGATGCTCCCTCGATTCGCCCGGGTCACGTGGTGGGTGTCGTCAAGAGCGCGAACGCGGATGCGGATTTGCGCGGCGTTGCTGTCGTGCTCGTTCGCGATCAGCACGTGGTCGATCGCACGGTGACGAACAGAGACGGCAAGTTCACCCTCCCGAACATCCGGCCCGGCCGCTTTGTGATCGCGGCCGAGAAGCGTGGCGTGGGGGCGGGGCGTGAAGCCGCCAACGTCAAGCCGGGTGAGACTGCTCGGGTTCAGATCGAACTCAAGAAGCCGGCGTAACCGAGAAGGCAAGCAGAAACACCAACGAGTCTCGCGCTCCTCGGAGATTCGTTTGATGAAGGCGGCGGAGCCAGGCCTCGGCTCCGCCGTCATTTGCTTGGTTCTGCGTTTCAGTTTGAGGCGGTGATCCCGGCGCGCAGGGCTTCGCCGTCACCTCTCACCTGCGACGCCTGAATCTGGGCACCGATCCGCTTGAGGCTGGTTGCCGTCAGTTTTTCGTACTTGCGCAGGTATTCCATCACGGCGATCACGAAGGTCGCGTGGCTCCACGTGAGGGGGCTGACGGAGATGGCTTCGCCGCTGTAGGGGTTGAACTGCTCGGCGAGAACGCCGGATTTCTCGGCTCGCTTCTCCGTCCATTCGAGTAAGGGGAGCGCCTGGTTCAATTCCTCGAGCGTTCGGGCGCGCTCGATCAGGTACTGCGCCTGCCAGAGCGTGCAGATGACCCACGGGTTGCCGGGGACCGCGTCGGTGTGATCGCGTTCGACCTGGTGGTAATAGTCGCGTTCGTAGCGGGCGCAGCCTCCGATGTCGGTCTTGACCCAGAGGCGGGACCAGAGTCCCTTCATTTCCTGTTCGACCATCTCGTCACCGACATCGAGCGCGCCGAAGGCGAAAAGTGCGTAGTTGGCGCTATCGCTTGTCATGTCGAGGCGGTAGGTCCCGTCGGCGAGCGGAACCGCCATGCGCGCGAACCGCTTTTTCTCGGGGTTCCAGAGGAATCGCTTGAGCGCGGCACGCATGCGGTCGGCGGCTTCGCGGTAGATCGCGGCGCGATCTTCATCGCCGAAATCGAGCGCGAACTGCGAGGCCGCGCTGAGCGCACCGATGGTCGCACTGACGGTAAAAGTGTGGATGCCGCGGCGTTCTTCCCACAAATCCCAACTCTGCTGAGGCAGGCCGTTGGCGTCGCGGTACTTGAGCATCCAGTCAGCGGGGCGGACAACAAGAAGGTTGTAGAGGGGCTTGACGAATTCGACATCGCGAAAGGCGGCGAAGTGCTTGCGGAGCGCCCAGAGAACGAGCGCGGTCTCGTCCTGCTGCACCGGCAGGATTTTCTGCCCCTCGATCATCCACGGATGCCACGAACTGGCCAGTTCGCCGGTAGGCGTGTACTTGTGCAGGAAATAGCCGCTGTCTTCGATGGCGTCGCCGCAGAATCGGAAGAAATGACGCGAGAGTTCGGATTGGCCGCAGAGTGAAAGGGCGTAGGCGACGAGCGCTCCGTCGCGGGGCCAGCAATAGGAATAGTGATCGCCACCGAACTGGGTGATGTCGCTGTCGTTGGCCGCGATGATCGCGCCGCCGTTGTCGATTTGCGTTCGCAGAACCAATTGGCTGCGGAAAAACAGATCGCGCACTTTTTCCGGCACCGGCGAGAGATCGATCGGTTCTTTGCGACACCACAGCCGCCAGTACGCCTGCGTGCGGGATATGTGACGATCGGGGCCCTTTTCGTTCACCCGGCGATTGAGATCACGCACCTGGTCGTAACTGCGCCCGCAGGCGAGCCAACTGGAGACGTAGCTTTCGCCATTGGGTTCGATATCGAGATTGAAACCGATGGTCGCATCGACCGAGCCCTGGCTGATGGCGTTACGCCCGAGTTGGCCGTCTTCGGCATCGCGCCAGGTTCCTTCGGCACCGCCGAGGCGTTTGGTTCCGATGGCCCAGTTGTCGATGCCGCACTTGTTCTGATCGCAGGCGTTGAAAAGGAAATAGATGTCGTCCTTGTAGAGCACCAGGCTGCTGGTGGCGGGGTCGTAGTTTGCGGTATCGCCCAAGGGCGAGCCGCGGATGGACATATCCCAGTGGTAGAAGAGGCGGACATCGCGCCGGCGGCCGGTGAGGTTCTTGACCACGGCGCGTCGGAGGTAGACGGGTTCGTGGAAATCGACGCAATCGTGACAGGTCAACTCAAGGCCGAGATCGTGGTTGACCAATTTGACGCAGGTGACCAGTGTGTCTTTTTCGTAGCGGAGATCTCGGTGCCAGGAGGGGTCTTCGATCCAGGCGAATTTACCGTCGACCCAGACGCCGAAGCGCTGGACGTGCCCATCGGTGTGGTTAAACCGGCCGACATTGGGGTAATAGAGATCGCGAACCCTGTAAAGGTAATCAAAGGTCACCAGCACGTCGCCGTTGCCGACAGGAATATCGCGGGGCATTGGGGGCGCCTGTTCAAGGAACGAAATCCCCGGGCTTGCACGCCCGGTCCCGACACCATCGTTGCATCGAGCCGAGGGGGGCGCCTGTTGAGGGGTGGCGGCAGTTCCGGGACGCGCCGCGCACTTTCCGCGGAGGCCTCAGAGTCGCTCGCGCAGATACCGCGCGGACAAGCCGGGACGTCTTCACGCCGCGATGGCCGCCTGCTCGGGGAGCACATCCACCGATTGGGTCACGGTGATGGTCATGCCGCCCATCGCGGCGACCCGCTCTTTCACCTCGCCGATGAATGTGATCCTCAGTCCAAAGTTCTCCCCCACTTTGACTGCGACACCCCGCCCGACCCGCTTGTTGTTCACGAGAAGGTCCAGTTCGGCATCGGCGGCCTTCGGAAGCTCGATAATCGCGCCGGGGACCAAAGCGACAACTTCCTCAACGCTCAGAGGACGCTCGCCCAGTCGGACGACCAGGGGGACTTCCAGGCCGAGGATCTGCCTGAGATTGTTGGGGGATTGGTTGCTCATGAATCCTCGCGCATGGCGCATCATCGGCCGGAAGCGTTCGCGCGATAACCGGGAACGCAAGAGCCGTGCCTGAACGCGAGGGGCTATTGGGATGCCTGCATATTGCCCGTCCTGCAGTAGCACGAAACCGTGAGCGGAATATCCGACCGGGCCCAGGCTTTCTTCGCCGCGGCAAGCGTTTTGGCGTGCTGGTCTGCCCGGCCGGTTCGCTCGTAGCACTCTGCCAGACCGAGCAGAGCCCAACCGTTTCCGGGATTGTGCTCGAGATCGGCGACGTACACCTCTTCCGCCTCGGCCACGTCCCCTTGCTCGAGCAGCAAAGCGCCCAGGGCGTGGCGGGGTGGTTGCATCCACCCCCATGGCTCGTCGTAGCTGAGAGCGTCGTTCGCTTTGACGGCCTCACGCAGCAGCGTGAACGCTCGCTGTGAATTCTCCGCGCGGTACTCGATCTCGCCCTCCAGCATGAGGCGGCCGATGGACATGACTGCGGTTGCTTGATTGTTTCCGATGTAGGCATCCGACGGGATGGAACCAAACGCCGCGAGGAATGCCTCTTGTTCCTGCCTTGCCTTCTTCACGTCGCCGAGTGCAGCGTGGGCGATTCCGCGCGCGTAGTGATGGGTGGCCGTGGTGATCGGCCGGTCGGGGCCCGGCGCGGGCTCAGCAAGGATTTCATCCCACATCCCGAAACGGATCATCGCGTGGTACGGGGCGCCGAGGAATCCCTCCAGCATCAGCGGGTACTGATCCACGACTTGCGCGGGCATCGATTCGACGACGTCACGCGAAGCCTCGATGGCGACGGCCCGTTGCCCGTCGAACATCGCGGCGTATTGGAGGAAGTGATAGTTGTGCGCGCGGTACAGCGCAAAGAAGCCGCCCGCGCCGACAAACCGAGTCCGTTCACGGTCCGAGGCGATCGCCTTTTGATTCGCCTTGACCGCGTTGTCGTAGCGGCCGCAGCGGATGTCGATGTGCGACGGCATATGAACCAGATGGGGCGCACCCGGCGCGTGGTCGCGGAGCAGGTCTGCCGCGGCATCGGCTTTTTCCGGGGTCTGGGATGCTTCCATCGTGTGGATGTACTCGTGACATGCGCCCAGGTGTGATGGATTCTCGCGCAGGATCGTTTCGAGCACGCCAACCAGTTCGACGGTGACAGGGCTTGGCGAGCCGTCCGGAGACCAGAGCTTCCAGGCATACAGATCCATCAGGCTTTCGGCGAAGATCGCGCCGACGTCGACATCCGATGGGTACTTGCGCCAGACGTCGCGCATGGCGGCGGCGTATTGCTCGTCGAGCTTCTGCCGGTCTTCGGGAGGCGGAAACTGGAATCGCTTTTCCATGGCTGCGATCAGGTCACGCTCGACTGGTGTGCAGCCCGATTGCCTCTCGGCGGCTTTCGCTATGGAATCCGAGGCGGTCTTGGACCGCTGCTCGTCCATCATGGTGTTGTTGTAGTTTGGCCCTGCGGAAAAGGCGATTCCCCAATACGCCATGGCGCAATCGGGATCGTGTTCGAGTGCGCGCCGGAACGCGATCTCGGCCTGCTCGTGATCGAACGCAAAGCAGAGGAACATGCCCCGGTCGAACCACTCCTGCGCATCGGAGGACTTGGTCGTCACGGCCCGGTGGTAGCCGCCTCGGGCGGCTGCATCAGCGGGGGCAACACCCTGAGGTTCATCGACCTTGCCGGAGAGGCCCTGCTTGGTTGAGGTCGCGCAACCGGGCAAAACAAGTCCCATGACAAGACCTGTAATGGCGAATACGGCTGCGCCGCGCATCATCAATCGGTGGACCAGACCCTGCATGGAATCTCCTTTCACCGCCCGCCGAATCGGAGCGAAATTGAAATCCTTCTGAATGCGGCTGATCTCCGATGGCCTGTGTGATCAATCCGCTGGACGGAAGGATGCACCGCTCTCGCAGGGTGGTCAAGTTGACTTGAAGTCAACTTCCGCCCGGATCCGACCGTATGGCCTCTCACGCTGCAAAGTACCTGGTTGAGGATCCATCTCTTCAGGATTCGGCCCGCCTTTTCGGAGAGGTATTCACCTCTTCAAAATGGACGGGTGGCAAGCACGAGCTCGCTATGAGCTCGACACAACCGCTTCCGCGAGCGATGTGATCGGCGTGATGCGAATTGCGAAAAGCGGCACGCCTAGTTCGCGGGTTTCTGCTGTAGAGTGTTTCAAAGGATCGCAACGAAGCATGATGCACTGGTAGCCCCCCGCCTCGAACATTTCCGGCTGCACCTCAAAGGAAACGACGTGCACGGAAGTTTCGCGCAGCGCCACGGCGTGTGAGTTGAAATGGACGGTGAGCGATTTCTGCAGGTCATCGCGCCACGCACGCACTCCTCCAAAATCAAGGGCGATTTCAATATGTCCCGGTTCACGGCTCAACCGGATGAACGCCTCGGCCCGGGACCAGCGAAAGCGTCGCCCTTTCCAGGCTTCCAGCAGATGGAAGCCGGTCATGCGGTGTGGATGAATCGATTCCATTTGCTCGGGCAACACAGCGCGTTCGGCGAGCGATGCGATCGGCGTGAGGCGCACTGCGAAGAGCGGCACACCCAGTTCACGGGTTTCTGCTGCAGCATGCTTCAATGGTTCGCAACGAAGGATGATCCGCTGGTAGACCGCCGCCTCGAACATTTCCGGCCGCACCTCAAAGAAAACGGCATGCTCGGAAGATTCGCGCAGAGTCACGGCATGTGTGTTGAAGTGGACGGTGAGCGATTTCTGCAGATCGTCGCGCCACGCACGAACGCCCCCGAAATCAAGCACTACTTCAACGTGTCCCGGATCACGGCGCAACCGGATAATCGCCTCGGCCCGGGACCAGCGAAAGTTTCGCCCGTTCCAGGCTTCCAGCAGATGGAAGCCGGTCGTGTCGTGTGGATGAATCGATTCCATTTCCTCGGGCAACGCGGCGCGGAGGCGACGCAGGCGATTCCACAGGATTGGTCGGCGAGTGCGCCAGAGGTACCTCGCGTGATCCTGCAGGTACTGGTGCAGGGGCCGTTCGAGGTTATTGATGTGCCGGAGAAAGTTTGGTAGATCACCCGCGAAACGGCGAAGCCCGGCCCTTCGCTTCAGGCGCCAGTAGAAACAGAGATTCAGGGGCAGCCGCTGCACAAGAGTGGAATCGGGAGGAAGCGGCCTTTGAGCGAGCCGGTATTCGAGGCGCTCGAAGAGGGTGACATGCCGGCGCCGGAGATCATTTACGACCTCCGGCGGCACCACGGGTCCGATGTTGTTTTCCAGCCACTCCAGCGAGAGCCGCGCGGGCAATGTGAGTTGCCGATGGACGGCCTGCCGGCAGAACCGGTCCCAATCGAGCACCGGACCGGCGGCGTGAATGATCTTCCAGGCATCGGCCAGCCAGCGCAATGGCGGCACGGAATTGAAGCGTGGGCCGTGTTCGCAAGTATGAAGAAGCTGATCGGCGGGCCCAAGTACGAACGTATCGACACCTTCCCAACGGAGCGGCACGCGGGCATTCCAGAAGTCGGAATCCGCCCCGGCCCGGCAGTCGGCGTGCATCACATGCCAGTGCAGATCGAGATTGCCCTCTTTCGGATGGCGAAAGTGACAGGCGTGCAACGAATCCACCAGCGCCTCGCGATTCAGAAACTCCGACTTCCAGCCACGTGCGAGCAGCAAGTCCATCGCGTGCTTGGCGCGTTTGTGCGGGACGAAGAGATCGAAGTCATCCATCGGGCGCGTGCCCGCATCGCCGTAGACTGTCGGAATCAGCGCCGCGCCCTTGAGCAGCATCGTCGGAATGCCCTCTCGAGACAGAGACTCGATCAGCGCCGGCTTGCCCGCAAGCAGCATCTGGGTTCGTACCCAGCCTTTTCGGTAGATCCCCTTCAGTCGGGGCAACACCGGATCATCGCACGCCCAGCCGGAAACCCGCCGAAAGACCAAGCCGAGAAGGCGAAAAGAGCCTCCATCCGTGCGCTCGAAATCAACCGTTGCCCGCCATCGCTTCCAAGCCGCACGAGCCGCATCTTCGGGCTGAAGACATACCCGCAGAAGTTCCGATTGGCCCGCGTCGGGCCAGCAACCGCCAGGGAATCTCGCGGCGCGAGTCCTCACCCCGAGCCTCCTGATGCGCGGCGCCGTGCCAGCGATTCACGCAGCAAGCCGACATAGCACTTCTGCACTTCCTCCTGGCAGCGGATGGTCAGATTCTGACCGTGAATCCGGCGGCGGAGGACCACAAACTCGATAGTGGCCATGCGGAGCATTGCCTCCTGCGCCCGCAGGAACCAGCCCAGGAAATCGACGGGTCGATTCTCGTCAAACATCCCCGCCCGGCGGAACGACTCGGTTCTGATCAACATCGCCCCGCACAGCTTTCCGGCACTTGCCGGATTCGGGATGAGATACTTTTGCTTCACATCGTTCGGACAGTCCTCACTGATGAAGTGCTCCACGCCGCCGAACACCGCGTCGAGTTTCGGATCGCCGAGCAACGGTGGAAGCAGGTACTCCAAAGCTCGGGGGAGCCAAACATCATCGGCATCGAGAAACGCCAACAGGTCGCCATTCGCCGACCGTACCCCGTGATTCCGAGCCGCGCCAACGCCCGCATGATGGGTATCGAGCAGTCGCACTTCCGCGAACGAAGCGGCGACTTGCGCCGAGCGATCGGTCGAGCCATCATTCACCACGATCACTTCGGACGGGAGCAGTGTCTGGGCGCGGATGCTGCGAAGAGCCTCCGCGAGGTATCGCTCGCCATTGAACACCGGCGTGATGACGCTTATGGAGCTCATGGGCTGGAAGCCGCGTCACGCCGTTGCCGAACGATCTGTAGCAACGTTTGCGCCACGGTATTCTGGGCCCCTTTCAGGTGATGCGTCGTGTTCGTCCCGTGCACCCGTTTGTGCAGAATAATTTCCTGCACGCTGCCCATCAAGACTCCGGCGTCACGCGTGCGGGCAATCCATTCGAAGTCTTCCGCGAAACGCAGCGATTCGTTGAACAGTCCGACGCGCGAAAACACCTCTCGCCGGACCAGCAGGATGCTCGACATGAAGCACCCGGCGCCTTCCACCAGGTGCTGCGGATTGAGCCATCGAGGACAGGCCGTGCCCGGCTCCAGAAACGGAAGGTGGTTTCCGGCCACGATTTCCAGTTCAGGTCGGGCTGCCGCCAGCGCGAGCTGCCGTTCCAGCTTGTGGGGCAGCCAGAGATCATCGGCGTCGAGGAATCCGATCCAATCTCCCGAGGCTCGAGCCACGGCGACATTCCGCGCGGCCGACGCTCCGGCGTTGGGTTGCTGGATCAGCGTCACCCCCGGTTCATCCTGCACCAGTTGCACCGTGCGATCCGTGGAACCGTCATCGACGACGATGATTTCGAGCGGAGCCACCGTTTGCTTTCGTGCGCTGTCAATCGCGTCGCAAATGAACGCTTCGCCATTGAAGACTGCCACGATCACGCTGACCGACGCCGAATTCATGAGAGCACGCTCTTCATCGCACCGACAATGGCGGCGCGATCGTCATTCAAGAAAAGCCGATAGGCCGGAACCGTCCTGGCCAATTCCGCGTGAAAAGCAAGATCGCGATGGTCCGCATCCGCCAATTGCATCATCGTACTCGGCGAGAGTGAAGCGAGCGCCTGCCCCGGGGTCACCGGTTCCAATCCGGCTGCGCGATCGGCCGCAATCTTCGGCAACAGGATCGCGCGGAGCGGCAGATGCTGAGGCAGCTGCGCGCTGTGCGTTCCGCCCAGAAAAAGAACCGCTTTCTCATCCGGCGTGCGATGCGGATTGCCGAGACGCATGTCCAGACCATCCAGCCGCGGCAGAGCATCGTTACAGACCTTGGCGGAGCAGTAGCAAGCGTGAAGGGTGGGGCGCCCCTCCACTATTTCGCCAAGGCAGCAGTCATCTCCGAGATAGAGCATGCCCGCCTCCAAACCGACGAGCGAAGTTGTCGACTTGCCGGAACCGCCCTTTCCAACCAGCAGTGCCCCCCCGCTCTCGCACCCGATGGCCGCCGCGTGCAGAACAAAAACGTTTCTTCGTGCCAGCCAGGCGTGCAGCATGTTTCGCAGCGGACAGGCACTTTCCCAGTATGCAACTCGCCCGGCCTCCCTCGCGCAATACCAGCCACGACTCGCTGCCAGGTCGATCAGGCTGAGGCTTCCCAAGCCGGGCAACACAACCAAGCGGAGATCGGGATGCTGCATTCCCTCCACCCGCCCGCGCGGAAAATATCGGGCTTGTTCCCACGCTGGCGGCAGAGGAGGCGGCACTTCATCACGCCCTTCCCACAATGCGACTTCCAGTTCGACTGGCCCGGGTCCAGTGCGAACATGTTCCAGGGCCGGAGTGAGCTGCGCCGCCAGCGCATCGGAGGCGAAAGTGAGTTTCACGCGCCGTCTTGCGATAGAGAAAAACTGCTCGTGCCGAGTTCCCGTCTTGCGGGTGGCGCGATGGAAGGCATCGTCAAATTCCGCGGCGCACGATTTCAACGTGGCACCGGCGTTTTCGATCTCCCACGATGGAACCGTGCTCTCCATATCAGGGCTTTACACCGGGAGGAAGCACCGGCCAACCGGCTTCGGCAACTTCGTGGATCGGATCGGCGAGCAGAAGATCCTGCATGTCGGTGTACTTCTGGAAGGTGAGTGGCCCGTACGCCGTCCGAGTTGGGGCAGCTGAGATTCCATCGACCTCGCCTTCGACCAAAAGGTTCTCCATTCGCAGTGATTCAAGAAATGCCGCGGCCTCCTGTTCCAATCCGCTGGTCGGACATCCGGCGCAAACTTCACGCAGCCGCGCCACGAGTTCCGTTGCCGAGCAACCACCCGCAAGAATTCCCCACGCCGCGCTCGCGGCCCCCTGCAAGCTGTAGTAGCTGCCGGTTTCCATGTGGATAAGGATGGCCTCACCTTCGACGGTTTGGTGAACAACCTGCGGATGGGAACGAAAGCGTGGTGAAGTTTCCATCGGAGGACCGTGTTGAGGTTCACGAATGGGATTCGCTTGAATGATGACCGAAAACTCTGAAGGGTTGCTGCGGCCGGCGATCTTTACTTGGAACGACCAAAGAGCGCACCGCAGTGCTCTGCAATGCACTCCGGCGAAAGCGAGTGTAACACGTCGTGCGCCGAAGCGGTTGCGCCGCGATCAGCCGTCGTATGCACCAAGGATCAGGGTGACGTTGTGTCCGCCAAAACCGAAAGTATTGTTCATCACGTATTTCACCCGGCGTTCGCGGGCGTGATGGGGTACGAGGTCAATATCGAAACCCTCGTCCGGGTTATCGAGATTGATGGTCGGGGCGATCACGCCGTCGTTGACGGCGTGCAGACAGGCGATCAGTTCGACCGCACCGGAAGCACCTAGACAATGCCCGTGCATGCTCTTGGTGCTGCTCATCAGGAGTTTGCCGCCGGCACTCTTGCGGGCGTGGTCGCCGAAGACATTGAGAGCGGCGGCAACCTCGGCCTTGTCTCCCAAAGGGGTGCTGGTACCGTGGGCGTTGACGTAACCGATGTCGGACGGGTTGAGACGGGCATCTTTCAGGGCCATCCGCATCGAGCGTGCGGCACCATCACCCCCAGCGTCCGGGGCGGTGATGTGGCCGGCGTCACTGGAGTTTCCGGTGCCCACAAGTTCGCCGTAAATCTTGGCGCCGCGCTTCTTGGCGTGTTCTTCGCTCTCCAGCGTGAACATCGCGGCACCCTCGGAGAGCACAAAGCCGTCGCGATCCTTGTCGAAGGGGCGACTGGCCTTCTCGGGGGCGTCGTTCCTTGTGGAGAGAGCCTTCATCACCATGAACGCGCCCATGCACAAAGGGCTGACGGCGGCTTCGGTGCCGCCGGTGATCATGACATCGGCCCAGCCGCGCTGGATCATGTGCGCGGCATCGGCGATCGCGTGACCGCTGCTGGCGCACGCCGTGGCGTGCGCCGCGGCGGGCCCCTTGAGGCCAAAGCGGATCGAGATGTTTCCGGTGGTGGCATTCACCATGAGCCGGGGAACGGTGAACGGGCTGAGTCGGTCGGGTCCGCGCTCGACGAGCGTGTACATGCCGTCTTCAATGGTCGTGATGCCACCAACGCCCGAACCGATGACGACGCCGCAGGTCTCAGGATTCTCTTTCGAAAAATCCAGACCGGAATGGCGGACGGCTTCAACCGCGGCACCCATCCCGAGTTGGGTGACCCGGTCGAGGCGTTTGGCCTCGCGGAACTCCATGGCGGGGATGGGGCCGCCGCAGGGGTCCCAACCTGTGACTTCGCCGGCGATCGTCACCGACCAGGATTTGTACCGCTGGAAGAATTCGGACTCGACCTTGCGGATGCCGCTGCGGCCTTCGCGCATGCCGGCCCACGTGGAAGCCGCGTCGAGACCAATATTGGTCAGGGCGCCAATTCCAGTCACTACCACGCGACGACTTGAGCTTCCTGCCAACATCGAGGCGCGGCTTCCTTCCGGAAAAGAGTGTGAATCGAACCGGGCGGCCCGGAATCGAGTGCTTACTTGGTGGCGGCGTCGCGAGCCTGTTTGATGAAGTCAATGGCTTCGCCGACTGTCTTGATCTTTTCGGCGTGCTCGTCGGGAATTTCGGTCTCGAACTCGTCTTCGAATTCCATCACCAACTCGACCGTGTCGAGGCTGTCGGCGTTCAGATCGTCCACGAAGCGGGTGCCCCGAGTGATTTTCGCCTTGTCCGCGCCCATCTGCTCGGCGACGATCTCGATGACCTTTGCTTCGATCTCTTGGTCGGTCACAAGCATTCTCCTGAAAGAGCGGACGTTCCCGGATTCGGGTCTCCCCGGTGACGCCCACGCGCCGGCCAGATAGGGAGACCGCGGCCCGCTGCCGCCGATCTCAAAACTCGTGGGGGCATTCTACTCGCGACCCAAGGCCCTGCCAAGTTCGGGTGCCTTGCCGTTCGTGGGCCTGTCGTTTGGGCCCACTAAGTTCGCGGACGTTGCTGGATCGGGCCGCTTCTCGGCCTCCGGCGGCAGGCTTTGCGCTCAAACCGGCACGATTCGGAGAATCGCGCCGTCTGCGCCAGCGCACGCGGCATTCAAGTGCGGTTTCGCAGAACTGCCCGCCCGGCCCGCCGTATCAGTCTGTCGATACTCCGAGCGGTCGATTTGTCGGTGTGCGCATCTGTTTCCCGCCGGTGGTGGCGTGAAGCGCCACCGTTTCCTCCGGCGTTCTGCCGGTCGCGAGGGGTGAGTATCCATGCCAACCATGCCGCGTGAGCCAGAGGCCTTTGCCGAGGCCGTTGCCTCCATGCTCCGCAAACTCCAGCCCGAATACGCGATCGACCTTGTCGGCCCGCGGGAGCTCCTGGTGAACGGGCGCCGGCTCGACCTTGAAAACCTTTTCCGGATGGTGAACCACGAGCCGGTGCGGGGCACCGAGATTGTGGAGCACTATCTGGATCAGCTATTCGCCGGCGACTCGATGCAACTGACGAGCATGTCGATCGATTTTGCTCGGCCCCGGATCATGCCGCGCATCCAACCTGTTTCAATCTTCCGGCATCTGTCGCGCGAGCAGGTGGCCCATGTTCCGTTTGTGAACAACACGGTGATCGTCTTCGTGACGGATCTGCCCCAGATGACCGTGAGTATCACGACCGAACAACTCGTGCGCTGGAAACTTTCGCCGGACGAACTCGAACAAATCAGCCGCGAGAATCTCGAGGGGTATGCCCCGGAACTCGAGATCCAGGTGGTCGAATCGAAAGAAGGCGGCAAGGCGGCGATCATGAGCCAGCACGACGGCTATGACGCGGCACGATTGCTGCTCGGGGGCCTGCACGATCGGCTGAGTGCTCAACTCGGCGGTGACTTCTACGTCGCCACTCCGGCGCGCGACATGTTTGTCGCGATCTCGCCGGGCCCCGACCCGTTCCTGAAGCGCCTCCGCACCCGTGTGGAACACGATTACAAGCGGCTCCCGTATCCCATTAGCCCGGATTTCTTCTACGTGACGCGGGATGGAGTTGCCGGGACGGTTGCGGATCTGCCGGAAGCGGAGGCGGCGTGACCACGGCGAGCGTGCGCATCGACGGAGCTTCTTGCGGATGAAGAATTCTTTATCTTGCTCGCGACATGTAATGATCCGGGGAAGCGGATCGTTACGGGCGCCCGATCCGTGGCCAACGGAGAGATGCTTGCGGCCGTCCGTTCTGGCTACTGAAAGCAGTGCGCGTCCACAAACGACACCACAGGTGAACCCGGCTTCGCGGCCCATTTGACGTGCATTGCGCTTGCAATTCGCTCGCCAACCCATCAGAATGAAGTTGGTCTGGGGGTAGCAAGGAGCATCCAGTGCGAGCAGCGTGCTTGGTTGTCGGTACCGCGTTGTGGTTCTCGGTGTCCGCCTGGGGTCAGGTTCAGTACTTGACACAGGCAAGGTCGGTCAAGGCTCAATCGGCGGGGTTACCTGCGCAAACTGCCGCGGCGACGGACTTTGGACTGTTCAACGTCGGTTTGCAATCGATCGGAACACCCGAGACGCAGTCGACCGGCCAAGCATTCGCGGGTCAGACTTCTGTGCTTGGGCCGATGCAAATGCGCTGCTCGGGTTCCGCGAACCCTGGTGTGAGCGTGGGCTACTACTCGGGATATGGCACGGCATTTTCGAAGCACAACGTGACATTCTCGGTGCCCGTTGATATGCCTGTTAATTTCATCTCGAACATCAGTTATGCGAACGTCGGGCTTACCGGTCCGGGCATTAACTTCGCACACGGATACATGGGCAGCGCCAACGAAAGCGGAACGCTTCTGGCGGGGCAGACCTACACAGTTTACGGCGAGACGTACGGCGAGATTCAATTTGGCCACGCGCTGCCCGGCAGCTTCTCGTACACGCTCACGCTCGGCATACCGCCCGCGGCGCCCACTTCGGGCAGCGCGTCTCCATCCTCGAATGTATGCCCGGGAGACGCGGTTGTTGTTTCGGTTCCGGCACCACCCGCAGGCCATGTGATTGATTGGTATTACAACGAGGTTCTCGTTGGCACGGGAGCGCAGATCACCGTGCACCCTCCGAATGTCTCCAGTCCTGCTTATCTCGCACAGACGAGACGCTTGAGCGATGGAGCCGTATCAATCAACCGGAAGGCTGTGACTGTTTCGGTGAACAACGCCGCAACGCCTTATGCCGCGCAAGTCAACCGCGATAATTTGTGCCAGTATGACAACGGGACTATCCAACTGAATGCGGGGGTGCAGTACAGCGGTACCTTTTTGTGGAGCGCCGGCAGTTGTGATGGCCCGACCATTGCAACAGGGTTTTCGGTCACGATACCCGCGCCCAAGGTGACGACGACGTACTACGTTCGGATCATGAACAGCTGCCTCACGGGAGACTGCGTCTCGCGGACTGTGCACGTTCGCGATTGCCCGGGCGACTTCACGTGCGACGGGCTTGTCCTGGACAATGACTTTGTGGCGTTCGCGTCGGGATATGACATTTTGGTCTGTTCGGACCCGTCAATGCCGAGCGGTTGTCCGGCGGATCTCAATGCGGATGGGTTCGTTGACGATGCGGACTTTGTCCTGTTCGCATCCGCGTACGGCACGCTCGTCTGCCCGTGAGCGCTGCGCCGTTTGCGGGAACAGATCTCCATGACTTACGAGGGCGACGCGTCGGCGATCGCCCTTTTTTCTTGGCCATTTGCAACGATCGTTGCGCGAACGTGTTATTCTCCCGCAACGGGAGATTGCATGGCTCACTTGAATTCTCGCACCTGGGTCCGCTTCTCGGTTCGCTCTTTGGCGTGTGGAGTTGTCGTCGCAGCCCTGGGAGCCTGCGTCACCCGCCCCGATGCCCACGATCACGACGATGACCTCGACAAGTGGTACGTCCATTGCCGCCTGCACGATCAGCCGTGGTGTCTTGGCCCGTTCCGACGCCAGAAAGACGCGGATCAGGCAGGTTGGGAGCATGAATTCTGGCTGCACATGAGCCAGAACACGACGCGGACCGACCATGAGCCGTGCGGCTCCAATTAATGCATCGGGCTGATCGGCGCCCTTAGGACCCTTGCATGAAAACATCAGCCCGCGCAAAGGCTTCAGTCCAATTCGAATGCGCGAATTAGGCCGGATTCGGCATGGCACCCGGCGGCAGATCCGTCGTGGCTTCTGGCGGCACCGCGGGCGGTGAATCGGCTTTGCGGCGGGCCGCTTCGGCGCGGAGAAGGTCGGCAACCGTGGGCTTGGCAAGTTCCTCACCACGCATCAGGCGGTGTACATCGTCTGCGCTCAACGTTTCATACTTGATGAGCGCATCGGCGACGCGAACAACCTTGTCCCAGTTTTCTTCGAGCAGCCGCTGGGCATCGGCGAAGGCCTCGTCCACGAAGCGCCGGACCTCGTCATCGATCTGCTTGGCCGTTTCTTCGGAATAGCTCTTTTCCGACATGTACATTTCGCGCGTGTCCATGCCGGCGTAGCGGACAAAGCCGAGTTTGCGGCTCATGCCCCATTCGACGATCATGGTACGGGCGAGGCTTGTGACCTGGGTGATATCCATGGACGCGCCGCTGGACGCGTCGTTCATGGCTTTTTGCTCTGCGATGCGGCCGCCGCACAGGACTCGCATGGTGGCGTTGAGCCACTTGATGCCGTAGCCCATGCGATCTTTCTCGGGCAGGCTGAAGGTCGCGCCGCCGGCGCCGCCCCGCGGGATGATCGTGACCTTGTGGAGCGGATCGGCGTCGGTGAGTAGCGCCTGAAGAATGGCGTGCCCGGCCTCATGGAAGGCAACGAGCTTGTTCTCGTCCTTCTCGCGGACGCGGCTTTTTTTGGCCCTGCCGAACTTCACCTTGTCGCGGGCCTCTTCGAGGTCCTCGTGTTCGATGAAATCCTTGTTCTGCATGGTCGCGGCAATGGCGGCCTCGTTGATGATCGCGGCAAGGTCGGCGCCGCTGAACATGGGCGTGCCTCGGGCGATGCGCTCAAGCTCGACGTTCGGGCCCATTTTGACCTTCTTCGAGTGAACCCGGAGGATCTCGAGGCGGCCCTTGACATCGGGAAGCGGCACGGTGATCTGGCGATCGAAACGGCCCGGACGCGTGAGCGCCGGATCGAGCACGTCGTTGCGGTTCGTCGCGGCGATCACGATGACGCCGTCGTTGGTGTTGAAGCCGTCCATCTCAACAAGGATGGCGTTCAATGTCTGCTCGCGCTCGTCGTGGCCACCGGTGGTGAAGCCGCCACCACGCCGACGTCCGACGGCGTCGATTTCGTCGAGGAAGATAATGCAGGGCGCGCTGTCCTTTGCCTGCTTGAACAGGTCGCGGACGCGGCTGGCGCCGACGCCGACGAACATTTCCACGAAGTCGGAGCCGCTGATCGAGAAGAAGGGCACGTCGGCCTCGCCGGCGATCGCCTTGGCGAGCAGCGTCTTGCCGCAGCCGGGCTCGCCAACGAGCAGCACGCCGCGCGGGATTCGACCACCGAGTTTGGTGAACTTCTTGGGGTTCTTGAGGAACTCGATGATCTCGGTGACTTCTTCCTTGGCCTCGTCGATGCCGGCGACGTCGGCGAAAGTCACGCCGGTCATTTCCTTGGTCAGCGTGCGGTGCCGGCTCTTGCCGAAGTTGCCGAGCATCCCCCCGCCGCCTGCCGCGGCACGGAGTCCGCGACTGACCAGCCACCAGCCCAGCACGAGAATGAACAGCAGCGGGCCGAAGAAAACCAGGATGGTCAGCCAGACGCTGGCGGAGTTGTTCTGGAAATCGCCCTTGGTAATGTCGTTGGCCTCTCGCGCGACCAATTCCTTGTTGACGGAATTGATCGGGACCATCACGTACCCCTCGGGGCCGGCGACGTCCTTCTTGCGCTTGGCCTTGAGGCCTTCGTCCGTCAGAGTGACTTCGGAGAGAAGCTTTTGTTCGTAGTCAAGCCGGAACTGCTGGAGCGAGATTTGTTGGGCGCGATTCGGAGCGCTGAACATCATGAACAGCAGCACCATGAGCAAGATGACCGCGACCATCGTGAACAAGCCACGCGATTGAGGCTGGCCCTGACCATTCGGCAACCCGGGACCCGGAGGCCCGGAGCGCTTGGGACCGTTTGGCTTGGAACGTCCGCCGTCGCGCGGGGGTTCCTCGGCCGCACGCAAGCGGAGCAGACTTCCCACTTTGCTCACCGTGCCGACGACCAACTCCCGCGATTTTTCAACGACTCGACTCATCATTCCCTTTATCGGGCCGCCGCCCGTCGCTTGAACCGCCGACTTCAGTGCTTCTATGGCTTCTTTCACTCTTCTGTTCGGATAACCGGCTCGAAAGATGCATGCCATCGGTTAGAGGCCCCTCCCCGGCGTCGCGATACGCCTCCCTCAGGGTCGGACTGCCAATGCGGCGGCTTTCCCGACGCCCGGCAAGCACCGTCACCGAAGGGTAGGCGAATTCCGACTTCTTGCTGGAACCCCGGCAATCCCGATGCCAGAGGCGCCCTCCGGCCGGCGGCTCACCAGTTGGTGCGCAGTTCGGACACGATGTCTTTCGCCATCCGCTGTGCCGCGGATGTCTGGCCGTATTCAATCTTTTCGCTGACGCCGCGCGTGGGCACGAAGGTGTCGGCGCTGCTGAAATTGCGGCGGCCGACGATTGTCTTGCCGGTGGTGTTGTCAACCCACTGAAAATCCACCGTGATGATGTAACCGAGTTCCTGCACATAGCCGCTGGGATCAAGGGCGGTCTGGCGGAGTTGCACGCTGGTAATGGTTCCGTTCAGCGTGGTGTCGGCCGCGGGCGACGGGTCAATGATCCAGGGCGTCTTGTTCTGCACTTCCTTGATAATCGCGTCGCTGAGTTCGGCCTCAACGCCCTTGTAGAACGTTTTGTTCTGAAAAATCGGGACTTGAATCGTCCGCGTCTCGGTTTCGTAGGTGTTGGCGAACGAATAGCCCTTCGTCGGGTCCGAAGAGCAACCGAAGCACGCCAGCATAAGGGCGCCGGTGGTGGCGATTGCCGCGCATGCATCTCGCCTGCCATTCACTTTGGCTGCTCCTTCGCGGGCTCTGCCGGTCCCGGCTCGGTCGGGGTTTCGGAAGCGGACGGCTCTGCGTGCTTTTCGCCGACCTTGAGTGTGCCCTGAGAATCGGTCGAGGTCGATGGAACATCGGCCGAGTCGCTCTCGTCGTCGGTCCGCTTTGTTCGCTTGGGCGGCAAGGGCCAGTTTCGCTTTTCGAAGATGAGGCGCGTTTCGTCCGAAGCGACCGTGTCGGGGTGTTTTTGAAGGAGCCGCTTGAGCGTGTATCGCGCCGAGACCGGGTCCCCTCGCTTGAAGTACCATTTCGCTGTCTCGAACATCTGGTCTGCAGCGGACTCGTCGAGGCGGGCGATCAATGCGTCGTTCATGCCGATCTGCTCGGCCGATTTGGGGTAGCGTGCCGCGAAATCGCGCACGAGGTATTGGGCCTCGATCAGGCCGGATGCGTCGTAACGCGGTCCTTTGTAACGGCCGATGTTCGCGAAAACCCGTCGTTCCATCGCCAGTTCGCGGTATTCGCTCGTCGGGAAATTAGCCAGGAAAATGTCATACGCCTCGGCGGCCATGCGAAGGTCTCGGGCCCGGTAGTAGTAATTCGCGAGTTCGATAGCGGCGCGCTGGGCCAACTGGCTGCCCGGGGCACGCTCCTGCACGCGGATGAGAAGTTCTTCGCCGATGCGCGTCGCGCTATCGATCCGGAGCCCCCAGGTTTTCTTCCGGAGGCCGTTGAGGTACATCAAGCCGATCTCGAGCTCTCGTTCGAGCGCTGTCACAAACTGCGGCGTACCGGGGTATTCCTTGATCACGCGCTCGTAGTCGTACAGCGCCTCGTATTCATCCTTCATGGCGAGTTTGGCATCGCCTCGGCGGAGGAGAGCTTCGGCCGTTTCGGGCTTGTCCTGCGCCGCGTTGCGCTTGATCCAGCTATCGAGAAGGGCGAGCGCGCCCTGCGGCCGGTTCTCCGCGAGCTGTTTTCGAGCGCGGTTCATCACGCCTTCGTCGCTCGACGGATCGATCTCGCTGGTGGCCGGTACCCAATTGCCGTCTGCATCGAGGCGGAGCGTGTTCTGGGCGAGAGACGGCGCCGTCACGAGCCCGAAAGCCGAAACGACCGCGAACAGGAACACCATGCGGAACAGGAATGTCACGGGGCAAGCGTACCGCCCCGGGGAACGTTCCGCCTAGCGGCAGCTCCCTGCGGTCCGGCAGATCATGCCGCGCTCTTCCGGAAGCGCTCGATGTCTGGACGGATGGTCTCGTTCTTGCCTGCAGCGGCGCCGACTTCGCTGATCACCTGGCGAGCCTCGGGGGAAAGATCGACGAATTCCAATCCGATTTCCTTGCGGGTGCCCCCGACCAGCCGACGCAGCTTTGTCGTCCACGAGAGTTCTTCGCTCGCGTCCTTGACCCAAGCGACCCGGCAACGAACGACGACAGCCCCCGAGATTCCGAGCAATCGCACAGGGACGACGTCGTCCAACTTCGGTGCGGTACCGGAAGCGGTGTTGACCCGCATCCCTCCGGCGGACATGTCAAGAACCTCACCCAGCGAGGTTCCCACGAACTGACAAACCACCCTGCCGAACTTTCGGGGATTCATGCTACGAAGATCGGCCCTGGTGGGCGCGCCCGTCAGCGGCAAACCAATTGGCGCGGTCTATTCATTCCGGTCATGCCGAGACGACCGCGTATCCAGACCGCTATCGGGCTGCGACTGCGGCCGATGGTCGGGCAAATTGCCGATGTACCGCCGACCCATTCCCGCTCGGGCGCCTATTCGACGGTCACGCTCTTGGCGAGGTTTCTGGGTTTGTCCACGTCGTGCCCACGGAGGACGGCGGCGTGATAGGCCATCAACTGGAGCGGTACCACCGCCAGCATCGGGCTGAGACATTCGGGGATATCCGGGATGTACATGACATCTTCGGCGTACTTGGTGATTTCCTTGTCGCCCTCGGTTGCGACGGCGATGACGTGGCCGCCGCGGCTGCGGACCTCCTGGATGTTGCTCATCACCTTTTCGTACTGCCGACCCCGATTCGCGATGAACACAGCGGGCATGCCGTCGTTGATCAGGGCGATGGGGCCGTGCTTCATTTCGGCCGCAGGCATGCCCTCGGCATGGATATAGCTGATTTCCTTGAGCTTGAGCGCGCCCTCCAGTGCGGTCGGGTAGTTGTAACCGCGACCGAGGAAGAGCCAGTTCTCGCGATGGATGTATTTTTCGGTGATTTTCTTGATCCTCGCGTCCTGCTCGCAGATGCGCTCGATGAGACCGGGAATCCGCTGCATGTCCTTCATGAGATCGCGGCATTGATCCGCGCTCATGAAGCGTTTGCGGCCCATGTACATCGCGAGCATGGAGAGAACCGCGACCTGCCCGGTGAATGCCTTGGTGCTCGCGACGCCGATCTCGGGGCCTACGCGCAGATACACGCCCGCATCGGTCTGGCGAGCGATCGAACTGCCAACGACGTTGACAACGCCCAAAGCGAGAGCGCCGCGTTCTATTGCTTCCTGGAGGGCTGCGAGTGTGTCTGCGGTTTCACCTGACTGGCTCACGGCGATCACGAGCGTGTTTTCTTCCACGATCGGGTTGCGATAGCGGAATTCGCTGGCGTATTCGGCAACGGATGAAACCTTGGCGAGGTCTTCAAACAGATATTCACCGATCATCGCGGCGTGCAGGGCCGTGCCTTGTGCCGTCAGCACGATGTTCTTGATCTTCGAGAGTTCCTTGCTGAAATTGCCGACGCCACCGAGATGGATGCGGCCTTCGTCCAGATTCAGACGGCCGCGGATGCAGTTCGAGATCGCCTTGGGCTGCTCGAAGATTTCCTTCTGCATGAAGTGGCTGAAGCCGCCGAGTTCGATTTCCTGCAATTCGAGCTCGAGCTGCATGATCTTGCTGGTCACGGGGACGTTGTGGATCGTGCTGGTGCGGAAACCAGACCGCGTGATCTTCACAACGTTGTAGTCGTCGAGAACAAACGCCTGCGTCGTATGGCTGACAATCGCCGAAGCGTCTGACGCGACGACGTATTCGCCGGCGCCGACGCCAACCATGAGCGGCGAACCCTTGCGCGCTACGACCAGCACATCGGGTTCTTTCTCGCAGATCACCGCGATCGCGTAAGCGCCGGTCACTTCCCGCAGTGCCGCCTGCACGGCGGCCTCAAGGTCCACACCCTCCTGCGGCGCATACAGCTCGCCGATCAGCATCGCGAGCACTTCGGTGTCGGTCTGGCTCTGGAACTTGTGGCCCTTCTCTTCCAGATAGGTCTTGAGCGCGGCATAGTTCTCGATGATGCCGTTATGGATAAGAGCGATGCCGTTGCGATCGTCGGTGTGCGGGTGTGCGTTGATCTCCGTCACGCCGCCGTGCGTCGCCCAGCGAGTGTGCGCGATACCAATCGTGCCGCGGTAGCCGCCGGTCTCTTCGATCTTGTCCTCGAGGTTGGCGACCCGACCGACCGCCTTTACCACACTCAGCTTGCCCTGCTCAAGGACTGCCATGCCCGCGGAGTCATAGCCGCGGTATTCGAGGCGTTTGAGGCCCTCGATGAGGTAGGACTGAGCAGGTTTTCCACCGATATAGGCGACGATTCCGCACATGGAGTGAACCCCGTAAGAGATTTCGAGCACGAACTTTAGGGCCGGTAATCCGCGGGTCCCGCGGGCCGAACTTCTCCTCGAATCTGGTCGGCGCAAACCGTGCGCCTGTCAACGCAGACTTCCCATACTGATCGGCTACTCCGGGTGTTCGCCTCCGTGTCGGCATATTTACCGGGCGCTGTTTTTTGGGGGTTGGCCGGAATGGCCGGATCACTCACGGGGCGCCTGTGAGATTGATCATTTGGAATCATCCGCCGCGGCGAATCACTTCGAGAACCCATTCGGGGGTCTCTCGACGGAAACGGCGGACCAGTGGACCCCGCGTGAAGTAATAGACTGCCGTCAACCCCGGCACGATCAGCCCCACCACCACCATCGATCCGTAGAGCCCCCACGTCACGGCGGTCGTGAGCTGCTTTGCCATTGCGTCGATCTGAGGATCGCCGGTCCCTTGCGTGAGCGAAGTCAATCCCGGGTTCTTAATCGTGCTGTTCAACGACCAAAGCGCGTAAGAAATGATGAGCAGGGCGAGAAACACCTGATTCCATCCGAGCAACGTCGCACCCCGAACTTCCATCCGCTTCAGTAGCATGCCTCCTCGAATCTCGTTCGCGGCGCACGCCGCCAGCCCGAATCCGATCGCCCACGCGCTCCAGTCGCTCATCACAGCGAAGGCCAACGTAATCACGGCGAACACGGCCATGGACCATCCGCTGAACGCCGCCATCCCGGCGGCTCGCAGTATCTTCTTTGCACGTTTGCGAGCATCCGAAATCTGATTCAGATGTTCTGTGGATAGCGGGCCGGGATCGGCGGAATTGGATTTCGGTGCGTTCATCGGTGCATCCTCATCCACGATATCGGCGGTTCGCATTGCGGCGCGCCGCATGGACTCCCGATGCATTGAAAACAACCGGAAAGCAACCGCTCCTTGGCCCGCACAATCCTCCGGCAGCGTACGCGCTCATTCAGACATGGCGCATTTCGAGAATAGCAGAAAACGCGAGGAATGCGGCGTATGAAGCAAGCAATAGACCGCCTTCGAGTCTCGAAACCGTCTTCCCGAATGTGCGACTCATCGGCACAAGCACGATCGCGAGAATCCCCATGTATGCGAGGGGAATTGTGAGCGTGCTGTCCATCTTGGGAGGGGCGACAAGGCCGACGATCCCGAATATTGCGCCGGCGTTGAAGAGACACGATCCGATCGCGTTGCCCATTGCGAGATCGGCCTGGCCCTTGCGCACCGCCATCACGCCGGTCACCATTTCGGGGAGCGTGGTGCCGATCGAAACGATTGTTACGCCAACCACCGCCGCGGGAACACCGAGCGCCAGCGCAATGCCCGACGCGCCATCGCTCGCGAACGAACCGCCAAACGAAAGCAGCGCGAGCCCTCCAATGAAGCAGACTCCGATCATTACCCAGCCCATCGGAGTCGGGCCGCCGAGAGGGTCCTTTGCCAAACCGTGCGGATCAGCGGGTGCGCTCTTTCGATCGCTCTGCCGGAGTGCTGCCATGATCGTCCATGTGCTGTATGCACCGAAGACTCCGAGCATCAGCCCGGCTTCCCACGGCTGAAACCCCTGGGTGAGTCCGAGCACCGCCATGAATACGAGGATGGCCATGTTCAGCCAGATCTCGACCCGGATCAGCCTCTCTGTCACCACGAGCGGCCTGATAAGGGCACACACCCCGAGGACCATGGCCATATTGCAGATGTTTGCGCCGACAACGTTGCCGAGCGCGAGATTCCCCCGCCCTTTGCTGGCGCTGACCAGATTGAGTGCGAGTTCCGGCGCACTGGTACCCCAGGCGACGAGTGTCAGCCCGACGACCAGAGGTGACACTCGCAGGCGCTTCGCCGTGTCAACCGACGCCGAGACCAGCAGCCTGCCTCCCACGAGCAAAAGCACCAGCCCGCCGGCAAATTGAAGAAAGTTCTGGAGCAAGGTCCGGGGAGTCTACCGCTTTTCACCGGCGAAGCATGCGCTGGGCTTCAATCCGAAGTACTGCTGCACGGCAAAGACCCCGCGCGCGAAAAGCACGCAGGGTCTTGCACAGAGAGAAAGTCTTGCTCTCTTTGGTTTACCGACGCCGCCGGCTCCGGAAAGCCAATCCCGCGAATCCAAAGGCGCAGATTGCGCCCGGTGCCGGAACAACTTCGAAAGTGATCCGAGCCAGCGCATCCCCATCCAGCGGCAAGTTGCTGAAGTTGTAGCCCGCGGCTGTCAGCGCGTTCGCGTACGCACTGAAATCGCTGTTCAATCCGACCACGCCGCCCTGAGCGTTGTGATCTCCGGCGCTTTGGCCCGCTAGAAAGGCAGATCCAAACGGCGCATCCAGCTCTGTTCCCGCGTCCCAGACATCGCTCCCCTTCAGATTCACCATCGGATTCAGGAAGTTCCCGGCGCCGTCGAAGAGCTCGACCGCTGTAGGCGAACCGTTGCCGAAGAACCGGTCATTGCTCGGCACCACCATCGCCCCGAAACTGAAGTAACGATTCGCGGCTGTATCGATCGTGAACACAAACGACCCCGTCGCCCCCGGCAGAAAGATTCCGGGCCCGAAGCCGCCAACCGTTGCCGCAACCGTACCTGACACCCCGGCACCATACGCGGAACCAAACGCTGCGAGATACGCGGTGCCGTCGCCGGTCTCGGCGATATTCTGGATTCCCGGTCCGGCGGGAGCGCCGCTATTGAATGCGTCGAAACTCCCATCGTGGAAAGCGACGGTAGACGGCGAAAACGCAACGCCGTTTGCGCCGACAAGGCTTTCGACCCTGACTCGCACTTGAACCACCGCTGCCTGCGCCGCCGTGGCAACGCCGGCAGCGAATCCAACCAACACCAGTGCATGTTTGAAGCGCATCATGTGAACTCCGAATGGTAAAAGGCGAACGGGACCGCCCCCGTCTTGGTCTTCGCAGGAAACGCGCGAAAACTTCGTACGACAGCGACCCGCACAATCCGCGTCGATCGCTTCGAGCGCGACGCACAATCGCCTTGCCTCTCCTGACGATCTGTCGTTGCCGGGGCGAGGGGCCTTGCACGGAGTTTCAATTATTTTCTGTTTTGATCGCGACCCGACGGATCACCCGATCGCGAACTTCACGGGGCATGCCACCCGCAAACCCATCCGCAGAATCGAGCTTGTCCGAGAGTTTGCGCGGGTGCCGCAGCTGCTCACGGAAACGAGCGCAGTCTCGGCAACAAAAATGTGCAGGCGGTGAAGGGCGTGCACGCAACGAGAGAGCGGTTCGTCGAGTTCGCGGCTTCGCCGACTGATTCTGCCGGCGAATTCTCACCAAGGATGTGTGCAGTAGTAACTCCTGGAGGATCGATCGTCGCTGGCCTAGTCAGGTGCTTCGTCGGTTTGACGGCTGTCGAGTGGGCGTTCTGGAGCTGGAGGAGGTCACATGAAATCTCCGATGGAGTTGAACACGATCGCGCCTTCCAGTCGTTGGGGGTGAGTTCGGTGAGCTTGCCAACCCGGAGCAACCCGGACCGTGCTTCCTGCAAACTATTTCATTCGTCATCTCGAGCCATCTGATATTGAGGCCATCATTGCGATCTGTCAGCTCGTCTACCCGAACGAGCGCCCTTACACACGCGAGGAAATTGAGGATCACCGGCGGGTCTTCCCGCAAGGACAGTTCGTCGCGGTCGAATCCACCAGCCGTGCGATTGCCGGTGCGCATTTCACACTTCGGCTTTGCATGACCGATTTTCACTTCGATGACCCATGGGACGTCCTCACGGCGGGCGGTACGTTTCTCGATCACGATCCGGCGGGCCCCACGCTCTACGGCGCGGACCTCATGGTGCACCCCCTTCACCAGCACCACGGCATTGGGCACGCGCTGACCGAGGCGACTCGATTCCTCGCCCGGGACGAGCACCTGTGGAGGATGGTCGGTGCGAGCCGGCTTCCGGGATACGGCCCGCTGAGTGCAACGGAAACTGTCGGCCAATATGTGGATGCGGTCGTCCGTGGGATCAGGTCCGACCCTGTGCTGAGCGTCCATCTCAAGGACGGGTGGACTCCGGTCCGGCCCATTCACGGATATCTCCAGCACGATCCGGAAAGCGCAAACTGGGCCGAGGTGATTCAGTGGGTGAACCCCGACCTTGATCCGCCATTCAAGGTCCGTCGGAAGTAGTCAACGAGATGTTGCGGCCGTGAATTGCTGGCGTGCCTTCTGGCAGATCGCGGCGACGCCTGGATGTCGAAGCCGGCGCTGACTTGTCAGGACGGTGTACTTTTCCCGCACGTTCTTGAGCACGCTCACACGAGCCACCATGTACTGCCTGCACAGTTCGGATTCCAGGATTTGCGCGGCAGGAAAGAGCCCGATACCCGCCTGGCCGAAATGGTTCAGGAGCGCGCGGTCGTCCACCTCCGCGATCACACGGGGCGACACGCCGTTCGCGTCGAACCAGATGTCGAGCGAGCGGCGGAGCGGGCTTTCGGGGACCGGCAATACGAATGGCATGCCGCTCAAAGATCGCGGGAAATTCCGCCTCGCTGGCGATGCCAGATCCGACGTTCCAAGCAAGACAACACCGGATCTCCCAGCCTCGTAGCCGAGCAATCGGGCATGCTGCGGCCCGCCCGGCGGCGCATCGGCGATAACCACATCCAGGCGATTCTGTTTCAATTCCGCCAGGAGAATGTCGGGGCGCCATTCGCGGCATTCGAGGCGTGTGCGAGGGCCGACATCGAGCGCGGGTTGCAAAAGCGAACGCACCACAAGCTTTGGAACGCCGTCGCCAACACCGATTCGAAGTTCATCCGGCGTTTCGGCCAGCTCACCCGCCACCGACCTTTCCAATTCAGCACCCAGATCAAAGATCTGATCGGCGTAGCGGAGTGCCAGCTTGCCGCGATCGGTCAGTTGAAGCCTGCGGCCCTTGCGCTCGAACAAGAGTCCGCCGATCTGTGATTCGAGCAGCTGCACCTGGGTGCTCACTGTTGGCTGGGATACACCCATCGCGCGAGCGGCGGCGGCGAGGCTGCCGTGGTGGGCCGCGTTCCAGAAGTAACGGAGTTTGTGGTAGTCCAGCAACGCGGTCGCCATAGCAATTTAGTCTAGCGCCTAACTTGAGATTGATTTTCTCTGCGCTAGAAGACATCGCTGGCGTCGCCGCCCATACTTGTTTCGTGCTCTCCGACGAGATTGCTTGCACGGCCTTTCAATGTTTGTGGAGATTCGATCATGACGACCGCGCTAAACCGGAGAACAAGAGCTACCAGGAATCGCACCGTCTCACGCCCGGCGCGTTCCGAGCGGAAACAAGGTCTCGGCTCGTCTCGAACCGCTTCTCTGGTCGTTGTCGCCAACCGATTGCCGGTGCACCGGGTCGGCGTTGGTTCCAATGCCCACTGGGAGTCTTCGGCCGGCGGGCTCGTCACGGCGGTGGCCCCGGTCATGAAAAAACTTCCCGGTGTGTGGGTCGGGTGGTCGGGAAACGACGCCAGCATCAAGCCGTTCATACACGACCGGATGCGAATCCGACCCGTGACCCTCGGGCGCGAAGAAGTAGCGAAGTACTACGACGGTATGTCAAATCGGACTTTCTGGCCGCTCTATCACGACGCGATCCGTCCGCCGGAATTCCAGAGAGAGTGGTGGAAGAAATATGTCGCGGTCAATGCCAGATTCGCCCAGGCGGCGGCGGCGGAAGCTGCACGCGGCGACATTGTGTGGGTCCATGATTACCACCTTCAGCTCGTTCCGGCAATGCTCCGCGAGCGAAGGCCGGACCTCCGCATCGGCTTTTTCCTGCACATTCCGTTCCCACCAGAAGAACTCTTTGAATGGCTCCCGTGGAGAGAAGAGATCCTGAAGGGATTGCTCGGCGCCGATGTGATAGGTTTCCAGTCTCCGATGGCGGCGCAAAACTTTTCTCGGCTCTGTCGGCACTACGCCGAAGCCGAGGGGACAGGCACCTCGCTCCGATACGAGGGCAGACCGATCGTCAACCGGGCGTTCCCGATTTCGATCGACTTCGACTGGTTCGACATCCGGGCGAAGAGCCCCGCGGCGAGGGAAGGTGTTGCTGAGTTGCGCAGCCGCCTGGGCGCAAAGCGCAAGATTCTCCTCGCGATCGATCGACTGGACTACACAAAGGGAGTCGTGCGCCGGTTACAGGCCGTTGAGGAGTTGTTTGAGCGCGGACTGGCGAAGGCGGAAGACTGCGTGTTCGTTCAGATCGCGACTCCGAGCCGCGAAGCCGTCGCGGAATACGCGACTCTGCGCGACGAGGTCGAAACAATCGTGGGAAGGATCAACGGGAAATTCAGCCAGCCCGGACGAGTCGCGGTACATTATTTTCGGCGCAATCTAACGCGTGAAGAACTGATCACGTACTACGCCGCGGCGGACGTTATGCTCGTCACGCCGCTGCGCGACGGCATGAATCTGGTCGCCAAGGAGTTTGTTGCGTGCCGCTCTGACAGCACCGGAGTGCTGGTTCTGAGCCAATTCGCGGGTGCGGCGCGTGAGTTGACGCGTGCGCTTACCGTCAATCCGCGGGATCAGGACCACTTCGTGGAAGCGCTCCGAACAGCGCTGAAGATGCCGCGGGAAGAAGCCCGAATGCGGATGAGCATGTTGCGCAGCCGGGTCAAGAGAGATGACGTGTACGCCTGGTGCGACGATTTCCTTTCTGAGTTGCGGGGAACCAAATGAAGAAGCAGATCGAGACCATCGCCAAGACGCCCCGTCTTCTGATCGCAACCGATTTTGATGGCGTGCTCGCCGCGATCAAGCCCCGCCCGGAGATGGCGAGCCCGGCTCGGGGCGTCATCGACGTACTGCGCCGCGCTGTCGCGCTGCCGCAGACCTTTGTCGCGGTCGTCTCCGGCAGGTCGCTGGCGGATCTGAAGGAGCGGATCGGTCCGCTGAACGGCGCATGGTTCGTAGGAGGACACGGCGCCGAGATCATGGGCCCGAACTTGGAGCAGGCACCCGACGACGTGTCGGAGATTTTGGATTCGCTCGTTGATCCGCTGCTTAGGGCCGCACCGCCTGAAGCGGGCTTCGTGCATGAGCGCAAACCGACGAGCATCGCGGTGCACTACCGACAAGCGGCCCCGAACGTGGCGAAGGGCGCGGTTGACAAGATCACCCAATCCATCGCTTCGGCCGAAGGGCTGAAAGTTCAGCACGGGAAAAAGGTTGTCGAAGTGGTGGCCGTGGACGCCGACAAAGGGCAGGCGCTGCGAACGCTTCAACAGGCAACGGATGCGACGGGCATCATCTATCTCGGCGACGATGTGACCGATGAAAACGCCTTCCGGGTACTGCAGAACGGCGACATCGGCGTCAAGGTCGGCGAACCGCCGACCGATGCCGCGTTCTGCGTCGCGACGATCGAAAATGCCCATGAATTGCTGGCGAGCCTCATCGATCTTCGGAGCGACTGGATTGGAGCCTCCCGGAGCATGGCACCGGCTACGGGCTCTTCGGGCGGCACAGGCCCGCAGGCCTCCGGCTCGACACACTCGGAAAGCCGCAGGCGACCCGATGCTGTCTCTCGCGCAGCAGGACGAGCGCCCGAACAATCGCGGACCGTATCTCACGGCCGAGTCCGTGTTGCAATCGAATCGGTCACGCCATCGGTGCCGGGTGGCTCTTTTCACGTGAAGCGAACCATCGGCGAAGCCGTCAACGTCGAGGCGGACATTTTCGCCGACGGGCACGACAAGATCGCGGCGGTCGTTCGCCACCGCCATTGCAACACCGACGAATGGCTCGAAGTCCGCATGGAACCGCTGGTGAACGACCGGTGGAAGGCGGCTTTCCAGGTTCTATCGGAGGGCGAGCACGAATACACCATCGAGGCATGGATTGACCACTTCGGCACCTGGCAGCGCGACCTTCGCCGCCGCGCTGAGGCGAACCAGGACTTGAGCGCAGAGTTCCTGATTGGGGCTGCGCTGATAGAGCAAACGGCGGTCGATGGAGGCGCCGAACACACCGAGCTGACCCGATACGCGGCGCTTCTCCGCAGCGAAACCACTCCGGACAGACTGGCGATCGCGCTGGAAGATCGGATTACCCAGCTCGCCGCGCAAGCAGACTCACGCAAACACGCCGCGCATCTGGAAACACCGATTCGTCTCTGGGCGGATAGGGAACGGGCACGCTTTAGTTCGTGGTACGAACTCTTTCCGAGGTCGGCGGGAAGTGATGGCCTGAAGCACGGAACTTTTCGTGATGTGATCGCGCGACTCGATGCAGTAGCGGCCATGGGGTTCGATGTGCTGTATATGCCCCCGATCCACCCGATCGGCCGCCAATTCCGCAAGGGCAAGAACAATTCGCTCGACGCGTCCGCTCAGGACGTGGGCAGTCCGTGGGCGATCGGTGGCCCCGAGGGCGGACACGATGCCATCCATCCGCAGCTCGGCACTTTGGAGGATTTTCGGGAGTTGGTGCGGGCCGCTCAATCCCGCGGCATCGAGATCGCGCTCGACTTTGCGCTCCAATGCTCTCCCGATCATCCTTATGTGAAGCAGCACCCGCAGTGGTTCAAGCACCGTCCGGATGGCAGCATTCAGTACGCGGAAAACCCGCCGAAGAAGTATCAAGACATCTACCCCCTCGACTTCGAATGCGAAGACTGGAAGAACCTGTGGAATGAAATCCTTCGTGTTGTCCTTCTGTGGGTTGATCGGGGCGTGCGGATCTTCCGCGTGGACAACCCGCACACCAAACCCTTTGCGATGTGGGAGTGGCTGATCGCAGAAGTGAAGCGACGCGACCCGGGCGTGTTGTTTCTCGCCGAGGCGTTCACGCGTCCCCGCGTAATGCACCGCCTCGCGAAGCTGGGTTTCACCCAGTCGTATACCTATTTCGCGTGGCGCAACGGCCCCGTCGATCTGACGGAATACTTCACAGAACTCACAACGTCCCCCACCGTCGATTACTTCCGACCCAACGCATGGCCTTGTACGCCGGACATTCTGACGGAATACCTGCAGCACGGCGGGCGCGGCGCTTTCATCGTTCGCGCGGTGTTGGCCGCAACGCTGAGCGCGAGTTGGGGCATCTACGGACCGGCCTTCGAGTTAATGGAACACCGCCCCGCCAAACCCGGGAGCGAAGAATACCTGGATTCCGAGAAGTACCAGCTCCGCGCCTGGCCGCTCGAGCGTGCCGACTCGCTCGCACCACTCATCGGTGCGCTGAACGCGGCTCGGCGCGACAACCCCTCGCTTCAGCAGGATCGCACATTGCGGTTCCATCGCTGCGACAACCCCGCAATCGTGTGTTATTCCAAGACCGACGGCGAAAATGCGATCGTGGTGATCGCCAATACCGATCCGTACAACGTGCAGTGGAGTCCGGTCCATCTGGATTTGTCGGCTCTGGGCATCGACGCGAACGCTCCCTATCAGATGCATGACCTGCTGACGGGCGTGCGGTATCGGTGGCAGGGCGGGACCAACGTCGTCGGCCTGGATCCATCAACGTGCCCCGTGCACGTCTTTAAAGTTCGGCGTCATCAGCGAACGGAGGCGCAGTTTGAATACTTCATCTGAGTTGAAAGAGACCGCGCTCGCGGCGGTTCGCAACCCCGCAAAGACATCGACGAAATCCAAGACCCGCAGCACGTCGGCGGTGGACCCCTTGTGGTTCAAGAACGCCGTGGTCTACCAGCTGCACGTGCGCTCGTTCTGCGATTCCACCGGCGACGGCGTCGGGGACTTCAACGGACTCATCTCCAAGCTCGACTATCTGGCCGACCTTGGCGTCACCGCACTGTGGCTCCAGCCGTTTTACCCCTCGCCCCTCCGCGACGATGGATATGACATTGCCGACTACATGGGAGTGAACCCGGCTTACGGACGTGTGGAAGATTTCCGAGACTTTGTCAGCCAAGCGCACAAGCGCGGGTTGCGCGTCATCACCGAACTTGTCATCAACCACACCTCGGACAAACACGCATGGTTCGAGGCCGCCCGGCGCGCGCCCAAGGGAAGCCCGCAGCGGAATTTCTACGTCTGGAGCGACACGCCGGATCTGTACCGCGACGCCCGAATCATCTTTAAGGACTTCGAGCGCAGCAACTGGACGTGGGATCCGGTCGCGGAGCAGTATTTCTGGCACCGCTTCTATAGCCACCAGCCGGATCTGAACTTTGACAACCCGGCGGTGCACAAGGCCGTCTTTGATGTCTGCGACTTTTGGATGAAGATGGGCGTGGACGGCGTGCGTCTGGATGCGATCCCGTATCTCTACGAGCGCGAAGGCACGAGCTGCGAGAATCTGGAAGAAACCCACGCGTTCTTGCGCAAGTTCCGCGCGCATGTCGATGAGCACTGGCCCGGGCGGATGCTCCTCGCCGAAGCGAATCAGTGGCCGGAGGACGCCGTCGCATACTTCGGCAAGGGCGACGAGTGCCACATGGCGTTCCACTTTCCCCTCATGCCGCGGCTGTTCATGGCGCTGCGAATGGAGGATCGGTTCCCGATCATCGACATTCTCGATCAGACACCCGCGATCCCGTCGACCTGTCAGTGGGCGATCTTTCTACGCAATCACGACGAGTTGACACTGGAGATGGTGACCGACGAAGAGCGGGATTACATGTACCGCGTTTACGCAAGCGATCCGCAGGCGAGGATTAATCTGGGCATCCGTCGCCGCCTCGCGCCGCTGCTCTCGAATAACCGCCGCAAGATCGAATTGATGAACGCTCTGCTCTACTCCATGCCCGGTACGCCGATCATGTACTACGGCGATGAGATCGGGATGGGCGACAACGTGCACCTTGGCGACCGCAACGGGGTGCGCACGCCTATGCAGTGGAGTGCGGACCGCAACGCGGGCTTTAGCCGCGCCAATCCGCAGAAACTGTTTCTTCCAGCCATCATCGATCCCGAATATCACTACGAAGCGGTCAATGCCGAGTCGCAACTCGCCAATCCGTCCTCGATGCTGTGGTGGATGAAGCGACTGATTGCGCTGCGGAAGCGTTATCCGGTGTTTGGTTCCGGCGATATCCGGTTCCTGCATCCGTCCAACGCGCACGTGCTTGCGTTCACTCGCAGCGATCAGAATCACACCATCCTCGTGGTGGCAAACCTGTCGCGGTTTGTACAGCCGGTCAGCCTGCCGCTGGCCGAGTTCGAAGGGCTTTCGCCGATCGAGATTTTCGGCAAGGTGCCTTTCCCGACCATCGGTCGCTCACCTTACTTCCTCTCGATGGGTCCGCACGCGTTCTTGTGGTTTCTGCTCGAGAATCCAGCGGGCGGAGGTGCCTCGTCGCTTCAGACAGTGGACATTCCGGAATTGCGTGTGGACGGCGCGTGGGACCGGGTCTGGAATTCCGAGGCACTGCGCCGCGGTCTCGAGCGAATGCTGCCCCCCATGGTCTCATCCAAACGCTGGTTTGTGTCCAAAGCCCGCGGGCCCCGGAACGCCACGATTCTGGACAGATTGCGCCTGCCTTCTTCGAACGGCGTGACGGAGGGTGCATCGCTCTTTGTCGCATCCTTTGAATTCAGGACGGGCGAAGCGGAGAGTTACGCGCTGCCGATGCTGGTGCGCGAGCCGACAGATCAGAGCAAGGCAAACCCGGCGGTTCCGGATCCGAGCTTGATTGCGAGGCTGGTCAACTCCAAGGGTGAGACGCGCGAACTCGTTGATGCGCTCGCCTCGCCGGACATCGCAAGGACGGTGCTCCGGCTCGCCCTCACCGGCGACGAAGTCGAAACGGGAAGTGCTCGCCTGATCGGAAAGCCGGTGGGTCGCAAGGAAAGGGCTTCCGCGTTTGCGGACCTTCCGGTCCGAACGCCCAAGTTGGAGCAGAGCAATTCGACCGTGTTCTTCGGCGACAAGTACGTGTTGAAGATGTTCCGCAAACTAAGTGACGGGGAAAGCCCCGAAGCCGAAATCGGCCGGCATCTCACAGAGAAAGTTCCATTCCCGCACATCGCCCCACTCGCAGGTTCTGTCGAGATTCAATCCGAAACCGCCCAGGATCGAACCCTCGCCGTCGCACTGAAGTTCGTCGCTTCGCAGGGTGATGCTTGGGGATGGATGCTCGATCGCGCGATGCGCTTCCTGGAAGGTGTGGCCGCGCTTCCAAGCGAGACCGCCGCGGCACTCACTTCGCTGACGCTTCCGGGCCAGGGAGATTCCGCATCTCCTCCGACAGGACTCTCGGAGTTGCTCAGTGAACCACTCGAAGCCGCGAAACTGCTGGGTCTGCGCACGGCTGAATTGCATGTCGCGCTGGGCACCGATGCGGGCGATCCGGCGTTCACTCCCGAACCGTTCAGCCCGATGTATCAGCGCGCGGTGCTGCAGTCGATCCGCAACAGCCTGCGATCGGCGACGGCGGCGCTGGCGCAAAGCGCCGCCAATCTCGATGGGGATGCTGTCGCGATGGCGAAAGCTGTGCTTCAAGGCGAAACAAAGCTCGCTCAGATCATCTCGCCCCTGCGCCAGAAGACACTCGGCGGATTGCGCATCCGGATCCACGGCGATTACCACCTGGGTCAGGTGTTGCATACCGGCAAAGACTTCATCATCATCGACTTCGAGGGTGAGCCGCTCCGATCGATCGGAGAGCGGCGAATCAAGCGTTCTCCGCTGCGCGACGTTGCAGGGATGGTGCGTTCGTTCGATTACGCCGCGTGGGCGTCGCTGCACAAGTACGGCCAGTTGATACCCGGCGAACGCGCTGGTGCGCAAGCGGCCCTAACGCAGGCAGCCCGGGCCTGGAGCCAGTGGACGGGCCGCGCGTTTATCAACGCGTACTTCGAGCGGGTCTCAGCGCTCCAGCCGAAAATCTTGGGTCAGGACCTTCCGGCCCACGAGCTATTGCTGAGGGCCTGGCTGCTCGACAAGATCTGCTACGAAATCGTGTACGAACTCAATAGCCGCCCCGAATGGGTGCACATTCCGCTCCGCGCGGCGGTGTCGCTCCTTGGTGGGGAAGCGGCTCCGGGTCCAACTGAAGGAGGTGCTTCTTGAGCAGCAAGCTAACCAGCCCGACCAAGGTGAACAACGCGGCGGTTCCCTCCACGCCGAAGCAGTCCGACGGTTCTTCCCGGTGGGCGATCTCGTCGGATGATGTGTTTCTGTTCAATGAGGGAACGCACTACAAGCTGTACGACAAGCTCGGCGCACACCCGCTGCCGGGTGGAGGCGTTGCGTTTGCCGTTTGGGCGCCGAATGCCAAGTACGCCTCGGTCGTTGGCGACTTTAATGGGTGGGATCGCGGTGCGAACCCCATGTCCGCGATCGGAACTTCCGGAATCTGGACGGCGACGGTGCCGAACGCAAAGGAAGGTTCGGTTTATAAGTTTCACATCGCCGCTCGCGATTCTTCGTACACGGTCGAAAAGGCCGACCCGTTCGGCTTCATGCACGAGACGCCCCCAAAGACCGGCTCGATCGTGCGATCGCTGGAGCACACCTGGGAAGACAAGGCTTGGATGTCGGAGCGTGGAAATCGCCAGCAGCTGAGCGACCCGATCAGCGTCTACGAAGTCCACCTCGGTTCGTGGATGCGGGATCCGGGCGATCCGTCGCGCATGCTCAGTTACCGCGAACTGGCGCCGAAGCTTGCGGAGTATTGCACGCGCATGGGATTCACACACGTTGAATTGCTACCGGTGATGGAGCATCCGTTCTATCCGTCGTGGGGATACCAGACAACGGGCTACTTCGCCCCGACGAGCCGCTTCGGAACTCCCGCAGATTTCATGGCCTTTGTCGACTTGCTCCACAAGAGCAAGATCGGCGTCATTCTGGATTGGGTGCCTTCTCACTTTCCGACTGACGAGCACGGGCTCGGCTACTTCGATGGCACGCACCTCTTTGAGCACGCCGACAAGCGGCAGGGTTTCCATCCTGATTGGAAGAGCGCGATTTTCAACTACGGACGCAACGAGGTCCGTGCGTTCCTGATCTCGAGCGCGATGTTCTGGCTCGAGAAGTACCATATCGACGCCATCCGCGTCGACGCGGTCGCGTCGATGCTCTATCTGGATTACGGACGCAAAGACGGCGAGTGGATCCCCAATCGCTTCGGAGGACGCGAGAACATCGAGGCCGTGGAGTTTTTGCGTCAGATGAACACCGCGCTCTACGGCGCGTTCCCCGACATCCAGACAATCGCCGAGGAATCAACGGCGTGGCCCATGGTTTCGCGTCCCGCGTATGTCGGCGGGCTCGGGTTCGGCTTCAAGTGGGATATGGGATGGATGCACGACACGCTCAAATACTGCTCGCTCGACCCCGCCTATCGGCGCTACCACCACAACCAGCTCAACTTCCGCGGTTTGTACATGTACAGCGAGCACTACATGCTTCCCCTCTCGCACGATGAAGTCGTGCACCTCAAGGGTTCGCTGATCACGCGCATGTCCGGGGACAACTGGCAGCGATTCGCAAATCTGCGGCTGCTGCTGGCGAACCAATGGATGAACCCCGGAAAGAAACTCCTGTTCATGGGAGGCGAGTTCGCCCAGTGGCGGGAGTGGAACCAGGAGATCAGCCTTGATTGGCACCTGACTGATCGCCCCGAACACAAGGGCATTCAGCGCGTCGTTGCGGATCTCAATGCTCTCTACCGCCGGTTCCCGGCACTGCACGCCGGGGATGGCGACGCACGTGGCTTCGAATGGGTGGAACCCAACGACAGCGATCAGAGCGTGCTTGCATTCCTGCGGCACACGCCGGATCGAACTGGCAGCGCACTGGTCATTCTGAACTGCACCCCTGTGGTTCGAGAGCAATATCGGCTCGGTGTCCCTAAGCCGGGCCGTTGGATCGAAGTCTTCAACTCCGATGCGGCGTGCTACGGAGGCAGCGGCGTCGGGAACATGGGCGCGGCAGAAGCTTCTCCCATGCCATTCCGCCAATTCCCGGCATCTATCACTGTCACGCTTCCGCCGCTGAGCGCTCTTGTGTTTGTTCCGGATCCTGCCACGGGAGCCTCTGGCGATGCGTAGAAACGGCGATCGGCGTGCCGCACTCGCTTCTTCGATCGAACAGCTGGCCGCTCGCGCAGGTGTTCTGACAAGTTACGTCGATGGATTGGGCGAGATCGTGCGGCCACCGACTGAGGTTGTTCACGCACTGTGCGAGATTGTGACGCGCGGAATAGGTGACGCGAGCCCACCGCCGATCGTCGTCATAGCGGGCAAGCGAGAAATTCAATTTCCGATACCGGGCGAAGTCCGTGGGCATTGCAAATTGCGTCTGGTGCTGGAGGACGGCGCCGACGTTGCGATCTCGCGCGTCGCTTCCGTGCGGAACACGCGCCAGTTTCGCGTACACCTACGTGAATCGCTCCCCGTCGGTGTGCATCGGTTGCAGATCGAGCATCGTCGTCAGATTACAACTCACCTTGTGCTCGCCAGACCTCCCTCACTAAGGCGTGTAGCCGAACACGCCGGACGTCGCCTGGCAGTCTTCCTGCCACTTTACTCTGCTGTGCCGGGCGGGCCCTTCGGCGCCGGCACCTACACCGATCTCCGTGCCATTTGCGACTGGGCAGGTCGCACCGCGGGCGCACTGGTGGGCACGCTGCCGTTATTTCCGGCGTTTCTCGATCATCCGTTCGACCCAAGTCCGTACGCCCCGATTTCGCGGCTGATGTGGAACGAATTGTTCATTGACCCACGTGAATCGCCGGAATGGAGGTCTGCCAACGTTCAAAAGTCGGCTGCGGCGCATGCGTCCGGCGCACGAGCCCGTCGCATGGGTAAAGGCTCGCTGGTGGACTACCGCAAATCCTGGCAACTTGCACGGCGCACGCTCAAGCAAATGGCGGCGGAGGCAAGATCTTCGCCCAGCCGCTGGGCCGAAGTACTTTCACACGCCAGCGCGGAAATGCAGCGCTACGCCCTCTTTCGCGCGGCGGCCGATGCAACCGGCACAGGCTGGGATCGCTGGCCTTCTTCCTGGCGCGCAGGCAGAATCGAATTGGCCCGCGTTGATCCATTGGATATCGATATGTATTTGTACGCCCAAACTCTTGCCGCGGCACAAATCAACGCGATTCAAAGAGCCTCACCGTCGAACAATCCGCTGTATCTTGACCTGCCCGTCGGCGTCCACGCGAGCGGATTCGACACGTTCTCGCGGCCCGATCTGTTCCTTCACGAAATGTCTGCGGGAGCACCTCCCGATCCGCTCAACGCGCGGGGCCAGGTCTGGGGCTTCCCGCCGATGCACCCCACGGCCGGCCGTGCCGACGGGTATGCGCACCTGCGCGCGGTGCTCCGACGCATGCTTTCCGTCACCGGCGTTCTTCGCATCGACCACGTCATGGGTCTTTATCGGATGTTCTGCGTGCCCAAAGGGCAAGACGGCACCCGCGGCGCGTATTTGCGATATCCGGAAGAGGAACTGTTTGCGATCGTTCTGATTGAGGCGGCGCGAGCAGGCGCCATGATCGTAGGTGAAGACCTGGGCACGGTTCCTCCCGCAATACGCAAGATCATGAAGCGCGACGGTGTGCTCGGGATGCACATCCAGCAGTTCGCGCTCAGCGCCGGTCCAGGCCCGAGCATCGGCGCTGCGAATTCCCATGTTCTCGCGGGGCTCAACACCCACGACACGCCGACGTTTGCGGGTTTCTGGCACGCGGATGACGCAAGACTGCGGCGCTCGCTCGGCCACACCGATAAGGCCTCGGCGGCGATCGAGCGCGAGGGGCGGCAGAAGACTCGCGTCGCCGTCGCCAAACAACTGATGAAGCTGAAACTGCCCGCTCGCAATGCCCGCCAAGCCGGGATGTCGCTTATGCGACTGCAGGCTCGGGGCCCGGCACCCATCATAATCGTAAATCTCGAAGATCTCTGGGGGGAACGGCTCCCCCAAAACGTGCCCGGTACCTCGGCTGAATACCCCAATTGGCGACGACGGGCGGCAAAGCCACTTCGGTCCATCTTTGCCGACGCCGGAATTGCGAAATCGCTTTCAACCCTTCGCAAGGATCGACGCCAGCGAGCCTCAAAGGGACACCCATGACCGCCGCAATGCCTCAAGTCGGCGCGTACATGATCGGCGAGTCGCACACGCGATTCACGTTATGGGCTCCGCTGCACAACGAAGTCCGCCTTCAGTTCCCGGAATCCGGATCCGAAGAGCGCATGACGGCGACTCCAGATGGCTATCACACGCTGGGAACAAACGCACGCGCTGGCACTTTGTACCAATTTGCGTTCTCGGATGATCGCGTGCGACCAGATCCCGCTTCGCTCGGCCAGCCAAAGGGTGTGCATGGTCCCTCAATCGTGATGGATCGAGCCGCTCCCCCGGCTTCGCGCGCATTTCAGAATCCGCCGCTGCATCGCCATGTCTTATACGAACTCCACGTCGGAACTTTTACGCCCGACGGGACATTCGACGCCGTTATCCCTCGCTTGCCCGCGCTGCGTGATCTCGGCATCACCGCGATCGAACTCATGCCGGTGGCCCAGTGCCCCGGTGAACGCAACTGGGGTTACGACGGAGTCGGCCTTTTCTCTGTGCAGTGGTCGTACGGCGGACTGCCGGGGTTGCTTCGGCTGATCAAGGCCTGTCACGATCACGATCTCGCAGTGATTCTCGACGTTGTATACAACCACGTTGGGCCCGAGGGAAACTACCTCGCGGAGTTTGGGCCATACTTCACCGATCGCTACAAGACTCCCTGGGGCTCGGCACTGAACTTCGACGGCCCCGATTCGGATCATGTCCGCGAGTTCTTCATCCAGAACAGCCTGTTCTGGACCCGAGATTGCGGCATCGACGGACTGCGACTCGACGCGGTGCACGCAATCGTTGATCACACCGCGAGCACATTCGTGGAAGAATTGACGGCCCGCAACCATGCCGCGGCAGAGGAGCAAGGAAGGCGAGTTCTCATCATCGCGGAATCCGGCGACAACGATCCCAAACTCGTTCGCCCGCGTGAGGCCGGTGGCTTCGGACTCGACGGGTGTTGGAACGACGATTATCACCACGCTGTCCGTGCCGCGCTCACGGGAGAGAAACGTGGCTATTACCGCGCCTTCGGCCAACCCGAGTTGATTGCGAAGGCGGTGCGCGACCGGTTCGTTTTCGCTGGCGAGTATTCCTCGGGCCTCAAGCGCCGGCACGGCGCACCCGCCCGCGACATCGAACACGGCAAACTTGTCGTGTTCACCCAGAATCACGATCAGGTTGGAAACAGGCCCGCGGGCGATCGGCTCGACAAAGCAGCCGGCTGGGACGGCTCGCGCGCCGCGGCGGCACTGGTGATGCTCTCGCCCTTTACCCCCATGCTCTGGATGGGAGAGGAATACGCCGAACCGGCTCCCTTCCTTTATTTTGTTCATCACTCCGATCCCACGCTCATCGACGCGGTCCGGCGCGGACGGGCCGCGGAGTTCGCAGAATTCCAGATTCCCGGCGGCGTCCCCGATGCCCAGGACGCAAGCACATTTCTTCGGTCCAAGCTCGATTGGAGCCTCCGCAAGGACGAACGACACGGCGCAATGCTCGCGTACTACACGGAACTGCTCAGACTTCGCCGCGAACTCCATATTTCCGATCGTTCCCGCGATGCCAGTGCCCGGGCTCACGGCTCCGTTGTCTCGATTCAGTACGAACCCGAGCCCACCGTGCTGGTCATTGCGAATACAGGCAATGCCGATGCCGTCGCTCCGCTGGACGCGCTGTGCTCCCGCCCGATCAAACATTTCAAGACGCTTCTCAATTCGCACGATCCGCGCTGGGAATATTCGGGCGCTTCCGCACCGCCGCGCGGCCAGCACGATCAAAGCGTCCTTCTCCCTGCACGAGGTGTCCTCGTTCTGCAATCAACCCGGGAATCCTCATGAGCCGCAAGTACATCTGCATCCACGGTCACTTCTATCAGCCCCCACGCGAAAACGCATGGCTCGAAGCCGTGGAAATGCAGGAATCCGCCTATCCGTCGCACGACTGGAACGATCGCATCACGCGCGAGTGCTACGCCACCAATGCCAAGGCCCGTCTGCTCAACGGCGACGGAAAGATCGAACGCGTCGTCAGCAATTACGCGCGCATGAGCTACAACTTTGGGCCGACGCTGCTGGCGTGGATGATCGAACACGCGCCGAGCGTTTACTCACGGATCATCAAGAGCGACGGGGAGAGCGCCGCCCGGTTTGAGGGTCACGGGTGCGCCATGGCTCAAGGTTACAACCACGCGATTCTTCCGCTTTGCAATGATCGTGACCGCAGGACGCAGGTGCTCTGGGGAGTCCGCGACTTCGTCGCCCGCTTTGGTCGCAAGCCCGAAGGAATGTGGATGCCGGAGACCGCCGCCGACACGCCCACCCTGGAGGCTCTCGCCGACGCCGGAATCGCCTTCACCGTCCTCGCGCCGCGCCAGTGCGCCGCCGTGCGTCCTCTGGGGGGCGGTCAGTGGGACGAAGTAGGCGAAGGTGTGGACCCCACTCGCGCCTATCAATGCAACCTCCCGTCGGGTCGCACGATCGCACTGTTCTTCTACGACGGCCCGGTTTCACAAGGGGTGGCCTTTGAGGGCCTGCTCGGCAGCGGCGAGCGCTTTGCGGCACGGCTGACGAGCGGTTTGGACGACGCTCGTACCCACGATCAACTGATGCACATTGCCACCGACGGCGAGAGCTATGGCCATCACCACCGGCACGGAGAGATGGCGCTCGCTGCCGCTCTGGAAAACATCGAGCGTGACCCTTCTGTCGAGCTGATCAATTACGGGCTCTATCTCCATCGTCACCCCCCCACCATGGAAGCACGGATTCACGAGAACAGTTCGTGGAGCTGCGTACACGGTGTCGAGCGATGGCGGTCCGACTGCGGCTGTAATTCGGGGAAAGAAGGTCTTCACCAGCGATGGCGTGCTCCGCTGCGCATCGCGCTCGACTGGCTCCGCGACTCGGTCTCGCCGCGATTCGAAAAAGTGGGCTCGTCGCTGTTCTCCGACCCTTGGGCGGCTCGCGATGCCTACATCGACGTGATACTCGATCGGTCGCCCGCTTCGATCGACAAGTACCTCGGCACCTTCAGCGCACGCACACTCGATCCCGCAGAGCGGACGCTCGCGCTCCAACTCATGGAACTGCAGCGACACGCGATGCTCATGTACACCAGTTGTGCCTGGTTCTTTGACGACATTTCCGGGATCGAAACGGTACAGGTCATCCAGTACGCCGCGCGGGTGATCCAGCTCGCGAAGCTGACGCTGGGCATGGACCTGGAGCCAGAATTTCTCGATCGACTGGCTCTGGCGCACGGGAATATCAAGGAGGTGCCCGACGGTCGCGCCGTGTACGAGCGCAGTGTTCGCCCGGCGATGCTGCGGCTTGAGCGGGTCGCCGCCCACTACGCCGTCCATCGGCTCTTTGGCGCCCCCTCCGATCGCGTCTATTCCTATGAGATACTTGGTGATGAGGGAATACGTCTCACCTCGGGCCGGGCACGCCTTGTTGTCGGACACGCCACCTTCAAGTCTCGAATCGACTTCGAGAGCGCGCACCTTTCGTTCTGCGCCCTTCACATGGGAGACCACACCGTCTCCTGCGGCGTTCGGCCGTTCTCCGGGGAGGAAGCCTTCGAATCGGTTCGGGCGAGCGCAGCGGAGGCGTTTGATCGCGCGGACTTCGCCGAAGTTATGAAACTGATGGATCGTCAATTCGGCGGCACCTCGTATTCGATCGCTTCGCTCTTTCGTGACGAACAGCACACCGTCATGCGCAGCATTCTCAAGCCTGCGCTAGAACAGATCGATCACTCTTACCGCCAAATCTACGAGCAGCACGCCCCGCTCGGCCGCTTTCTGAGTTCGTTGAGTCTCACCGTTCCGCGACGCATCCAACTCGTCGGCTCATTCGTGCTCAGCCAAAGCCTTCGCCAGATTCTGGAAAGCGACACTCCCGACTACGCTCGCGCGAGAGAACTCGTCGCAGAGGCCGCCCGAGGCGGAATCGCGCTCGATCAGCAGACCGTCGGCCAGGCGGTCCTCGATGCAATGTCCCGCGCGATCGCCCCCGCCAACGGTCAACTGGATGCGGCCGCGAAGTCCCGGTCGCTGCACACGCTGGTGCTCTTCGCCGAAGCGCTGCCCTTTCACGTCGATCTCTGGCCCTTGCAAGAGTACTTCCTGGATCACTTGCGGCCCCTGACCGACGCTCTCCAGGGAAAATCTGATCCGGAGTCGGCGGCAACACTCGAATTGATCTCCATGCTCGGCAACGCACTGGAGATCCGCGTGTGACCACGCCGTCGACATGGAATGCGACCTACCGCCTTCAACTGACACCCGACTTCGGGTTCGATGCTGCGGCGGACATCGTGGACTACCTGCAATCCCTCGGCATCTCCCACCTCTACCTCTCTCCCATATTTGAAGCAAGGCCGGGGAGCACACACGGCTACGACCAGACCGATCCCACCCGCATCCGCGGTGAGCTCGGCGGTAAGCCCGCATTTGAACGCCTGGCCGATGCCGCTCGCAAGGCGGGGATCGGAATTCTCCTCGACATCGTCCCGAATCACATGGCCGCTCACCATGCCAACCCATGGTGGTTCGGTTTGCTGCGGTACGGCCCGGGATCTGAGTACGACCGCTTCTTTGATGTTGACTGGGAAAGCGGCGATGGCCGCATTGTCTTGCCTGTACTCGGTGCGCCACTTGCTGAAGTCATCGCGAACGGAGAACTCGTCGTCGAGATGGATGAGTCCGGCGGCCGCAGGGTCCGGTACTTCGACAAACTCTTTCCGCTGCGAGTCGATCTTCCCGCGACAGTGGGCTTGACGAATCCGGACGCCCTTCGGGTGCTTCTCTCCAAGCAACACTTTGATCTGATGTTCTGGCGCGACGGGCTTCGCCGGATCAACTACCGCAGGTTTTTCGATATCTCCGATCTCGCGGGTATCCGAGTCGAAGATCCGCTAGTCTTCGAGGCGCTTCATGCCAAAGTGCTCGAATTGGTCTCGCGTGGCCAGATCTCGGGCCTTCGCCTTGATCACATCGATGGTCTCCGCGACCCGCTGCAATACCTTAGTCGCTTACGAAGATCGCTCGATGCCGCAAGACCCGAAAGCGCCCCAATCCCCGTCTTCGTCGAGAAGATCCTCGCCCGCGGCGAGTCGCTGCCGAAGTCCTGGCCGGTGGATGGAACAACCGGCTACGAATTCCTCGCCGCGTCCACGGCGCTCATGACCGAATCGAATGGTGTCGCGGCGCTGCGGCAACACGCCATCGAAACCGGAGCGGGAGTGAAAAGCTTCGGCGAACTGGCGACGGACTGCAAACGCGAAGCCGCGGAGTCGATTCTGAAACCGGAACTGGCACGTGTCTGTCGAGTCGCGGAAACGTGTTTGCAAGTTGTCGGACTCGAGAGTGACTCGGACACGTTGCGGCGCGTCTTGACGGAACTCTCGGTATGTATGCCCGGATATCGAATATATGCCGACGACTGGGGATTGAATCCCGAGGATTTGGATCGCATCCGCAGCGCGGCCAACAAAGCCGGGCAACGCATTTCCGGTGACAAATCGGGAGAAACTCTCGAACACCTCATGCAACTGCTCACGCTATCAGGACCATTCCGGTCAGGTGACGCGCGAGAGCTCGCTCTCAATGTGCTTCGTTTATGGCAGCAGTTCACCGGCCCGCTCGCGGCCAAGGGCATTGAAGATACAGCCCTCTACCGCGACATTGCCTTCCTGGCACTGAACGATGTCGGCACCGAACCCGTTGCAAGCGACCACTTGGCGGCGATTCACTTGCTCGCGCGGCAGCGCGATCAACAACTGCTCGCGCCAAACGCCACCGACACGCACGATGCAAAGCGATCGGAAGATGTGCGGGCTCGCCTTGCGGTGCTATCGCAAAACTCCCAGATTTGGGTCCTGTTGCTCGACGAAGCCATACGGCAGGTTTCCGCTCATGCTTCGGGAGGTTCTGCACGCTCGCCGAATGCGGCGGACCTTTCGTTACTCATCCACTCTGCATTCGCACTCTGGCCCGAGAACGGCTCCCCAGACAAATCGCTTGCCGATCGCGTCACGGCATGCATCATCAAGTCCGCGCGCGAGGCGAAAACATCCACCAGTTGGACGAGCCCGAATACCGAGTACGAGTCCGCATGCCGGAACGCCGTTGATGGGCTCCTCTTTTCCGATTCCCTCGCCGGGGTTCGAGCGAAACTCGCCGCATTTGCCATCGCGACCCGCCCGACGGCCGCACACCTCTCGATCGCATCGGTGCTACTGAAGTCACTCTTCCCGGGGACCCCGGATTGGTACCAGGGAGCCGAATGCCGCGTGCTCTCCCTCGTTGACCCCGACAATCGCCGCCCGGTCGATTTTGGAGCGCACCAGCGCCTGCTAGCAGAAATCAGAGAGCGATGGAAAGCCGATCCTCCTGCCGCGGCTTCCGAGTTTTTGCAACTGCCCGACAGCGACAGAGCGAAACTCTTTGTCACATGGAGAGCACTGGCAATTCGGCGGCGCCTTCTTGCAGATGGCATGCGCATCGTTCTCGCCTCGTGCGATGCAACACCAACCCAATGGCGATGGACCGTCACTGCGGGTGAACATCGATGCCTTGTTGCTGCAAATCTTCTGCCAGAATCGAACGGCAACTCGCCAGCCCGGCCAGCACCCGACCGCCAAGGTCTAGATCAGATCTCTGCTCGGCCTCCCGGCACAAGGCCGCTCTGGGCCAGCGTCGTTGTTGAAGGAGTCACCGGCCTGTTGTGATCGTCAAATGCCGCCATTCTCGAGATCTGCACCCGTTCGCTTTTCCGCACTGATCCGCGTTGTGAAGCGGCCTCTTGCACTGAGCATGCATGTGTTAGACTTTCGCGCAGCAACCCTGCCACCCATTTCATGTGAACGGCACGACGCTCATCTACAGGTAGCAATTACTTCCGTTCGAAACAATACCCCTCAGGGCCCACCCCGCGTCCGTCGCACATTCTCAAGCGATGGCGAATCGGCCTCGAAAATCAGCCGCGTGCACTCACGATTCGGCCTTGGAGCCGCGATATGCGCGCTCAGTCACCGATCAGCCAGTCGCCGAGCGCCACCCAGCACTGACTGGCACCCGGGATGATCCCAACCGCATGAATCATGATCGCAATCGCCGGGCGTGCAATAGACATGACCGATTCTCCGATGACACCCCTTGATGTGGGCGGGGCGAGTCTCAATTCAAACTTGCTCGATAATCCCCACCCCAGCCACCAGATTAGCCCATTTTCATACGAATTCTCGCAAGAGACCGGTTTGCGCCGCGAGATGACATCTACCAATGCCTGGCAAATGCCGCGGCAGCGCTTCACTCGTTGACCGGACCGCTTTCAGTTCTGTGAAGCGGAGTATTCGACCAACTCGGCCGCCCACCTCGACGCGATGACCGAGTACCACGCCCTGCGGGAGAGCGACAAGATCAACTCATCGCGTCGCGCTCCCTTCTACGCCCCGACCGTCGGGGCCTTCTCTTCGGCCACATATCCTGCCGATGTGGCCCGCCTGCTGCGAAGCTTCGCAACCTTCTTCGCGCTTGGAGCGTTCGCAAACTTCTTCATTGCGTGGCTCTGTGTTTTGCCTTCGACACCGGGCGTGGACCGCTGGGTTTGCTATCACAACCCCTATGGACATGCGGATGAGCGCGATCCCATCGTGATGATTCTGGTTGCCAGCACCGGCAGAGAGATCGCCAGCGGCATGGGTCGTCCGGGAACTTTTCTGGATCAGCATCCGGACGAGGTCTATATCTACTACGACAATGTCTGGTGGCCGCGAGAATCGGTCACAAACGATGACGCCGAATTCGCTGTTGCGGCTGGCTGGCCGATGCGCTGTTTGATGGCATGGCGAACCGTGTCCACGGTGGATCTGCCGGAAGAGATCGAGTTCCGGCACCACGACCATTGGGGGATCGCCTTGGATGTGATTTCCACGCGAAGCGGATCGCTGTTTGGAAAGATTCTTCCATTGCTCCCGATGCCAATTGGTTTCGTAGTCAACACCGTCAGCTACACGTTCGTGTTCGCATTGGCTTGGAACGGAACACGGAGGTTGAACCGCTGGAGGAGACAGAGTCGCAATGAATGTGCCGCGTGTGCATATCCCATTGGCCCCGCAATTCGCTGTCCTGAATGCGGAACAACTCATGTGGTTGCCTCCGCGTCGAGCCGCGTTGCCTTCCTGCCGGTGAACCCCTCCCAGCGCTGCACGATCACGTCGCAATAGAGCGGGTCGAGTTCCATGAGAAATGCACGCCGCCCCGTGCATCTCTGCCGTGATCAGCGTGCTGCCGCTACCGCCGAAGAGTTCGAGCACGTTTTCACCCGGCTTCGACGAATACTGAATCGCGCGCACTTCTATCTCATACGAACTTTCTCATTCTCCATAGGGCGCGAGCGTATCTCGTTCGCATCGGATCACCAGCCATAACGCAGGGGCAAACCAGCAAGCAGCGCCACCAAGAGCAATCAGAGCCTTCAGAGCGCCGCGGCAAAGGCTCGACCGGAACGTGAGCAGGTCCGGCTAAGATCCCAAAAGCCCGCGCCCTGCTGGGTTGCGGAGGCCACGAAAAGCCCTTGTTTTGTTTAGGAATTCACCACCGGACTCGCGCAGCCGTGACGGGCCTATTGAAAGAAAAAGCCCTGATTTCCAGCGGAAACCAGGGCGAACTCCCCTAGCGGAACGGTTTCAAACTTGCTCTCTCCACGTACCGCGATCTCTCGCTGTTAACCGGATGCTGTTAATGAGAGCGCGTGCCAAGGCTCTCGGAAACGCCGCGACGATTGGCCGCGGCCGAAGAGACGCGATCGGTGCCGCTAGTTGCTGATAAAAACACCACTCCATCGGCGTGTCCTCGGGAGATGTTGGGAAACCGGTCTCCTTCTCGCCCGACCGACGGCCACAGCGCCGCCCGGCGATTCGGCCCCAGTTCGCCTTTTCTGCACCCTTTTCTGACCGATTCAAGTAGACTCGTCCGCGGCAAGTTGCGCCTACGAAGGTCGGCACCCAAAGTTTAGAGGGTGCTCAGTGGATTCAAGGCACGACAATCATGCGTGGCGACCGCCACTCGCCTAATTGACACCATTTGGAGCGTTGTGGGCACTTCGCCCGCCAGAAGCGGCACGGGGGGTGTGGCTGCTGTCACGCAGCCGGTGATACTCGCTCCACACGGGAGTGTCCATTTCATCCAACCACACCACACGACACCATCCCGGGCCGAGTAGATCATCGGGTGGGATAGAAATCGCTGGACGAAGGCCGTGGGCCGGCGGAACCGCTGCGTAGGACTTGGAATTCGGGATGTGGTTAGTTTGGAGCATCGTGGGGCCCTCCCGTAAAGAGTGCCCCACTCGATCTCGCTGTTCGCAACTAGCTGCAAACTTCTCCGCAACTTCCATTTGATGAGCCGGAGGAGTCCACAATTTACGCGTTTTCGGAAATGCCGGTATACTCAAGCAATCGGGAAACGCGGCATCCGGCAGGGTGACAATGCGGCTTGGACATGTGCCGACTTCGCATCCGTTAGGGAGTAAGAGCCATGGCAGGGGTTACTGATGTGGCCGACGAGTGGTGCGACAAAGGCAGTACCGCCTGCGACGCGGGTGAGTTCACGCTTGCTTTGGAGTGCTATGACAGGGCCGAAGCATGCGACTCCTCTTGTGAGCGTGTGCACTACGAGCGCGGTGTCACGTTTGAGCGCATGGGTAACTCGGCCAGCGCTGAGCGCGCGTACCGCGTATGTCTGGAGCGCTGGCCTGACCACGACATGGCTCTGTCCAATCTGGGCTCGCTGCTGCGCGAGCAAGGCAAATTTGATGATGCCCTCCGCCAACTCGACAAGGCCGTGAAGGCAAACCCAACGCGTGAAGAGGCTTGGTTCCACAAGGGGATGTGCCACCGAAGCCTTCGCCAGTTCCCTCAGGCCGCATCATCGCTAGAGCGAGCCGTCAAGCTCAATGCGACTGACGCCGATGACTGGCACTGGCTGGGTGGGGTATTGCAGGATATGGATCGCGTTCGCGAGGCCCTGGTGTGCTATGCCGCCGCGCGCCGGTTCTCGATCAAGCCCTCACAAATCCCGTTTCTCGTCCAGCGCAGTGGTATGTGCGGCCAGCGTGCGGCAACTAGCGCAGCCCGCCCCGGCCCCGACGCGTACCGCATTCCACATCTCGCACTACTTCCCAAGGAGCATCGTCGTCCCGTGCTCCAGATCATTGTGAGCGATTTTGGAAACGCGCTCCAGTTTCTCGGGCCGACGGGCAACGTCCAGGCCGTGCAGGCGGTGCAAGGTGAGATCGCGAGCCTGAATCAAGCGATCATGGCTTCTTGAACGCTGCGGCGGTCGGGTTTGATTCGCCGCCGAGATGCTGCCTTAAAGCATCTTGGAGGAAAGTGGTGCCATTTGTGGCGAGTCGGCTGCAAGACGGGGCACGGGTATATGAAGGAGCACGAAATGGCGACTGACACCCCAGCCGACAATCTCTTTTCCAAACGCCTCTCCAGCCCGCACCTCCCCAAGGGCGAGTTCACCGCGATTCTGGCGAAGTGCGCTGCGGGCGACAGAGCCGCGCAAAATGTTCTCATGGCGTGCGTTCTGGCCGAACTCCGCACAATGGCGCAGCAGCGTCTGGCTCGCGAGAGTCAACATCACACGCTGCAGGCCACTGCGCTGGTGAACGAGGCGTACATCAAGCTCGTTGACGAGGTTGGTCAGCTTCGCAAGATCCCTTCGAGTAGCCGGAACGCCTTTTACGGGTGTGCGGTTCGTGCGATGTGCCAAGTCCTGATCAATCACGCTCGCAACAAAAACGCAGACGTTCGTCGTCCTCCGGGTGCCCGCGTCCCGCTTGACGACCATGCAGACGCCGCCGCGCGTGACTCTGTCGATGACTCCGTCCTTGCCGAGTCGCTCGAACGTCTCGAGCGCGTTCAGCCGGATCTTGCCCAGATGATTCGGCTGCGCCACTTCGGCGGTGTACCCCGAGAAGAACTCGCCGACTGGCTGGGCATCCCGACTTCGACGTTCGACCGGCGTTATCGCGAAGCGAAAGTTCGGCTTCGCCTTTTGATGGAGCCATGATGGCCTCAACGCGACGAGCCAACGAGGTGGGCGGCTGGTTGGTGCAAGTCATGGACCTGCCGCGCGACCGTCAGGCCGAGTACATCGCGAGGCATTGCGGAGATCCTCAGGTGCGTGCCGCGGCGATCGCCGAGCTGTCGGATATGACGGGATTAGCGGCCACGGTGGGTATTCATAAGCACAACCTCGCGCAGCTCTTTGGCAGCGCGGATGCCGAAATGGCGGGGCTCGATGCTGATTCGCTCACGGCAGACCCACCTGCCCCGGGTGTAGTCTTGCGCGACCCCAACACCGGTCGTCTGCGGTGGGAGATTCTCGGCGAGAGGCACGGTGGCATGTCGTTGCTCTATTTCGGCGTCGATATGGAGGAGGATCAACCCTTTGTCGCCAAGACGTATCCTCGGGCGGTGTTTAACGAGATACCGCAGTTGGCCCGCGAGTTCAGCCAGGAATCCAAGGTATGGTTGGGCATTCCGCCTTACCCCCACATTGCTGTCGTGCATGGTGTAGAGGTTATTGGCGGCCGTCCCTATCTCTTTATGAACTACTACCCACAGGGGGACCTCAGCGCCCATCTGGGCTTGCCGGAACAGAAAGACCGCTTACCAGGCATAATCTCGTCAGCTCTTCACATCTGCGATGGCCTAAACCATGCGTACCGGCACGGCGTCATCGCGCACCGTGATATCAAACCGGCGAACTGCTTGATTCACTGGCGCGGAGCCATCGCGTTGGCCGATTTTGGAATCGCCAAGCCCGCGGGAAATGGGCTTGATCTACATGCGGGCTACGGCACCCCCGAATACCTCGCGCCGGAGCACTGGGAGCCCGGAGCGCCCGCGGACCAGCGGGCCGACGTGTACGCATTGGGAGCCACGCTCTACGAGATGATCACGGCGCGGACGGTATTTGGTTCTCGCCCTGAAACGACCAAGGATGAACTCAAGCGCTGCCACGCAACCGCGCCTGTGCCCATTGTTTCCGACCAACCGCATTGGCTCAACGACGTGCTTCAGCAGTGTCTGCACAAGGATAAATCCGCGCGATTCCAGACAATTCAAAGCGTTCGTGAAGCTCTGGCCCGTGGCCAATCGCAGCTGACGGGCTGGCAGGACCTCGGGCCGCTTCCGGGGTAACTTCTCAATCGACACGCTGGGAGTCTTTTGCATGTACCACAACCTTTTGGAACTAGCGCATGCACTTGCCGCGCGCGAGATCTCGATAGCCCAGACGGTAAGGATTGCGCGGGAATGGGCAGGAGGCGAGCGGCGACAAGTCGCCGGCGTTTCCACGCGGGTGCTCCGGAGTGCGGGGGACGGGGACATGGAAATGCTCATGGCAGACTTGCGCAACCAGCCGTCGAGCGAGAGGCAGAAGTGGGCAGACGCGCTGGTCTACACCCACTTTCAACTGGGCCATGCGGAGCTTGCGGTCGGAGTCCTGCGGATCGAATTACAGGTCTTCGATTCGGCAGCGAAGTTTGTTTGTTCAATGATCACAACGACAAAATCACGTTGCCCTGCGGATGCATCGGACCTGGCTGTTGCGATTGTCGAGGCGGTGCTCCAGCACGAACTGTGCGAGACCGACAAGCCACTGCAGTGCGTGCTCATGCGCGCCCGTACGTCCTACGAAAACTGGGGCCAGCACGGTAGATGCACGCGCCGAGTTGTCGAGCTCTACCAGTCGATGGTTAAGTGCGTCCGCCAGCAGAATTGGAAACTCACTGGCGAAAACGCTTCGCATTTCAGCGCGGCACTGGCATTTCGGTGTCCGCTAGGCAACACGCTGCTGGTCTTCACGGTCCGCGGTACGGATTCCATCGAAATGGCTGCGCTGGATCAATCCGAAGGCCGGACTCCAAACATAGAACTCGTGCGCGGACTCCTCGCGTCGCATCACCCGGGAATTCGCGTCGAACAATCCAATGGCGTTCCGGGTATCGTGCTCGTTTCTGAGCTCACCATCGGCGACGGCCCTCTTCCGACAGGCGAGTTCACCCGAGCAGTGATGCTCCTCAACGATGCGGCCGAGTGCTTGCTCGCACTTAGCGGCCCCGAGACGTGAATTGCGATCTGAAGAATAAATGACCAATTTGCGCCGAACGTTCTCCCCGGTCGGGCATGAGGTGAGGGCGGAACTATCCGCCCTTCACAACAGATCGGGCTCGCCGCGGCGTGTCGCCTAAGGGAGCCTGTATCCGACTGGAGGCGTTCCATGGCTATTACCTTTGATAGGCTGATTTCGACCCTCGACCAGATGAACCTCACTCATTTCCCCGACCCGGCAAGTGGCGCTACCCTCGCGCCCTTCCCAACGTCCGAGGGCATCGTGCTCGTGCTCATTCGAGTGGAGTGCGATGGTGAGTATGTCGCGTTTCACACACAGGTACCCCGCCCCGGCTCTTCGCACGAACCGCGCCTGGGCGAGCTCATTGCAGAACAAAACTACGGAATACGCCTGGTGCAGATCGGAGCCAAGGGTGACGCTATTACCGCGAGTGCCGGGTTGTGGGTGTGCGACACCCAGCCTTCAGAGAAGCAGTTTCGCCAGTACCTAGGAAACTTTGTCACTGTGGCAGCCAAGGCCATTGCGGAAATCCGCGACGCGTGCGCCGGCCGCGGAACCTTCTCTTCGGCGATGGCCGCGAACGCTCGTGTCGTCTGATCGGCCCATGGTTGCGCGCAGTGTTGCGTCGGACCTTCCGCAGTTGAGACTAGGGCTTCAGAAACGTATGCAGTATTACGTGGTAGCGGGTCAGCACCTGAATGACCGAATCCTCAAAATGTCCGGCGTCCGACGATGCGAGCGATTGATCGATCGGAGTGACAATGTTGCACGTCGATTTGTTGTGCCCTTGCCCAGACCAAATCACCGCAGGAAGTTTTAGTCCCTGTTCGATCTGCGCGACGGAGGCCGCAAAGTGGCCGTAGTCCAAATGCCGCCGATCCCCTTCGAAGAAAACCCCGCCAAGCATTTGACGCCGCTGAAACGCGTCCACGTAGAGACCGGACCGGCCACTCACGACATCAACACGAAGCCAAGGCTTCTGCGTTCCAGGGTGAGATACCCTCGCCGAAGCAAACCCGCCATTCAGTGCGCGAAGCCGAGAAACGATCGATTCCCAGATTTCTGAGTCGCTCTTGGTTCGGCTTGAATCGGGCGACAACGGTCCGTGGTCCTGAATTGATCCACACCACGTCTTCGCGGTCGCTCCCCCAGTAGAAACCGCCGCATACGACTGGCGCCCCCCGCTGGCTCGAATCAAGTATTCGATGACGGCACGGTGTTTCGGTAAGAACGACTCTGCGATCCAGATGATCCCGCTCACTTCTTCCGCCTCAGCTGCATCGAGAGTGCGCGCCAGCGATGCGTCGTAGGATTGTCCAGTTTCTCGCTTTACCAAGTATCGTGCACCGGTGCGTTCGGAGCGAAAGATGGCGTGCTCTTTTCCCACATCCGCGCGATCAGATAGGTCCTTTTCACGCAACAAGCGATGCTGGAACGCTTGGAACAGATGCTCCACCGTCAAGTCTTCTGCAATCATCGCACCCTCCATGAATCGAACCAGAATCGGAATCACCGCGCCATTTTATTCGGAATTGACTCGCTCAAATTGCGATCATACTGATCGCGAAATCATCCACAGATCCATGCGCGGGTCGCTTCGGTCAAAGAGGGCTGATCCGCGCGTTTGTGCGCCTCGGCTCAAATGGGCGGCGGAGTGGGTTCGCTTAGCCGCTCGACTACCGCTGGTAATGGCCCCGGCGTACTGCCTGCTCGCCCCATCGCATCGCGTCGAACCGGATTCTGAGTGGCAACTGAATTTTTCGACTCAGGGCAGTGAACCACCACCTCCGTGCCGTCAAGTTGGTAGTACGACAGATTGATGCGAGCAAACTCGTCATCCGGCTTTCGCTTGTTCATCTGCTCCTTGACCCGGCGACGACACTCAACTGCATAGGCCACATAGTCTTCGAAGTCGGAATCGGAGGGCGCACCATCGGGGTGAAGGATTTTCAGAAGGGCACAGACAGTTTTCTTGATGCCTTTTTCATCACGCCCTTCAACTGCGGAGCCTAGTCGAATGCGTTTGCTAACCTCTTCATACCTGCTGGTTTTGGTGAATTGGTAGTGGAACGCCTCCGCCAAGAAGTCCGTGATCAACCCGTAGTTCGACGTGAGAAACGTCGAACTGTTCTTTGGCATTTCCCAGCCGGGGAGATAGCAGGCAAAGCGATCCATAACGGCAAGATCGAATTCCTTTGGCAATGGCGTGAACAGGTCATATTCGAGCGAGTTGACTACTTGTTCGATCGATAGGTCGATGTTGCCGACGAATGCGAGACTGGCCGATGCAATCACTTCCACTCCACGCGAGAAGCGACCATTGGCCATGAAGTCTTTCATGATCTGAATCGAATCCGGATCTCGAATCGTGATCTTCGTCACCTCGTCGAATGCGACCGTGTCCCAAAAGCCGACTAGGCCGATGCGATGTCGGGCGTTGTTGTAGAACAGTGTCGCCTTCGTCGCTTGCCCGCCGCTCACCAGTGTCGAATACGGAGAGAACTCGCTAAAAAAATAGGACTTCCCCGTTGATCTCGGCCCGAGCTCGATGAAATTGAAGTTTGCCTCGATCAAAGGTGCGAGCCGCGCGATGAAGTGCAGCTTGACGCGCTGGGTCAATTTGGAGGGTTCCAGCCCCACAGATCGCAGAATGACGTCCACCCATTCATCACGGGTGAACTGCTTGCGACCTTCAACGTATCGGTCGAAATCAAAGCGGCTGAGTTGGATCGCCCGGAGATCCTCGACATAGAAGGCATAGTCGTCGTCATCCACCTCGTTGTGGGCGATCGTGACCTCTGCCCAGATACCACCTTCAAGCAGGCGGTCGTTGTCACGGTAAAGTTTTTCCGGAATGGCCACACGCTGCGAGTTGAAATTGTCCAGCGACGCCCAGTGCCGCTTTTCGTCCTCGGCGTACCGGACATGAACCTTGTCAATAAACTTGTGTTTGCCCTTCGTTGCCACCCGTGACTGCGCAGCGTTGGACTCGTTTGGACGAACGTAGTTGTCCTGAAGCGTTGCGAGGACCGCCTCCGTGCCCGCTTCAATCTCTGCCGGGTCCGTGCTGGCGCAGAACCTCGCCAACAAGAACTCAAGCACGAAGGTGGGCACGTTGGTGCCCTTCTTGATGCGGTGAAGAAGGTCTTTCCGAACGACGCGTCCATCGAACGCCGCCACGAGTTTTTGATCGAGAGTGTCCATGTGTTCACACCGAATAGTCGGTCTCCAGGTCCAGCTTGTCGTAGGTCCCCAGAGTCGCCGCGTCCAAAGCTTTTATCGAGAACTTACCCTGATATTCCTCTTGCATCTTGATCGTAATCTGCGCAGACTCACCTGGACGAAGCGAAATGGTGCCAGTCGCCGGGTTCACTGGACCGCCCGGGCGTGCTTCACCGACCACCCGCCCGTCCTTGTCCTGGGCCTCAAGAAGGAACTCGATGACCGTCGCGCCGGAGAAGAGGTCGCCGCCTTCCACAGCCACCTTGAGAACCGGAAGTCGGGTGGTGATCCGCTTGGCCCCCTGCTTGTAGTCCAGCTTCACGTTCGTGGGAATCGCCTTCGTGTTCGTCATCGCTTCGAGCTTGAGCTCGATGACAGGCACGACCGCTTCCTGCAATGAGGCCCCACCGTGCAGGTACATCTCGCCTGACTTGTACGGCGACATGCTGCGAGGCCCGGCCAACTGGGCAAAGTCACCCTTGATGCCCACCTGGGCGGCAGAGACCACGAAGTTACTGCCATCAAACGAGCCATCGCCGAGGAGGCTGCGTTCGTGGACGTTTACCCAGTTGCCCGGCGGTTTGATGCAAACATCTCCCGCCTCGAACCCAAGATTCACAAAGAACCCATGGTCCGTCGCGATCACGACATCCTTGAAGCCGCGCTTGCGAAGCTCGTTCACGGCGCCACGCAATCGCTTTAAGGCATCGTGGATGACGTCGAGTGCGGTCTCCGGACTGTTCTCAAGCCGGTCGTCGATCTCGTTCGTCCTCAACACCAGCAGATCGACAGTCTCTGGCACAACGACCTTGCCGCGCACGAAATCATTGAGAGCCGACTCCGCGAACCGATCACCATAACGTGAGCGGAGCAGCGCCATGCGCTGGGTCACGTTCACCAGCGGGGTATCGCCAAGCACCGGCACGACCTTGTCGTCCTGACGCTTCAGCGTGAGACTCTGGCCGCCCTTCGGCAGCAGACTCGCCATACCGACCGGCGTAACGGTCGGCAGCTGTGCAAATGCGACGTGCAGAGTGACTCTCCCGTCGGCAGCAAGCTGACGCTCCAACGCGACTCCCAACTCGTAGCGAAGGGCATCAACCAAGATGTACGCAACGCGGCAACCGCTCGTCTGAAGCTTCGGGGCGACGAACTTGTCAAACACGTCGGCGTTGGCCAATCGGCCCGCCGGCGGCCATCCCTTGCCCTCGAGGTGCCGGATGAACGCCGCTTGCGCATCCGTCGTGAGACGTTGGTAACGACGCCGTGCCTGAGCCACCACGCCTTCAAGGAGCGCTTCAGGATCCAGGTGATCACCCGCGATCTGCTCGAACTCGCGATGGTGTCGGTCAGTCTCCCGAAGAGTCGACGTATAGAAGTCGATGAGTGAGTCCTGGGATCGGATGTGGTCAGATAGCAGTCGCTCAGCGTCGTCACAAGATTGGATCAGGTCAACCGCCGTTCCAACGACATCCCATTGGGCCTGGCTCTCGCCGCGACCCATCCACACGGACTCCTGATGCCTAGCTCGCATCTGACGGACCTTGTCGATGTCGTCGCTGGCGATCGCCTGGACCGTTTGCGCGAGGAACCAACGCTCCTCGAACGGGAAAGTGTCACGCACCCCGAAGTCCTTCAAGCCGGAGCATGCGCCGACCAGAGCGAGGTCCCGCTCAATCGCCTCGGCCCGGTCGATGTATGTCGCACGGGTGCGCAGATCACTTCGGAGCCCGTCGCAGAGGTCCTCGACGAGCGGCCTAGCTTCCTGGGTCGCACGAGGTACGTCGGCGAGAGCTGGCGGAAGCTCTACAGGAAGATCAAACGCGAACTCGCTGAACAGCAACAGCCGCCACAACTCGTCGGAGACGGAGGCCCAGGTCTTGCCTCGCGTGATCAATTTGACACCGAAGCACCTGAGCAGAAGCTCCTTCGCCTCCGACACCCAGGCCTCCTGCTTCTTGATCGCTTCCTTCTGCGCATCGTTCGGGCAGAGCAGCGCGAAGAGAATGTCGCGCGCGGACTCCACCTTCAACGTCGCCTGGAGGTTCGGCCAGCCACCTCCGCCACCAATCGCATCGATCACGTCGAGCCCGGGAGACGGCGACTGTGCGAACGCCTTCCTGATGTCCGTGGCGTAGTCTGGCTTGGCCTTCAGGCACAGGTTGATGTAGTCGTCACCATCGCCTTCAGGGAACTCGCTGCCGCAGCCGGTGTAGATCGCGTAGGGGTCGCGCTGCCGTTCCTCATCGCTCAGCGGACGGGGTGCGGGGACATACACCACCAACGCGTCGCACCCGCTCTTCGGCTGCGCGAGCTTCTGGAACGCGGACATGGCCTCCTCGCGAGCCTCGATGCTGCTGCCGCTGGCGTCCACGACGCATCGCGCGTCAGTGGCAAGCGCCAGGCAAAGGTCACGGTACCGGCGATCGGGGTCGTAGACCACAAGCACACCCGTGCGCTGAAGCCGCGTGAGCCACTCCTCTTGGATGTATTGGCCAATTTTCATATTTCCGCCTTGATGCAGAGGTCGCGCACGTTCACACGTCCGCCCATTGTTTCCGAGCCCATGCGAGCAGCGCTTCCTCCCGAGACTCGATCTGCGAGAGCGTCCAATCGGATTCTTCACATACTTCGCGAACCATTCGCAAGTTGTGCTTGCTGTACGTTTCCTTCTTCTTCGCGAAGGGTTTCGTCTGAGCTTCCTGATTCAACTTGAGCGGCAATAGCACGAGATTTCCAAGCCGCCCCACATGGAGAATTATGTTTTCTTCTGGCTCGCCACGACGCGCCATTTTGCCTCTCCACGCGGGCTCGCTCCATGGGCTTTGGGGAAACACATGCTCAAGTGAGTCCACTGCCCTCCGCTTCCAGATCGCATTGCGCTCGTGATCATCGACGGTGGCGCCCGAACCTGATTCGCGTGCGAGGTGCTCCTCGTATTGCCACAAGACGTACCGGCACATCTCAGGTGAATCTTCGTAGCAATCGCGGTTTGCCAGTCCCTCTTTCACTGCCTGGTCGACAGGGAACTCCGCCCCGAGTTCTTTTAGCCCAGCCATGATCTGATTGAACGTTCGAGTCTGCCGGTCTTCTCCCACAATCTTTGCCGCGAGTCGAACATAGTCTCCGACCTTGGTGCGGGCGTCCTTCCCGCATAAACCAAAAATCCGAAACGTCACCCTTTCCCATTGATCGAGCAACATCGACCGCTCAGTTTCATCGACTCCTTTGGCAAGCATGATGGCGACCGCGAGAATCCGGGCATGAAGGATTTCGGTCACCGGACCCAGGAAAATATTGCCATGCAACTCGGTGAGCTTCTTTGCTATGTCGAAAAGCCGGTTTGATATTTGACGGGGCTTCGCAAAATCTGATGCTTGTTTGCGCACCAGTTCAAGCGAGTCATCGGCTGACAGCGGCTTGCCAGACCCTGGACCATAGAACAGCGTTGCGGTCGTGCGAAGGATTTCGTCTCCAGGAACATCCTCCTGCGCCAACTCCCGATAGATCTGCCCCCACGTGCTTTGCAACTCCTGAATCTCGGCATCGCCTGCCTCAGGCGATGCCGCAAGCTCGAACGCCCGGCCCATCAGTAAGCTCTTGCACTTATCAAGCCAATCCACTGCAAGGCCGCGGCTGTTCAGCACCTCGAATACGGTGTAGACGGCGTGGCTGTCCTCCGTGTCGTGCACTACAAAGCCAAGGCGGTGAAGAACCAGGCTCAGAAGATCCGAAAGCTCGCTGTCCTCGACCCACTCCGCCACAAACTCGCTGCAGTCTTCGATCGCGCGAGCCAAGTTCGCGTCCGAGTGAGTCTCCACCTCGTCATCCTTCGGCGCAACTCCTTCTCGGATAAACCGATTAAAGATCCGCTCGTTGGCGTTGTTGGTCTGAAGCAGAATCAAGTGACCGTCTCTCTTCACGAGGATCTGGCCAAGCTCTTTTTTGTCATCCCCTTCCGATGGCATCGCGAGCTCGATGCACTTGAGCAAGATGATCAGGGTTGTCAGTCGTTGCTGCCCATCCACGATGTCGTAGATGTGATACAGCTTCGTCCCGACCGTCTTCGTCTCCGGCGTCCGGTAGCACACGATCGTCGCCATGAAATGGTGCTGATCCGAGTTTCGCGAGGCGAGCGTGCGAAGATCATTGAACAAATCTCTTCGCTGCCGGGCGCCCCAGCTGTAAAAACGCTGGTATCGCGGGATCCGAAAAACACGGTCCGCGAATAGCGTCTGCAACACAAAATACCGTGGCTCGATCATCGTGAACCCTCTCTTCGGAACAACCGAATTCCAGCCTCTTCCTCGAGCGCATCACACAGCAACAACGTACGCTGCTCTAAGAATTTGCGAAACCCTCTCCCAGTATTTCCGATCCATACCCCGCTGTCATCGTCAACCGGTATCAAGTGCCTCCGCATCTTCCGCGAGAAGCCGTTGTACCGCTCCTCAAGATCGCGGAGATAGTTCCGCGGCCTTTGCGAGCCAACCTGCTGGTTCTCTTCTGCCACCAACAGACAGATGTTTGCGATGCTGTTGTAGAGCTTCGGAGGAATGTCGTCGCCTATCAGCGGCTGTCGGGGAAAGATGTGGTGCCGGTCCTTCCGATTCGCTCGCGTTGAGTACCGGTCAATCGGAATTGGGTTGATGCCGTTGCCGAACAGATAAACCGGTCCTCGCCGGAGAAGCATGCAATAGACCGCGCTCGTGATTGCCGTTGCCGCGGCGTACTGAGTCTTGCGAACATCCACACGCTCCACCTGCGGCTTATAGCGAAACGGAAAACGCGGCGTGTTGACCAACTTCTTGAAGTATTTCAAATCGGCCGGAACGCACCGGTTGAAATCGCGACCTGAGTAGCGGCTGCCCACACTGGTCGCCCAGAACCATTTACGAATCTGCTCCGCTTGTGATCGGCTGGGCCCATGCCCGTTCCAGTAGTAGAAGCATCCAAGCATGCTCAGCATGTAATCCGATGCGAGGTATTCTCGGCTCAGCACGCAGAATTGGCTCCGAAGATAGTCGGCGGCCTTGCCGATACACGGGCCGAGCCAATTCCAGTCACGAGCTAGGGATTTGCGAAGTCTGGCATCTGACTTTGCGGCTTTGTCCAGTTTGCGAATAGTGGACTCAACAACCTGACCTCGTGCTTCTGTTCCGCCGCGGATCGCCGACAGCGCGAAGAGAATTGGTTCCTCGCGGATGTCTTTGAATGACTCGTCAAGGTGTTCTCGCACCTCATGGACAATGTCCCGCAACTTGAGCGATTCTGCGCGTGTGAAGATCGCATCGGCGGTCGTCACCTTCATGCCCTGAGTGTTGATCCGAAGGAAGCACTCGCGGATCTCGCTCAAGTCGGCCTTGACGAACATCGCGTGCATCGGATACCGCAGCACCCGCTCGCGGCAGTCCCGGACACGCTCGATCTTCCTCTTGCCAAGCCCGTTGAGCTTCTGCCTCCACTGCGGGTGCAGGATCACCGACAGCGACACGTACTCGCCATCAACGGGGCGGCGGTAACGGATCTGCTGGCCGTCGTCCTGGTCCGCCAGAGCAAGCACCACCCGGGAGAAGTCGATGTGCCGGCGCTTGGCGTTCTGGAGTTCGTCGCCCTTGCATACGTGGTACAGCACCGAGATGCGCTGCTGCCCATCGATCAGGAACCAGACCTTGCCGTTGTGCGAGTTGAACGGCGGCAGGACGTGGTACTTCTGACGAAGGTGCAGCCGCTGGCTCTTGGGGGTCTCCCAGACGAGTACCACGCCGACGGGCATGCCGCGGAGGATGCTGTCCAGGAGCTTGGCAGCCTTCGGCCCGTCCCACACGAACTCACGCTGCAGGTGCGGAATGGCGAACTTGCCCGCATCGACATCGCGGAGCAGCGCGGAGACCCGGCGCTTCTTGATGGTGATGCCGCCTCGCTTCACTCAGCATCCTCCATGAGTTCAGGGTCAACCGCTTTGGGCTTGCGGCCGCGCTTCTTGCCTGAGCTCGCCGGGGGCTCCTGGTACAACTCCTCCAGGCCGTGCGCGATCGCCAGCGACTTGTCCTGCTTGCACTTCTCGCGCACCCGCTCCGGCCACAGGCTGTAGGCCAAATGTGCCCAGTCGTACTCGCCGGTTTCGAGGGACTCCCAGGTCTCCTTGAGTTTCTTCTGCCACGGCTTGTGCTGGAACAACTTCCAAAGCGGGGCCGCGGTGATCACGACGCCGTCGTTCAGGTTCGGCTTCCACACCTTGGCCAACCGCAGCAACTCGTCGCGAAACTCCGTGAGCTCAATCTCGAAGTCGGACAACCGCCCAAGTTCAGCGTTGTCCGCGGAGGACCGATTCGTCCGGCTCCGAAGAGCGGCCGCTTGACTCGCGATCTGCTGAAGCTTGGGTTCGACGAAGTCGTTGACGGCCTTGAAAAGGGTCTGATCGGTCAGTCGGTGGTAGTAGAGCCAGAGCGTGTAGGAGCCTGATAGCGTGGAGAGCGGCCAGTAAATGGGAGCCTGACGGCGGCTCTTGGAGTAACGCTTGAGGTGATCCGCGAAGAATGACGACGGTCGTCGGAACCACTCGCGAAGAGTCGCCTCTCCCAGTGATTCGCAAAGTGCCTGTTCACTCAGTTCCGCATTATCACCCCAGATAACTGAAAGTGCGACTCGCACGCAACGTTCGATGTCGAGTGGATGCCCCAGGTCGTGGACAAGCATGCCATCCCAAATCACATCAATTGGGTATCCACCGCTTTGGCCCAGGCCGACGCCGGCTTGTGCTGTGGCCGGCAGCCCCTCATCACTCTGGAGCATCCCCGGTGGACAGGTCGGGAGAGAACCATACGGATCCGTTGGCTCCGGAGGCAGCTTCTTGCCCGTGGCGTACCGTATGTCCCAGCGCCCAAACGCGCATCCGACACAGTACGACACAAGACGGCTCTCTTCAGAGTCTGTGGTGCTCTCTCGCAACCAAAGCGGCACCCGGGTGGACGAAGGTTCATCGCCATCTTCACTGTCCGATGCTTCCTCGTCCACAGTTTCAACCCGAATAGCACCTGACCAATACGCCTTGAGAAATGCCCGGGTGTCATCGGGAAGGCCAGTCGAAGTCTCCACGATCTCGTCGATCCTTCGAAACACTTCATCGAAGGTCTGCGTCAGCTGCGATCCGTCTGTCTGCGGCAATGGCGACACAAAACTTCGGGAAGTCTCGTCCGAACTGCCTTCCGCCGAGGCTGCCGTCCACATCTCTCGGGCGGCTTGCTCGAGTTGGGCCTTCGCAGACTGTGGCAGCTGTGGTATCGGAATCTGACGCACATAGCCCGCCTGCTTGTGCAGCCCGCAATAGCTGTTAATCAGAAACGCAGCAGCACGAGAGTTCAAGAGGCCCAGCAGCCACATGCGGTCGGCTGCGGACGGGAATGCTGCATGCCCCTCATGCGTAAAAATATGCCCTGCGGGGAAAACTGCGAAGTAGAGACGCTCGGCACGCTTGGACCAGCAGATACCTGGTTGAAAGTACATACTGGCATTTGTGGCACTTCCCTTGGGATGCTCTACGACGCTCTTCCCCCCAGGGCCCCACCGCGTTACGAGCTTGTTGTCAATCCAGAACGGCGAGAAACCACCGCCATTGCAGATGGGCTTCCAACTATCTGAATGATCGAGAGGCACCTCATACCACGCGTAAAAGTACGCCTCGCTTTTGGGGGGCTGTAAGCCACGGAGACATTTGGCGAGCGTATCGAGTCGACTGTGCCGGAACCAAGCAAGGAGTGAAGATGGGATCTTGTAGACGATCGCTCGGTTTGGGAAGCTGCTCAATGACGCCCGCAGCGGTGAGTAGAAGCGGTCCCCCCGCGCGGTGCCACGAACCATCTGAATCGCAGTGAGAGCAATAGCCTCTTTGTTTTCCAACGGATCGGCGTAGGCATCGATCGCGCTCACAAAGGTACTTGCTCGACTCGAATGCACCTGTGCGGTCACCTCAAGTTGTGCTCCATCAAGAACGCCCCAACCGAGATCCAGAATCGCGTCAACGCGATCAAGAGCGTTCTCTCTAAAGTCGGCATATCGCTTTCTGAGCAGGATCGGACGGGGTAAGACCGACCCCACGAAGTGATGCTGTGCAAAGCGATTCAGGAACGCGAGCCCAAATTCCCCCCCGTAGGAAGAACACTGCCTCTCCAGCAGTAGTCGTACTGAGTCGGACTGTTCGCCGAAAGGAGGGTTCATGACCACAACGTCGTAGCTTTCACGGGAGAGGTCGATGAATGCGAATCCCTGCGCGGCGTCGTTGGCGAAGAGGCGACGCTGGAATCCGCCGCCGTTCTCGGCTTTCTCCGAGTAGGCCTTGAGTGCGTCGTAGATCCGCTGCTCCGCTCGCTCCCAAAATTGTTCATCCGTGATGCCCGAGAGATCGAGCCGCATCTGTCCCTGACCTGGCTTGGCGACTGCCTCTGGGAACAGCGGAGATTGCTCGTACTTTGGCCCATCCTGCCAACGTCGCTTTGCCTCGGCGATCGATGTACGGATGCTCTCCTCGATGCGGAGTACCGAGCCGGCCTCACCTGCGAGCTTCATCTGGTCAAAGACCTGCTCGAGCAGGAATCCGAAGACGGGCCGCTCCCCCTCCTGGAACTGCTGCTGGACGAACTCTTGGAGCAGCGCATTCTCGCCGGGCATCGGCTCTGCGCACACGATGTGGGACCGTGTGATGCGCGGCCGTTCGCCGGGCTTCACCCCGGCTTGGTGCCACGCCCGTTGGGCCCGGAGCCAGAGGCTCAAACCCGCGATCTGCACCGCACGGGGATCGATGTCGATTCCGTGGATGTTGTGCTCGATGATCAGCCGCGGCACTTCGCGAACGAACGCGGCTTTGTCCTTGAACGTGGCCGCGAACGCGATGAAGTCGGCGAACTCCGCCGATTGCGGACGAGCGTCGGCGGGGCCGCAGACCAGTTCCCAAGCCTCGTCGTAGATGGTGGTGAAAAGGTCGAACGCGTACAGGCCGAAGTGCATCGAGCCGCAGGCAGGGTCGAGCAGGCGGAGCTCGCGGGGGTCCTTGAGCGGCCGGTGCGGGATGTGCACCGGCTGCTTGAGCAGTTCTTCCTGGGAAAGGTTCTCGTTGGAGTGATCTTCGGCCGGGGCTTCCCGGCCCTCGGCCAGGAAGATCTCGCTGGGACGCCGGACCAGGTAGCGACAGGTGTCTTTCAGCACCGTCTCGCCCTTGGTCATCTCGTACCAGATCCGGCCCAGCGTGTTGTCGGTCAGGAACTCGACGACGTAGCGCGGGGTGAAGAACTGGTTGCGGACGGCCAGCTCGCGGCTGTTGCGCGGCGCAGGCGACTTGCGCATCTCCTTGCGCTCTTCGACGCTGTTGAAGTACTGGTAGAACCAGCCGATGGTCTCGTCTTCGCCCCAGAGGGGATCAAGATCGACGTGGTTGATTTCGGCGAGGAGCGAGTCCAGCGCCGTTGTCGACGGGAAGAGCCGGCCCTTCGGGCTGAAGCGATCGAAGAGCGGCGGCAGATCGAGCGCGAGTTCGTCGAAGATGCTGAACAGGTAGCCCCGATAGGCGTCGGCTGTCTCGCCGAGCGCAGATCCGGCGACGCGTGTGTAGAGCGAAAAACCTTTGGACTGCGGGCCCTTGCCCACGGACTCGATAACGATGCCACGGGCCTCGGCCATCCGAACTGCGCATAACCGGTTGAGCGTGGTGAATGCCTGTTCGCGGATGATGCGATCTATCGAGGTCTTCTTGCCACCAGACGGGCTGCCGGCGACGTGGTGGTCCAGCGTCTCGCGAAGGATGCGAGCGGTCGCTCGCTGCGTGTCGTTCAGATGCGTCAGTCGAGTGAGATCGGACACCTCGCCAGTGTCGGGATCGATGCCGTAATCCTGCTTGCACTGACGGGTGAACTCGTCGCTGAGGATGCCGCGAGCGTCGCTCACGAAGCCGGCCAGGCGCGTGCGAGTTGATTGGTCAAACGCCATGCGGAATCAGCCCTTCACCTGGATGGTCACATCGATCTCGCTGTAGAGAGCGAGCTCGTCCTTAATGCCGTTGAGTTGCGTGATGACGCCGTCGAGATCTGCAACCGATCTCACGGCGCTGGGCACGGAGACCGTGCGTGTGAGCTTGGTCTGACCCGCCTTCTTGGCTTTGGCCTTCTCCTCCTCGAATCGATCGAGCTTTCGCTTGCGGCCGAGCGTCTCGATCCGGCGCTTGAGCTCGCCGCACTTGGTCGTGATCATGAAGTCCTGGTTGAGCAGCGTCTTGAAGCCACCCAGGTCCGACGTGGTCTCGGTCGACAGACCATCCAGTTCGCCGAGCACCGTGCCCTGCTCCTCTTGGGTCAACTCGGGCCATTCTGGGAGTCGCTGGAGGTCCTGCTGGGCGTCCTTGATGGCCTGCTTCTGGCCTGTCGCCATCGCGGTTGCCGCATCTCGGACCCTGGACCTGATGCCGGTGAGCGTCGTGTTTAAGTCCGCAGCGTGGCAATAGAAGTCTGATTGGCCAAGCCGGTCCTTCAACTGCGTGAGCTCGTCAGCGAGGTCGGCTTTGAGCTGGCCGGGCACACCCATGTCGGGAAGTGCGCCGATTTCCTTTCGGTGGTTCTGAAGATCGCGCACGGTCTGCTCAAGCCCCTGCTTGAGCCCACGTTCGACGGCGGAAGCCCACTTGAGCCCGAAGTGCAGCGAGGAATCGGGAGCTCCGATCCGCTGGGCGGCATCCGAAGCGTCGGACTGCATGATCTCTGCGAGGTCGTGCGTCAGCGACTGCACCTTGTCTGCCCCTGGGAGGCCAAGACCCGTGAGCTTCTCGGCGAGCGGACCAAACTGATGCTGGAACTGCGGGAAGCTCTTTGTCGCGGCCTTGCTGATCTCGTCTTCGAGCGGCACAACCGTGTCGCCGACCAGATCGGTCATCCGCTCCGCTGCCCGGGCCAAGAGCTCCATCGACGGCCGCTCATCACGCAGTGAGACGCCGACAGTCTTGAACGACTGGTTGGTTTTCAGAGCATCGATCGCTTGCTGGCCATTGACGGTAACTTCGCGACCAGCGACTTTCAGCTTGACCTCGCCGGCGACGAGCATCGCCGCGATGAGATAGCGGAGCGTGTCGGGTGACCAACCAAACGGAGCATCGCCGAAGTGGTCGCTGAGGCGTTTGCCGTCCACCGTGCCCTGCTTGTCCAGGTGGTCACGCATGCTGGTGATGGCTTTGTGGTCGGTCTTGATCCGCGGCGTTCCACCCACGATCTGGACCAGACTCAGCGGGTCGAGCTGAGAGGTTACAGCCTTGAGATTGCCGAGGCGAAGGAACTTCTCAGCCAGTGCGGTGTCGGCTCGCTCAGGAGCCTCGCCGTAGCGGTCAAAGACCTGTTGGGCGACAGAAGCCAGGTTCTTGTTCGCCGCGGCTGTCAGATCCTGGTCGAGACTGGTGACTGCCGTCGTTTGGCCGCGGAAGATGAAAGAGCCGCCGAGCAGCCCCTTTCGCAGCAAGGGCATGAGTTCGTGCGTGCGAATGCGCTCGGCTTTGTCGAGCTGGCCCGCGCAGTACTCTTTGACTTCTTGATCCGGGTCGTTGCGGAATCGCTGGCTGATCTCCTGGCAGCGGTAGATCTCTGCCACTTTGTCGTCGATGTCGGGGTTGGATCGACCGACGAGGAAGATCGTGTGTTGGGCGCTGCGTTGCCGAGACTCATCAACTAGACGCGTGCGAGCGGTGTCGTAGTCGTTGGGCGGCACGAACTCGACCAGCGTTTGAATGGTGTCGCGGTCGCCCGCCAGGCTTGCGGCGAGCGATCCGGACACGGCCTTGAGCCCCGAGCTGACAGCCAGCGTGCCGTTGAGCCGCGTTGATGGCAATGGCGTGAACACTTCTCTGAGGGCCTCGTTCGAGACACGTCGGGTCTCGATCGAGCGAAGGGGGATTGCGGCCCGCTCCTGCTCAATGTCGTTGAGCTTCTCGCTGTAGAACCGGAGCTCGCCGTTCTCTTCGCCGAGCGGCGAGATCTTGTCGGCGACGAGCTGCTTCACTGCCGCCTCAACCGCGTCGCGCTGTGACGTGAGTTCCACAGAGCTGTGCATGAGGCCAGCAACGTTCTGTACCGTGATAGGCAGATTGCCGAGAATCTGGAGAACCGCGACCGTCTTCGCCGCACCCATGCACAGCGGAGAGTTCCCGAATCCCATTGCGACTTTTCCCACCGCCTTGTGGATCGACGGGAATGCCCGACGAATGTCCTTCTCGAGCGCGTCGTACAGCGTAACGGTGGTCGCCAGCCAGCCGACGGGTTGGTCAGCAACAGGGGGCTGTCCATCGATGCCCTCGACCAGGATGTCCTGGATCACCTTGATCGCAGAACGCAGACCAATCCCACCCGTGCTCTTGGCCAGAGCGCCGAGGAGGTGAAGCAGGATGTCGAAGTGCGCTGGGAGGAAGGGGTAGAGGTTGACGAACGCCTTCTGGTCAAAGTCAGTGTCGTAGTACTTGGCGTCCTGGAGTTTGGTGGCGTGCCGGAGTGATTGCCCCTTCTTCTCGAAGAGGTCTCCCAGGATCTTCTTGCCTTCTACTGACTTGCCGAGCAATCGCTCGTAGCAGATCGCGCGGATGTCGCTGGACTCGAGGTCGATCTGGATCGGGAAGCGAGCATTGAGTTTGTAAAGCTCCGGTGAGTTGAGCGCCGCGCGAGGGTCGTCCTCTGTCAGCGTCTGCTGGGCGGTGGCCATGATCCAAACCTTGCCGCCGCCGAGGCTCTTAAGGTTTTTTGCGAGGCCATCCAGGTTGAGGATGAGATTCTGCCGTGACGCGACGTATTGACCTACCTCATCAATGACAAATATGATTTGCTGTTTGCCCGATTTTTGCCGAGCAATCTCCAGCATCTCTTGGACGCGATCATTTTCGAACTGCACGAACTCGCCCTTCTCAGTTGAGAACGAACTCGAAGTCCTAAAAATCGCAGGATACATCCTGTGCGCTATGTCGGGGATGATGCTGTCCACTGCGAGTGGATCTCGCTGGACCGAGCTCCACTCGGCGTTAAGCTGATCTCGAACTATCTTGCGAAACTCGTCGTAACGGTTATCCTTCTGGAGCTTGCGTTCAAAAGCGGCCACCTTGATGTTTGGGGAATACCCAGCCCATTTGAGTACCTTGTAGAAAAGGACTGTGGAAATCTCCTCCATTGTCGCACCGGTTAACATTTCACTTGCGAGGTCTAGGAGAATGACCGCAGCAGAGTGCTGCTTGGCGACTGTAGAAAGAAGCGCCTTGGTCTGCGGCTTCTTGAACCGATCCTGGAGGTGCTTGAGGAACGGCTCGCCGTCGACCTTGATCTGGTCGTCGAGCGCCATGCCCAAATATTTTGTAAATGAGCTCTTGCCCGAACCGTAAAAGCCGGACACCCAAACGCCAATCTCGTGCTCGCCACCTGCTTGCATCGCGAGCTGCATTTTCGAGAGGAGGCCTTCAAATTGCTCCTCGATGTGGTCTGTAACGACGTATTCGGAGATCTCCCCGCGCAAGCGGTTGACCTGTGACTCATCGTATTTGATGACCTTTTCGATGGTGCGATGGATGTCGCGTTTGGAATCAAACAGTTGCTTGAGCTTCATGCATGCATCTCCAGACAGATACAGTTAGCCACCGACGTGTACCGAGCGATAATTGCCGTCTTCGTGGTAGAACCCCAAGAACTTCAGGCGAGTCTTTCCTGTGCGGACACCTGGATAAAGGAAAACGGTGGGCACACGGAACTTACCCTCGAGGCTGCTCTCGATCACCCCGATCCGAAGATACGGATGTAGCGCCTCTAGGTCGGTCACAAGCAGGATGGCGTTCTTCTGCCCAGCCAATGCCTCCAGCGCCTCTTCGAGTCGTTGCTGGAGTACGCGTTGAGACAAGTAGTTCGAAATCGCATCGTTCGTTTTCTTCCATTGGAGCGGAGCCTTGCCATCGGCCTCAATCCAAAGCTTGCGCAACGGGGCCTCGGCCAGCAGATCCGCTATGGTGTCTGCAATCGACAGATAGCTGGGTTCCCAACCTTCGTTGTGCAGTTTCGCAAGCCACGCGGGCAGTTCCCGCTTGACGTTAAGGATTTGGCTCGGAGGGAACACCAGGTAGTAAATGGGCTCAAAGCTCGCGTGAGTGAATTCGCGACCTTGCTTGACCCGTTCCATGAGCTCGTTGAAATCATCCCTTGGCGAGGGCATTCGCAACCTCCTCGATCGTTTTGAGCGGCCAACTGATTCGAATCACTTCTGCTGCCACCTGGATCACAACCAGCCCTTTAAGGCTGACACGCCGAAGCTCGTTGATCACTTCAGCCCGATCCAGACCGAAGAGTTCCCAGTCCTCGTGTGAAGCAAGTGCGTTGTCCGCAACGCCAGAGAAATGGAGGTCGTAGGCCAGGAGTGCCGCTACTTTCGGTTCAATTCGAAATGGCAGAATGCGGCGGGTTCCCTGGGAACTGCGTTCGAGCAAGCCGAAATCTGAGCAGCAGCCGGTCAGGTACGCCGCGACGCGCCGGACTGTGGAATCAGCCCATCGCTTGCTGGTGCGGCCCGACGCGGTTGCCCGGGTCACGAAGTCTCTGGCTTCGTCGTTGGAAAGCTCGTGCCGGCCCCCGACATATGCCCCCCAGTACACCTCACGCACGAAATCGGCCAAGATGACGTTCGCCCGAGCGGTGTAGAGGAACAGCAGTTGTTCGAGCTCGCGATTCGACAGCGTTGAGTGGAGCGTCTGCAGCAAGATCGCAGGCTGTGCGTCGTTCCGCAGATAGCGAGGTGCGAAGCACTCCGAAACGATGTTGCGAAGCCGTCGGGCGGAGACATTGGGAAAGCGCCCGGACCCAAGTGCCACATCGAAGAGCTTGCTCGCGTCCATCCCTGGTTGCCACAGATCGAATAGCACAGCAGTCTCGGCTTGCATGCCGAGTCCAGCTTGGAGCTGCGTCGTGTAGGGGCGTTCTGTCATGTCGCCGAGAAGAATGGAAACACCTCCGAAGAAGCCTGGAAACCCGCGGCGTAATGCGCTGCGACAACACGCCACGAGTCAAGCGTGCTCAGATCGACCGCCCGCCCGACCCGAACCGGGCCGTTGCCCGGAGACTGCTTGCTCGCTGCAAGCGCCTTCAACGAGGTGAGGGCGGACTGCGTGTCCTTCACTGCACTCGACAGTCGCTGCGCCGGTTCCTGCTGTTCAAGCAGCCGATGAAGGGCTTGCTCAATGTCTTCTGGCAGCCGGAACAAGTGGAAGACGCTTCCGACGCCGATCCGTTCATCGTGAACACGGGCCGCGGCATGCGTGACACCTCGGCATTGCGCGAGCACTGTGGTCTTCGGGAACACGGGGGAGAGGAACGGCGTGCTCGATGCGCCGAGGAATGTACCCGGCCACCATCCTGCCTGTCCCTGTTCACCTAAGAAGCCGACCGCCAATCGGAGCGTCGCGACACATTCAATGTTTTCTGGACTCATCTCACCGCTCTCTCGCCGTGAGTTGGCAAGCTTGGATTCGGGCGTGAGCCAGCCCGAGATCGCGAACCGAATGGATTCGCGAGGCACTGTTCCACCGAATATTGAACAGCCCAAGCGATCGACAATTCCATTCCGACACCAACTCGCCGCAGTTGGCGGCAGTGTTCCGTCGGCAGCGTGACGGACAGACTCGTTCCGCGAGTGACGACAGCTATTGACAGCGTGGTCCGGTTTTTCTTCTTCATTTGCACCATCACGATGCATAGTACTCGAAAGCCCGTTGCGGTTTTTGCCCATGAAATCGAATCCTCAGATTTCAGAATCCCTTCGCGGACACGATGTTGTCCGTGTTCACCGGGCGTTGTTTTTTCGACTACCCCCGATCATCAAATTCAATCCGCAACACCAGCGGCCGGCCGCACTTGGCGCAGAAGTCCTTGCTCCGGTCCGCGCGACCAGAGTCAATCGTGTCCGCCATTTCAATGTCAAAGGAAATGTTCGCGTGAATCTCCGCGCCCTTGTGCCAGCCGCACAGCGGACACTTGCTCGAGGTGGACCGTGTGAGCGCGGCAGAGACGCGATCGAGGCGTTGCTGCAGAGATTTCATCGCGGACACCCCACTACCACACACCCCACCCCCGCTACCGCCGCTACCACGCGCGCCTGCCTATCGCGTCGATCACCGCCATCGGCGCGATGTGGTCGAGGTACCGCGCGGTCGTCTCGATGCTCGTGTGGCCCAGTTGCTTCGAGATCAGACCGATGTCCATGCCCTCTTCGCGCAGTTGCGAGGCGTGCGTATGGCGAAGGCCGTGTGCGTGGACGCGCTTGAAGAGGCCAGCGCGCGCCGCGAGCGTCGGCAGCAGCCTCCGCACCGCCGAGGTCGCCATGCGATTCCCGTCCTTCGTGCAGATCAAGGGTTGCCCCGGCGTGAACCCCAGGTACTCGCGGAACTTCATCCATTCCGCCACGATGGCCATCCCGCCAACGTCGATGCCGATCGTTCGCGCTTTGCCGCCCTTGCCGCACAGCACGCGGATCGCGCCCGAGCACATACCGCTCGGATCTTGGCGGAACATCACGTCCACCGGCCGCACCGCCAGCGCTTCGGCGATGCGCAGGCCGGATCGGTACAGCAGCGCGATCAGCGTTCGGTTGCGCACCGCCGTCCAAGGGCGCTTGCCGCACGCTTCCATC
>JAHBXG010000019.1 GCA_019636565.1 Phycisphaeraceae bacterium
TGTCATCGGGACCGGACTCGGCGCCAAGCCCATCGCGAGCACCGACGTGTTCTGTGTCGCCATGCCCGAGACGGCAGATCTTCCGCCCGGTTGCTTGCCGCCCCGCCGAGTGTTGAGCGAAGTCGTCCGCGGCATCCGCGACTACGGCAACCGGATGGGAATCCCGACCGTCTCGGGTGCCGTCTCCTTCGATAATCGATACATAGGCAACCCGCTCGTCTTCGCAGGCTGCATCGGTCTCATTCCGCGCCACCTCGTGCACGGGGAGAGCAAGCCGGGCGATCGCATCATCGCGCTGGGCGGACGCACCGGACGCGACGGCATCCACGGTGCAACGTTCTCGAGCGCCGAGATGGAACACACCCACGCCGACGAATTCGCTCACGCCGTCCAGATCGGCAATGCGATCGAAGAGAAGCGCACGCTCGATGCGATTCTTCGGGCGCGCGATTGCAGCAACGGGCCGCTCTATCACGCCATGACGGATTGCGGCGCTGGTGGTTTTTCCTCCGCCGTCGGTGAAATGGGCGGCAAGGTCGGCGCCACTGTTCAACTCGATCGCGCACCGCTGAAATACGCGGGGCTCTCGTACACCGAGATCTGGATCAGCGAAGCGCAGGAACGCATGGTGCTCGCCGTCCCGGCGCACAACATCGCAAAGCTGCAGCGAATCTGCGATGAGGAGAGCGTGGAACTCGCCGACCTCGGTGAATTTGGTACGCCCGGCGCCGAGCTTGTGCTTCGCTACGGCGATTTGGACGTTGGCCGGCTTCCAATGGCCTTCCTTCACGAAGGCATTCCGACGCCTACCCGCGAAGCGGAATGGACTCCCGTCCGCGCAATCGCAGCGGACAGCAAAGCAACTACGGCGAAACCCAACTTCTCAGGTCTCTTGATGGATCTGCTTGCGCATCCGAACATCGCCAGCAAGCACTGGATCATCCGCCAGTATGACCACGAGGTGCAGGGCAATTCCATCGTGAAGCCGCTTGGCGGTCCGCTCATGCGCGGCCCGATGGATGCTGCGGTGTTGCAGCCGGTGCCGGATTCGCCCCGGGGTATCGCGATCTCCTGCGGATTACAAACCGGAATGGGACATCCCGACAACGCGGGCGATCCCTACCTCATGACTCTCGCGGCCATCGACGAATGCGTGCGAAACCTCGTCTGTGTCGGCGCGGACCCGGACAGAATCGCCATCCTCGATAACTTCTGTTGGCCCTCCTGCTCTGAATCTCGCAACCTCGCTTCGCTCGTCCGCGCGGCCGAAGCCTGCTACGACGGCGCGAAGGCCTATCGCACGCCCTTTGTCTCCGGCAAAGATTCGCTGAACAACCAGCTTCGTTACATCGACCCGAAAACGGGCGAGCAGAAACTCATCGAAATCCCGCCGACATTGCTCATCAGCGGCCTCGCCATGGTGCGGGATGTTTCTGAGTGCGTCACCATGGACGCAAAGAACGCGGGGAACGTGCTCATCCTCGCCGGCGAAACTTCGGATCACATGGGCGGATCGCATCTGCAACAAATCGCTCGCGACACAGTCGCAAACGCCAGTATTCCGAGAACGGATCTCGCCAAGGGGCCAAGGACAGCGCGTGTGGTTGCGGGGCTGATCGCCGCAGGATCGGTTCAAAGCGCCCACGACGTTTCGGATGGCGGCCTGCTATGCGCCGTCGCCGAAATGCTGATCGGCGGGTCGACGCCAAATCGCCTTCTTGGCGCATCCCTCGATCTTGGCAAGGTGCACGACGATCCGGTGGCCGCGGCATTCTCCGAATCACCGAGCCGGTACTTGCTCGAGGTCTCGGCGCAAAGGCAGCACGAAGCAGTCGAAGCCTTTGAGAATCAGGGCATTCGCGCAATCGCGATCGGAGAGGTCAATACGTCCGGCGAATTGACATGGAGCGGCGGGAATCTGAACGCTGAAATCGAAGAACTGGCGACGGCGTGGCGCGGGCCGATCGATTGGTGATCCCGTTCCAGACAACTCAAGGAATCAGAATGATCTTGCCCGCAGCACCCGGCGCCATGATTCTTTCGTGTGCCGCGGCGGCCTGCGCGAGAGGCATCGTCTCTCCGATGATCGGGGTGAGCTTGCCGGAATCGACGCCGCGCGTGATTTGAGTCCACGCTTCACGCAGCTCCGCATCGGTCGCGTTGTGCAGGCTCATCCCAAGCACATCCAGATTGCTCTTCATCAGCAGGCGGGGAGTGACCTCGATCTTGCCTCGGTTTCCGACGACGACGATGCGACCGCGGGGCGCGGCAATGGACATGTCGTTCTCGAGATTCACGTTGGCGAGCATCTCGATGATGAGGTCGGGACCTTTTCCTCCGGTTGCCTTGAGGATCTCGTCGAGGTAGCCGGGCATCGAGTGATCGAAAACGCGCTTGGCGCCGAGCGAGGTTGCGAGCGAGCGCCCTTTCTCGCTGCTTCCAGTGCCTAGCACAGTCAGGCCCGCAGCGTGCGCAAGCTGAACACACGCCGTTCCCACGCCGCCCGTGGCCCCATGCACAAGCACCGTCTCGCCCGGCTTGGCACGCCCGCGATCAAAGAGGGCGATCTGCGCCGTGAAGTACGGAACACCGAGCCCCGCGCCCTGCTCGAACGAAAGCGAAACGGGCAGCGGAAACAAGTGCTTCACGTCGCAGGCGATCAATTCGCGGTAGGTCCCGCCCGGCGGGCGATAGAGCATGACGCGATCACCGGGTTTGAAACCGGAAATGCCGGAACCGACCTGCTCAATGGTGCCCGAAGCGTCGTACCCGGGCGTGAAAGGAAACTGCTGCAGACCGTAGATTCCCGAGCGAATGTATGTGTCGACCGGGTTCACTCCCACCGCTCGAATACGGACGAGCACCTGATCGCCGGATGCAGCAGGATCGGGAAGTGTTTCTTGTTGAAGAACCGAAGGATCGCCGAAGTTGTGGATGCGTATGGCCTTCATTCAATCTTGCTCGGGCTGCTTCGGCATGCGATGCCGACTGAACCTGTGTTCCGTTACCGGAAAAGGAAATCGGACAATTCACCGTAGCCCGTACTCCTTCAACTTGCGATAAAGCGTCCGCTCGCCAATGCCGAGCAGTTTCGCCGCGTGCTCGCGATTCCCCTGCGTCAGGCGCAGCGTCTCTCGGATCGCCCTTTTCTCGATCGCTTCAAGACTCGTTCCCGCCAGCGAAGCACCAATCGAAGAGGAGTCGGACATCGCGTCGGCATCCGCCGAATCACCCACCCGCACCTCGTCCGTAATGTGGCGGACATCCAGCACAAATTCACCGCCCGGAGGCACATCCTCTCCCAGCGCTGTCACCACCATGTTCTGAATTACGTTGAGCAACTGTCGCACGTTGCCCGGCCAGTCGTAACTGGTGAGCCGCATCATCGCGGCGTCCGACACCTTCGGCGCGGGCTTGCCCGGCGCGAGTTCCTGCATGAAGCGATCCGCGAACACGCGAACCAAAGGCGGAATGTCTTCCCGTCGCTCCCGCAGTGCCGGCAGGTGCACATGCGAACCGTTGATGCGGAAGAACAAATCCTCGCGGAACGTTCCGGCTTTCACCATCTCCCGCAGGTCTTTGTTGGTCGCGCTCACGAATCGCACATCGGTGTGCCGGGCTTCGTTCGAGCCAAGCCGAACCACCTCGCCGCTTTCCAGCACGCGCAGCAGTTTGGCCTGCATGCTCAAGGGCATATCGCCGATCTCGTCAAGAAAAAGCGTGCCCCCGTCCGCGTACTCAAAGACACCCGGCCGATCCTTATCCGCCCCCGTGAACGCGCCGCGGATGTGTCCGAACAACTGATCCTCCAGCAGGCTTTCGCTCTGCCCGGCGCAGTTGAAAGCAACGTACCGGCCACCCGCGCTCCCGTTGCCTCCCAGAAAGCCGCCAGATGCCGAGCCGTTGCCGGGCGGCCCCGAGCGTTTGCTCAGTTTGTGCACAGCCAGCGCGATTAGTTCCTTGCCGGTGCCGCTTTCTCCGGTGATCAGCACCGGAATGTTGCTCGGCGCAACCGTGCGGATCGTGCGCAGCACCCGCCTCATCGGCTCGCTTGTCGCCACCAGCCCATCGAAGCCCGCGCTCTCGGCCTGAACTTTCAGTTCGTCGTTCTGATGCCGCAGCAGCACCGTCTCTGCCGCGCGATTGACGAGATTGCGGAACACCTCCAGATCAAGCGGCTTCTGGATGAAGTCGTACGCCCCCTGTTTGAACGCCGCCCGCGCGGTCGGCACATCGCCGTGCGCCGTGACCATGATGGTCTCCGCCGCGGGCTGGAGCTTGCTCGCCGCTTCCAGCACCTTCAGCCCCGCGTCCGCGCCGTCGGGCGCGACGCCGTTCTTGCTGCCGGAATTGGGCATCCGAAGATCGGTGACGATCACATCGAACGCGCCGCCCTTGAGTTCCTCGAGCGCACGCCCCACGTCGTTCACGATGGTGCACACGTGCCCCGGCTTGCGCAACGAGTCCGCCATCACTTCCGCATGATCCGGTTCGTCCTCCACAATGAGAACCTGCGCCGCAAGTTTTCCGCGATCTTCTGCCATGCGGAACTTTAGATCATTCGCGAAACAGATTCGCCCACACCCGGAATCGCCGCGGTCCGTCGCGATGCGCAGATCGCAACCGCCAGCGCGTCGGCCATGTCCGCAGGCTCGGGGATCTCGGCGAGCCCGAGCATCGCGCGCACCGCCGACTGCACCTGCACCTTCTTGGCGAGGCCGTTACCCGTCACCGACTTCTTGACCATGGTCGGTTTGAACTCGAGCAGGCTCATCCCCAACTGCCTGATCGCCAGCAGCAGCACGCCCCGCGAATGCCCCATCACAATCGCCGTCGCCGGGTGCTTGTAGTGTGCGAACAGCGCTTCAACCGCGACAACATCCGGCCGCAAGCGATCGAGCATGACCCGACAATCGCGGTCTAGTTCAGACAGCCGAGACGAAATGCTCTGGGCATCCCCCACCCGAAACTCGACCTCGTCTCGCTCGCTTTTCACCAGCGCGCGGCCCAACCGAAAAACGCCCGCCTCAACCAGTTGCAGGCCCCGATCCTCCACGTCGATGCACCCGTAGCCGGTGATCCGAAGTCCCGGGTCTATCCCGACGATCCGCATGTGCTCCTCTCAGCCACCAATCCCGATCCCAGCCTATCCGCCCCTACCTCGCCCCCGCTCCGTAGTTCTTCAGCCAGTGAATCATCGTCTTGGCCATTGCGTCGGCTTCCACATTCACACCATCGCCCACTTTCAGCTCAGCCAAGTTCGTTTTCGCCAGCGTCTCCGGAATCAGCGCGACCTCGATCCACCCCTCCGCTGGCGAGACCTCCGCCAACGTGAGCGACACCCCCGCCAACGCAACCGACCCTTTCGGGACCATGTACGGCATAAGGCCATCGCCGGGCCGCAACCGGATCCGCCAATCCGCCCCTTGCATCACCCCGATCACGCTTCCCACGCCATCCACATGGCCCTGAACCACATGCCCACCCAGAAAAGTCGCTGCCGTCGCCGCGTGCTCCAGATTCACTTTCTTGCCGACTTTCCACGCTCCCAGTGTGGTCTTGGCCAGCGTTTCCGGAACCGCATCAAACTTCCAAAGACTCCGATCCGCCCCCACCACCGTCAGGCAACAGCCGTCCACGGAGATCGAATCGCCCGCCCGCGGCAAAAAGTCCCACCCTTGGGGATCGATTTCGATGCGCAACCCCGGCGCGATTGGCAATATCCCCGCCACTCGACCACCGGCTTGCACAATTCCCGTAAACATGCCCGGAAGTGTCCGCAAGCCCAGTCCCAAACGCAACCTGCAACCTCGAAAGTGCGGAGATTCCATCCGCGCCAAAGCGTGCCAGGGCTCGACGCCCCGCCGCCAGCGCTCCAACAATGGCCCCCGACTGATTTTTTCCCCGCGGCGGAACGACCACGCCTCGCGGGGCAAAATCTGGTAGAAGAAGCGTTCCCGCGATCCCCCGAAAGACCCGCCATGGCGAATCTTCCGTATCTCCGCACCAACGCAATCCGACTCCTGCTTGCCGCCTGCGCCGTGTCGCTGGCTTCCTGTGCAAACAAGAGCACCGCGAAATCTCCCGAAGCAGCGCCCCCCGCGGCCGCCTCCGGCACGGTTGCCACTTCCGCCCCGATAGGGGGCTATTCGATCAACGACTCCAACTTTCTTGAACTCGGATACCGCCGCGATTGGACCGCCTTTCCGTATCTGAGCAAGCACCAGAAACTACAGACGCTCGTGCCCGCCGGCGACATGGTCCTGAGCCTCGAAACCGGCTCGACGGTGACGGGTCTGGAATCATCCAACGGCGCGATGCGCTGGGCCAATGAACTCGCAACCCCGCTCACTCGATTCGTCGGGCTCAACCGCGACGGCGACAAGATCCTCGCATCCTCCGATAGCGAGCTCTTTGTGCTCTCAGCGATTAACGGGGATGTGCAGGCCCGCCAGGGATACTCCCGGGTCGTCAACACGGCCCCTGTGGTCTACAGCAATCTGTGCATCTACGGAACCACGACGGGCCACGTCCTGGCCCACCGGCTCGATCTCGGCGTAAGCCGCTGGTCATTCCTGCTCCGCGGAGCGATCGATCACAAGCCGGTCCTTGTCGGTTCGCTTGAGTCAGACGACGCGATCATCGGCGCCATATCGCAAGCCGGGCAATACGTTTTCGTCAGCGCCAAGACCGGTCGTCCGCTCGGGCGAGGCGAGATTTTCGGTGGCCTTGATACCGATCCCATTTCGGCCCAGGGACTGATGATCGCGGCCAGCCGCGATCAATCACTCTGGGGCCTGCGTCCCGATGGCGGCGTGGAGTGGCGGATCCGCTGCGACCTGCCCCTGACTCGCCAACCCTCCACCGACGGCAAGACCGTCTGGAGTCAACTGGGCACCGAAGGGCTCTCGGCGGTCGATGCCGCAACCGGCAAAGTCCTGTGGTCCAACCGCGTCGTTGAAGGAACCGTGATCGGCATCCGCAACGGCAACCTGCTGGTCTGGAACGGATCGCTGGCGCTGCTGCTGGACAAGGACCGAGGCGACATCATCCGGTCGTACGTGGTTCCCCAAACCGCCATGATGCTGACCGACAAATTTGAGGACGGCAATCTCTTCGCCGTGAGCGACGGGGGCGTGGTGGTGCGGTTTATTCCCCGGTCCTGAGAAACCAATTCCCCCATCTGGAGGCTCGCGATGAACGACCTGGTCACCATCCGACGGGCCATTTTGTCGGTCTCTGACAAAACCGGCTTGGTGGAGTTCGGACGCGAACTGGCTCGACGCGACATTGAGATTATCTCGACCGGAGGCACCGCCGCGGCGCTTGAAGGGGCCGGCATTCCCGTCACCCCGATCGACCGCGTCACAGGTTTCCCCGAGATCATGGACGGACGGGTGAAAACCCTCCATCCCAAGGTTCACGGCGCGCTGCTGGCGGTTCGCGACGATCCAAGTCACCAGGCAGCGCTTGAGAAGCATGAGATCCTGCCGATCGATCTCGTGTGCGTCAACCTGTACCCGTTCGAGAAAACAATCGCGGCGGCCGGCGTCGAGCGCGACGAGGCGATCGAGCAGATCGACATCGGCGGACCGTCGATGATCCGATCCGCTTCAAAGAATCACGATTGGGTGACCGTGATCGTGGCGCCAGAGCAGTACGACGCGGTCCTCAAGGATCTGAACTCGCTCGGTGGCAAGACGAGCCTATCGCTCCGTCGCGAATTGGCCGCGGCGGCGTTCAAGCGGACCAGCGCCTACGACGGCGCGATCGCGGAGTACCTGTCGCGCGGCGCCGCCGAAAAAGTTCGCTTCCCAGCGCAGATTCGTCAGGATTTTTCGCTGGTTCAGGAACTTCGCTACGGTGAAAACCCGCACCAGAGCGCGGCTCTCTACGCAGCAACAGGCGGCCCGAGCGCGAGCATTCCGAAAGCGAAGCAGCTGCACGGCAAGGAACTCGGGTACAACAACATCGCCGACGCAGCGAGCGCGCTCGAACTGGTTCGTTCATTGAGAATCATCGCGCCCGACATGGCCGCTGCGGCCGTGATCAAGCACGCCAATCCGTGCGGGTGCTCCATCGCAAAGACGGCGCTGGAAGCGCTCGAGAACGCCATCGCGGGCGATCCCCTGGCTGCCTACGGCGGGATCATCGCGATCTCGGCGCCCGTGGATCTCAAAGCCGCGGAACGACTGTGCCGCGACGACACCTTCGCGGAAGTACTGATAGCGCCGTCGTTCGCGCCCGATGCAGTGGAGGCGCTCAAGAAGCGTTGGTTCAACATGCGGATATTGGAAGTCGGCGCGATCGATCTGCCTCGGGGAGGGGACCTGGAGCAACGTTCGATCCCGGGCGGGCTGCTCGTACAGACGCGTGATTCGCTGCTGGCAGCGCCGGCCGAATTCGCACGCAGAGCCGGACCCGAACCCAAGGCCGAGTCGATGCGCGTGGCGCAATTCATGGAAGTGGTTACGAGGGCGGTCGCGAGCAACGCGGTGGCGATTGGCGGCGTGGACCCCAAGACCGGCGTGACACGCCTGTTTGGTGCGGGCGCGGGGCAGATGGACCGCCTGACATCGTGCCGTCTCGCGGTGCAAAAAGCCGGTGAGCTCGCGAAGGGAGCGGTCGCGTTCAGCGATGCGTTCTTCCCGTTCCCGGATGGTCCTCAGATTCTGATCGACGCGGGTGTAGCAATGATCGTGCACCCCGGCGGCAGCAAACGCGATCAGGAAACGTTCGACCTGTGCGAAAAACGCGGCGTGACGTGCGTTACGACGGGGCTGCGGCATTTCAGGCATTGAGGGCGCCCCAAGTTTCCGTCGGAAGCAATCGACTGCCGAACGCGATCGATGCCAAGAAATTCTCCAGCGGAATCTCCACCGATCGAGCCACGGACCATGAGCGCAGGTCCCGAGATCAGGCGGCCTTGCGCAAATGCCCGGCTTCGACGCGACGAATGGCGAGCGCAGTGACATCGTCGCGCTGGTGGAGCGAACCCTCTTGTCCGGCAATCGCTCGGGCGAGGCGCTCCATTCCTTCGTGAACACTGACATCGCTTATGGAATCGAGCAGGCCCATGTGCTTGAGGTACTCGCGCGGCGCCACGCGACGGTCCGCGATCGGCTCGTCCGCGGCCGGGAAAGCGAGCTCGAATCCATCGGTATAGAGCAGCAGCGTTGCGCCGGGCAACAGCTCGATCCGCTCTTCGGTGTATTCGGCTTCGGCAAAAACACCCAGCAGCGGGCCCTGACTCTCGAACGATTGCATCTTGCCGGCGTGCAGCAGCAGGCTGGGCGGATGGCCGGCGCCGGCGAGGCGAATCGAGAAGTCCCGCTTGTCGAGCACCCCGCAAACCGCCGTGGCGAAGCGATAGTTGCCCGCGGCGTGGTGGCACAGCTCTATGTTCAGGCCGGAGAGGCACTTCGCCGGGCTGATATCGCCGCCAGAAGCGGCGGCAGTCGCGAGTTCATTGAGAAGGGCCCGGGAGAGCATCATCGTGATGAGCGCCGCGGGCACTCCGTGCCCCACTGCGTCGGCGATGAAGAACGCGACCCGATTCTCGTCGATGACACGAGCGTCAAAGAGATCTCCGCTAACGTAGGTTGCGGGGTGATAGAGCGAGGCGAACTCGATCTCCGCATCTTCGGGCAACCGTTGAGGCAGGAGTTCACGCTGCACGGTTGCCGCGAGGTGAAGTTCTTCGTGCAGGCGGTCCATCTCACCCCGAATGCCGCGGTCCATCCCGGACCCTGAACGGACCTCGCGCGAGAGTTGTTCAACCAGTGGCTGGCGTTCGCAGAGCGCGAAGATCATCGCAGCGATCCGCCCGGCGGTTTCGCGACCGCCGACGACAATGACACCATCCTTGTGGACGAGGCTTCGAATCGCGTTCCCGCTTGGCGCAATCACCACGGCGGGGATGCTCCGGCCGTGGAGGCGATCAAAGAATTTGGCCAGCGAAGCAATCTCTTCATCACCCCTGAGAACCACAAAGAGGCAGGTGTATTCCTGAGTGGATGACGCAAAAAGTTCCGATTCGGCGTCGGTCAGCAGCGCATCGAGGTCGAAGCGTTCGGCATGCGGGACTTCTTCTCCCGGCCATTCGGCAAGTGCGGGAGCGAGCCAACGTGCGGCGGAGACTTCCGCTTCGCGACCGGCGCAGAATGCGATCGTGGCCACACCCAATCGTGGTTCCCCTCGCGCGATTCTCGGCCCCTGCCGATCGTGCCGCGCCCGTGGGTGTCTCATCGGCCCGCCGGCGGGCACGCTTGATCGGGGGGTGAACTACTTTGCCTTTGCCGCGATGCCGGGATCGATGTTGATGAGTTCGCCGGGCTTGACCGGCACTTTTTCCAGCATCCCGCCTTGGAGTTCGATCGCATACTGGGAATCGAAACGGCTTGGGTAGCGTTTCAGCCGGTTCTCGTACGCAATCGTGTCCTCGCCCTCCCGGCGCGCCTCCTCAACTTTCATCGCGTGGGTCGCGGTCACGCGCCGTGAACGATCGAGGAAAATGATGTCGATCGGGATCGGGCAGTCGCGCATCACAAATTCGTGATTTCCCACCTGCGAGTCCGGAAACACAAAGAGCATGCCACCGTCATCGGGGATCGACGTGCGGCCGGAGAGCCCCTGCACGCGGGAATCCTGATCAATGGCGAGTTCGAGCGTGAAGACCTTGCCGCCGACACTTACCCGGGTGGTCTTGTCGGTGGTCATCGGAGGGTCTTCACAGCCCGAAAGTGAACCCAGCGAGACGAGCATCGTGACCGCGCCTGCAACCTTCGCACATTGATTCATTGTCGATGTTCTGTTCATGAACGCGTTCCCGAAGTCGCTCCGCCCACCAGCCACCGATCGTCATCGGGCGTAAAGATTACATCATCCGGCGGCAGCCGCGAGAGATCGAACGCGCCCGCGAACTGTTCGGCGGTTATTTCGTCCCCCGCACCTTTGATTCCCGACCACCGAGCCAGCAGCGCGATGATTCGGCCCGGCTTGACACCCCGGTTGAGGTACGTTTCCACGCGGGTGTCGCCGTGGCGCTTGGCGAGGCGTTTTCCGTCCTGACCCCGGACGAGAGGAACGTGAATGTATGAAGGAGCCCGCTCGATCCCCAGCGGCTTCATCAGGAGCAGTTGGCGGGCGGCCGAATCGAGCAGATCGTTGCCTCGAACGATTTGGGTGACGCCCTGGCGCGCATCATCCACGACAACGGCCAACTGGTACGACGGCTGATCGCGCTTGGTCCAAACGACAAAGTCGCCGATCGATTGGGCCGGACAGTGCCGCTGCGGACCGGAAAACCCATCGGTGAACGTCACGATGTCATCTGGCGTTGCGAAGCGCCAGTTTGCCTCCCCGGTTCCCACAGAGAACTGGGTCGGGAACGCAGCGGGGCGGCGCGCCGCGGGAAAAACCGATTCCCGAGCGCCCTCCTGCGGCGCGGAAAGCGCCCCGGCCGCGGCTTCCTCGAGATCACCCCTGCTTTCGATGGACGGGTAGACAAGGCCTGCCGCCGAAAGTTGACGCATCGCGGCCCGGTAGGGCTCAAAATCCGCGCTCTGAACAAGGGGACCTTCGCCCCAATTCAGCCCAAGCGCATCCAAGGTTCGGAGCAGCGAATCGGTGACTCCGGGCTTGACGCGGGGGGTATCGAGATCCTCGATTCGGAGGAGGATGCGCCAGCCGCGCTGCTTCGCAAGCGCCCAATTGATGAGGAAAGTTCGGACATTGCCGAGATGCAGAGCTCCGGTAGGCGAAGGCGCAAGTCGTGTTCTTTCAGTGAGATGCATACGATCCAAGGCACCGGCCGAGGCGGCAGGAATGGGCGCACTGGCGTTCGATTTGGGCCGGGCGGGGTCGTCCACGCGTTGACGGTACACTCGTCTAGCCGCCCGCGGAGGACCTCGGGCGCGTGGAGAGGTCGATGACAAAGCTCACAGAATCGCAGATCGAGACGGCCTTGCAGGCTGTGCCGGAGTGGGGCGAATCCGGCGACGCGATCCAGCGAACGTTTCAGTTTTCGGATTTCGTGAAAGCGATGAGCTTCGTTGATCGGGTCGCGCAGGCCGCGGAGCAGAATCGCCACCATCCCGACATACTCATTCGATACAACAAGGTGACGCTGACTCTGAGCACGCACGACGCGGGCGGCATCTCGATGAAGGACTTCGAATTGGCCAAAGTGTGCGATCAGTATTTCGAGACATACGGACCGCCGCCCTTGCCTCCAAGCACGTCTCCAAGCACACCCTCAGCGCCAACGAAGCGCCGCAAGGCCTGAGTCGACGTCGTTGGGAATCGACCCTGCGCTCCCCTGCCGATTCGACCCGCACACGATCAAACCCGGGACCCGGAAACCCCCCGTCTCAGGCCGCCCATCCCTTGCAAACCCGCAGGCCGTACAATGAGACGTCGGCATCTCCCGCTTCCGGGGCAATCCGGCGGGCGGACAGGGCCGATGGCTTCGGCGTTGTCCTACCGCGCCGGGGCGCTGTGTACGGCCTTCCAGCCGTGCCGGGGAGAGAGATCGGGTATGCCGCATCATCACTCCAAGGACGACCGAAGACGACCCTCGCAAGACCGCAGGGCGAAGCCGACGCGACCCAATTCAACCAAGATGAGCGGCGGCGCCGGCGCTTCCGATGAAGCCCCGATCCTCGACGTCGATGGCGATATCGACCTGGCGACGCTGGCGTCGGCGGGTGGCCGATTCAATATCGGCGGGTCCGTCGGCGCGGGCGTTCTCGCGGCCGAGGGGCTGAACGCCAAGGTGCTGGTCCTGAACAAGTTGTACGTCGCGGTGCGGGTGGTTTCGGCGCGCCGGGCGTTCTGCCTGTTGTCGCGGAACATCGCGGAGGTCATCCACGTCGAGTCGGGGAACGAGGGACCGAAGTACATCAACTACGACTTCGAGAGCTGGACCGATGTCGCCGCCCTGCGGACACGGTTCGAACATGCGGAGCACGATTGGGTGCGCACGGTCCGGTTCGAGATCGCCGTGCCGCGGATCATCCGATTGCTCGGCTACGACCGATTGCCCGAGCAGACCGTAAAACTGAACCGGCGCAACCTTTTTGCTCGCGATCGCAACACGTGCCAGTACTGCGGTCGTCACTTCCCGACGGCGGACCTTTCGCTCGATCACATCAAGCCCCGTACACAGGGCGGCACCGACTCGTGGGAAAACCTCGTCTGCGCCTGCATCAAGTGCAACGCGAAGAAGGGCGGACGCACACCGGACGAGGCGCGGATGAAACTCATCAAGAAGCCCGAGCGCCCCAAACGCAATCCGCTTATCGCGCTGCGCCTTGGTCACGAGAAGTACGCGAGTTGGAAGACGTTCCTCGACAATGCGTACTGGTCGGTCGAACTGCGCTAGACGACACCACATCGCGTGCGAAGCGGGAAGCGCTGACCGATCGGCCGGTCGGAACGCGCGCCGAAGAGCCATGGAACGATGCCTCTGCGGGCCGCCGCCTGATTGCGATTGGCTGTGAATTGCCGTGGCGATTTGACCTGTCTAACCTATTGAGACTGAGTCTCAATGGAGATCGCCATGACTGACGCCGGCAGGGAAGGACAAACAGGCGAGAACGCTGATCGGGTTGCCGAATCGAGGCGGCCGACGTGGGCCTTGCGCTGGGGAAAGCGTGCGGGCGTCATCGCATTCATGTTCTTTTTCGTAAAGGGCTTGGCGTGGCTGGTTGTTCCGGTTGCACTCGCTGCGTGGTGGTCGCAATAGAAAAACGCCGCAGGCCTGGCCCGCGGCGTTCGTGATTCAATCTGACAAGGTTCAAGCCGGCGCGACCGTCAGGATGCCTACTTGGAGGGCTCGCCGCTTGTGCCGGCGGGCTTCACGGTGGGAGCCGCCCCACCCTTGCGGGTGTAGGTCAGTTCCATCATCTTGTTCTCTTTGCCGTCCGCGCCCGTCTCGAAGAATTCTGAAACGTACACATCGGGCGACTGGAAAGTGGTCACCTCGCGCGTGGCCTTCTTCTGGCCGTCGGGCTCGACAAATGTTCCGGTCATGGTGAACACCTTGCCGTCGCTCGAGGAATTGCCGGTGGAGAACCAGACGCCGGTACTCATGTTGTCAATCCAAACGCCCTCGTGCTGCTTGGTGTTGTTGTTGTATCCCATTGTGAGGCGCCCTTCGAAGGGCTGGCCCATGAAGTCGCTCTTGTAGGTCATGAATACGAAGCGACCGCCGAAATCGGATTTGGTACTCGCGGTGCCGGTGGAATCCTGGGCGGGCGCGCCCGGCATCATCCACATTTTGGACTTCACGTCCCAATCGCCAACGAACTGTTGGAGCAGCTTGTGATGCTCGCCGGGCTGCATCGACTGCATCATCTGTTCCATCTGCTTGGGGTCCATCCCTTGCATCATGTCGGCGGCTTGTTTCTGGCCGTCCTTTGCCGCGTCTTTCGCGTCTTGCCAGGTGCGCTTGGTTGCGTCCTTCGTTTGATCCATCGTTTGCTGGGCGGGGTTCTGAGGCTGGGGCTCCGCCATCGCGAACGGGGCTCCAGCGAGACAGAGACCTGCACACAGGACGATCCAATTCGAGTTTCGTTTCATCGCATTGACTCCGCAGTTTGCCCGATTCGGGCGTTGGTTTGCCGCTCTTGGTTCATGCGCCTCACGGTTCGCAACTCACGCGGGGCAGAGCAGGTCTCCAAAGTGTATCAGGTTTTTGGACGGGATCGGAAACTTTTAGGTATATTTACTACAAGTCGATTTAGAGCAATGACTTGCATCCGTTTGTTGACCGTCCTTATGGACTGATCGAAACCCGTTCCACGATTTCGAGCCCGAATGCGTCGAGCCCCGGCAAGTCGCGCGCGGAGTTTGTGACGAGACGCATTTTCGAGATGCCCAGATCTCGAAGGATCTGACCCCCGACGCCGAAGTCTCGCTGCGTGCGGGAGGCGTGACCCGCCGTTGACGACGCGTGAGGCGGCGCATCCGCGGTGCGGCGGGGGGTCTGGAGCAGCGCTTCGAGATCGTCTTCGGGCTCGTCGGGCATCTGCGTGCGGAGATACACCACCGCGCCGCGGCCTTCCTTGGCGATGAGTCGGAGTGAGTCGCGCAGCATGTCGCCGCTGGACTGCCCGGACGATGAGCCGACGCCGCTTACCTCGGCGAAGACGTCGCCGAGCAAATGACGCCGGTGCATTCGGACAAGCGTCGGCTCGTTGGAAGGAACACGCCCCACCCCGCCGCAGGCGAGTACCAGGTGGGGCAGCGCATCGACGGCGGACTCGTACGCGATCGCATCAAAATCGCCGAACGCGGTCTTCAGCGTTCGCACCGGGCCGATTCTTTTGACAAGGCTGCCATCCGCGAGTCGGTGCGCGATCAACTGCGCAACGCTGCACATCTTGATGTTGTGCTTCTTGCAGAAGACCTCGAGATCCGGCACGCGGGCCATTTCGCCGTCGTCTTTCATGATCTCGATGATGACGGCCGCGGGATACAGACCCGCGAGGCGACAGAGATCGACGGAACCCTCGGTCTGGCCGGTGCGGACAAGCACCCCGCCATCGCGGGAACGGAGCGGATTAATGTGTCCGGGGCGCACGAAATCGTTCGGCGTTGTACGCGGGTCGATCATCATCTGAATGCAGCGGGCCCTCTCGCGCGCGGAGACGCCGGTCGTGAAACCGTGGCGCGGGTGGCCGTCGATGGAGACGGTGAAAGCTGTGCCGCGGCTGGAGGTGTTGCTCGGACCTTGCGGGTGCAGGTCGAGGCGATCGCAATCGGACTCGGTGAGCGAGAGGCAGAGGTACCCTCGCGCCGACGTCAGCATAAACGTGATGGTTTCGGGCGTGGCGAACTGGGCGGGGAGGACAAGATCGCCCTCATTTTCGCGGTCTTCATCGTCGGTGAGGACGATCATGCGGCCGGCGCGGAGGTCATCGAGGATTTCGGTGATTGGGGAGAACATCCGAGCCATTCTTCGCCTTCCGACCGTTCAAAAAGCGGTGAAAGAGCGGAAGCGAAAATCCCAGCAATGTCGTATGCCCGACGCCATCTCCATGTTGCTCCGCGTCGCCACAAGTCCCATCTGGCTGCTCTGGCGTGGGTATTTGCTGCTCTGGTGGGCCTTTGACGACTCGTCGGAACGAGCGGCGTCGCGTTTGAGCGCCAAAACAACAGCCGCAGCGGACATTCCGCCGCCTCGATTTGTGGACGGCGAGGACAGCGGGATCGACGCAGGACAGGCCAGCAAGAAGGCCTCGAAGAAAACCGGCGCTCCCCTGCCGCCTCCGATGCCGGTTCCCAAGGGCATGCTCAAGGGCGGCTTTGTCGGTTCGATGGGACTTTGCTCGCTTTTCGCGATGATCACCGGCGGGCTCGCGGCGTCGGATGCGATGTCTGGCCCGCGCGCGACGATGCTCTGGGCTTGGGGATGCACCGTCGTTCTCTGTTCCAGCGTGCTGCTGGTCCGAAGCGTGGCGCGGAAGCGCTGGGAACGGCCCAAGGGTCCCGTAGGGCGGATGAAAGACGCGTGCGTTGGCGCAGCGAAGGGCGCGTGCGAGAGCGTGCGGGCTCGGATGGCATCGGTCGGCGCCGCCTTCGGAAAAAAAGAAGAACCAACGCCGGCGGCGCAGCCTGCGACCGAAACACCGGCGGCTCCTGAGAGCATCTACGGCGCCGCGGCCTTTCGCAGCGCGGTGAAGAACTTGGTGCCTGCGGTCGCGCGAGGGGCCCGAGGCGTTCTCGACCCCTTGCGCGATCGCGCTTCCAAGGGATTCTCCTGGGCTGCGGAGAAGAGCAGGCGGGATGAGCGGTCGAAGGCGGCGTGAGTTTCTGGTCCCGAAAGGGCCACAAACCGGCGTGAACGCTACCGTGCGCCATGGACATGACACCAGAACGCTGGACGTATCTCACGAGGTATTTGCGTGAGGTGTTTGCGCGTGAGGATGAATCGCTCGCGGGAATCATGCCTCGCGCCGTGAAGGCAGGGCTTCCGGATATCGCGGTCAGCCCGGAGAGCGGGCGGTTCCTCGAATTCATGGCTTCGATGGCCGGTCGCGATGGCCCGGCGAAACTTGCTCTGGAGTTCGGAACTCTCGCGGGCTATTCGGGAGTGTGGATCGCACGGGGAATGGCGAGCGACGGGAAACTGATCTCGATCGAGGCGAGCACAACGCACGTAGCGCAGGCGACCGAGACTTTTCGGCTGTGCGGGCTGGCGGAAAGGGTTTCGGTCCGCCAAGGGCGGATTCTCGAAGTACTGCCGAAGATCGCGCAAGAAATTGGCAAAGCGAGCGTCGACATGGTCTTCATCGATGCGCTCAAGAGCGAGTATCCGCAGTATGTCGAGGCGGTGCTGCCGCTGGTGCGCTCGGGCGGAGTGATCCTGATCGACAACGCGCTGGCGAGCCGGTGGACGATGGATCTGCCGCCGGGCAAGGACGCGGATCGGGACACGGTCGATGCGCTCAATCGGAAACTGGGCGCTGACCCAAGGCTGATCGCGTGCTGCGTACCCATCGGGAATGGGGTGGCGATGGTGAGGAAGAGATAGGGCGTTTACCAAAGAGGCACAGAGACACAGAGGAGAAGAGAGAATTGGATTGCGGATTGCGGATTGCGGATTGCGGATTGCGGGCGAGATCGTCCGCTTTGATGGGTTCGTTGTTCTTTCGATTCCCCCCAATTTCCTTTGTGCGCCTCCGGGGTAAATCTCTTCCGTACGATCGGGCATGACTCAAGGCACTTCCCGTTACGACCAGTTTCAGGCTTATCGCAGCCGGATGAACTGCCGCATTCTGGGCGATGAGAACGAGCGTCGCGAAGTCGGAGCGGCACGCCCCGATGGCTCGGTCGCGCCGGGCGGATCGCTCGTCACCAAGCGTTTTTTTTCGCTCGATCACCAGACCTATTCGGACGGCAAGTTGCCGGTCAAAACCAAGGAGTTGCTCGGCCTGGTCGCCTCGGCGGTGCTGCGGTGCGACGACTGCATCGCCTATCACGTCGATCAATGCGTGAAACTCGGCTTTACGGATGAGGAGATCTGGGAGGCGATGGACGTGGCGCTCATCGTGGGCGGGAGCATCGTGATCCCGCATTTGCGCCGGGCGGTCGAGTTTCTGGATCAGGCGCGGGCAAAGGCGTGACGCGGGTGCTCAGCCCTCTGATTTCGTAGACTCCTGCAATGGGTCAAAGTTCGTCCAAAGCCCGGGAAGTTGCGGAGTGGATCGTGCGCACGCTGCGCGATCGCGGGCATGTTGCCTATTTCGCGGGCGGATGCGTTCGCGACGAACTGCTTGGACTGACTCCAAAGGACTACGACGTCGCGACCGACGCGAGGCCGGACGCGATCGCGGGTTTGTTTCCGCGCACGGCGCATGTGGGCGCCGCGTTCGGAGTGATGCTGGTTCGACACGACGGCGTGACTGTTGAAGTAGCGACGTTTCGCGCCGATGGCGAGTATTCGGATCGGCGCCGACCCGACGAGATCACTTTTTCCGACGAGGTCGCGGACGCGAAACGCCGCGATTTCACGGTGAACGCGCTCTTTCTCGATCCGCTCAAGCCCCTTTCGGACTCCGGGCGTGTGATCGATCACGTCGGCGGGGTCGCGGATCTGCGTGCGAAAGTCTTGCGCGCGGTCGGCGACGCGGACCAGAGGCTGCGGGAGGACGACCTGCGCGCGCTGCGGGCGGTGCGGCTTTCGACTCGCCTGGGGTTCGCAATCGATATGGCAACACAGGACGCGATCCGGCGTCACGCGGGAGAACTAAGCGGGATCAGCCGCGAACGAATCGGCGATGAGGTGCGCCTGATGCTGGAGCACGCCTCCAGGGGCAAGGCGATGCAAACGCTCGCGGCCCTCGGTCTGGACGAACCGACATTCGAGCGGCCCGCGCGCGGGGACGTGAAGGCGGACTTGCTTGCTCGCCTGCGATCGCCTCCGGTCCATGAGGAGTCGGGCGTGGTTGCGGGGGCGCTCGCTGCGGCATTGCTCGATCGCGAGGGACCCGCGCTTGCCGCTCATGGTCCGGAAGGAGATGGACGCCGGCTGGAAGTGCTGCGTGACACTCGCCGGGCGCTGTGTCTGAGCAACGAGGAACGGGATGACTGCATGGCGATTCTCCGGCTGGTGGCGGAGTTGAGAGAAACCTGGAGCACCCTGCCCGTCGCCAGGCAGAAGCGCGCGGCGGCGAGTCGGGGTTTCTTCTGGTCGTTAGAGATTGTCCGCGCGGCGGACGGTGTTTCTGCCGCGGCAATCGACCGCCTCGTGGGGGAATTGGCCGGATCGAATGGGGGGCTCGCGCCCCAGCCATTGGTCACCGGCGACGATTTGGTGGCAGCCGGAATGTCCCCGGGACCTGCTTTCCGTTCGATCCTTGAGCGGGTGTACGACGAACAATTGGAGGGCCGGATCAAGACTTCGGCAGACGGGTTGGCCCTCGCCAGGGAACTTCATCGCCCCCCCGGCGTCTAACCTTCTACGAACCCGGCCGGGCCGGATTCGGTACAACATGAAACGCAAATGGCGGGCTGGGAGATGGTGCCGCCAGGGAGAATCCGGTGATGCTGAGTCTATTCGCAGGCGTTGGAAGATGGTTGGCGTGGTCGATCGTGGCGGTGCTTGCGTGCGTGGTGAGTGCGAATGTGGCGGTCGCCCAAGACTCCGCCCCCACCCGTGTGTATGTCATCGATCTGAACGGTGAATTCGGATACGACATCAGCCAGACTCCCATCCGGCAGGCGATGCGGGACGCACGCGATCAGAACGCGGACGTGGTGATCGTAAAGATCGACGCGAAGTGGGAGCAGGACGAATTGACCCCCCTGCCCGACAACGTCGCGCAATTCGATGAATTGTTTCGTGCTCAAAAAATTCTCCCGATTTTCGCCGACGAGATGCAGCGCGAATGGGCCAAGCCGCCGCGGCTGGTGATGTGGGTCAAGCGGGCGATGGGCGGCCCCGCGTTTATTCCGTTTGTCTCACCGGAGATCTACTTCACGAGCGATGGCAAGATGGGGGGCGTGGGCGGCATCGGCGTCATGCTCGAAGGCAAGGGCGACGAGGTCGTGCGTCAGAAGCAGTACTCATTGCGCATGGCACGGGCGGAAGGTTTTCTGATCCGTGGCGGGTACGACCCGATGATCGTGCAGGCGATGTGCCGCCCGGGCTTTTTGCTGTCGTACCGGATGGAAGGCGGCAAGCCGCTGTTCCTGGAGCGGGCGCCAGAACGCCCTGACGAGTTCGCGTTGACGTCGGGCCTGATGGGCGATTCGATGCAGGCGAGCGTTCGCGGAACGACCTCCTCGGTGCTCACGCTCACCGCCGATACGGCACGCGCGATCAGCGTCTCAAGGGGGACGGCGGACACGCTGGACGATCTGGTCTTCCAGTTGGGCCTTTCACGGAACCATCAGATCGTGGACGGCAAGTCCAAGCGGATCATGGAATACTGGACGCGGGACTTGAACAACGCCTCGAAAGAGATCAAGCGGATACTGGAAGAGATGGGGAGCGGCGATCAGAGTTCAGGTGGCGCCGAGACGTACGAATCACGCACGCAGGCTCGCGGCAAGCAGATCCGTCAACTGGACACCATCATCAACAAACTCAAGATCTACGAAGAGGCATTCGGACCACGCTGGCACGCCGAGAACCGAGTTCCTTCGCGGACGGAACTGGAACTTCGGCGCGAGCAGTTGGAATTGCAGCAACTCGTAGACAAGAAGTAAGCGACACGACCGGTATCAGCACCAAGAGGCATACACATGAACAAGTTTCGCATGAAGAAAATGATCGCGGGCCTTTTTCTGGGCGTGGCGCTCACCGTTGGAATGTCCGCACCAACAGCCAATGCATTTGCCGCGGCGGCGGGCGGATGGGCGAAGATCACGCTGAAGAACGGCAAGACGGTCGAAGGCGAGATCGTGCGTGAAGTTGACGGCGTGGTCTGGATCAAGATCACCTCGGGCAAATACGACGAGACCCGGATGTTCACGCCCAGCGAGATGAAGTCCATTGACCGCGACGCGGCGCCGACCACGGCCAGCGAACCGGAGAAGGCTTCGGAGGCCACGAAAGCCGAAGACAAGGCACCGACGACATCAACTGAAGCCATACCGGCCCCGGCCAGTTCCGAGAGCGCCCCACAACCCCGCAAGCCGGGCGTGCCCCGGGCAGCGGTAATCACGCTTGGCGAGGGCGGCGACCGCGACATGGTGGGCCTGTACTTGATGGCCAAGCCGTTGCACGACGCGATCCCGCTGCTGAAGCAGGAAGATGTGGACATCGTTGTGTTCCGGGTGAACTCGGGCGGCGGAGCGTTGCTCGAGATCCAGAAGCTTTCGGACGTGATCTACAACGAATACCGGAAGAACTTTCGAACCGTGGCGTGGATCGACTGGGCGATCTCCGCGGCAGCGATGACGTCGCACGCGGTCGAAGAAATCTACTTCACCCCCGAAGGGGCCTACGGCGCCTGCACGGGCTGGAGCGGCGATCTGGTGGCCGTCAAGGATCGCGAACTCGAGCAGATCCTTTTCCAGATGGAGAAAATCTCCACGCGCGGGAACCATCCGTTTGAGATCATGCGGGCGATGCAGATCATGGAGCCGTTGAGCGCCACCGTGTCACCCCAGGGCGATGTTTCTTTCTATCAGGATGCCACGTCGGGCGACATACTTCTGAACCCAAAGGACCGGGTACTGACGTTCACTTCCCAGACCGCTTCAAAGATTCGTTTTTCGCTGGGAACGGCTTCAACGCTCGATGAACTCGCCAAGGCGATGCGTTTGCCTGAGGTGGAGTGGGTCGGCGTAAAGAAGCCCGGCTACCTGTGGCCGATCTGCAAGGCCGAGCAGATGCAGATGGACTTCCGTGAGAAGACCGCCCGAGACGATCAGCAGTTCACCGAGTACGTGCAGACGCTCAATGCGGCGCTCCAGATGGCATCCGGCATGGACGACGATCGCCGGGCCCGGCTGGCCGGCAAGGCTCGTGAGTGCATGAACCGGATCATGTCGGCCGTCAACAACAACCCCAACCTGGCGATCTTCAAGTTCGGCATCCTGCCCGACAAATTCCGTGAGGAATGGGCCGATCCGACGGAGAAGAAGATCCGGGAACTGACCAAGAAGAAATAAGGGGTTCTCCGAGCTTGCTTTCCATCACGCCGCGGCCTTCCGCGGCGTTCTCTTTTTTGGTCGTGGTCGGCTATCGTCGATTCGCCGGTTTCGCGTCTTACCCCTTCAGGAAAGGCTCCCTTGAGTTCACCCACGACGATTGAGTTTGATCTCCCCGAGACAAGCGTGCCGCCGGACCTCGACGCGGCGTCCTGGGAGTCGTTGGAACCGGTTTTTCGAGAATTGATCGAGCGCCCGCTTCGGAGCGGGACCGACTTTGACCGCTGGATGGTGGACCGGAGCGAACTGGATGCCGCGTGCTCGGAAGCGCAGGCGAATCTGTACATTTCGATGACGTGCTCGACGGAAGATGCGGAAGCGCAGAAGGCCTATTCCGACTTCATTGAGAACATCGTCCCGAAGATCAAGCCGCTGGCGTTTGCGCTCGACAAGAAACTCACGGAGGAGGCGTCGCGATGGCGGACGCCGGGCGATCGGTACGAAGTGGTGGTTCGCGACACGGTTGCGGACGTCTCTCTATTCCGTCCGGAGAACATCCCACTCGAGACCGAACTTTCGAAACTCAGCCAGAAATACGACCAGATCATCGGGGCGATGACTGTCGAGTTCGACGGGAGCGAGAAGACGCTGCCCCAGATGGCGGTCTATCAGGAATCGACGGATCGGGCGGTGCGAGAGAAAGCGTGGCGGTGTGTTTCGACGCGCCGCCTGCGCGATCGGGAAGAAATTGACGGGCTCTTCGACAAGATGGTCGCCCTGCGCGATCGAGTCGCGCGTCAGGCCGGCTTCGCGGACTTCGTCGGCTACTCGTTCAAGGCCAAGCACCGCTTTGACTACACGCCCCGCCATTGCTTCGACTTCCATCTCGCGTGCGAAGAGGTCATCGTCCCGATGATCCGGCGGCAGGAGGAAAAACGCCGCGCGGCGCTGGCCGTGGACACGCTGCGCCCCTGGGACCTGACGGTGGACGTGAAGGGACGCGGCCCGCTTCGGCCATTTTCCAACGGCGCGGAACTCATGACCAAGGCGGTTCGCACGTTTGAGAAGCTCGACCCGCGACTAGGAGCCATGCTGGCGACCATGGGAACCGGGAGCGAAGCAAGGGGTTCCTCGGACAACGCGAACCTGGACCTTGACTCGCGCAAGGGGAAGGCCCCCGGGGGCTATCAGTACATGCGAGACCGCTCGCGGCGAGCGTTCATTTTCATGAACGCCGCGGGGACCGGACGCGACGTCTCCACCATGCTTCACGAAGCGGGGCACGCGTTCCACTCGATGCTGTCGATCAACGAACCGCTGCTCGCATACCGGCATGCGCCGCTCGAGTTTTGCGAGGTCGCAAGCATGAGCATGGAGTTGCTGACCCTGCCTCACATCGGCGGTGCGGATGGGTTCTATGGGTCTGAGGAAGACCTCGCCCGGGCCCGACGCCAGCAGATCGAGCGGGCGGTCTACCTGCTTCCCTGGATCGCAACAATCGACGCGTTCCAGCACTGGATCTACACCAACCCGCGCCACACCCAGCAGGAGCGGGCGGCCCAGTGGCTCGCGCTGGACGAGCGGTTCGGCAGTTCCTGCTCGTGGGAAGGGATCTATGACGTTCGACAAAGCGTCTGGCATCGCCAGCCCCACATCTTCTCGGTGCCTTTCTACTACATCGAATACGCGATTGCCCAGTTGGGCGCGTTGCAGTTCTGGCTGATGGGGCTCGAGAAGGGAGAAAAAGCGGCAGTCGACTCGTATGTGCGGGCGATGCGGCTCGGCGGGGCGAGGCCTTTGCCTCAGTTGTTCGAGGCCGCGGGGCTTCGGTTTGATTTCGGCCCCGAAACCGTGCGAAGGCTGGTCGACCGGGCGGAGGCGGAACTGGACCGTTTGCCGGAGTAACGCAGGGGCCTCAGGTACCCCAGCCCGCACAGACGGACCTGGAAACGACAACCCGGCGCGACCCACCGGAAGCGGGACAAAGTCGGCATGTCCGCGAACCGATGCACGCGTACCTGCATGGAGGCGGTGCGCATGGGTCCTACAGAAAAGTCGTTCAGTCAAGTCAAGGCGATTCTGGGCAAACTCGATCGCTCGATCGATGAAGTCCGGGCGCGTCGCACGACGGGCGACCTCAAGCCCTTCCCCGTGCCATCGCCCGCGCCCGCACCGATGGCCGTTCCGCCAGTGCGGCCGGCGGAGGCACCGGGCAACCGGCAGAACAGCCCCTATGGGCGAGCGACGCCGCTCCCCTTCGGTGGCTGAGATTCGGGAACGCGCTGCATCGCTATCCAGCGATCCACTCGCATCTCGAGCACGCTGAGCGGGAGCGCCCCGGCACCCAGCACTTCGTCGTGGAATGCACGCACATCGAAACGGTTGCCGAGCGCTTTTTCGGCGCGGGCCCGCAATTCCAGTATTTTCAACTCGCCGATCTTGTAGGCGCAGGCCTGTCCGGGCCAGCCGATGTAGCGATCGATCTCGCTGACGGTATCGAGTTCGGTTCCGGCGCTGTTCGCGAGCATGTAGTCGATGGCCTGCTGGCGCGTCCAGCCCATCGCGTGCATGCCGGTGTCTACAACAAGGCGGCAGGCACGCCAGATCTCGTCACTCAAGCGGCCGAAGTAATCGTACGGATCGCTATAGACACCCCGCCCGGAGGGGTTGACGTTCGTGCGGGGATTGTCGCCCATCTCGAGGCCGAGACTTTCGCTGTACAGCGCCCATCCTTCAACGTACGACGTGTATTGGAGTTGATTGCGGTACGGGTGGAGGCCTTCGAGTTCGTCGGCGATCGATAGCTGGAAGTGGTGCCCCGGCACGCTCTCGTGGAGCGAGAGCGACCACATTCCGTAGCGCGGGCGCTGGCTGAGGTCGTAGGTGTTGACCATGAAATAGCCAGGAATGCCGGACTTGATGGAGCCCGGGTAGCAGTACGCCGCGGGAGAGCTCGGCGCCGCGAACCGCGGGATAGGACGCACGCCGTAGCTGAGTCGGGGGAGGACTCCGAAAAGTCGAGTGAGATCGGGATCCACCGACTTGCAGATGACCTTGTATCCGTCCAGCAGGGACTTCTCGTCGGTGAAGTAGAAGCGGGGATCGGTGCGCAGAAACTCAACGAATTTCGTGAAGCGTTCTTCGCCCTTGTACCTGTCTTTGTCGGGCCAGTCGGTCTCGTCGATAACGGCCATCATCTCGCCCTTGATGCGGGCGACTTCTTTCAGGCCGATGTCGTGGATCTGCTGCGCGGAGAGCGCGGTCGTCGTTTCGCGCCGGAGGTTGGATTCGTAGTACGGAAGTCCATCAAGTCCCTGGCCGGCGCCAATGCTGTCGCGGCAGTTTGGGATGTACTCGCTTTCCAGAAAAGCGGCCAACTCGCGAAAGGCGGGAATGACCTGCTCACGAACCGCCTTGGCAGCGCGAAGCGAGAGCGCGTCGCCGGCGGGCCGAGCGCGGAACGGGGTGTAGAAAGGGGAGAGCGAGGGATCGGCGATCGCATCGTCACCGGCGAGGCCCCGGGTGAGTTCGACGCTCTTGGCGAGAATGACCTTCGGCGGCACGCGTCCCGCCTTGAGCCCGTCTCTCATGTTGGCGATGTGCTGTCGGATGAGAACCGGGATTTTTTCGAGCCGGGCTGCGTAGTCGGCGAGGAGCGCATCGTTCTGGAGAGGAATCGAGAGGTACAACTGCGGCAGTTCGATGTGGGGTCCGGAGAGGGCCGTGATCGGTTGCTGCTCGGGAAAAAAGCTCGCGGCATCGAGCGCGGTGGTAATGGTGTATTCGAGCAACTCGAGATCGATCACATCTGCTTCGGTGAAAGACGAACGATCGAAGGCCTTTGCACGCTCGAGGATGGACCCGAGTTGCGCACGGTCTCTTGCAATCGCGCCCGAGCTCACGTCGCTGAGTTGGTCGTTGAAACGCAAATCGCCGTTCGTGCTTGCCGACTCCGGGCTTGAGCGCATTGTCAGGTCGTAGTACTCATCTAGCAGTTGGAGGACCTGAGGCGAGCGTCCGGCAATCTGGGTGTGCGTCAACGAATCCACCGAAGCCGAGGGAGACCCCTCCGCGTGGCTTGCCGTGCCGTGCAAGGCGATGGACAGCAAAAAGGCGGTCAGAACGGAGGTTGCGACGCTGAAAACCGGGCGCGCACATTGCTTGGGCATGGCGCGAGTTTACAGGCTGCGCCGGACTCGGATGCGAAGAGTCGGGCGTTCACCGGAGACCTGGTCGCGGACCTTGCCGCGCCGGATTTGGAGCGTACCATTGGCCCTCGAAAGACCCGGTTCGACCGGGTTTTCTGGGGATTGGTGTAACGGTAGCACGAGTGACTCTGACTCACTTAGTCTAGGTTCGAATCCTAGATCCCCAATTTTCGCTCCGGCAGGTTGCTTCGTTTCACCCGTCCGATCCGACGGAGCTACGGGCAGACCAGAATGTCGTACGCCATGGCGAAAACCACAAAATCAAGGTCGTCGGTGAGGGTATCGCCCGTCAGGTCTCCCGCGGCGTCCGTCAGCGTGTTGTAGGCATCGACGAAGATCACAAAGTCGGCATCGTCTACCACCCCGTCGTCATTGAAGTCGCCGGCGCAATAGTTCGCGACTGGCGCGCAAACGCCGGAAGTTCCCGTCGGCAACGAATAGGACAGCGACCACGCCCCTTCGGCGGCCGTCACGGCAAGGTTCAGGGCGACCGGGGTGCCGCAGGGGTGCGACGGGTCGAGCGCGATCACTGCGGGCAGCAGATTCGCCGCCATCACGCCTTGGGGCATGTCGGGATAGTCCACTTGACCCAGGACGATCGACGCCGTCGGAGTCGAAGTGGTCAGCGTGGCATGAACGTTGGTCGCCGTGAGCAAGCCGCTGCTGAGCACATCGAGGTAGACCCGGAGCTTGTTTTCGCCCGGCTCGGCGATGCCGTTGGCGTTTCCATTGGCGAAGGCGTCGTCAACAAGGACGGAGCCGGCCGAGGCGAGGCGGGCAGCATTCGGAGCGGCCGTGATAGAGAAGTTCGCGTCGGTGATATCGAAATAGATCGCGTTAACGGGTTGGACGCGGATGCGGCAGTTGCTGGCGGTTTGGGGGAGCGCCACGCCTTCGGCCCCGTCATTCGGGGTTTCGGAGGCGAGGACAGTCGGGAAGGTATTGCCGCCGTCGGTCGAGAGGAGGATATTGACGGTGGTATGCTGAAACGGCGTGGTGTTTGTGCCCGCGACCAGCCAGCGCACGACGGTAGCGCCGGAGCGAGAAGAACTGGTATTGGGTTCGGTCACCATGAATGGACCCTTGGCGGAATAGGAACGGATGAGCGCTTCGGTGTAGTTCTGGCCACCGCCCCCGGCGCGGTTGTCACGCGCAGTGAGCCGGAAGCGCATGAATCGAGTGGTGGTAGGCATGATCTCGCCAAGCGACCCGGCGAGATTGCCGGTCAGAATGGTGGAAAGCTTTGGAAAGACACGCTTGAAGCCTGTGGTGCTGGGCGGGAAGGAGCGGAACAGAGGTCCGCTTCCTCCGTCGCCGGCCGAGAGCGCGCGGCGCGCGCCACCATCGCGCTGTTCCCAAACGTACGTCAGCGGGTCGCCATCCGAATCGGTGGCGGACCCGACAAGTTCAAAGGGAGTCCCGACAGGAACGGGTGCCTGATTCAGAATCGAATGCGTCGCCACCGGAGCGTGATTGCCCGTGTCGATGGTGACGGAGCAGGTGCGCGAGGCGGAGAAATCGGTGATCTGCTGGACACTTCCCTGGCTGTAGTAGTTGTCACGGAAATTCTGCACGTTGTCGGGGCTGCACGAACCGGCGTACGACATGATGGTCGAGCCGCTCCCGGGCTCGTACGCGGCGCCGGCACCGCCCCACTGCTCGGCGGTACAAGATCCGCCCGCGCCGTTCCAGCTGTGCGGCGCGTTGAATTGATGCCCCGTCTCGTGATAGAAAGTCTGCGGGTTCGAAAAGGTCGAAAAGCTGGAAATGCCGGTCAGGCCGTTGGACTTGCTGCCCGTGCACACGACCCCCAGGTTCGCCACTCCGCCGCCGAAGCGGGAAAACACGTGTCCAACGTCGTAATTGCTCAGCCCGATATAGGAACTGAGCACCGACCCGTTGCTCTGCATCATTTCCGTTCGGCCGGAAGTATCGAACGGATGTGAAGCGGTGTTGGTGAAAATAACGAGGTCGTTGTTGGCGACCACAATCAGTCGGATCGCGAATTCCTTTTCCCAAAGCGTGTTGAGTGCGTTCACTGCGGTCGTCACGCCCGAAAGCCCGCCTGCAACGGTGCCGCCGCAGACATTCACGCACACCACCGGGTCCATCGAGACCGCAATGCGATAGGTGCGAAGCTTGTCGCCGGTGATCGCGGCAATCGAGTTGGACGGCGTTTCAACCGGTTCGCCGATCGTGCCGCACTCCGATTCAACATCACCCCTGCTGATCGTGCTGAGGTAGACCGTGTCCGCCGAAAGTTCGGCCGGCGCAACGCTGTAGTCGCCTCGTGGCGAGAGCACCGTTGCGAAGAATCCAAGTTCATTCATGCAAATCCGCGCCGTGGCGTAGGGATCATCGAGGCCCTGAGCCGAATATGTCTTGATTTGCGGATATTTCGCCGCCAGTGGGGGCTCCATGATCGGTGATTCGACCACGGTGAACGCCTCGAGCATTCCATCCGGGCGCGGCAGCATCAAAATGGGCGAGCTATCAGCCTCCGGGCTGAACTCCAGCGGTGCGAGTGCCAGCGCCGACTGCTGGACCGAGCGATTCATCCGAAAGACGGCCACCGACTCGGGGGCGATTCTCACGTCGGCCAGCGCGGCAATATCGCTCTGCGATGCGGGCATCCACGGAAGGTCCGACTCCGCCAGCGTCACCGAGAGCGGGAGAAGGCAAGCCACAACGCCGAGCATCAATCCGCGTGTCATCAGAACCTCCGAATGAAGGGCATCGCCCCATGGGAATTATGTCGCCAAGGGCCGGCATTTCGGAGCCCCATTTCTGATTTCTGCAAAAAGCATGCGACCCGTCCGGAATTATCCGGACGGGTCGGGCTCGAAACGGCCAGATTGAGGTGAAGTCAGTTCCCTGTTGCTTTGGCCAGGATGTCGGACTTGCCCTGGTCACTCATGCCGAGGAATTCCTGCTTGCAGTCGTCGCAACAGAACGCGATGGTCTTGCCTTGATAAGAAACCGTTTGAGCCGGGTCGGCATCGTGCCCGCCGATGGGGCACGTCTTATTCACCGGGGCGGCCGATTGCGCGGCCGGCGCAGCGGCTGGCGTCGCCTTGTTTTCGGCCTTGTGGGCATCGCCGTCTTTGCAATTGCCATCGGACTCGCAGCATTCGGATTTGCCGCCGCAACAGTTGGCAGAGTCGTCACACTTTCCGCTGGTGGCGCACCCCGCTACAAGACCTCCCAAGGCCAGAAAGAGAACGATGCTCGGCACCGACAGGATGAACTTCTTCACGTCTGAATTCCTTCCCAAGAAATCGCGGCGCATTGCCGCGGCAGATGTCCGTGGGCCGCCCCAATGGGCCGACCAATTGAATAATTCTAAGTTCACAATGAAGCCCCCGCCCGGCGAATACCGGGCGGGGGTGTCTCCGATCTAGACAATTACCCGCAGCAGGAGCCGCTGCAGCAATCGGCCTTGGCCTTCTGCTTCATTTCGGCACAATTGCCGCTTGCATCGCACGTACCAGGGCAAGAGCCGGAGCACGAGCCGGGGCAGGACCCGGCATCGCACCCACAGTTGGTGCACTGGCACGATTCGCACTTGCACGAGGCGGCCTCCGTGCTTTGCGGAGCGGGAGAAAGAAGGATCAGGCCTGCGGTCGCCATGGATAACAACAATGCGTTCATATCAAGTCCTTTCGCGCAGCCGCAATCGGAAAGATCACGGCGACGTTTTGTGTTCATGTTCGCGGGACGCCACACGCGTCCTACGCGTTGGCCAGAACAGCCTACAAAACGGCGAAACGACTAGATCGTCCAGCGGCAGAATCGCTCGCATGCGGATCTTCCCGCAGCATTTGGAGGATGCGCGGGCTCCCTGGTTCCGTGATGCCAGGAACTGCGTTGGCTGAGCGGCAAAGACGGGAATGCGGACGCAATCGCAATTGAAACCCGGGCAAATTCCGCGCCCGACCGGCGATCCGGAACGGCGGGTATGCGGGGCGATTCGAGTGAGAGCGGACACTCGCAGCATCGCTCACGCCGAGTCGAGAATTGCGCGATGGCCGAACTCTCGGAATCCGCATCCGGCGCCGCCATGCTTTCGCAGCAGCAGGAACCTTCAGATTGGCTGTCTGCGTGGCAGCTCGCGCTCACGTTCAGCGCCACGACTGCCACGGGCGATTGACCCGCGCAAACAAGCAGCAGGAGCGACTGGAAAATCAGTCCGAAAATGGCCCCGAATCGAACCATGTGTCTTCATCATACAGCGGAACTTCATCCGCCGTTCATTGCGAAGTCGGGGACGCCGAAACATTGTCCAATAACTGCTTGGATTCGGCCAGATCGTCGCGGATCCCCCGCGCCGCGCCGGGAGAGTGGGCCTCGAGCTGGGTGCGCAGCAAATCGGCATAGCGGCCCTCAAATGCGAGCAATTGCTGGTGCGTGCCCGTTTCGACGACCTGCCCGTGCTCAAGCACCACAATGAGGTCGGCGTGGCGGATGGTGCTCAGGCGGTGCGCGATGACAAAGCAGGTCCGACCCTTCATCAGAACACCGAGGCTTCGCTGGATGAGGGCTTCGCTCTCCGCATCCAGATTGCTGGTGGCTTCGTCCAGAATGAGAATGGCCGGGTCGGCGAGCAGGGCGCGGGCGATGGCGAGCCGCTGCTTCTGACCCCCGCTGAGACGAACACCACGCTCGCCGATGAGTGTCTGATAGCCGTTCTCGAGCTTTTCAATGAACTCCGCGGCATTCGCCGATTCCGCGGCCCGCTTCACGGCCTGCATCACTTCGGCTTCTGTCACAAGGCCCTGACCGGCGGGCGCAACACGGCCGTAGGCGATGTTCGCCGCGACCGATCCGTCGAACAAGAAAACATCCTGCTCAACGATTCCCAGCAATCGCCGATACGAGCGCACGTCAATTTCGCGCAGGTCGATGCCGTCGAGCAGAATGCGGCCGGCGGTCCACTTTCCGCCCGGCGCGGCGGGATCCGGCACATCGCACGGATCAAAGAATCGAGCAATGAGATTGCAGAGGGTGGTCTTCCCGCTGCCGCTGGCGCCGACGAGCGCGACGGTCATTCCCGGCCGGACGTCAAGCGAAACGGCTTTGAGCACGGGCCGCGGAGCATTGAGCGTCGACGAACCCTCCTTCGAATCCGATTCCTTTGTCTTTGTCTGCGTGACCGGATACGCGAACGAAACGTTTTCAAGAGACACGCGTCCCTGAACGTTGGCCCTCACCAGCTGGATCTTGTTTTCACCCGTTGAATCGCCAAATTCGCCGGGTTCCTCGAGAACATCAAGGATGCGATCGAAGCCCGCGAGATTGGTCTGCACGGCGGTGGCGGTGTTGGTCAGCGTTTCCAACGGGCTGAGGAGCATCAGGAGGTAGCTGGTAAACATCATCACCTGACCGATGGTCAGATTGCCGCGGATGACCTGCGAACCGCCGTAAACCAAGACGCCGGTGCTCGCGACGGGGATGAGAAGCGACCAGACCATCTCGAGCACCCGAGACCACCACCACACCAGAATCTCCTGGCGCGACATGAGATGACCGGCCTTTGTGAAGCGACCCGATTCGGAGAGTTCGCGTGAAAACCCGCGAACGACGCGCATACCGCCGAACGCTTCGGTGCTGTGGGCGTCGATCCCGCTGCGGGTGATCTTGATGTCCCGATAAATCGGCCGGATGCGGTTGATCCAGGTTCGGTGGCTGAGCCAGACGGCGGGAATCAGCAGCAGTCCGCCGACGAGCAATCGCCAATCCACCATCGCGAGAATGACGAGCGTTCCGGCCAACTGCACAATCGCACGCCACGGGTTGTAGAGCAGGCTGAACAGCAACTCGGCCGCGGCACCCGCATCTTCGCGCAAAATGCCCACCACGCCGCCTGTCTTCATCTGATAAATGCGATGCAAAGGCAGACGTGCCGCATGCTCGAATACCTGCATGCGCATCGTGGCCTGCACGCGTTTGGTCAGCCGGGTCATCTGCCAGCGACCCCACGTCCAGATCACGATGTTGAACATCGAGAGCAGGATCATGCAGAAACCCAGAATCCAAAGCAGGCTGATTCGGTCGGCTTTTTGGATCGCACCCCAGTCGATGGTCACGCCGGCCCTCGCGATCAGTTCGCGCGCCCAGACGGGAATACCGCCCGGTCCCGGGTGATCGGTCACGATGTAGTCGATGACGATGAGTGTGCTCGCGGGCATGAGCAGACCCAGTCCCGTCGCGACAGTGAGCGTTCCCAGCGCCGCGATGACGGTGCGCCGGTGCTCACGGATCTGCCACCAGAACAATCGGAAGAGTTCGAAGAAGCCACGCCCGCGCGAAGTCTTCCGCGGACGCTGGCCCGCGGCCTCCGACTTATCAAGTTTGGACCAAGCCGGATCCTTGCGCTTCGCCAGGTATTCGCGGAAGCGGGAGCGGCTGCTCCGTCGCTGAAACAACATGCACAACAGTATGTGGATCGCACACTCGGGAGCATCGTTTCCGCACAGGTCGGACTACCTTTCTTGCATGCCCTTCCGGTCGCTTGTCTTCGTCATGTTCGCTTTGGCGCTCACTTCGTGCGCTGAGTCTCAAACAGCCAGCAAGGCGGTCGGCGCGCCAAAGCAGCATTCCGCTTCGGTCGGACGTCCCGCTCAGGCGAATGGTGAGCCGACATATCGCCATGTCGTCGCTGCCGATCACGAAATCGCATCCAGGGCCGGCCTGGAGATGCTCCGCAAGGGCGGCAACGCGGTGGATGCGGCCGTCGCCGCCAGTTTCACGCTTTCGGTCGTACGCCCTTATTCCTGCGGCATCGGCGGGGGCGGTTTCATGATGATCCACCTGAAGACGCACGCGAGGCTTGCTGGCTTGCCGCGGACGATCGCGCTCGACTACCGCGAAGTTGCGCCTTCGTGGGCAAAGCCGGACTTCTTCGAAACCGACCCGAAGTGCAAAGACGATCCGAGCGCCTCGACCAATGGCGCACACGCCGTAGCGATCCCCGGCTCCGTCGCGGGGCTGCTTGATGCGCTCGAGAAATACGGAACCCTGCCTCGCCAAACCGTTCTCGCCCCGGCGATCCGGGCCGCGGAAGAAGGCTTTGCCGTGGATGCCGACTACATGCGTGCGGCGGCATCATCCAACGTCGCGCGAGGCCTGAAAGAGGGCGGGGCACAATTCGCGGAATTTCGTTCGATCTTTCTGATGAACGGTCAGATTAAGGAAGGGGATGTACTCAAACAGCCCGCCCAGGCTCGCGCGCTGAGGTTGATTTCTCGGGACGGCGCAAAGGCCTTCTACAGCGGAGAAATCGCGTCGGCGATCCGAAATGTACTTGCCGCCGGCGGGGCAAGCGTGACCGCTGCAGAACTCGCGGCGTATCGGCCCCGTGAATTACTCCCCTTGACGACCATTTTTCAGGGCAAGCTGGTGTTCGCGTTCCCGCCACCATCTAGCGGCGGAATCGTGCTGATCCAGACGCTGGGCATGATCGAGGCTCGGCGCGCGGAATTCGATTCGTTCGAGTACGCCAGCAGCGCGCAGATTCACTTTCTCACCGAAGCGTTCAAGCATTCATTCGCCGATCGATCCCGCTTTCTTGCCGACCCGGCGGTCGTGGACATCCCGGTGCTCGCGCTCACCAGCCAGAGCAACACCCGCGAGCTGGCAGCACGGATCGACATGGCTCATACGCAGCCGATTGACTCTTACGGGAGCATCGTCCCCCGTGGTGATTCCGCGGCACCGAAAGACGCGGGCACGAGCCACTTGAGTGTGGTCGATTCATGGGGCAACGCCGTCGCCTGCACCGAGACGATCAATCTTCAATTTGGCTCACTGGTCTGTGTACCGGGCTTCGGATTCATCCTGAACGACCAGATGGACGACTTCACCACCCGGCGCGGCAAACCGAACGCCTTCGGCCTGCGCCAGGACGATCGCAACCTCCCCGCGCCGGGCAAACAGCCGTTGTCGAGCATGTCCCCCACCATCGTGCTTTCCGGCGACGCGGAAAACTCGCCTGTGGAACTTGTCGTCGGCGGGTCCGGCGGGCCGTGGATCATTACGGGTACGCTGCAGGTGATGCTCGATTGCCTGACCTACGGCATCCCCGCTTCGCGTGCCGTCGCGCAGCCACGAATCCATCACCAGTGGATGCCCGATACGCTCCGCATCGAGCCGGAAATCGCGGACGCGCGCGAAGGAACGGGTGCACAGACGCGAACCGTGGGCGCCGGACTCAATTCGCGAGGACAAGAACTCAAGCTCGGAAAGTCCGAGTGCGTCATCCAGGTCATCCGCCGCTCGCCCAGCGCCCCCGTGCGCTACGAGGCGGGCAGCGATCCGAGAAAGGGCGGCAAGCCGGCCGGCGAATGAGCGTTTCCGCGTCCAGTTCGGTCACGGTCGCTCCCGCAGCCGGGTTGGGCGAGCGCCTCGCGCTCGCAGCGAGCGACATCAAACTCTCGCACTCGATCTTCGCGATGCCGTTCGCTCTGCTGGCATCGTTTCTCGCCAAGCCCGCAGACATGCCATGGCTGACATTCTCCGGTGCACTCGTGCTCATCGTGCTCTGCATGTTCACCGCACGCAGTTGGGCAATGCTTATCAACCGCCTCGCCGACCGGTTGCTCGATGCCCGAAACCCTCGGACATCTCGGCGCGCCTTTGCGTCCGGCCGCCTCTCGCTCGCCTTCGGAAACGCGCTCACGCTGCTGCTCGGCGCATCGTTTGTCGCTGTCACGGCATGCTTCTGGTTCGCCTTCTCGAATCCATGGCCTGTTGTGCTCGCGGTTCCGGTGCTTGCCTGGATCGGCGCGTACTCGATCACCAAGAGATTCACCTGGGCCTGCCATCTATTTCTGGGAACCTCACTCGCGGCATCGCCGCTCGCCGCAGCGATCGCGATCAACCCCGCCGCGCTGGGTTTGCCCGCGACTGAAGCACCGGGAGTTCCGGAAGGGACACGTGCCGCGCTGTGGTGCTTCGCGGCGATGGTCACACTCTGGGTTGCCGGGTTTGACATCATCTATTCCCTCCAGGACGTGGACGAAGACCGGAAGGAGCGTTTGTTCAGCATCCCTTCTCGTTTCGGAGTCCGCGCCGCTATCTGGATCAGCCGGGGCCTTCACGGACTGGCACTGCTTTGCCTTGCAGCCGCGTGGCGGCTGGAACCTCGGTTAGGAGCGGCGTTCGGAGTCGCCGTCATCCTCGTTGCGGCACTGTTGTTAATTGAGCATTCGATCTTGTCCAGGCGGGGCAAGGCGGGCCTGAACGCGGCGTTTTTCACGATGAACGGGCTGGTGAGCCTGGTGGTCGGCGCGCTGGGCGTCGCGGACACGCTAAGTTAGTTATTGGACGTTTTTTGGCATCGCCTGATGAATCGAAAGTCCAAAAAAGTTGCGGGTGTGTGACTGATCAGTGAAATGTCCGAGGATCAGGTTCGATAAATAATGCGGACTCTCAGATGCGCTCGGAATTCGATGCAGCCAGACGCGGATTTGCAACGGACAGTGGGTGGAGCCGAAGGGATTTCCTTCGGAAAACCATCGGAAGGACTCGGGCTTGAGACAATTGTCCCTCGGCTTGGTGTTGTTGTCCCTCAGCGCTGTACCCGGCGCTGCGGTTGCCGGCGCGCTGTTTTCCCCAGACACCACCAATTTGTACATCATCAGCGTCAATCCCGCGACCGGTGCCTTGACGCAGTTCTCCACCAAACCAGCCGGGCACTGGCTCGATGTCACGCTCGACATTGATTCGTTCACGATCGGAAACCTCCGGCAGTCGATGCAGGTCGGCTCGGAAGTCTGGATCAGCGATCAGTTCTCGAATGCGATCTACAGATACTCGGCTCAGCAGGAGCATCCGCGCTTTCTGGGCACGCTCTCGAACGTCATGAACCCGCGCGGCATGGGGATAGTCAATGGCGAAGTGTGGATCTCCAGTGGAAACATCGGGGCTGGAACCGGGATCGCCCGTCTTGATTTCAACGGCAATCCGCTTGGAACATTTGCCGCGCAGGACCCGTTTGCCGTTCTTGCGCTCGATGCGGGCTCGGTGCTGACCTCCAATATTCAGGATAATCGGTTGGACCGCTTCCAATCGACGGGAACGATCGGCTCGTTTAGTGGCGTGTGGAGCGGGTCGAGCCAGCTGGATTTTCCGATGCAGATCGGGCGCTGGAACGAGAGCGGACAGGATCGTGTCGTTGCCGTCGGGTTCAGCGGGTTCGATTCCGGCTTGTACGTCTACAACGCCGCGACCGGCGCGTTTGTAAAACGGATACTCACCATCATGATCCTCCCGGACGTGACGGTGACGAACCCGCGAGGGTTCGCGCCCATGAACAGCGAACTGCTCTGGTCGAGTTCCCAGGGCATCTTTGCGATGAGCACGTCGACGTGGTCGAGTCGCGTCGTCTATACGGGAGAGAATTTTACCTGCGGCTTCATCAACTCGGTGGACTTTGCGAAATACTGCGCGGGCGACCTCAACAACGATTCGCTCGTTGACGACGCCGATTTCTCGACGTTCGTTGTTGCATACAACGACCTGGTTTGCCCGACCCTTGAGAATGGCTACCCGGCCGGATGCCCCGCCGATCTCACCGGAAACGGCTTTGTAGACGACGCCGACTTTCTGATTTTTGTTACCGCGTACAACACGCTGCTCTGTCCTTGAGTCGGCCGTCGCGACACTCCCTTCCCGCAGAAGCCGAGAATTTCTTGCGTTGGAACACCGTCGTCGGTACCCTCGGTTCACACATGCGAGGGAGACGATTCTGATGCACAAATGCCTCCGACCGACGAGCGTTGCAATGCTTCTGGCGGGTCTCGGCGCGGTTCATGCCGACCTCGCCTGGGCGCAATCCAAGGTGCAGTTCACGTACCTGTGGCACCTGGAGCAGCCGATCTACTGGCCGGATCGGCAGGCAACCGGCTTTGACCGATACGAACGGGCCAATGAATCTCGCTCTCACAAGTCCGGCGGCGCAACGCACCCCGAGAACAACCTCGACGACATCTTTGGCCTCGATGATCGCAAGGCCGTGTATCAGTATCGCACACGCGACAGCATCAATCTGATCCGCTGGGCCTCACGCGCCGGCGCGCAGATCTCCTATTCCGGCGGGCTGATCGAGAACATCATGTCGCTGGGGGGTGCGAATCAACTTGGCTACAGCCCGACGTGGATGAACTCGATCCGCGAGGCCCGGTCGTGGACCACCGTCGGCGGCAAGCCGCGGCTGGATGTCGTGCTGTTCCCGTTCCACCATGCGCTCATGCCGCTGGTGGACGAGAACACCATGCGCAAGCAGATTCAGGCGTACAAACGTATCTATGCGGATGCGTGGGGATCGGCGGTGCCTATCTCGCGCGGGTTCTTCCCCAGCGAAATGGCCTTCAGCACCCGCATGATCGGCGTCCTCGCGAGCGAGGGTGTTTTCTGGTCGGTGGTCAGCGCCGAGAAGATTGCACGCTGCCAGCCGGACTTCCCGCTGGTGTTCGGTTCGGGCGGCGTGAACTGTGACCCGCCCAACAAGGCGGATCAGATCAACCCCGTGAACGCCACCGTGGGCAACGCGTGGTATCGCCAGTCGATCTCGCGAGGGTGCGCACCCGTGGAATCGATCTTTTCGCTGATTCCGCGCCGGGCGCAATACGTTGATCCGAACAGCGGCGCCGTTTCATCGATCATCGTGATCCCGGCATCACAGGGTCTTTCGTGGCGCGATGGATATGCCCCCATCGGGACAACCGATTTTGCGAATCTTGCCGCGCTTCACACCGGCACCCGTCCGGCGCTCGTCACCCTCGCGCACGATGGCGACAACGCCTGGGGCGGCGGCTATTCCTATTACCAGGAAGCGACGCCCAATCTCGTTTCCAGCGCGAACAGCACCTACCCGGCCACCACCATCGAGCAGTATCTTTCCGAGTATCCGGTCCCCGCGGACGACTTCGTGCACGTGGAGGACGGGGCATGGATCAACGCGGACGGCGACTTTGGGGCCCCGCAGTTCATCAACTGGAACTGGCCGCTCGTCAACGCTCAGGGAAACATCGACGTCGCCAACGGCTGGGCGGAGGACGCTCGCAATTGGGCGGTGATCACGGCGATGCAGAATCGCGTGGAAACGGCCGAAGCGATCACGCTGGCGCGCCCCGTCGGATTCCCGAATCATGGTGGTACAGGCGGTGCGCCGCTCGATACGGGGCGAATCGTTTACCCGGACAACAGCACGCTGCCCGCCGAGAGAGCCTGGCATTACTTCATGGGCGCGCTCAACAGCGGGTACATGTACTACGGAACTTCGCTCGACATGGAGGTGAAGCCGACGATCGCCAGCAACAACGCCGCCCGCCTCGCCGACCCCGTCATCGCCAGCGCGGGACCGAGCGGCGACACCGTCGCGCCCACCATCTGGATCCCTCAGCGCACACCCTGGAACCCCGGCTCCACAAACTTTGGCCCGCAGCACAAGTACCAGCAGGTCATCAACAACGGCGATTTTGATGTCTGGACGTTCGCGTACGACGCAAGCGGCATCCCCGATGGGCAAGTCCTACTGAAGTACCGGCTGGATAACGACGGAACGAATCCGCTCGACTCAAAACAAAACGAGACCTATGCCGGCGGGAACGAGGTGGGTGCCTGGCAGGCGATCACAATGACCAAGCGGGTGTTCCCTGCGGGCAACTTCTTCAATGATCCGGGGATCAATTTCTACATCACGCCTCAGTACGTCGCGGATGAGTACTACACACGCCTTGCCGGCATCCGCTCGAAACTGGTTGACTACTACATCGAAGCGACCGATGCGCGGGGCAACATCAAGAAGTCGCCGATTCAGCACGTGTACGTCGGCGATGGAAGCGGAGCGACAACCGGTGGCGGCACGGTCGTCGCGCTCACCCCCGAAACGCCCGTGGCTGGCCAGAACGTCACCGTCACCTATGACCCGGCGGGACGGAGTCTGGCTGGTGCCTCTTCTGTCTACCTGCACTACGGCTTCAACCAGTGGACACCGGTGATCTCGCCCGATGCGCTCATGACCAAGGACAACCAGACCGGCAAGTGGAACCTGACAATTCCTGTCATTCCCTCCGCCACAAAATTGGACATCGTGTTCAACAACGGCGCGGGGACGTGGGACAACAACGGCGGAAGCGATTGGCACTTCGCGGTGAGCGGCGGCCAACCCGCCGATACCTGGGATGTCTCGGGGCAGCGAGATCCCGATTCAACACTGATCGCGACGAGCGCGAGTAACAGCATCAATCTGTGGGCGGGCCTGAAAGGGAGCATTTTCTACATGGCCACGCAGGCCGCTTCCGGCAGCAACGATCGCTTCCTGTTGCTCTCCGGACCGAACGGGCCCGGCGCGCTTCAGAGCGCAATGTGGGGCAAGGCCGGGCAGGTCGGCGCGTGGAGTTCCTTCGTCGGCAATGAGAGTTCCAACGGCTACAACGGCTGGTTTGACGTGCCGGCGGGCAACGTCACGCAGAGCGCCGCGACCAACAATGGCGGAGTGCTCGCGGCGACCATCGACCTCAAAGTACGCTTCGGTGGGGGTACGACTCTTCCCAGCAAGGTCTTCGTGTCGGTCGGGACGTATCCAACGGCGGACGGGACAGCTCCCGTCAGCTCCGATTGCATTCCGAGCGCCAGCGGCAGCAATCTGCCGAACGCTATTGAAGTACGGCTCTGCAGATTCTACAGCCCGCGCTCGCCTCAAGGGTGTTGCCCGGCGGATCTGACCAACGACGGCCTCGTTGACGACGGAGACTTCGTCCTCTTTGCCGGTTTCTACGACACGCTGATCATGAACGGACCGTACGAAGGGGCGGACCTGACCGGAGACGCCCAGTGCGATGATTCGGACTTTGTCCCCTTTGCCGCGGCGTATGACGCGCTGCTCTGTCCGTAGATGCAAGAGCGCTTCGGTGCTGCAAATTGCATGCAATAGCCGCGTGCTTCCGGCGTTTTCATCTCGTCGCACCGGCCTATGCGGTGACGGAGATGCCTTTTATGCGTGCAAATCGAATGTCTGCTGGGCTCTCGCTCGTTCTCGCAGTTCCCGCGCTCGCGCAGACTCCAACATTGAACGATGTGGTCTACGCGACGGTGTTTCGAGACAACGGCACCTCGATGCAACTGCATCTGGACGTGTACTGGAACAACAACGTGCCGCCCGCGTCCCCCGCTCCGTGCGTTCTCTGGATTCACGGCGGAGGCTGGAGCGGCGGCACGCACAACGGCATTCCCGCCGGAGCAAGGCAGCTCCTGCAGGACGGATTTGTGGTCGCGAGCGTGGAGTACCGCCTCAGCGGCGACGCGATCTTCCCAGCGCAGATACTCGATGTGAAGGGCGCGATCCGATTCCTCAAGCGCAACGCGGCCACCTATCGAGTTGACCCTGCTCGCATCGCGACGTGGGGCAGCAGCGCCGGTGGACACCTTTCCGCGCTAACGCTGACGAGCAACAACGTGTTCGAACTCGAGGGGATTGTCGGTGGCGCCGGTCCGCGCGCGACCGTTCGGACCGCAGTGGATTATTTCGGCCCTACCGACCTGTTGAACATGAACCTGGATGTCACCACACCTCCCGGGTCAGGAATCAACCACGATGCTGCCAGTTCGCCCGAGTCAAATCTGATCGGCTTCAACGGACCCGGACAAGGCATCGGCGTGCTTCGCGCGAATCAATCGAATCCCGTGGCGCCCTATCCCGAGAAGATACATCTGGTGACCCTCGCCAATCCGATTTCGCACGTGAATCCGCGAGATCTCCGCATGCTGATCGCCCATGGAACGGCTGATACCAGCGTCCCGATCAAGCAGAGTCAACGGTTGTTCGACGCGCTGACGGCGGCGCACACATCCCCGACTTTCATCCCGGTGGAAGGCGCAGGGCACGGCAACCTCGGAGCCGCGACCGACGCCGCAGCACGCGAGTTCCTCATCGCCGAACTCACACGCTGCTTGCCGGATATCGATCGCGATGGCATTGTCGACGATTCGGACTTTGTGCAGTTCGCGATCGGCTACGACCTGCTCATTGATGTCGTCGGCGATTTCAATGGCGACGGCGCCACGGATGATGCGGATTTCATCGTGTTCGCGAGCGCATACAGCAACTTGGGCTGCCCGTAATCCACGATGGGGCCGAATCCGGCGAGGGCTGATCGGTGGCGCGTGCGGACCGTGCACCGGACCTATTTCAACAATCGCTCAAGGTAATGAATGTCCACCCCGCCGGTGCGAAAATCGGTGTTCTCCACGAGCCGCTGATGCAGGGGAATTGTCGTTTTGATCGGCCCGACGTTGAACTCACGAAGCGCCCGCGCGGTTCGGTCAAGGGCCTTCTCTCGTGTCTCGGCGTGCACGATCAACTTCGCCACCATGCTGTCGTAGTTCGGCGGGACGACGTACCCGCTCACCACGTGCGTGTCCATTCGTACGCCCGGACCGCCCGGAGGCTCCCACGTCGTGATCTTGCCGGCACTCGGCCGGAAGCCCTGCGCCGGGTCTTCGGCGCAGATGCGGCACTCGATCGCGTGGCCGTTGATCTTCACATCGCTCTGCTTGAACGGAATCTTTTCGCCCGCTGCGATGGCGATTGACATCTTGACGATATCAACCCCGGTGATCATCTCGGTCACCGGGTGCTCCACCTGCACGCGGGTATTCACCTCGAGCATGTAGAAATCGCCCTTTTCGTCCAGCAGGAACTCGCACGTCGCGGCTCCGGCGTATTTCACGCTCTTGATCATCTTCGCGGCAGACTCCGCGACCTTCTGCAGTTTCGCGCGATCGATGTTTGGGGCCGGCGCCTCTTCGATCACCTTCTGGTGGCGTCGCTGGAGCGAGCAATCCCGCTCCCACAAATACACAGCGTTCCCGTGCTTGTCGCCCAGCATCTGGATCTCGACGTGCCGGGCCTTTTCGAGATACTTCTCAATGAAGACCGCGCCGTTTCCGAATGCCGCGGCGGCCTCCTGGCTGGCGACTCGGAGCATCGAGCGAAGCGAAACTTCGTTGTGGCAGACCTTCATGCCGCGCCCGCCCCCGCCGGCGGATGCCTTGATTATTACCGGATACCCGATCTCGTTCGCTATCCGGACAGCTTCCTCTTCATCCTCGATCGCTTCGGGCGAACCCGGAAAAACCGGCACGCCGTTCGCCTTGGCCGTCTTCTTGCAGTCCACTTTGTCGCCGAGGGCCTGCATGGCTTCCGGGCTGGGACCGATGAATTCGATCTTGCAGTCGCGGCAGGCCTGGCTGAAATCGGGACGCTCGGAAAGAAAACCGTAGCCGGGATGGATGGCGTCAACGTCGGCAACTTCTGCCGCGCTGAGGATGCGAGAGATGTTGAGGTAACTCTCCTTGGCCGGGCCGGGGCCGATGCAAATCGCGCGATCGGCGAGACGCAGGTAGGGCGCATCCTTATCTGCCGTGGAATACACGCAAACAGTCTCCACGCCCATTTCGCGACACGCCCGCATGATGCGGAGCGCGATTTCTCCCCGGTTGGCAATCAGCACTCTCTTGAACATTTCCGCTCCGAAAAGACCCGACACGGACCGCGCCGACTCTTGAGATCGAGAATCTATCCGCGACAGACTGCCATATTCATGCGGGGCGAACCAGGAAGAGTTTCTGACCGAACTCAACCGCTTCGCCGCTCTTCACGAGCACGCGTTCTACCGTGCCGTTCTTCTCCGCCTTGATCTCATTGAACACCTTCATCGCCTCGATCAAGCAGACAACAGTGCTCGGATTGATCTTCGCTCCATTGGTCACGAACGGTGCCGAATCCGGATTTGCCGCCGAGTAGAACGTGCCGACCATGGGGGACTCGATCGCGATCAGGCCCGCTTCAGTCGATGGAGCCGCGGACGCTCCGCCTCCGGCGGAGGCACCGGGAGCCACCGGCGCCGGAGCGGCAGCGTGCGCGCTCGGAGCTGCGTACATCATCGGGGCGCCGGCCGCGGGCGGGTGCCCGCGCCGAATCGTCACCGTTTCCTTGTCGTCCTGAAGATCGATCTCGGTCAGGTCGTTGTCGACCATCAGTTTGATCAGATCCTTGAGTTTGTTTGGGTCGATCATGGTTTGTCCAGAGAATCAGAGAATCGGGAGCAACGCAAAGGCCATCAGCGAAGCGTCGCCCAGTCCATCGTCATCGGAAGAGAGCAAAGGTTCTGGCCTCCGTCGGCCTGAACCACATAGTCGTTTTCCAGTCGCACACCGCCCACGCCGGGAAGATAGATGCCCGGCTCGATCGTGCAGACGTGACCGACTTCGAGTTTCGTACCCGCCAGCATGTGCGAGAGCCGCGGCTCTTCATGGGTTTGCAGTCCGATTCCATGCCCGAGCCCGTGCCCGAAGTTCTCGCCATATCCGGCCTCGGCGATGAAATCGCGCGCGATCTTGTCTATCTCGGAGGTAGATTTGCCCGGCGCCAGCGCTGCGGCCGCCCGCTGGTGCGCCTCCAGCACGATCGGGTATATCTCCGCGATCTGCTTGGGCCACTTGCCGAGTGTGAACGTACGGGTCATGTCGCTGTGGTAGCCCTGCCAGATCGCGCCCCAGTCGATAAGCACCGGCTGATTCGCGGCGAGTTTGGTCGAACTTGGCCGGTAATGGGCCATGCTGCCGTTCGCCCGGGCAGCGATGATGGTCTCAAAGCTGGGTTTGCTCGAGCCCCGGTTCTTCATCTCGGCCTCAAGACGAGAAGCCACTTCGAGTTCGGTGATGCCCGGTTCCAGTGTCGGAAGTACGGCCTTGAGCGCTTCTTCCTGGATCTTCACTGCCTTTCGAATCAGCGCGATCTCGGCCTGATCCTTCACCGCCCTCATTTTCATCACGAGCCCGAGCGTCGCAGCGACCCTCTTGGTTCCGAGACGCTTCGCCAGTTGATCGCGTTCCGCGACGGTCATGATCTCTGCCTGAATCCCGACACGCTGCACATTCTCGCCGCCCAGCAACTCGCCGATCGCCTCTCCCATCGAGCGCTTGCGGATCACGATCTCGCATAGTTCGCTGAACTCGTTCACTTCTTCCTGGTAACGGAAATCGCTGACCAGCACCGGGCGGCCGGGCCCCAGAATCAAGTAGCTGTCGCCCCCCAGAAAGCCGGTCAGATATCCGACATCCAGCGGATTGGTTACCAGCAGGTGCGAGAGTTCCAGGCCCCCCATGGCTTCACGGAGTCTCTTCATCCGCTTGCCGAAAAAGCCGCCCGGCGCCTCATCCTCTCGGGGGACGGATGCTTCGCGGGTTCGTGTCGGCTTGGATTGGCCCGCCCGTTTTCCGGCGAGGGCCTGCGGAGGAGAAGTAGACATAGGGATTCGGATGATACTCTGAAGCCCCTCCGGATGCGACTGCGGGCAGGCCGCTCGGGGGTTGGTCGGTGCCTTAGAGCGGAGGCAAGCCAGGTGCGGAGGCGATGAAGGATCGTCGGGGCGTCATTCCGGTTGCCGCCGCGCTGTTTCTGCTCGGTCTGCTCGCCATTGGATTCCCGGCGGTCTGGGCGGCGTTTTCGGCATTGGGCGAATCGGATCTCCTTGCTCCACTCCGGACCGAACCCGGTCCGGTATCACCCGGCGGTGCCCAAGGACCTGTCGAACTCCACTTTTTTTCGTGGTCGATCACGCTTTGGAGCATCGGGACGGCACTCGCCATCGGCCTTGGCGCGACCGTGTTGGGGTGGCCTTTGGCTTGGCTCCTGCGCCTGCGCGGCTGGCAGTTTTTGCCTCTCGTGGCAACCCCCCTGCTGCTTCCGAATTACCTGGCTTTCGGCGCGTACAACCTGCTCCGCGCACCCGGATCGGTGCTGGGCGACTGGCTGGAGCGGTCGGCCCGGGGAGATTCGAGCTGGATTCCTGTGCTTGCCGGCAAATTGATCGCATCGGCGTCCCTCTGCCTTTGGTCCGCCCCCCTGTCGGCGATCGTGCTGGCGATCTGGTTGGGACGGGTAGAAAACTCGACACTCGAGCAATTGTCGCTCGACCTCCCGGGGCGTGCATTCGGGCGATCCCTTCTGGTTCGCTGCCGCATCTCTGCGCCGGGCCTCCTGGCGGCGATCTCGATGGTCGCGCTCCTGATGCTCGGTTCGGCGATCCCTCTTCATGTCGCCAGGCTTGAAACCCTCACAATCCGAGTCTGGCTTGCGATGGACCTGCTGCCGCTGGACCGCCAGTGGCGGGCCTGGATCGTGGCGTGGCCCATGTTGCTGATGGCCATGTTGGGGGCTTGGTTCATCACCCGATTCGCTGGGATAAATCGACCCGAGACCGAACAACGAACCGGGCTTGCGCTCGGATCTGTTCGGCGATCCGGGTTGGTGGGTTCGTTGCTTGTCTTTTCCGCGGGCGCGATCGTGCCATTGGTTCTCTTTGCATCGCATATCGCGTCTGTGGGAGGGCTGGTCAATTTCATGCGGGTCTACCGCGACCAATTGGTCACCAGCGCGGCGATCGCGTGCGTGACCGGATTGGGCGCGGGCGCCATGATGCTGGCCGCTTGGATGGGGATGCTCGCGGGAGGGCCGTCCCGCTGGATGATCCGCGCGAGCGTCTTCCTGTTCGCTTTGGGTGCGCTGGCGCCGGGCATCATGATCAGCGTCTGGCTGGCGGCGTTCATCCGGCGCGTGTGCCCGGCGCTCCAGGACAGCGCTGCTGTTCTGATCGTCGCCGATCTTGCGCGTTTTGGCATCATTCCGGTCGTTCTCGGCTGTTGGCTTGCCTCGGGGGAGGCACGGGAACAGTCCGATCAGCGCCGAATCGATGGGGCGACCGGATTGTCGGGATTGTTCCGAACCGCCATCGCCGGGAACTGGCCCGCGCTGGTAGCGGGAGCGGTTCTGGTAGCCATTTTGAGTTTCCACGAGATTGAGTGCGCGATCGTTCTTCAGCCACCGGGCGTGGACACCTTTGCACGAGCCATCCTCAATCAACTTCACTTCGCCCGGACGCAGGAAATGTCTGCCGCGGGAATCATTCTCCTGAGCATCGGGCTGGTTTTGGGGGGCTCCATGCTCTGGTGGCTGGGACGATCCGCACGGCCCGTCCGACCGAGCGGTGCTCCTTAGCGCGACAACACTTCTTTCTGGAACCACTCTCGCGAAAATCCGAACAACTCCCGGCGGGTTTTCGTAGGATGGGGCCGCATGAACCATGGGTGCGCGATAGCGCTGGTGCTCCTTGTTGCCGGGGTCGCACCATTGCTCAGCGCGTGCTCCGATTCGGGGCGGTCTTCCCAATCGGTCGCGATTCCGGTTCGACGCACAATTGGCGAGGTGGGCATCAGCCCGGGTCAGTTTGCGTTTCCACGGTGCCTCGATAGCGATCACCGGTCGCTGTGGGTGATCGACAAGGCGGCGCGGGTGCAGCGGCTCGATCCTGAATCCGGACGCGTGATCAGCGGCTGGCGCATGGCCGAGTTTGCCGCCGGAAAGCCCACGGGGCTTTGTGTGTTCGATCCGACCGGCAAGGAAGAGGATGAACGGCTGTTCGTCCCCGATACGCACTATCACCGCGTGCAGATCTACAAGCCCGGGCAGGACGGCGCGATCGAGAACAAGCCCATCGCAAGTTTTGGCGCGTACGGCACAGGCCCGGGACAATTCATTTATCTGACCGACGTTGCCGTGTTGCCCGGAGCCGACGGCCGCTCCGTCAATCGCTTGTACGTGAGCGAGTACGGCGGGAACGATCGGATCTCGATCTATGAACCGGACGGTTCCGGCTCGTTTTTGTTCGTGCGTTCGTTTGGAGAATTCGGCGACAGCGCGGATCCGAAGAAGATTGAATTCAGCCGGCCGCAGTCGATGGAGATCGACGTTGCACGCGGGCGTCTAGTCGTGACGGACGCGTGCAACCACCGTATCGGGGTCTTTACGCTGGAGGGCGAACTGATCCGATGGATCCCCGGCGCATCGGCCCTCACTGCCGACAAGACCGAACTGCACGATCACTCGGAACTGTTCCGCTATCCGTACGGGCTGGTCCTGCTCCGCGATGGATCGGCGCTGATCAGTGAACAGGGCGCGGCACGCATCACCCGAGTTGATCTCGAATCGGGAACAATTCTCGAACGCACCGGCAAGCCGGGACGGGGCGAGGGCGAGCTCATCACCCCGTGGTGCGTCACCGTTCACGACTCCGATGCTTTCGCGCTCGACTCCGGCAACAACCGGGTGCTCTGCTTTCCCGCACCACTTGCTCGCCTGACGAACTCCCCGCAAGTTGCTGCAACGAGTCACCGAACCAGTGAGGGGCACCCATGACCCTCATAGTGGGCGCGATGGTGGTGGGACCGGTTCAGTTCGATTCACCCGCGTGGCTTGCGGTCGGGGCTGTGCTGGCATTCGTTTCCGTCCTCATGGCCCGACGCAGCATTGCGGGCCTTGGCCCTGTCGCCCGGTGGGTTTCGCTGGGTGCGCGCACGCTGCTGCTGATGCTGCTCTTTGCGACGCTTGCCGAGCCTCAGTTACGCCGGGTTGGCAAGGACGTCGCGATTCTCAACGTGCTCGATGCAAGCCAATCTGTTCCGGCTGATCTTCAGGCGCGCGTTGACCGGTTCCTGGAGCGCGCCCGAGAACTCGATCCGAATGAAGACGATCGCATGGGCACGATCACCGTCGGCCGCACTGCGATCGTGCAGCAACTCCCGACCAAGGCAACGAAACTGGTGGAACGGCAGAACGTGGGCGCGGCCGACGCCACCAATCTCGCCTCCGGCGTCCGCATGGCGCTTGCGCTGCCCGTTGAAGATGCGGCACGTCGGATCGTGCTCGCCACCGACGGAAACGAGACCGAGGATTCCCTGGTGCGCGCCGCCGAGGCCGCCAAGGCCGCGGGCGTGCCGATCGATGTGCTACCCCTGCGGTTCCGCTACGACAGCGAAGTTCTGGTCGATCGGCTCGTCGCGCCCGCGACCGCGCGCCAAGGCGAGACGATGAGCCTGCGGGCGGTGATTCAATCCACCAAGGCTACGAGCGGCAAACTTGTCATCACGCTGAACGGCCAGCCCATCGATCTCTCGGGCGGCGGCGCCATGCTCGGCATGGAGGTGGACCTCAAGCCGGGCTCCAATGTATTTACGGTGCCGATTGTCGCGCCGCGTCACGGTGCGCAAGAGTTCCGTGCGATCTTCGAGCCCCGCATGTCCGGCGGTCGCCCGGAAGGCGACACCGTGCTCGAGAACAACGTCGCCTCCGCCGTGACGTTCGTGAGCGGCGAGGGGCGTGTCCTCATCATCTCGTCGAGTGAGAAGGAATCCGCCGAACTGGTAGATGTTCTCAACAAGGCGGGCATCAGAACCGAGGAAGTCACGCCCGAGGCCGCGCCCCGCACGTTGACGGAATGGAGCGCGTTCGACGCCGTGGTGCTCGTCAACCAACCGGCGTTCAATTTCAGTCAGGCGCAGCAGGAAGAACTCAAACGCTACGTGCAGGACGCCGGCGGCGGCCTGGTCATGACCGGCGGACCCGACTCGCTGGGCGCGGGCGGCTGGATCGGTTCCCCGGTTGAGGATGCGTTGCCCGTCCGTCTTGATCCGCCTCAGAAACGCCAACTCCCCAAGGGCGCGCTCGTCATCATCACGCACTCCGTGGAAATGCCGAATGGAGTCTACTACGGCAAGCAGACGGCGATGGCGGCGATCGCTGCGATGTCGCGCCTCGATCTTGCCGGGCTCATCGAATACAACCCGATGTACAGCACGGATTGGGCGTTTCCGCTCCAAGTGATCGGCGACGGCTCGGACATCAAGCGTGCAATCAACAACCTGGTCTTTGGCGATATGCCCGACTTCACGCCGGTCGTGCGTCTTGCGTACAACGGCCTGGTCAAAGCCAATGCCGGGCAGAAGCACGTCATCATCATCTCCGACGGCGATCCCCAGCCGCCCCCTACTTCACTGCTTCAAGACTACGTCAACGCCAAAATCACGATCTCGACTGTCGGTGTCTTTCCGCACTCGGGAATGGACACCCGGAAGATGTCGGACATGTCCAAATTCACCGGAGGGCGGCATTACGTTGTCGATACCCAGCAGGCCCTCGCGACGCTGCCCCAGATCTTCACCAAAGAAGCCCAGACCGTGAAGCGCCCGCTCATTTGGGAGGGCGAACCGTTCTCGCCCACGATCGCGGGCGGCGTGCTCGACACGCTGCGCGGGGTGAAAGCCGTTCCGCCGGTCCACGGCTATGTGGTGGCCGCGGATCGCGAAGGCCTCTCGCAGGTGACGCTCCGTGGAAAGGAGAACGACGCGATCGGTGCTCAATGGCAGTTTGGACTTGGACGCAGCATTGTCTTTGCGAGCGACGTCAGCAGCCGCTGGGCGGGCGATTGGATTTCCTGGTCGGGCTTCAAGAGTTTCTGGGAGCAGCAGATCCGCTGGGCCATGAGGCCGAGCGGATCTCCCAACGTCCGCGTCACGACTGAAGTGCAGGGTGCGCAAGCCCGGATCTTTGTGGACGCGCTTGATGCAAAGGGCGAGCGTCTGAACTTCGCGGCGTTCCGGGGACGCATCGCCATGCCGGACGGCACCAGTCAGGCCGTTGAGATCCGCCAGGTAGGCCCCGGCCGTTACGAAGGTGTGGTCAAGAATCCTCCTCCCGGTACCTCAATCGTCGGGCTCGTTTACTCGGCTCCGGGTGACAACGGCCCGATTGAGGGCTCCGTACAGGCCGCGATCAATCGACCGTTCGCCGACGAATTCCGGGTGCTCGAAGACAACTTTGCCCTCCTCGAACAAGTCCGCTCGATCACCGGGGGTCGTCTGTTGACCGACGATCCGACCAAGAACGATTTGTGGTCGCGTGAAGGGCTCAAGATGCCTGTCGCGCTGCGGCCGATCTGGAGTTGGCTGGCACTCGCCGCGGCGGGGGTTTTTCTTATCGATGTCGGCGTCCGGCGCGTCCGAGTCGATCTGCTCGCGCTCGCACGCTCGCTCCAGCGCTTTGTATCGCCACACAAGGCCAAGGAAAGTCAGCAAATCGATCGCCTGCAGGCCGCGCGGGAATTGGCACGCCAGGCGATGGCTTCCCGCAACGATCAACCCGTCGACACGCAGAGTGCCGGCGTGAAATTCGAAGCGGAAGCGGGTGCAAAGCCGGCTTCACCGATTCTCGACGTCGGGCGAACTTCGGAAGAGAAACCCAAAGCCGGAACAGAACCGGGCAAGGACGCTTCCGGAAAGAAGGATGCGACCGAAGGAATGTCCGCGTTGCTCAAGGCAAAGAAGCGCGCCAGGGATGAAATGAACGAATGAACCTGAATTGCAAAGTGCGACTCATTGGACTTAGAGGACTCTTGCGACCCATTCACTGAATCAGCCAAACTCCGGAACACCACCATGTCGACCGAAATGTCTCCCGAACAAGTTAAACAGGCCTGCGAGCAGTTCCGAACGACGTTCGGAACGCTGAAGGCCGAAATCGGCAAAGTGGTTGTTGGCCACTCCGATGTGGTCGAGGCCGTGCTCATCTCGCTCTTTGCGGGCGGCAACGTGCTGCTCGAGGGTGTCCCGGGGCTTGGCAAGACGCTGCTGGTCCGGACGCTGGCGCGAACGCTCACGCTTCCGTTCAGCCGCATTCAGTTCACGCCGGACCTGATGCCGGCGGACGTGATCGGCACGAACATCGTGATGGAAGACCCGGCGACGGGCCGACGCAAGTTTGAGTTTCAGCGTGGACCGATCTTCGCGCAGGTGGTGCTTGCCGACGAAATCAACCGTGCGACGCCAAAGACGCAGTCCGCACTTCTCGAAGCCATGCAGGAGCGCAGCGTCACGGTCGCCGGCGTGTCGTACAAACTCGAGAAGCCGTTCCTCGTGCTTGCGACGCAGAACCCGATTGAGCAGGAGGGAACCTACCCGCTGCCTGAAGCCCAGCTCGACCGCTTCATCTTCAAAATCGTGGTCGGCTACAGCAAGCTCGATGATCTGATCACAATCCTCGATCGCACAACCGGGCAGGACAATCCCGATGCGAATCCGGTGCTCGACGGTCCGGGGATTCTGAAGGGACAGGACCTGGTTCGAGGCGTGGTGGTTGCTCCGCACGTGAAGGATTACGTTGCGCGCCTGGTGCTTGCGACGCATCCGGGGACGCAGACTGCCGCGGGTGGAGCGGACGGGCCGACGAACAAGTACATCCGGTGCGGCGCATCGCCTCGCGCGGCGCAGGCGCTCTTGCTTGGAGCGAAAGTGCGAGCGTTGATTGAAGGACGCTTCCACGCGGGGTATTCGGATGTGAAGTCGGTTGCGGCGCTCTCGCTAAGGCACCGCTTGCTGCTGAACTTTGAAGCGGAAGCGGACAAGATTGATACGGATGTGATTGTGCGGCAGATTCTGGAACTGACGCAGACGGGGCCGGAGAAGAAGTAAGGCGGAAGAGAACGCGGAGTTGCGGAGTTTGCGGAGTCACGCGGAGTGGAGACAGGGGTTATTGCGGTTTGAAAGGTGAGCATGGAGCGTGAAGGGCGACAACATCTGGGACCGAGCGATGTGCCAGCGGAGTGGAACCGATTGACGGAATTGGTCATCGGGGCCGCGATGGAGGTGCATTCCGAATTGGGACCGGGCCTGCTTGAGAAGTTCTACGAGCTCGCGTTCTGCCGCGAGCTTGAGATGCGAGGCATCTCGTACTCTCGTCAGCATCCGATTCGGCTGGAGTACAAAGGAATAGCGCTCGGAGATCAGTATGCCGATCTTGTCGTGGCGGACTTGATCGTGGTCGAACTGAAAGCCGTGGAGCGAATTTCGGACGTCCACCTTGCGCAGCTCACCAGCTACATGCGATCCGCCTGCCTGCCTCTGGGTTTGCTCTTCAACTTCAACGTCGCACGCCTCAAGGATGGGATGTACCGGAGGGTTCACAGCAAAGACACGCCCGTACCGACGACATTTCTGGACGCTCACCCAAGGATGGAGAAAGAACATCTCGATTAGCCTGATAAATCCCTCGCGTCCACACTGCTTCAACCGCCGTGCTTGGCTCGCCTTACCCGTGTTGATCATTGGATGCGTCGCTTCTATGTCGGGGTGCGGCGGGTCACGGTATTGGAATCGGGACATGTCAGCCGAGCAAAAAACTGCGGTGGCCCAGGACAATTTCCGCGTTGGCGATTCAGTGGAGTCCGTAAACGAGACCCTTCGCAAACTCGATGTCGAACATGAGCCAATCGATCAGACGTTCACCAAGATCAAACAAGAGCAGTCTGATCGCGGTGGAGAAGCAATGGTTCTTGCAGAGCTTTCCTGCCGCCAGCCAATGCTAATTCAGCGACCCAACCTTGTGATTTTTTACTTCGACACGCAGTCCCAGCTGACTCAAGTCTGGATCATGGACGAGTTGCCAGTACTCGACTCCGTAGAAAAGGTCGTATCACTCAGTCCGGCTCCTCGCCGTCTGCTTCCTCCCTAATTACCCCTCCGCGTCCCTCCGCCTTCTCCGCGCCTCCGCGTTCTCTCCTTCCCATGCTCCGCACCTCCACCATCTCCCGCCCTACCAAGCTTGAAGACCTTTTGTCTTCCAAAGAGATCTCGCGCCTCGATCCGCTGGATCTCGCGTCCCGGCGTGTCTTTTTCGGGAAGCTCAAGGGCGAACGCCGCTCCAAAAAGCGAGGCCACTCCGTCGAATTCGCAGACCACCGCCCATACGTCAGCGGCGACGATCTCCGCCACATCGATTGGAACATCTTCGGCCGCCTCGACAAACTCTTTCTGAAACTCTTTCTCGAAGAAGAGGACCTCTCGCTGCACGTCGTGCTCGATGCTTCTGCCTCCTCTGACTGCGGCGAGCCGAACAAGTTCCACTTCATGCAGCGCTGCGCGATGGCGCTGGGTTACGTCGGGCTTGTGAATCTGAACCGGGTGGCGGCGACCGTGATGTCTGGAGTCGATGCCGATGCCCCCGATGAGAAACCAAAGTCGGATGGCCGGACTTCGCCCACCGTCTCGCCCGTACGAGCGCTCCGCGACCTGCGCGGGCGCCGTCGCGTGCACGATCTCGCGCGGTTCTTGTGTTCGGTACGGCCCGGGGGCGTCCTGAATTTCCGCACCGCGGCCGAGCGCATCGCGCTCTCCCGGCGCGGCAAAGGCGTCATGGTCATCTTCTCCGACTTCTTCTTCAAAGATGGATACGAGGACGGCCTTAGGCTGCTCGCCGGTCACGGGTACGACCTGATTCTCGTGCAGGTACTCAGCCCCCAGGAGCTTGAGCCGCCGATCAAGGGCGACCTGCGCCTGAAGGACATCGAAGACTCCGACACGGCCGAAGTGACGATCAGCGCGCCGCTCCTGAAGCGCTATCAGGCCAATCTCGCGGCATACTGCCAGAAACTCCGCGAGTTCGCGCTCCGCCGCGACATGGCCCTGCTCACGGTCAAGAGCGATACGCCTGTCGATTCGCTCGTGGCGGATCAACTACGCCGACTGGGGGTGCTGAAGTGACTTTCCTCGCCTGGCCGCTCGCCGCTGCGGTCGCCGCCGTCGCCATTCCAGCGCTCATCATCCTTTACCTGCTCAAACTCCGCCGTCGCGACCTCGAAATCTCGACCACGCTCCTGTGGAAGAAGGCCGTACAGGATCTTCAGGCCAACGCGCCGCTCCAGAAACTCCGTCGCAACATCATGCTGTTGCTTCAGTTGCTGGTGCTCGCGGCGCTGCTCTTTGCCCTCGCCGAGCCTGTCATGAAGAGCGGCACGTTCAAGGGGCAGCGTCATGTCATCCTGCTCGATCGCTCCGCCAGCATGGCGACGCTCGATTCGGCGCTCAATACGTCCGCGCCGACGCCCAGGCTGGAGCAAATGAAGAAAGAGGCACTCTCCCTCGTCGATTCGCTCCGAGAGCCCGGTCTCTTCGCAAAGGCCACCAACGCCACTGGTGATGAGGCGATGATCATCGCCTTCGATAACGCGGCCGACGTCCGCCAGAGCTTCACAAGCGACAAGCAGAAACTGCGGGCCGCGATCGAGGGCATCACGCAGTCGGATGCTCCCACAAGCCTGGGCGAAGCGATGCGGCTCGCCAAAGCGCACGCGCCGAAGCGCATCCACGTCGACAATGATGGCAGCACGCAGGTGATCGAAGGGCTTTCCGGAGGCCCTGAAATTGCAATCCACCTCTTCAGCGATGGACGCATCCCCGACGCCGATCAGGCTAAGCCCGCCGCGGATGACTCGTTCGAGTTCCACAGCATCGGCTCGGTCAAATCAGGCAATCTCGGCATCGTCAGCGTCCGCGCCCAGCGCGCCTATGACGACCCGAAGAAACTCAACATCTTCGTGGGCCTTCAGAATTCCGACGTTGTCGAACGCCATGCCGACGTCGAATTGACAATCGAGGGCTCCGTCGCTGCGATCAAGCCCGTTGTGCTTCCCGGCGCGACACAGCCGGGCGCGTCCGCCGCGAACACCGTTGCGGTTACGCCGGCGCCCGCACCGGCGGCAGGCGCCGGTCCGAGCACTCCAGCCGCAGCAGAACCGAAGCCAGAGTCGCCTCTCAACCCCGGTGTCGGCGGCGTTGTGTTCACCGTCGAACGCGAGGACGCTTTGCTCGCCGAAGTCCGCCTCCGCCCTCCGGTCGGCTCTGCCGGCGATCTCGATCCGTTCCCTACGGACGATCGGGTGTACGTACAGGCCCCGCCCGCCAAGCGCCTCCGCGTCGGCATTGTGACTTCCGGAAGCCTCTTCCTTTCTTCCGCGCTGGCGGGGCTTCCGCTGGCGGAACTTCGGACGTTCACTCCCGCTGAGTACAAGAAGATGGCCGAGAAGGGCGAGTCGCTTCCGCTCGACGTCGTCATTCTCGATGGTGTGCTGCCCCCGCTTTCGAACATGTCGAACGCCGCGGGATTGCCTCCGGGCCGCTTTCTCGTACTGGGCGGAGTCCCGGCCGCCGCCCCGGCGAAAGAGGGCCCCGCGCCGCCGCTCACCGACAAGGGCAAGGCCGGCAACGCCACCATTGTCGATTGGCAGCGCACCCACCCCGCGCTTCGGAACGTAACGCTTGATTCGGTGTTCATCGCCGAATCCCGCGATGTCGAAGTTCGGCCGGGTTCCACGGCGGTCACAATCGCCCGGACCGAGCGCGGCCCCGCGATCATCGAGCTTTCCAGCGGTCCGACCCGGGCGATCATCGTGCCCTTCGACATCAGCGCTTCCTCGTGGCCCCTCGACGTCAGTTTCGTCGTTTTTCTCGCCTCCGCGCTCGACTACCTCGGAGGCGATGCTATCGCCGGGGCCAGCGATTTCACGCAAATGGGAGCCACCGTTTCCGAAAGACTCCCGGCAGGGGCAACCGACATCCGCCTGCTCCCCCCACCCGGCGTGGAGGATCTGGCGGACACGGTTCTCACTCCGCTGCCCGACGGCACTGTCGTCTTCGGGCCGGTTCGGAGGGCCGGCGTGTATCGGTTGACGTGGAAAGGAGGCGCGGCCCCCGGTGACCTGCAGGAAAACGGACGAACCATCCGACGCATCCCCGCCAACCTTCTTGACCCTCAGGAATCCGTCGTCGCGGCAACCCCGAGCGTCGAACTCGCCAGCCGCGTCGTCACGTCGAAAGATGGCACGTTCAAAGGCGATCAGCGCCTCTGGCCGTATCTGTTGCTGGCCTGCGCCGGATTGCTGATGCTCGAATGGTTCATCTACAACCGCAAGGTGCACATCTAGTCCGCTGATCCGAGGGCGGATCCGGGCCGCGCTCCCCCGATGCGAAGCCGCATTTCCAATCTCGCCTGCGCCGCATTGACCGTCGTCGCGGTGCTGCACGCCGCGCCGCAATCGGCGGCGGCGGTGCCACGATCGTTCACGCAGGAACCGGTTCCCGGGGCTCCCAGCACCGATTCGAAACGTCCTGCGACCATCGAAGCAGTGCGTTTCGGCTTCGACGGCTTTGTACCTTCTGACGCGTGGTCGCCCATCCGGGTGTATCTCAGCGGTAACCCCGCGATCAATACCGGTGCCTTTGCCGGGACCGTCACGATCGATTTCACGCAGGATGCGACGCAGAGCGCGAGCATCACGACCAACATCGCGACCACGCCCGGTCGCGTGATCCCGGTTGAGGTCATCGCCGCGATCCCGCGGGCGACCCCATCGGTGCGCGTGCAACTCCGCGATCAGGCTGGACGAATCGTCGACGAACGGGAGTATTGGCAGGCCCAGTTCGGCCAAGCGCCGCTTCCGGCGAGCATCGTGAGCGACGTGCAGCTCATCGTCGCCATCGCCGACAGATCCGGCGCGCAGCCCAGCATCGCACGCGCATTGAAGCAGCCGGAGCAAGTGCGGGAGGACCGTGAACCGGCGGGCCCCGACGACGCCGATAAAGCGAGAATTGATGATCGCCTTGCCAGCTGCGTGATCCGCGAAGACGAGTTGCCCATGAGCGAATTCGGATTCGGTGGCGTCACGGCCGTCGCGGCCCGATCGGACGTACTTGCCTCCCTGTCCCCCCAGAAACTGAAGGCTTTGGTGGCGTGGATCGAATCCGGCGGATGTCTGATTGTTCTGGCCGGTGCGGAGCCGCAAACCTGGGTTCGCGAATTTTGGGATCAGCCTCCGATCGCCGTGCTCGACTCCGCGAGCATCGAACGCGGCCCCGACCTTGTTCCTCTGGCCGCGCGGCAAGATGCGCGAGCGACACTGACCGGTCGGGTCATAAGACTGGCGCAGCCGATCGCCGAATCTGGCTGGCGCGTCGATTGGACGACCACAACTGTCAATCGTCAGGATGGCAAATTGATGGACGGCCTGCTGGCGCAAGGGCCGGCAGGCTTCGGATGGATCGTCGTGCTCGGAATTGATCCTGCATCGCTCGGAACCACGACGGCGCAACTGACCCGCACGTGGATCGAATCGCTCGATCACGCGCTCGCTGAGGTAGCCGCCCGTCCATTGCTGAAGGCGAACAACTTCTGGCACGCAAGAGGGAGCGGCCCCGATGCGTCTTCCCGCCTGGCCATCAAAGCGTCGCTCGACAGCATGACCGACGTCCCGGCGCTCGGTGACGGGGCATTCATTGCAATCGTCGTGTTTCTGGTTCTGCTTGCCGTCGCTATCGGACCGCTTGATGCGTTGGTGCTCCGACACGTCAAGCTCCGGGCGTGGTCGTGGGCGACCGCCCTGGGATGGATTGCCATCGCGTCCGCGCTTGCGGCGGTGGTTCCGCCCCTCATTCGAACGGGTGATTCCACGCTCCGCCGGCTCCGTGTCGTGGATGCTTTGCAGCCGGCGGATCGGCCCGTCCTGGCGCGACAGACCGCGATCACTTCACTGTTCGCAAACGCCTTATCCAACGTGGTTGTTTCCGATCCGGGCCACGAAAAAGAAGAGCCGGTCGGCTGGTTTCGAGGCATTTCCGCGTCGTATCTGGATGACTACGGACGTTCGCAGCCACTGTCATCCTTTGCCACTTTCCAATCCGAGACTCGAATCGAGAACGGGCGATCGGCGAGAAACAACGCTCCAATCCGGCAATGGCCGCTCTCGATGGGGCAATGGACATTGCGCTCGTTTATGAGTGCACGCACCGACCCGCAACTCCCCGTGCCGACTGTCAGCCTTGCAAGAGTGGATGGAGCCTGGGTCGTGCGTGTCGACGGACTGACCGGTAAGAAAGCGGAGGGCTCGCTTCGGATCGGGAGCCAGCGCCTCGAACTCGCAAGCAGGCAGATTTCGAATGGGGCGAGCGTCGAGTTCCAAGCCGGCAAGCAGCTCGGCACCTCCGAACACCGGAAGCCGCGATCCGCCCGTCACCCCGATATTGACGACTTTGAGTATGAAGAGATGTTTTCTCCACAGACCCTTTTCGACATCCCCGGAATCCGCGAGCGTTCCCGCGCTGTTGACGCGCTGGTCGCCTCCGGTGGCTGGGCCTGCGTGTATCTGCAGGAAACCGGAAACACACCGACGCTCGACGCCCGCGCCACTGGCGACACGGCGAACTTCGCAGCCACCGAGTCCACACTCTGGCGCATTCTCGTGCCGCTCGATCCTGCCGATCGATTCAAACCGCTTCCGCTCGCCGGCGCTTCCGTCGGCGCCACCCCTGTTCCTGCGACGAAGGGCACCCCATGATCTCCACGCAGAATCTCACCAAGCGCTTCGGCCCGCTGGTGGCGCTCGACAACCTCACGCTTGAGATCGGCCCCGGCGAGATCTTCGGTTTCATCGGCCCCAATGGCGCCGGCAAATCCACCACCATGAAAGTCCTTGCGTGCCTGCTCAAGCAGGATTCCGGAGAGGCCTTCGTCTGCGGCAAGAACACGAAGAAAGACGCCGATGCCATCCGGCGCCTTGTCGGCTACATGCCGGATTTTCTTGGGGTGTACGACGACCTGACGGTGGATGAGTATCTCCAGTTCTTCGCCGCGGCGTTCAGTGTCCCGCGATCCCGTCGCCGCGCCGTCATCGATCAGGTGCTCGAACTCACGGATCTCACCGAGAAAAAGCAGGCAATGGTCGATTCGCTTTCCCGGGGAATGCAGCAGCGCCTCGGCGTGGCGCGTGTGCTGATACACGAGCCGCAGGTGCTGCTGCTGGACGAACCCGCCAGTGGGCTCGACCCGCGTGCCCGCATCGAGATGCGCTCGCTCCTCATCGAACTCCGCAAGATGGGCAAAAGCCTGATGGTCAGTTCGCACATTCTCAGCGAGCTCGCGGAGATGTGCACCTCCATCGGGATCGTCGAAAGGGGGAAACTGCTCTACGCCGGTTCGATCGCAGACGCCTACGCCAAGGTGCGATCCGCCGCGCTCGATGTCGGCGGCGACGGCGACCCGGCCAACGCTTCGCTCCGTGAACGGATTGTGGTCGTGCTCCACCGCTCCTCAGCACCCGCCGATGCGATTGCGGCTTCGTTACGTGGCGACTCTCGCATTGCCGCAGTTTCTGTGGAATCTTCCACCACTCTCACGGTCGATCTTCGCATCTCGGAGACCGATGGTCACGCATTCGCCACCGATCTGCTTCTCGCCGGCGGTGCCCGCATTCACAGTCTCGCTCCCGCCGAGATCAAGCTTGAAGACGCATTCCTCAAACTCACCACCGGAGCCCTGCACTAGTGCGGCTCGGAGCCCACCCAACTGCGGAGTGCTGGGTGGAGTGACCCGACTCGCGATTTCTGCTTTTAGGAACTCCGACATTCCCCCTTCGCCAACTGCCCCATTTCCCTTCCAATCGTGATCCGCCCGCCACACCATCTCCTCACCCGCGGCCTCTTCGGCCCGGTCTTCCAGCGGGAGGTCCGCGCCGTCTCGCGACGCACTTCTTCGTTCTGGGTTCGCGCTCTTTACACACTCGGTCTGGCGGTATTGGCGTCGATCATCTACTTCGCCGTCACCGCTGAGATCCGATTCGGGGGCGCGGGGAAGGCGTCGGCTCTCCAGCTGCTTCAGATGTTCGCACCCACGCTCGGGGCCTTCTTCGCATGGTTCCAGTTCGTCATCATGTGCTTTGTAGCATCAACGCTCACCGCCGGCGCGATCTGTGATGAACGTCGCAAGGGCTCGATAGCGTCACTGCTGGCGACCCCGCTGACACCTGCACAGATCGTCCTGGGAAAATTCGCGGGTCGTCTGGTTCAACTTGTCATCCTCATCGCCGCAGGGATTCCTCTACTCCTCGCGGTTCGACTCTTCGGCGGCATTTCATCCGAGTTTGTATTGGCTGCGACCGTTCTCACCATATCGACCGCGATGGTCCACGCCAGCATCGCGCTTGCCGCGTCTGCGCGTGTGCGCTCCTCAACCATGGCGGCAAGTTCCGGCTTTGCGACGGGTGTCGGCTTGTGCTTTGCGCCCATGCTTCTCACTCTGATTCTCGCCATCGGCAACAACGGCCCAAGGACGCTTAGCCTGCTTCCGTTCAGCCCCTATTTCAGCCTTGGGTGGGAAACCGCGCGTTCGCTGGGCAGCAACGACATGCCGATGTTCAATGCAAATAGCTGGCTGTATGCGCTCGGGTACAACGCGGCGGGCTGCATTTTCTTCCTGGGTCTAGCCGTGTTGCGAGTGCGGAAACTGGCAACCGGAGGAGAATGGTCGCTGCCGGCCTCTAGCCCCAGAAAGCGATCAAGCGTGCAGAAAACGCCAGCAAACGGAGTTTCGAAACCGATCGCCGAAGAGCTGACCGTGTGGAACAACCCGCTCGCCTGGCGGGAATTCCGCCAACGCCTCTTCATGCGCCCGTGGCAGCCGTGGGTTGTGACAATCGGCGTCGCGTTCCTGCTGGCGTTCATCTATCGCGAGTCTGGAATCCAATCGTCTCAAGTGTTCTTCGTCACGTCCGCCATCGCCCTCGCGTTGTTCTATTTTCAGTCGGCGCTCATCGCGTCCAATTCAATCGCGGGCGAACGCGAATCGCGTTCGCTGGAAGCCTTGCTCACCACCCCGCTGACGGCCCGCGCGATCATCTACGCCAAGTGGCTCGGCGCGCTCCGTCGGGTATCTCCAATTGCCGTCCTCTATTTCGCGATCGCTTTCTGTTTCGGCGTCATCCCCGGAACGTTCGATTGGGTCATGCTTCCGCATCTGGCATTGATCGTCTTTCCGCCCGTCCTGTTTCTGATCGCGACCGGTGTTTGGTTCAGCGTGATCACCCGCCGAAGCACCGTTGCCGCGACGTTAAACCTTGCGCTCGGTCTGATGCTTTGGGTCGTTCTCCCGCTCATTGTCGTGGCGGGCGCAGGCATCCTGAGCCAGTTCAAAGGCTCGTCTCCCCCGGACGAAATCTTCGGTGTGCTGGCGGTCTGGAACCCCGCACCGATGGTTGTCACCGCCATCCAAGGAGCGGATTGGAGTCGCGCAATATTCGGGCCGCACCCGTCCTACAACACCTTTTTCCATTTTAGCCTTTGGTCGTTTACAGCATGCGCGACTGTGTTCGCGTTGGTGTATGCCCTACTGGCTCGTGCCGCGCTCCACGGAGCGACCAGGGCGCTGGCCCGCAGAACCAACAGGGACGGCTGATCCGACCTTCTCATTTTTCTCCCCCAATCGGGCCGATATACCCATGCGCGATCGTTGCGCTCCCAGATCACATCCCCATGCCCAGCAGTCACTTCCATCACGCACTTGCCCTTGCCGCCGCGACGTTGTCGCTCGCGCTCGAAACCCCCGCCCAAACCCAGCCCGCACCCACGAGGGCATCCGATGCCTCTCGTCCCGCCGCGGCCGGTCGAATCGTCCGCTTCTTTGATTTTGAGGAGCGCGAAACCAATCCCAATCCCGTCCCGCGGTTCTGGACCCGCAATCAGGATCAAGCCGACCGCCCCCACCCCGGATTCCCACGCTTCAACTCCATTGAACTCGATGAACTCCAGGACGAGCCCGCAGCGACCCGCGGCTGCGTTCGCCTTTCCACCCGGGGCGGTTCGACCTCCTTGCTCCTCGACGGAGGTGTTATTCCCATTTTCAAGGATGCGGACTACCTCGTGGGGGCACGAGTTCGGACGCAGGGGCTTGAGCACGCCCGCGCCGCCGTCGCGGTGCGTTTCCTCGACGAAGCCCTTCGCCCGATCGCATCCAGCGAGCGCTTATCGGAGCCGGTGATCTCCGAGGGTCATTGGACGAACCTATCGGTCAACATCAAGGGGAATTCTCCGAATGCGGCGTTTGTGCAGTTCGAGTTGCTTCTCCTGCAGCCCGACCAGCTGAATTCACTCTCCGCGGGAGCTTCGACTCAGGTCCCGCGTGCGATCAACCACGCCATTGAACTCCGCAAGCAGGATCTCGCGGGCTCGGCCTTCTTCGACGACGTAAGCATTGTCCAACTGCCCCGCCTCGAACTCAGTACCCAGTCTCTCACAAACATCATCGCCGCCCCGGATCTGCCGACTGTTCGCTTGCTTGTTCGCGACCTCACCGGCGAGGCGCTGACAGGCAAGCTGATGCTGCTCGACGCCTCTGGACGCACAGTCGATACCCGCGCGATCGACATCGGCGAAGGCCGAAGCCAAAAAGACTGGAACCCCGCACTCCCCGGCTACGGCTGGTACCGGGCGGTCCTGGACATGTCGAACTCGATGTCGCGTGTCGGCGCGACGTACATTGACTTTGCCTGGCTGCCGCCCCGTGCCGAGCCCGCGCCCGGCTCGGTCTTCGGCGGATCGACGCCCGTTCCGAGATTCTGGCTTCTCTCTCGCGATGTACCAGAATCCGCCTACCGATCACTCGCGTCGGCGTGTCTCGATGTCCGAGTGGACGGGCTCGGCATCCCCGTATGGACACCGGATCTCACAGTTTCGCTCGTCCCGGTTCGTTCAAAGTCGCTGCGTCCGCTCGTTGACTCATTCCGCTCCGAGCATCTTGATCTCGCATTTTCGCTCCCGATCGTCCCGGAATCCGCGTCAGACCCCAAAGCGCTCATCGCACCAGACCCTTGGACGATGCTGTCTTCGAAGCCGACCAGCGCTCACGCGCTGCTCGACCAGTTTCTCGACGACTACGGGCAGACCGTCCAGCGCTGGCAAGTTGGTTGGTTTGGTCAGCGCGTTCTGCCCACGCTGTCCGCATTTACTTCCGATTTGAGCACTATCGAATCCACGCTCGGAAAGCTTGTGCCCGGCCCCATCGTAGTTGTTCCCACACCACTCGAAGAGCTCAATGCAATCTCGGCCGTACCCGGTTTCGAGCCTGCCGTTTTCATGCCGCACGATGCTCTCCCCGCATCATGCGCACTCGCAATCGACTCGTGGAAAGGGCAATCCGCCTCCGGCCCACCGGAAACGCGGCGCCTGCTGGCCGCGCTCGCAAGCGCACCTGAGCGAGACCTCGACGCCGCCGATGCCGCGGCGGCGTTGGCTAAGCGCGCGGTGCGCGTCTGGGCATCAGCCACTGCAACTCGGAGCGAATTGCCTTCCCGCGAAACTGTGAGTCTTGCGCTTGTCGATCCCTGGTCCGTCCGCAATGATCGATCGACCCAGCTGATGCCGCGCCCAGAACTCGCCGCGTGGCGCGCCGTGATCGATCGTCTCGCGAATCGCCGCTTTGTCTGCGAATTTCCGCTTCCGGGTGCCGGCGAAGCCTACCTCTTCGCCGATCGCTCCGGCTCAAAGGATTCTGGACTGCTTGTGCTTTGGAACGATGCCTCGCTGCCCGAGCAGGTCAAACTCCAGAACTACCTCGGATCCGGACCCATTCAATTGATCGATGTCTTTGGCAATGCCGCACCTCTCAACGACCCGGCCCAATCCCCGATCGCCATTTCATCATCTCCGCTTTTCGTCGAGGGTGTGGATGCCGAGCTCCTCCACTTTGTCGCCAAGTTCACTATCGATCCACCGCTGCTCTCCATGATCAGCCCGGAAACCCAGCACAACATCCAAGTCACCAATACCTGGCCGGTCCCGGTAAGCGGCACGCTTCATCTGCTCGAACCAGGAGGCCTCAGCAATTCGGCACGGCGCGATCGGACCTGGCGGATCAATCCACGCACGTTCGGTTTCGCGCTCGCTCCAGGCGAAACCGCAAGCCTTCCGATGTCGGTTTCGTTTGGCGCCGCCGAAGAGGTCGGCACAAAGCCCTTCGTTTTCAGCGTGCAACTCGCGGCCGGCCATTCGTACGAGCCATTCCGCGTCGCCGCCCGAATGGAATTGGGGCTTCGCGATATTTCCTTTTCGGTAACCGCAACACCCCGCGGGAATGACGTCGTGCTCGAGGCCACCATCAGCAACCAGTCCCGCGCGCCTCTGACGCTCGTTATGACCGCATTTCCTCCCGAAATGCCGCGCCAACTCGTGGACGTGGGCGAAGTGCTGCCCGGCAATCAGGTCATCCACCGCTTCACGCTCCGCAATGTGTATCCCGCACACAAAGGGCAGCGCATTCCGGTTTCGATTGCGGATTCAGAAGCCGGAGTCAGAATCAACCGCTCCGTCGCGATCCCTTGAAACGCCGCGCTACTGCAAGCGGATGTTCCCGTCTTGCCAGCAGCCAGATTGCGTAGCCAAGTTTCCCCGGGTCGAATTTCGTGGCAAACTCGTTCACCATCCCGATCACTCGAAGCCCCGATCGAGCGATCGCTGCCTCCCACTGCTCCCGCGAGTAACTCAGCAATGAATAAGCACTCGCGCGGACCTCTGTAGTTTCGCCACGCCGAATCTCGAGGACGCTGTCCACCCGCTCCGCCCGCGCAGACCGGCCCTTGCTACCGCGAGCGGGGGTATAGCTCACCACTTGCTTCACGGAGAGTGACCCACGCCTCCCTTTCCAGACATCTTCGGTCGGCGCCTCCAGTCCGTACGCGCTCAGACTGATCCCAACCGCATAAACGCCGCTCGGAGCGAGTGCGTGTTTCACCATCACCAGATGCCGCACGAGTTCCGCATCGCTGGCCACGTGCCGGATTGAATTGATGGGGCAAAACGCCAGACCGACCGACGACGCGCTCACTCTCGACCCAAAGGTATCGAATCGAGCTCTCCAAATCCGGGCATCCCCGCCCACGCTCCCACGAAGCCTCCCTTTTGCGTAATTCACCATCGCCGCATCGCTGTCGAAGCCCCGCACCTTCCAGCCCGATCGCGCTAATCTCGTCAGGTACCGCCCCGTCCCGCAAGCTGGCTCAAGGGCAACCCGAGGCGAGCCCGCGCCCGCGTGCCGCCAGACGCGCATCAGCATCCGTACTTCCGACGCCGTTCCTGGCTCGTGAAGAATGTCATACAGCACAGGATCCGCGTACAGACCGATTTCAGTGCCGCTCAACAACCCGGCGCGGCGAAAATTCCTGTTTTCGACGCGATCACGCCAGAGTCTGCTTCGGATGGATGCCGCTCTTTTTGAATAATCGATTTCCAAGCTTCGGGCCATTCATAATCATTGCCCGCAGCATTGAGCACGCTCCGAGCCAAGAAATACATGTTTTGACGCAGAGGCCAGGAACCCATGATGTGATCGCGGCGCAGACACACCTCTCGGGCCCCTACGGATCGCGGCCGGGGCATGTGGCACCCCCGAATCGCCGACGCGCAGCTCTGGTATCCAAGATCAAACGCGGCCTTGCCCGCCCGAGCACTGAACATCTCCCACTTTCCGGTAGGCCATGCGAAGTGCTTCACGCCGCCGAGTCGCTTCCGCAGCTCCTCGGCCGACAGTTGCAGCTCATCAATCGCCTGCTCCACCGAAACGTCACCCATGTTCGGGTGCGAGTACGTATGGCTCCCGATTTCATGACCGCGTGCGAGCATGTCCTCAATGTCCGGCCACGACAGCACGTCCATCGGCGGATAATGCAACCGCGTCTCCGCGAACCGTTTCACCATCGCCCTATCGGTCTCACCGACGATCGCGGGGCACACAAAGAAACAACCGGATATCCCCAATTCGTCCATCACCCGCGATGCGCCCAGCGTTGTTTTCAATCCATCGTCGAAGCTCAAACACACGGTCGGACGATCAACTTTTCCGGAATACACCAGTTCCACTGCCTTGGAATACGTCACAAATTGGTGCGTTCGCGCGACCTCACTGAGCGTCCGGCGGAAGTTCTGCGCTTCATCGTCAAAGACGTGGTGCAGGTAAATGAAGTGGACGCGAGGCGTTTCCAGCAGGCGATCGAACTCGCCCGTTGCCCGCAGCTTCATCAGGTGCGTTTCGATGTAGGCGTGCCGAACCCTGCTCCGAATGGAGCGCTCGTTCACATCTCGAGAATGTGTCGCAAACCCGTCCGAGCTCACCGGCGGCCTCTCCGATGCCTGCCCCTCATTCGATAGTCAACTCAGTTTGGAATAGAAAGGGCTTGCAGGAACGCTCCGCCTATTCGGGCCGTGACTTGGCCCGGTTCAAGGTTTGGGAGCTTCAACTACTGATTCAACATGAATTTGGTATGAATTCGTCGTAAAAATGTTATTTTGTCGCGGTAACCCCAATCTGTTCTTATTTTGCTTGGTACTGCCCTAGATCTTGGCCACGGATGGGCGCAGACACTTCGCCATGGATCTCTCCCGGTTGAGTTTCTCGCTTCTCGCCAGCCTCTGCGTTGCTGGCGCTACGGCCGCCCCCACAATATCAGTTACGCTTGATCAGAGGCTCTCTGCGCGGGCGGGGGGCAGGCTCGTTGTTTTCCTTGTCGCAGAAAACTCGGGCGTCAAGCCGGACACGCCGCCGATTGAGGGACCCTTCTGGGACTCTGAGCAGCCGATTTTCGGCCTCGATGTCGACGCACTCACGCACCCCAACGAGATCTTGATCGACGATCGCGCGAGCGCCTATCCGCATAAACCCAGCGAGCTCAAGGCAGGCCAATACCAGGCTCAAGCGTGCCTGATCCGGACGCATCAGGACAGCAATTGGAAGCGCGTTTCCGGGAATCTCTATTCCGATCCTCAGGAACTCATGATCGATCCCGACGGAAATGGTTCGATCCGTCTGGTCCTCAACCATCAGATACAGGCTCCCAATCGTCCGGCTTTACCGGGCGTCGAGTGGTTTGATATCGAATCGGCGTTGCTTTCAGCGCACCGAAGCGAATCGGTTCGGCTGCGCGCCGGCGTCGTCCTCCCGCTCGAATACGACCCTTCGCGTCATTACCCTGCTATCTACATGGTTCCGGGCTTTGGCGGCGACGATCTCGATGCCGCCCACCTTGCTGTCGATCGCGCCGGCTCAACCGGCGCCGCACGAAACCTCGCCAAAGCAACATTTCTCATCGTCCTCAACCCCGAAGGCCCGAACGGCCACACGCTCTTCGCCGATTCCGCCAATAACGGGCCGTGCGCCAAGGCGCTTACGACCGAACTCATCCCGGCGCTCGAAAAGAAGTATCCGCTGATCGCCAGGCCCGAAGACCGCATACTCCGCGGCCACTCTTCAGGAGGCTGGTCCACAGTCTGGCTCGCCCTCACCGAGCCCAACACCTTCGGCGCCGCGTGGTCCTCTTCGCCCGATCCGGTCGATTTCCGCAGGTTCCAAATCGTGAACATCTACGACGAAGACGATTTCTACACGGCACCGTCAAAGACTGAGTCCGGCGCACTGATGTGCACCGACCGCCCGAGCTTTCGCGAACTCGATCGCGATACCGGAAAAACACGAAACGTCATGACCATCCGGCGCGAAGCGATGCAAGAAGACGTTCTCGGTCCGGACAACACCTCGGGGCAGCAGTGGGATTCTTGGTTTGCTGTCTTCGGTCCGCGAAATGCCGCCGGCCATCCCGCGGCGCTCTTCGATCCCGTCACGGGCGTCATCGATCATGCTGTCGCCGAGCAGTATCACAGGTACGACATCGGCGCCATGATTCGCGCGGATCCTGAACGCTATCTGTGGCCGCTGCGAAACAACGTGCGCATCCTGGTCGGCGATTCGGACAGTTTCTTCCTGAATGAGGCCGTCTCGCTCCTTAAGGACGATGTTGACCATCTGGTTGCCACATGGGAACAACCGAGCAAAGCCGATATGAAGGCTGGACATCCACCGCCCCCCGGCGGATACATCAAGGTGCTTCCCGGCTACGACCACGGCACGATTTTCCGATCTCCAGAGATTCATGCGCTCGATCGCGAGATGCTGGACTATCTGCGCGACCTCGATTCGCCGCACAAATAGCGCTCTTCGAGCGGGAGCTCGTGGTACTCGGTTGCGGTCTTCAAAGGGGCCTGCGGTTCAATTCAAAGTTCAGCGGTGGTCGCTGCTTCTTGCCGCCCGCCGCGGCCTCGGCCGTCGGAGCCGAAAATTCGACGTCGATGAAGAGCTTTCCTTCCCTCATTTCATAGCGGCAGCGGGACACATCGCCGGAGACGTGCAACGAATCAAATCGAAGCAGCGTCGGCGATTTCTCGGCGAGTGCGAACACCAGCGGCTTGTCCTTTTCTTCCCACGCGATTCCCGCGGCGTTCTGATGACGCAGTCGCAGCAGCAACGTGCCATCTTCCTCAGTGATCGTCAATAACTCCTGTACCGTCGCCATGCCGTCGGGCTTGTTCCAGCGGAACATGCCGATCGCGTTCCTACCGCCGGGTTCGCTCCAGATTTCTTCGACGAACGAATCCTTGTTCTTTCCCATCGTCCCCTGCCAACGACCGGCAAGAAAAGCTGCGTCTGCAATCTGAGCTGCAACTCCGGAAGGACGCGCACCGGGGGATGCCAAAGTCGGCTGCTGCACCGCCGATTCCGGTTCACCGGCACCGATCATGACCAATCCGCCCAGCATGCACGCGCTTCCTACCAAACCTATTCGCACTGCTTTCATATTCATATTCGCGCTCCCGTTGATCCCCACGAACTCGCCGACTTCATCACGATTTCTGCAGGTCTTGAAACAACATCAATGCATTACCGTCGAGATCGAAAAACGTCGCGAGCTTCACCATGCCGGGAATCTCCCGAGTTGCACCGTCGAAGCGGACTCCCTGCTTTTCCAATTTCGCGCGGGCCGAGTCGAGGTCCGTCACGCCGAACGTGGGCACTGGCCCCGCCCCGACACGGGGCTTCTCCACCTCCGACAACCCGATGTTGACCTTTGATACGGCCGTTGAGAGTTCGCACCAGCCGATTTCCGCGACGTCATAGAGCAATTTGAACCCGAGGATTTTTTCGTACCAGGCGGCCGCCTTTTTCCTGTCTGCGCACTGACAGGAAAGCGTCAGCCCACCATCAAATCCGAGGGAATCGGCTGCCGCCGCCGTCTTTGCAGAACCCATCGTGCTCATGCGAAACGCTCCTGTACCGAGTTTCGGGTGATTTTGCCACGAACGCGCCCGTCGCGATCGACAAACGAAATATAGCGACTATACTTTCTATGTCAAACGCATTTTCACTTTTCCGAGTATGGCACAGATCCCGAACACGCTCTTGCATCTCTTTGCGCGCCGATGGTGCATTCCGATCCTTGCAGAACTGAAAGTCAGCGAAGGGAGCAAGTTTGTCACGCTCTCGAGACGCTTGGGCGCGAGCCCCGTTGCCGTGCGGCAGTCGCTTGACCACCTCATCTCTCTCGGCCTAGCCCAGCCAAACCCGGGCTACGGGCACCCATTGAGGCCGGAGTACATATTGACGGAGTCCGGAGATCGGCTCGCGCCGGCGTCCGTGACGCTTGATCGTGCGATCACGAGGCTCGAACTCCGAGATTCGGCGCTCCTGCGGTGGTCGATGCCCGCGCTCTTTGTGATCGGCAGTTCCCCCGGCGCTCGGTTTTCGGAGATCGGCTCCGCCCTTGGTCCCGTGACGGATCGCGCTCTCTCGCAAACTCTGAAAAGAATGCAGGCCGACGCGGTTGTCAAGCGGCACGTCGACGATTCCTTCCCGCCCGCGCCGATCTACGCGGTAGACCGGAGGGGCCGCCCTCTCATCGAACCGCTCATGGAAATCGGCGCGTTCTAGAAACTCGCGACCTACGCGGGGGATTGGAGGTTGGCGAGGCACAACACCATGCAGGATCGCGAGGTCCCAGCTTTTCGATCTATCAATCTTCCCAGATTCGGACTTCGAATCGGCCTTCGCTGTTTGCGCTCCCGCGGTACATGCCCTCGCTGCTGTAAGGCATCGCGACGTTTCCGTGGAAATCGAGCGCGATCAAGCCGCCGTCTTTGGGCTTGAGCACCCTGTAGATGTAGTAGTCGCTCGCTTCCTGGACACCTTCGTCGAGCAAACGCATGCGTGCAGCGATGCCACTGGCGACCGAGTTACGAATGAATTGCTCGCCGGTTCCCGTGCAGCTCACGGCGACGACATCATTCGCGAACGTTCCGGCGCCGATAATCGGCGCGTCACCGACTCGGCCGGGAATCTTGCCGGTCATGCCTCCTGTGCTGGTTGCCGCGGCAAGCCGGCCCGACGTATCGAGCGCCACCACCCCAACCGTGCCGTACTTGCTCGCGGAGGGCGCATCGGTCACCTTGCGGCGCCTTTCGAGTTCCGCTTCGAGTTGCCGGCGCCGGCGCTCCGTCACAAAGTACGAGTTCGGAACGCGCTCGACCCCGGCCTTTTCTGCGAAGGCTTCCGCGCCGGGGCCTACCAAGAGCACGTGGGGCGTTTTCTGCATGACGATCCGCGCGAGAGAAATCGGATTCTTGATAGTCGTCACGCTCGCAACCGCGCCGGCCCGTGGTTCGCTCGCATCGCTCCCGCCCTTTCCGCCATCCATGATCGCCGCATCGAGTTCGACGGTGCCGCGCTCAGTGAGCGTCGCACCCTTGCCGGCGTTGAAGAGCTCATTGTCCTCCATCATCCGAACCAGGGCTTCGCAAACATCGAGCGAAGACTCGCCCCTGGTAAGCCTCCGCTTGCCCTCCTGCAGAACGCTTTCCAGCGCCTCGCGGTAGGCCGCCTCGAGTTGCGCGGACTCACCACGATCGATCGCGCCGGCTCCGCCGTGTATGGCGATGGCCCATTGCACATTCGGCTTGGCTCGCGTTGTTGCATCCATGGTGCATCCGCCGACGGACAGACAGAGTATCGCTAGGATGAGTCTCGACATGCGCGCAGGATACTGCGGCATCGGTCGTCGCGTCGCGTCAATCCATGATTACCTTTCTTGCATCCTCCGGTTTCCGTGCCGCCCGCGCCCTGCTGCTGTTTGTTCTGGGCGGCTGCAACCTGATGAACCAGATTCCCAAAGGCGGCCCACCCCCTGCGCCACCCGAACTGGTTCAGGTCGTGCGATTCCCGACGACGGACAACCTCACGCTGGAAGGCTGGTTTCTACCGGGTGCAAAGGAGATCGCGAACCCCGGATCGCACCAGCCGGCTGTCTTGTTCTGCCACGGGGTGCAGGATTCTGCCGATTCCAACATGGCCGATTTCATCAAGCGAGCGGGATACACCGTGTTTTCGTTCGATTACCGGGGGTTTGGAAACTCGAGCAAGGCCGATCTCACTGCGGAAACGCTCGCCGAAGACTCCTGGGCGGCATTCGAGTACCTGCGTTCGCGACCCGATGTTGATCCTGATCGGATTGCCGTCTACGGCCACAGCTTGGGCGCAGCGCTTGCCTTAAGCGTCGGCGCTCACGCCTTCCGCGAAAACATCCCGGTTGCCTGCGTTGTCAGCGCATCCGCGTTCTCGACGTACCGGCGCGCGATGAACGACTTCTTTCCCGTCGGCGGCTTCATCCTCGGCGGTTCCGATACTCCCGATCCCGAAGACTGGGCGGCGCAGCTCGGCAATATCCCGCTGCTGATCACCCACGGCAAGGACGACGACATCCTTCCCGTTTATCACGCCCAGAGGATCGCGTCTGCCGCCAAAGATGCCGGCGTGCCAACGGAAGTCGTCATCGCTTCCAGCGGCGGGCACATCATCGCCTACATCTTCCATTCCAAACTACCGAATGCGATCCTCGATTTCCTCGCAAGGCACATCGGCCCCCCGGTGGATGCCCCTGGCGGGGCGGACACCTCCCCCGCGCCGACCGCCCCGTAGCCGTTTGGATTTCGCCATTTTCCAGATTCTTCGGGATTGGCTGTAACTAGACAGACCGGTCTACATCTCACTGGCGTTGCCGAGGATCGGTTCTCGTGAGCCCGCTCGGCACATTTACCAGGAGATTCCAATGTCCAGACTGCCCGCTGTCTCACCCGAATCCGCCACCGGCAAAGCCAAGGAACTGCTCGACGCCGTGAAGCACAAGCTCGGACTTGTCCCCAACATGACGAAGGTCATGGCGAATTCGCCGGCCGTTCTCGACGGCTATCTCGCGTTCTCCGGCGCGTTGAACGCCTCGTCGCTGCCGGTCAAGCTCCGGGAGCAGATCGCGATTGTCACGGCCCAGACCAATGCGTGCAATTACTGTCTTTCCGCCCATACCGCCATCGGCAAAATGGTTGGTCTTACAGCAGACGAGCTCGGCGCTAGCCGCAACGCCGGCTCGCCAGAAGCCAAGACCGCCGCGGCGCTCGCGTTCGCCCGGCGGCTGGCTCAGACCGGCGGGAGCGTGACCAACGCCGACTTTGAGAACGTTCGCCAGGCCGGCTGGAACGACGGAGCGATCGCGGAGATTATCGCGAGCGTCGCCCTCAACCTTTTCACCAACATCTTCAACAAGAGCGCCGAGACCGAGATTGATTTCCCCGTGGTCAAGGCCTGACATCGCTGCCCGAATCGGTCGCGGCAACCGTGAAATCGCTGCCGCGGCATTGGATCGCCCCTCTCCTTCAAGTCGGTACGCTCTCGCCATGGCCAAGCGCCACGTCAATTCCATCGGAAGAATCGCCCCAAAGCTCGAAAAGCCCGCGGCGCGCGAGAAGCTTCTCGACGCCGCGGGTGAACTTTTCTACGCGCACGGCATCAGCGCTGTCGGCATCGACCGCATTATCGCGAAAGCCGGCGTCGCCAAGATGTCGCTCTACAACCACTTTGATTCCAAGGACGCGCTCGTCGCTGCGTGGCTCGAGCGCAAGCACACCGAGTGGATGGCCTGGCTGCGAACCACCGTTGAGAAATCAAGGCCCGCGGTACGACCGCTTGCGCTCTTTGATGCGCTCGATCAATGGTTTCACACCAAAGAGTTCAAGGGCTGCGCTTTCATCAACGTGGCGGCAGAAATAAAAGACCCGCGTTCCAAGGCGTTCCAGATCTCGGCTGCTCACACCGTCGACCTCAATGCAGCGATTCGCGGCTGGATCGCCGGAGCATGCACCCAACTCTCTCCTTCAGCCCTCGATCTGGCCGCGCAGGAGATCACCATGCTCGCCGCCGGCGCCATCCTCTGGGCCGCCTTGCACGGACCGACGAACGTGGCCGCACGCGCGAAAGAGTCTGCCGCGAGGCTTCTCGAGGTTTCCGACCGCTAGGTCCGTTCCTGTTACATTGGAGCGATAACACCGGAGAGTCACACCGTGGCCATTCCCATCACCTCCGATCCCTACGACGTGCTGCTTGCCCACAATCTTTGGGGCACGCGAGAGATTCTGAAGGTCTGTGCGCGACTCACCCCCGAACAGTTCTCGCGCTCGTTTCCGGTTGGACCCGCTGAAAAAGGCGGGCTGCATGCAACGCTCACGCACATCATCGGGGCGATGGGTCGTTGGTCCGATCGGATCGCGGGGCGCCCCGTGCGACCATTTCTGGGCACCACCGACAACACGTTGCGAACCACGGACCAGCTCGACGCAATCCTGCAGGAACATCACAACGCGCTCGCGGCGCTCGCGCCGAACATCCGCGCCGATCCTTCGCGCCTGGTTCATCTTGAATTCGGCGGCAAGCCGTACACCTTCGCGGCCGGCGCCGCGTATGTGCATGTCCTGACACACGGGCACTATCACCACGCCCAGTGCATCAACATTCTTCGCCATCTCGCGATACCCGGGATCTCGACGCACCTGCCCGAACTGGATGTGACCGATTGGCAGGCGACGTCGGACATGCGTGATTGAGCGCATTCTTGCCGCCGACGGGGTTGTGCCCCGGGGAACGCACCGTGCGGATAATTGCCACCCGCCCTTTGATTGCACATGTCCACCCGCCTCACGATCATTGCCTTCGAAGCCGAGTTCCGGCGATACCGCAAACTCTCCGAAGGCGCGATCGAGCAGCTCTCGTGGGATCAACTCCGTCAATCACTCGATAAGGAAACCAATTCCATCGCCGTGATCATGAAGCACGTCGGCGGCAACCTTCGCTCGCGCTGGACCGATGCCCTCACGACCGATGGCGAGAAGCCCTGGCGCAATCGCGACACCGAATTCATTGACGACTTCGCGGACCGTGCCGCGCTCATGGCAACGTGGAACGCCGGGTGGAGCGTAGTCCAATCGCAATTGGCGACGTTCACCGACGAAGACCTCTCCCGAACACTCACGATCCGAGGCGAGCCCCACACACTTGCACTTGCATTGACGCGTTCGGTTTCCCACACGGCGTATCACGCCGGGCAGATCGTGCAAATATCGCGGGTGCTTGCATCCCGTGCCGGGATCGAATGGAAGACACTGACCGTCGCTCGCGGCAAGAGCGCGGTTTATAACACCCAAATGGGGTACAACGCCGACGCGCCGCCTCGCTAATCACTCGCGACCACTCACGTTCGTATTTCATTCTCCGGCAATAGCGCAGAACGCAGGCCCTTGACTCTACGCTTTTTTCGATACGATTCATTCAACATCGCCGAGTCTTACGCGCTTGCTCGCGTGGGAACGGGGGACCCAGTTCTTTGGGGCGAATCGCACCGGCGCGTATCCCGGGGCGTAGGGCAAGCTTTCCTGCCCGAGCCCGTCAGCTAACCCCGTAGGCGTCGGAAGGATGAACCACCGGAGAAGCCGGGCTCGTCCTCTGTCGGCATTTTCGGAGGCCTCGGTTTGCTGCATTCACATAACGGTTCGGACCAATCCGGCGCCATCGCTGCGCGCACGGAGCCCCCATCGCTCGCGCGCCGCGCGCGTCGCGCACTCATCGGGCCGCCGCGCCGGCTCGATGACAAGGGGCTCTTCCACAAGGTCTCGCTCATCGCGGTGCTCGCGTGGGTCGGCCTTGGCGCCGACGGCCTCTCCTCCTCCGCTTATGGACCCGAAGAGGCCTTTCGCGCCCTTGGTGATCACCGCTATCTCGCCGTCGCACTCGCCGGCCTGATGGTCACAACCGTTCTCGTCATTTCCTCCGCGTACTCCCGCATCATCCGCCGCTTCCCGCACGGAGGCGGCGGTTATGTGGTCGCAACCAAGCTCCTTGGAGCCAACGCCGGCCTCGTCTCCGGCTGCGCCCTCGTCGTTGATTACGTCCTCACGGTCACGATCTCGATCGCGGCTGCGGGAGATGCGCTCTTCAGCGTACTACCCGAGTCATTCCTTCCTTGGAAACTCCCTGCCGCCGTCGTCATGCTCATCGGGATGACGGTCCTCAATATTCGCGGTGTGCGTGAATCTGTCATGATCCTCGCGCCGATCTTCTTCGTCTTCGTCATCACCCACCTCATCGTCATCGCGGGCGGTTTTCTCGGCCACATTCCTGAAGCAACTCGCACCGTTCGCGAAGTCTCTCGCGGCTTCTCGCAGGGCACTTCTTCCCTCGGCATCTTCGGCCTGGTCTTCCTTTTGTTCCACGCCTTCTCCATGGGCGGCGGCACGTACACGGGAATCGAAGCCGTCTCCAACGGCATCCCCATCATGCGCCATCCCCAGGTCCAGACCGCGCAGCGCACCATGATCTACATGGCCGTCTCGCTCGCGTTCACCGCGACCGGCCTGCTGCTGCTCTATCTCCTCTGGGACATCCGCCCGGTCGATGGCAAGACCATGAACGCGGTCCTCGTCGAACGCCTGGCATCCGGCTGGCCGATGGGAAGCACGTTTGTCTTCGTCACCATGTTCTCTGCCGCGGCACTGCTCGTCGTCGCCGCCCAAGCCGGCTTCGTCGATGGACCGCGCGTCCTTGCCAACATGGCAATCGACTCCTGGGTCCCCCGCCGCTTCGCGTCGCTATCCGAACGGCTGACCACTCAAAACGGCATCCTGCTCGTCGGCGGCGCTGCACTCGCCGCGCTGCTCTACACACGAGGCAGTGTGCAACTTCTCGTCGTGATGTACAGCATCAACGTCTTCCTGACGTTCTCGCTTTCCATGCTTTCGATGCTTGTGGACACATGGAAGCAGCGCCGCACGCTCCGGTCGTTCCGCGCGGACTTCGTGCTGTTCAAGACCGGCCTCATCCTCTGCGTCACGATCCTGACCTTTACCGTGATCGACAAGTTCGCCTCGGGGGGCTGGGTCACCCTTGTCGCCACCGGAGCGGTCGTTGCGCTCTGCGTTTTCACACGCCGTCATTACACCCGCCTCGGCGCAACCGCTGCCGCGGCATTCGAGTCACTCGTAAAAATTCCGGAAGCTTCCGCGCCTCCGCTCGGCGCGCCCGACCCGACCAAACCCACAGCCGTCATTCTCGTCTCGGCGTTTGGTGGCCTCGGTCTCCACACGCTGCTCAACGCCGTGCGGCTCTTCCCGCATCACTTCTCCAGCGTCATCTTCGTCAGCGTCGGCGTCATCGATTCCGGCCGCTTCAAGGGCCCCGAATCGATCGATGATCTTCGGTTCGAGACCGATGCCACGCTCGCCAAATTCGTTGCCGCGGCAAACGCACTTGGCCTTCCTGCCGCCGGACGAGCATCAATCGGCACTGACCCGGTTGAGGAAGCCGAACAACTCTGCCTCGACATCGCAAAGGAATTCCCGCACGCGGTCTTTTTCGCTGGAAAGCTTGTCTTCAGGCAAGAATCACTACTCGAACGGCTACTGCACAACCAGACCGCCTTCGCCATCCAACGCCGTTTGCAATGGGCGGGGCAGAGCATGGTCATTCTGCCGGCGAGGATTGCGACCTGAAGCCACCAACTCCTACACTCCATCTTCGCTCGGGGCGCGTCGTCCATTCGGGGCCGGCGCTGAGATGCACCCGTAGAACCTGATCCGGTTTGCACCGGCGGAGGGAAGCG